>NZ_QXMG01000037.1 GCF_003569765.1 Caldimonas tepidiphila | reverse complement strand
TGGTCTTCTTGCTGCTCATCCCCGCATCATGCCGCAGGGGCGGTTTCTAGAAGCTCCCCCCAGGGCGCAAAAACCGGTTTATCAAAGTTTCCTTACACTTCAGCGATCGGGGGAGCGAAAAAGCCGGAAGATCGTCGGGATGCCGAGCAACGCCAGCAGAAAGCCTAGGATCGTCAAGGGTTGCCATCCTGAGGACGGAGAGGGCGATTGAGGTGGGTTTTGGACTTTTGGAGCAGATGTCGCGAAAGGATTGAAGGCTGCGCCGCCCGATAACGTTTCCTGCTGCGGAGGACTCTGGGGAATGGAAGGTGGCGCTGTCTCAACGGGGGGGGCAGAATTAGAGGGGCCTTTTTGCCAAGTCCAGAGCGTCATATCCGCTTCATCGACGCCCACCACGCGGATGCTGGAGGGCGTTGCCTTCTTTCCGGAGTTGGTCTGCTTCTTCGACTCATCCTCCTTTTGCTCCGGATCTATCCAGAACCAGCCTTCGTCCCGGTGCTCCAGCACGGCAGACGAACTCCAGCCTTCGGGCATCGGTTGTCGCACCACGACTTCCGGCAACTCGGCACCATACAGTACGGGCGTATGTACATGTCCTTCAAGGGCCACTCCAGCGCGGCGGCTGACCCTCAAGCCAACCAGCACCGAATCTGTGCCGAAACGGGCCAGCGACAAGGCTTGCGAAGAAGGAAGTTCGCTCAATAGCAGCCACCTTGGTTCAAAACGGCCGGAGGCATCAACCATCCACAATGCGGCCTGCCGATTCATGCCCTGAAGCTCGCCCAGCACAAGGACGCGGCCGTTGCCCAGAGGGAGTGCATGCTCGGCAGCAGCATTGGCCGGGAGAGCCATGGGATCCGTCCTTCCGTTGTCTGCCCAAGTGGTGTCGAGTTGCCCATTTGGTGTAAGACGTTGTAGGACAGGCCGTGGTGTAGTTCCCTGCGTTTTACCCACGACGTACAGGTAACCTCTATCGTCAATAACTATGCTCAACGGAACCATGTCGCGAACATGTAAATATCCTTGTTCGCCGAATCTGAGGTCGATCACTCCGCCCGCATTCCGACGAGCGATAAAATATTGTTGAGTGCTCTGATCGCGCACTTCAATGGTAAAGGTTGGGTCCTGCCCCGTTGGTGGATTGTTGGTCCTTGCATCTGCGCCTCCTGCATAAATGATTCCGACGCTGACAATCATCAAATGCAGCAAAAAATGATAGGCGCAGCATAATAATCTATTCGCGGTTGACATGTCGATGAGGCGGTTATCGGATTGCTGCCGGTGAGCAGCAATCCTTGAGGCTCGTTTGGGATTTTATTGGAGTGTTACGGATGTGGTGCCATGGGTGGCGATGACTTCTGTGGCCCCTGTGGTCGTTTCGATAGCGCTTGCGGTCCAGCCCGTGGGGCAAGACCCGAGTTGTGGACCGGTTGAGGTAGTATTGGAGGAGCTAAACCCGGTAAGTGTGAAGCCGGTAATTTGCCTTTTGTTATCGCGGGTAACATGAGAAATCAAGCCTGTTGTGGTTGTGTCTCGCGCGCGCTCTTGTGTTTGGGGGCCGTTATCTCTGTCGCAAATCCAAGTGTGCTCGGCCGTGACTGAAGTCTCGAATGAAACGCCGCCCGCATTTTCATTCAGCTCTTTGTTGTTCCAGCCAAAGGCCGTCTGCACGTCTCCCTTGCCAATAAATCCTGTGCCGTTTTCGTTGACTACGACTGCGGCCATGGCTGCCGACGTAATTCCTGCTGCCGCAAGTCCAAGGATCCAGTTCCTAATCATGATGTGCTCCTAAATTTGCAAAGTTATCCCGTCCCGACCGAATGGAATCATCCGCCGGGCTGCGCCTGTCTTTCATGCAATTCGTTCGCAAGGTCTTTCAAGACCCGGCGAATTGGTCGGAGAAATTCAAGAGTCAGGGAACATGCCCTCGCCGGTGCACCCACCGGATTTCTGCAAGCTTCATGGAAATCTCCTTTCCCGATGTGCGTCTCGGGTGAGGGAAATGTAGAAGCCGCGAGGCAACGGCTCAATGGCCCAAACGGGTAAGAGGACTAATCCTTACTTCAGGAGCTGTCGTCGGCTGCGCACCCCGCACTTCTCGAAGGCGTTGGCGAGGTGCTTCTTCACCGTGTTGACGCTGATGTCGAGGCGCGCCGCGATCTCCTTGTTGGTCAGGCCCTTGCGCGTCAGTGCCAGCACCTCGGCCTCGCGGGCGCTCAGCGCGGTGCCCGGCCCCACGGTCTCCGCGTCGGTCTCACGCGCTCCTGCGCCAACGGGCAGCTCGTTGAGCAGCGACAGGTAGAGCGCTTGCATCACCGCGCGCGGAAACCACAGCTCTCCCGCCTGCACAGCGCGCAGCGCCCGCAGCTGCTCTGCGGCAGGCGCGTTCCAGGCGATGCAGCCGCGCGCATGGCATTGGATTACCACGTCGGCACGGCACTTGGTTGGTTCGTCCCAGCCAATGATCCACTCGGTGGCCGGAAACGCGCGCTGCAGCCGGCGCAGCGCGCCGGCGCCGAAGCGCAGGCAGAGGTCGGCATCGATCAGAAGCAGCTGCGGCGCATGCTCGCTCAGAA
Source organism: Caldimonas tepidiphila (assembly GCF_003569765.1). GTDB lineage: Bacteria > Pseudomonadota > Gammaproteobacteria > Burkholderiales > Burkholderiaceae_C > Caldimonas > Caldimonas tepidiphila. The sequence goes on along the minus strand of NZ_QXMG01000037.1, from coordinate 57,622 downwards.
GGCGAGACAGCTCTTCGATCGTCCTGGGGGCCGCGGTGGCGAGAGGCTGCGGCGCGACCGAGTCGCGCCAGACGACGCGCAGCCCTTCGACCGCCTCCTCGTGACCCGGTGCCGGGCACAGCAGCAGGGGCGCTCCGCGGGGAGGGGCCGTCGAGGCGCGCGGGCAGGGCGGAGGGCGCTCCGCACACCATGCCTCCGGCACAGGCCCGGCCGGCGTGCCGGGATGCCATGCCTGGAGCAGCCGCTCGATGGGTGAGCCCGAGCCGCCCGAGGCTTCGTCCATTCCGTGCTCGGGGATGGGGCTGCACGGGCGCCGCAACCCGTGATGGCGAAAACTACTCATACCAAGCCTCCCCGGGGCGCGTTGTTCGCCCTTCTTGGTGAGGCCGAGTCTAGGGGGCACTCATGCAGGCATCTGTTTGCATTCGCAACACTTCGGCAGGCATCTGGGTAATTTTTTCAAATTCTCCGGCGCCCCCGGGGCCCGTGCCGGCCTTTACCCGTCTTGACGGGCAAGCACCCGGTTCGCCACCCCCGCCGCCACATGCCCCGCCGGCACGTGCTCGGCGGCGTTCTCGATGTGGCGCGTCTGGTCGTCGAAGAAGAAGTCCGGCTCGAACTCGCGCAGGAAGGCGCCCTTGGCCAGCCCGCCGAGGAACATCGCCTCGTCGATCTCGATGTTCCAGTCCATCAGGGTGCGGATCGCCCGCTCGTGGGCCGGCGCGCTGCGCGCCGTTACCAGCGCGGTGCGCAGCCGCATGCCGGCCGCCGGCTCGTGCTGCAGTCGCTGCAGCGCCTCGAGCAGCGGCTTGAAGGGGCCGGCGGGCAGCGGCAGCGCCGCATGATCGGTCTCGTGCTGCTGGAAGGCGTCCAGGCCGCGCGACTGGAACACCTGCTCGGCCTCGTCGGAGAACAGCACCGCGTCGCCGTCGAAGGCGATGCGTACCTCGGCAGGGTGCGCGTCGGACGCACGCGCCGAGTGCGGGTAGACGCGCGCTGCCGGCACGCCGGCGTCGAGCGCGGAGCGCACGTCGGCCTCGTTGGCCGACAGGAACAGGTTCGCCTTCAGCGGGCGCAGGTAGCGCCAGGGCGAGCTGCCGCGGGTGAACACGCCACGCTGGATCGGCAGGCCGTAGTGCTTCGCGGAGCGGAACACGCGCATGCCGGAGACCGGGTCGTTGCGCGACAGGATCACCACTTCCACGCGCGGCGCCGCGCTGCCGTCGCCGAGGTTGAAGGCGAGCAGCTTGTTGACGAGCGAGAAGGCGACGCCGGGACGCGCGGGCCGCTCCAGGCGCTCGAGCTGCAGCCGCATGTAGGCGCGGTCGTCGCCGGATTCGAACAGCGTGTTCTCCTCCTCGAAGTCGAACAGCGCGCGCGAGGAAATGGCCACCACGAGCTGGTGGCCGTCAAGGGTCGGTGCAGCCATGCCCGGATGATAGGGCCCCGGTGCCGGCGCCCCCTGCACCGGGGACGCCGGCTACTGCACGAAGCCGATCGGCGAGCGGCGCGGGCCGCCCTCGGGCAGGTCGCGCAGCTCGACGCGGCCGCGCCCGTCGAGCTTGGCGTTGCCGAAGGCGGTCATCCAGGCGCGGCGCATCTCGCGCGGCGCGAGCTCGCTCATGCGCTCGAGCACCGCGTCGCCCGGCTCCGGCTCGAAGCGCGAACCCCAGTCGTGCTCGCCGCGCAGCGTCCTGTAAAGACGCGTGGCGATCTTGCGCGCCGCGTCGCGGTCCGGGGGCGCGACCTCGTAGACGTTCATCCGGTTGAGGATCGGGTCGGGGATGGCGCGCTCGTCGTTGGCCGTGGCCACCCAGATCATCTGGCTGGTGTCGATCGCCACCTCGGCGAACTCGTCGGTGAAGTTCGACGCCGTGTCGTGCTCGAGCAGGCTGTAGAGCGCGCCGAGCGGGTCGTAGGCCGACTCGCCGCCGGCCTTGTCGATCTCGTCGACCACCATCACCGGGTTGGCGTACTGGCCGTCGACCAGCGTCTCGAACACCTTGCCGGGGCGCGCGCCCTTCCACTGGCTCGAGGCGCCCGACAGCACCCAGCCGGCGGTGAGCGAGCTCATCGACACGAAGCCCATGCCGGTGCCGAGCAGCTGCGCGAGGTGGCGCGCGAAATGGGTCTTGCCGATGCCCGGGGGGCCGAGCAGCAGCATCGGCGTGATCTCCAGCGCGTCGCGGCTGTCCTCGCACAGCGCGAGCTGGCGCTTCACGTCGTCGAGCACCTCGGCGAAGTTCGGCAGCTCCTCGTACAGCGTCTCCATCGCGGGCAGGCCCGAGGGCTTGACCTGGAAGCGCTCGGGGCCGCGCTCGAGCATGCGCTCGTAGGTGGCGCGCAGGTTCTCGTGCTCCTTCTTCGGCAGCTTGTCGAGCCTCTTTTCCACCTCGTCGAGGCGGTAGACATGCCGCATATGGGCAATCGGGATCGCCGTGGAACGCACGGGCACCAGGTCGCGAGCACTCATGAAGATCCTCCAACGCTCAGGGGCGGCCGGCGCCTCTGCCGTCGGTGCCGCGGCGCGCCGGTTCCTGCAAAGGATTTAAGCATGAACCGTGCCGCCCCTGTCAAGCCGTGGCGACCCCGGAGGGCTCCCGGTGCGGAGGCGGGGCGGCGCTACTTGACCCAGGTGTTGAGCTGGATGATCGGCAGCAGCACCGCGAGCACGATCAGCATCACGATGCCGCCCATGCCGACGATCAGCAGCGGCTCGAGCAGCGTGGCGAGCTGCATCGCGCGGCGCTGCACCTCCTGGCCGAGCTGGCGTGCGGCGCGGTCGAGCATCGCCGGCAGCGTCCCGGTCTGCTCGCCGAGACGCGAGAACATGCTCAGCAGGCCCGGAAAACGCTTGCGCCCGGCCAGGGCGGAGGCCAGCGGCGCGCCCTCGCGCACCTGCACCAGCGCGTCGAGCGCGTCGGCGCGCATCGCGCGGTTGTGCAGCGTCTCGGCCGCCGCCTGCAAGGCCTTGAGGATCGGCACGCCCGCGCCGGCGAGCATCGCCAGCGTGCCGGCGAAGCGCGCCGCGTTGTAGCCTCGCGCGAGCCGGCCGATCAGCGGCAGGCGCAGCCAGCCGGCGTCGAAGCGCTCGCGGAAGGCCTCGTTGCGCAGGCTGACGGCGAGCAGCGCGCCGCCGGCGGCGAGCACGAGCGCGACCAGCCAGCCCCACTGCCGCACGAAGGCGCTCAAGCCCAGCATCGCCTCGGTCAGCACCGGCAGCGACTGGCGCGTGCCGGCGAACACCGAGGCCACCTGCGGCACCACGTAGCTGACGAGGAAGATCACGATCACCACCGCGATCAGCGACACGATCGCGGGGTAGAGCGCCGCGCCGATCAGCCGCGCGCGCAGCGCCTGGCGTTCCTCCAGGTCGTCGGCGAGGCGCTCGAGCACGAGGCCGAGGTTGCCGCTCTGCTCGCCGGCGGCGACCACCGCGCGGTAGACGTCGTCGAACTCGCGCGGCGCGGTGGCCAGCGCCCGGGCGAAGGGGGCGCCCGCGTTGACCTCGCTCCGCAGGTGCGCGACGAGCTCGCGCTGGCGCTCGTTGTCGGACTCGTCGGCGAGCGCGGTCAGCGCGCGCTCGAGCGGCAGGCCGGAGACGACCAGGCCGGCGAGCTGGCGGGTCCAGATCGCGAGGCCGGTGCTGTTGAAGACGCGGCCGCGCAGCTTCAGCCCGGGGCTGCCGGCAGTGCCTTCCTGGGCGACCGGGTTGACCTCCATCGGCACCAGTTGCTGCGCGCGCAGCTGTGCGCGCGCGGCGCGCGCGTTGTCGGCCTCGATCAGCCCGGTGCTGGTGCGCCCGGCGCTGTCGAGCGCTTCGAATCGGTAGGCAGGCATGGAGGCAGTGGAGTGAGGGGGGCCGGGTTCAGTCGCGCGTGACGCGCATCAATTCCTCGAGCGAGGTGGTGCCGTCGGCGACGAGGCGTTCGCCGTCCTCGCGCATCGTGCGCATGCCGTTGCGGCGCGCGGCCTCGAACAGCTCGCTCTCCGGCGCGCGGTTGTGGATCAGCGACTGCACCTGCTCGTCGACCACCAGCAGCTCGTACACGCCGGTGCGGCCGCGGTAGCCGGTCTGGCCGCAGTCGGGGCAGCCCACCGGGTGCCAGCGGCCCTCGCCGTCCTGGCGCCGGCAGGTGGGGCAGAGCTTGCGCACCAGGCGCTGCGCCTGCACGCCGAGCAGGCTCGAGCTCAGCAGGAAGGGCTCCACGCCCATGTCGGTCAGGCGCGTGACGGCGCTGACCGCGTCGTTGGTGTGCAGCGTCGCGAGGACCAGGTGGCCGGTGAGCGAGGCCTGCACCGCGATCTGCGCGGTCTCGAAGTCGCGGATCTCGCCGATCATGATCACGTCCGGGTCCTGGCGCAGGATCGCGCGCAGCGCCTTCGCGAAGCTCAGGTCGATCTTCGCGTTGACCTGCGTCTGCCCGACGCCGGCGAGTTCGTACTCGACCGGGTCCTCGACCGTCAGCACGTTGGTGGTGCTGGTATCCAGGCGCCCGAGGCCCGCGTAGAGCGTGGTGGTCTTGCCCGAGCCGGTGGGGCCCGTGACGAGCACGATGCCGTGCGGCTGCTGCAGCAGCCGGTCGAAGCGCGAGAGGACGTCGCCGCTCATCCCGAGGCTCTCGAGCGAGAACTTGGTCTCGCCCTTGTCGAGCAGTCGCAGCACCGCGCGCTCGCCGTGCGCCGAGGGCAGCGTCGAGACGCGCACGTCGATCGCGCGCCCGCCGATGCGCAGGGAGATGCGCCCGTCCTGCGGCAATCGCTTCTCGGCGATGTCGAGCTCGGCCATGATCTTCAGCCGCGAGATCAGCGCTGCGTGCAGCGCGCGGTTGGGCTGCACCACCTCGCGCAGGGTGCCGTCGACGCGGAAGCGCACCGCGGAGCTGCGCTCGTAGGGCTCGATGTGGATGTCGCTCGCCCCGTCCTTGGCGGCCTGCGTCAAGAGCGCGTTGAGCATGCGGATGATCGGCGCGTCGTTGACGGCCTCGAGCAGGTCCTCCACCGCGGGCAGGTCCTGCATCATGCGCGAGAGGTCGACCTTGCTCTCGACCTCGCCGATCACGGTCGCGGCGCTCGACTCGCCGCCGGCGTAGGCGGCGGCGATGCGGCTGACGAGCGTGCTGCTGGCCTCGCGCTCCATCGCGTCGACGCGGAAGTGGCGCAGCACCTCGGACAGCGCGGCCGGCGAGGGCGAGTCGCCGGCCCACAGCACGAGCCGGTCGCCGTCGTCCTCCAGCAGCAGCGTGTTCGCCTTCGCGAAGGCGTAGGGCAGGGGATGTCGGGCACTCATGGCGGATGGTCTCAGCTTTGCGGCTGCACCGGCGCCGCTTCGGGCGGCAGCGGCACGGCGGAAGGTGCCGGCTGTTGCGGCACCGGCTGCGGGATGGCCGGCGGCTGGGCCGCCGGGCCCTGCGGCTGCGCGGGCGCCTGGCCCGGCACCGGGCCGGAGGGCTGCAGCGGCGTGCCGGGCAGCGCGGGCAGGCCCAGCGGCGCGGCCTGCAGCGGCGCGATCGGGTGCACCGCCGGCAGCACCGGCGCGTCGTTGAGCTGCATCACCGGGCTCTGGCGCGGCTGCACGCCCTGCTGCTGCGCACGGATGAAGTCGTAGCGGTCCAGCGTCAGCGTGGTCGCGTCCTGCGCGGTGCGCATCACGACCGGCCGCAGGAAGACCATCAGGTTGGTCTTGTTGCGCGCGCGGCTCTCGCTGCGGAACAGGCCGCCGAGCACCGGCAGGTCGCCGAGCAGCGGCACCTTGGAGCGGTTGGTCGTGTACTGGTCCTGGATCAGGCCGCCGAGCACGATGATCTGGCCGTCGTCCACCGCCACGGTCGACTCGATCGAGCGCTTGCTGGTGGTGGGGCCGGCGTTGGCGGTGCCGGTGGCCACGTCCTGCACGGCCGAGGACTCTTGGAAGATCGTCATGCGCAGCGTGCCGCCCTCGCCGATCTGCGGCCGGATGCGCAGCGTCAGGCCGACGTCGCGGCGCTCGATGGTCTGGAAGGGGCTGGTCGTGCCGGTGCCGGTGTTGGTGTACTGGCCGGTGATGAAGGGCACGTTCTGGCCGACGACGATCTTCGCCTCCTCGTTGTCGAGCGTGATCAGGTTCGGCGTCGACAGGATGTTGACGTCGCCGTTGTTCTGCAGCGCGCGCGCGAGGATGCCGAGCCCGTAGGTGCCGCCGAAGTTGTGCACGAGCCCGACGTTGATGCCGGTGCCCGGCAGGCTCGCGAGGGTGCCGGTGGCCGCCTGCTGCGTCAGGTTCAGGATGTTGTTGCCGCCGCTGCCGAAGTTGGTGCCGACGCCGACGATGTTGCTGTCGCCGCTGTTGCCGAGCACGCCCTGCCACTGCACGCCCAGCTCGGACGCCTTGTTGGCGTTGACCTCGACGATCAGCGACTCGACGTAGACCTGCGCGCGGCGCGAGTCGAGCTGGTCGATCACCGAGCGCACCTGGCGGTACAGCGGCTCGGGCGCGGTGATGATCAGCGAGTTGGTGCTCGGGTCGGCCTGGATGAAGCCGCCGGTGGCCGGGCCCTCCCCGCCGAGGTTGGTGCCGAAGTTGGCCGGGCCGGTGCTGAGCCCGCCGCCGCCGCTGCCGGTGCCGGTCGTGCCGGCGCCGCTCGTGCCTGTGCCAGCCGTGGTGCGCACCGGGGTCGTCGTGGCGCCCCCACCGCCCCCGCCGCCTGCGCCGCCGCCCGCCGTGCCCTGGGCCTCGCCGCTGAAGGCGGCGCGCAGCGTCTGCGCCAGCCGCGTCGCGTCGGCGTTGCGCAGCGGCACGACGAAGATGTTGCCGGTGGCCCGCACCCCGCTCTGCAGCGGCTGGTCGAGCTTCTCGACGATGCTGCGCAGGATCTGCAGGCGCTGCGGATTGGCGGCGCGCAGGATCAGCGCGTTGCTGCGCACGTCGGCGAGCACCTGCCCCGCCCCCGCCGCGGCAGCGGCCTGCGCGGGGGCGCCCGGCACGGTGGCGCCCGGCTGGTCGCTGGCCAGGCGCTGCACCAGCGGCGCGATCTCCGAGGCGAGCGCGTGCTGCAGCGGGATGATCTCGACACCGGTGCTGCCCGGCAGGTCGAGCGCGGAGATGATGCGCGCGAGGCGGCGCAGGTTCGTCGTGTAGTCGGTGATGACGAGCGAGTTGTTGCCCGGGTTGACGTTGATCGTGTTGTTCGGGCTGATCAGCGGGCGCAGCACCGTCACGAGGTTGTTCGCGTTCTCGTGGCTGAGCCGGAAGATCTGCGTCGCGATCTGGTCGCCGCGCTGCGGCACCGAGCCGACCGCGCTGCCGACGCCGACGCTGTCGGTCTGCAGCTTGGCCTCGGCCTCCGGCACGATCTTGTGGAGCCCGCCGCTCTCGACCACCGCGAAGCCGAGCCCGCGCAGCGCCGCGAGGAAGCTGCGGTAGGCCGCCGCCGGGGGCATCGGCTGCTCGCTGTAGAGCGTGATCTGGCCCTTGACGCGCGGGTCGACGACGAACTGGCGGTCGAGGATCGTGCCCATCGCGCGCGCGACGCCGTCGATCTCGGCGTTGACGAAGTTCAGCGTCACCGGCGCGGCATTGCGCTGGGCGAACGCCACGGGCGCGGCGGTCTGCAGCGCCAGCGCCAGCAGGGCGCCGGCCAGCGGCGCGACGGAGGGCGATTTCTTGCAGCTTTTCATGTTCATCCGATCGAGATGACCGAGCGGTCGCCGTCGCGCCGCCCGATGATGTTCAGCAGGTTGTTGAGCACCGGCTGCTGCGCCTCGGCGGCGCGCGCCTCGCCGCGGAAGCGCACGCCCTGCGGGCTCCAGGTGCCTTCGCCGCTGAGCCGCAGCGCCCCGTCGAGCGTCTGCAGCGTGAGCGTGGCCGGGCCGCCCTCGGGCTTGCCCTGCAGTTGCAGCCGGTAGCTGCCCAGCGTGTCGAGCGTGGTTAGCCGCGACGAGGCGTGCAGCAGCTCGACCGAGGCGCTGCCGAGCAGCCGCCAGCGGCCCTGCACCAGCTCCATGCGCAGCCCCGGCGATGCGAGCCGCACCGAGCCGCCGAGCTGCAGCGTGTTGAAGGGGGTGCCGAGGCCGCGCAGCACGTCGCTCGGCCACTGCGCCAGCCAGTCGCGCCCGCCGGGGAGCTCGACGCCCAGACGCCCGATGCCGGGGTCCAGCCGCAGCGCCAGCGTGCCGTTCAGGCAGCAGTCCTGGCGCAGCTCGAGCTGCACGCCGCTCCAGCCGGCCGGCCGCAGCCGCCAGTGCAGCGGGCTCGGCAGCACGGTCGCGTCGCGGCTGCCGGCGCCACCGGTGAACACCAGCAGCGCCTCGCCCGACCAGACCGTGCCGCGCGAGGCCACCAGCAGCACCTGCTGGTCGGTGGCCGCGGCGACGGCGCGCGCCAGCCAGCTCGCCGGCGCGAAGGCGATCAGCGCGACGAGCGCGCCCACCATCGCGCCGAGGATCGCCCAGCGGCGGTGCGCGCGCGTGTCGCGCGTCCCGGGGCCCGCCCGCGAACGGTCGGAGCGGGCGCGCAGCACCGTGGGTCCCCGCCTCATGCAGCGCCGGCCAGGTTGAGCACGACGGTGCCGCTGTAGCCCTTCGGGGTGCGGGCGAGTTGCGCCTCCACCGGCCGGGCGCGCGCGGCGCTGCGGGCCTCGCTCATCCAGTTCCACAGCGCGTCGCCGGGGATGTCGGTGGCGGTGAGGGTGGCGCGGTCGCCCTGCACCTGCAGCCGCGCGCCGGGCCCGAGCCGCGCGGTGGCGGCCTCCAGCGCCTTCCTCGACTGCGCGTCGCTGATCGCGGCGGTGCCGGCGAGCGCGCGCGACTCGGCCGCCAGCCGCTGCATCTCGGCGAGCTGCAGGTCGAGCGCGCCGATGCGCGCGGGCGCCTCGCGCAGCGTGCGCAGCGCCGGCTGCAGCGCGACCCACCACAGCAGCGCCGCGGCCACGCACAGCGCCGCGACGGCCACGAGTCGCCGCTCGCGCGGCGCGAGCGCGTCCCAGCGCGTGGCGGCCAGGCGCCGCAGTTCGGCCGCCGTCACGAGCTCGCCCCCGCGGCGGCGCGGCGCAGCACGAGCCGGCTGCCTTCGCGCTGGACCTGCCAGCCGCCGGGCTGCAGGGTGCTTGCGAATCGGTTCATCTCGTCCTCGTTCCAGTTGCTCGCGTCGAGCGTCAGCACGCCGGGCTCGAAGCGCAGGCCCTGGATCTGCCGGCCGCGCGGCCAGGCGGTCGCCGCCGCCTGCAGCAGCGTCTCCAGGTCGCCGTCGCCGGGACGGCCCGCGCGCACGCGCAGCAGCTCGGTCTCGCGCCGCATCTGCACCGGCGCGTCGAGCACCGCGCGCACCTGCGGATGGGCCTGCTGCAGCATCGCGACCATCGCGCGCTGGCGCTCGGCCACGGCCTGCCGCTGCTCCCAGGCCCAGGCGTTCAGGCCGATCACCTGCACGACGAGCAGCGTCGCGAGTCCCCAGCGCACCGGAGCCCAGGCCGGTGTCAGGAAGGCGCGCCACTGGTCGCGCAGCGCGCGCACGCCGCGGTGGCGCAGCGTCAGCTCGAACTGGCGCAGGTTCCAGGCCGAGCCGGCCGCGCGCAGCGCCAGGTCCGCGCGCGACAGCACGCTGACGCTGTGGCCGAGCCACTGCTCGGCCGCGGCCGCGGCGGTGGGCTCGGCGGTCCAGGTCGTGTCCGCGGGCAACGGCGAGGGCAGCAGCGCGCGCGCGAGCGTGCCGCCGGCGGTGCCGACCGGCATCGTCACGGCGCCCCGCTCGTCCGCCCACAGCAGGCGCAGCGCCGCGTCCTCGTCGTCCGGGGCATCGCGCTCGAAGTGGCCCCAGGGCGTCGCGCGCGGCTCGAGCTGCGGCACCACCCGGTCCACGACCACGCCGGCGCTCTCCAGCGCCTGCAACTGCATCGTCAGCCAGGGGCGGTGCACCACCGCGACCCAGCCGGCCTGCCCGGGACGCGCATCGGGGCCGAGCGCGAAGTGGGCGTCGGCCGGATCCTCGAGCAGCGCGTCCTCGAGCACGCCCGCGAGCGCGGCGCGCAGCCGCCCGGCCGGCGCCTTGGGGATCTCGATGCGGTGCCAGCTCAGGTCCCCGGCCGGCACGACCGCCACCACGCTGTCGGCGCGCGGCAGCAGCGCGGCCGCGGCGCGCCCCTCGCTCAGCTGCGAGCCGGCGCTGAACACGTGGCTCCATTCGGCCGGCACCCGCAGGACCGCGTCGGCCTCGCGGGCGGCGAGCCGGGGGCGGGGGGCGAGGCGGATGATGAGGGTGCTCATGCGTGGTGTGCGAACGGCGGCGCGGCCGCCGGGGCTGTCAGGGAGCGGGCCATTGTACGAATCGCCCCGGGCCTGTCCGCGAGGGCGCGCACAGCCCCATTTTTGTCACGGGCGCAGCAGGCCGCCACCCTCGGACAGGTTGACGCGCTGGCGCTGGAGCGTGACGACCTCGCGGCCGCGGCGATGCACCAGCGAGCGCTCCTCGACCGCCCGCTCGGCGATGCGCATGCGCCCGCGCACCTCGAAGAAGCTGCTCTCCACGCCGACGAGCTCCGGGTCGGGCTGGACGGCGTTGCCGAGCAGCGGGATGACCTCGCTCACGTTGCGGAAGGGGCTGCGCTGGCGCTGCTGCACCAGGCGCTCGGCGCTCGCCAGGTCCAGGCCCTCGATGCCGGCGGCGATCACCTCGCGCGATGCGGTGTTGAGGTTGATGCGCGTGCGCGCGGGCAGCAGCGCGACATGCGGCGCGAGCCGCTCCAGCGTTGGCGCGTCGAGCCCGAGCCAGCCCAGGTCCTCGAGCCGCGTGGGCAGCAGCGCCGCGTCGCCGCCGTCGCCGCTGCCGCTGCCGCGCTGCGTGCCGGCCTCCCCGCCGCCGCTGTTGCTGCCGGGCGCGGCGGGCGTGGCGCGCTGCAGCTCGACGGCCAGCCGGTCGGCCACGCTCGGGGCCAGGCCGAGCTGCTCGACGAGCCGCCGCAGCGCCCCCAGGTCGCGCTCCGAGATCTCGCCGTTGCGCACCAGGTTGTTCAGGTTGAAGCGCGACTGCAGGTCGACGATCGCGCCGGACAGGAAGGCGTCCGGCGCGTCCTGCGTGTTGTCGCGGTCGGCGGCCAGGAAGGTCGACAGCCGCGCCTCGGCCAGCGGCACCGCCCAGGGCTCGCCCAGGTGGTCGATGCCCTTGTTGTCCTCGCGCAGGATCAGCCGGGCCCAGTCCAGCGCGCCGGAGAGCATCCAGCCCGACTGCACGCGGCTGCGCTCGGCGGCCTCGATCTGCACCGCGCGCCACTGGCGCCACATCATCCCCGCGCTGAGCGTGGCCACCAGCGTGACGATCACCATCGCGGTCAGCAGCGCGGCGCCGCGCTGGCGCAGGGGGCGGCTGCGGCCGGAAGGGGGGCGGGTCATTGGATCATCTGCCGGTTGCGCAGCACCACGTCGCGCGTGACGCTGCCGGACAGCCCCGAGGGCGGGGCCAGCAGCAGCTCCAGCCGCACGCCCTCGGGCAGCAGCTCGCGCGTGCCGGCGCCGGCGCTGTCGTCGACGTCGCCGCTGGACTGCGGGTTGGACCAGGCGTTGTTGCGCCAGAAGAAGACCTGCCAGCCGGCCACCCCGGGCAGCGCCACGAGCGTGCCGGGCTCGCCGCCGATGAGCTGCTGCGAGCGCATCCACACGTCCTGCAGCGCCGGGGCGCGCGTCACCGCCTCGCTGCTCCAGCGCTGCCAGCCGCCGTCGCGCAGCGTCCACACGACGAGGCGCACGCCGTCCTCGTCGCGCCGCGTCAGCCGCAGCGTCGAGCCGTTGAACTGCAGCGCCGGCACATGCTGCGTGTCGTGCACCGCGGCGAGGTCGGCCTCCCATTGCGCCATCACGGTGCCGAGCCGCAGCACCGCGTCGAGCCGGGCCTCGTTGACCTCGCGCGCGCGCAGGATGCCGTCGATGCCGCGCCAGGCCATCGTCGCCATCACCGCCAGCAGCGTGATCGTCACCAGCAGCTCGATCAGCGTGAAGCCGGGCGCCGCGCGGCGGCCGCGGCGGCGCTGCTGTCGGGGAGCGTAGTGAAGGCCCACGGTCAGTATCTCGGCAGGATCGTGGAGAGCGTCAGCAGCGGCTCGCCCTGCGCGCTGAGGATGCGTGCGTCGACGCGGCGGAAGTTCGGGTTCGGCGTCGGGCGCACGACGAGCTGGCCCTGGTAGACCTGGCCGGCCTGCTCGCAGCTGAAGTCGCTGTCGCCGATCGGCGGGAACTGCCGCGCCAGCACCAGCGCGCCGAGGTGGTTGTCGGCGCACCACTGCGCCGCGGTCACGTCGCCCAGGCGCTGCGCGTTGCGCGTCAGCGCGCCCGAGGCCTTCACGCCCGCGGCGAGCGTGATCGCGACGATCGCCAGCGCCACCAGCACCTCCACGAGCGTGAAGCCGCGCGCGCCGCGTCGTTCAGCGTGCCGCACCGCCCGCCTCCGTCGAGACCACCGCGAAGGGCTGCAGCCCGTCGGTCGCCAGCGTGATCTGCCGCTCCTCGAGGCGCAGCGTGACGCGCTGCGCGCCGATCAGCGGCTCGGGCCCGAGCCTGAGCGCATTGGCGCCGTGAATCGTGGCACGCACCTCCGGGTCGAGGAAGCGCTCGGGCAGCCGGATCGACTCGGGCAGCCCGACGAAGCGGAAGTCGCGCGTCGCCGGCTGCCCGGGCTCGGGCGCGATGGGCGTCCAGTACACCGCGAGCCCGGCGCCGCGCGCCTCGGCGCGCGCCGACTCCAGCAGCGCGACGAGCCGGTCCGCCTCGCGCTCCAGGCGCGTGAGCGCCGGGTCGCGCAGCGACAGCGCCACGGTGCCGATCACCACCGCCATCAGCGACAGCACGACGAGCAGCTCCAGCAGCGTGAAGCCGCGGGCGGGTTTCACTGCCAGGAGCCGATGTCCGCGTTGGGCCCCTCGCCGCCGGCCTGCCCGTCGGCGCCGTAGCTGAAGACGTCGATCTCGCCCTTCACGCCGGGGCTCAGGTACTGGTAGGGGCGGCCCCAGGGGTCGTTGGGCAGCTTGTCGAGGTAGGGCTTCCAGTTCGCCGGGACCGGGCCGCTCTGCGGCCGTGCCACCAGGGCCTGCAGGCCCTGCTCGGTGCTCGGGTAGCGCTGGTTGTCGAGCCGGTAGAGCTTGAGGGCCTGCATCAGGTTGTTCACGTCGGTGCGCGCCGCGGTCACGCGCGCGTCGTCGGCGCGGTTGAGCACGTTGGGCACGATCAGCGCGGCCAGCACGCCGATGATGACCAGGACCACCATCAACTCGATCAGCGTGAAGCCGCGGGCGGCGGCGCGTACGGCGGGACGGAGCAGGGAGGGGTGCTGTTTCATTGCGGGGGAGTGAGGTCGGAGGAAGGGCCCGGGGAGGTCCGGGAAGGGAAGAGGCCGGCATTCGCCTCGGGATGCCGGAGCGTTCAATGATAATCGTCGCAGATGGCACGACTCACCGCATTCCTTGTATGGGCCCTGGCCGCCGCGACCGCGGTGTTCTGGGGCCTGCGCGTGTTCTCGCAGCCGCTGGCGGTGCCGGCGCATGCGCAACCGGTGGCCGCGGCCGGCGGCAGTCCGGCGGCGGTGGAGCGCCTGTTCGCCCCCGAACCCTCGGCGGCCGCGAGCGCCGCGGCGCCGCCGGCCGCCAGCACGCGCTTCAAGCTCCTCGGCGTGATGGCGCCGCGCGAGGGCGGCCGCGGCGGCGTGGCGCTGATCTCGGTCGACGGCCAGCCGCCGCGCGCCTACCGGCCCGGCGCCGAGGTGGGCGAGGGCTACGTCGTGCAGCGGCTCGGCCAGCGCTCGGCCACGCTCGGGCCGGCCGGCGGCGGAGGCGACGGCGGCTTCACGCTCGAGCTGCCGCCGCTGCCCCAGCCGCAGACCGGCACGCTGCCCGCCGCCGACGGCCTCGCGACGAACCGGCCCGGCTCGACCGGCCGGCCGGCACCCGCGAACGCGGGGGGCGCCCCCCAGCCGGGGGTGTCTCCCCAGCCGGGGGAGCAGCCCGCGGAGCAGCCGGCGGAGGAAGAGCCCTCGCACCGCCGCCCCAGCTGAAGAGCCGAAAGCGGGCGGCGCGCCTCGTCCCGCCTCAGCGCAGGAAGAGCCGGTAGACCGGGTTGTCGGTCTCGTCGGCGCGCGGGTAGTCCAGCGTGTCGAGGAACTCGTGGAAGGCGCGCGTGTCGCCCGCCGGCACCTGCAGGCCCACCAGGATGCGGCCGTAGTCGGCGCCCTGGTTGCGGTAGTGGAACAGGCTGATGTTCACGCCCGGCGGCATGCAGGAGAGGAACTTCATCAGCGCGCCCGGGCGCTCCGGGAAGATGAAGCGGTAGAGCCGCTCGTCGCGCGCGAGCTCCGAGCGCCCGCCGACCATGTGGCGCACGTGCTGCTTGGCGAGCTCGTCGTGCGTCAGGTCCAGCGCCGCGAAGCCCTGCTTCTTGAAGGCCGTGGCGAGCTTCTTCGACTCGCCGCGGTTGCGCGTCGTCACGCCGACGAAGATCTGCGCCTGGCGCTCGTCCGAGATGCGGTAGTTGAACTCGGTCACGCTGCGCTCGCCGAGCAGCTCGCAGAAGCGCAGGAAGCTGCCGCGCTCCTCGGGGATCGTCACCGCGAACAGCGCCTCGCGCTCCTCGCCGACCTCGGCGCGCTCGGCGACGAAGCGCAGCCGGTCGAAGTTCATGTTCGCGCCGCAGGTGATCGCGACGAAGGTCTTGCCCTTGCTGCGGTGCTTCTCCGCGTACTGCTTGATCGCCGCCACGCCCATCGCGCCGGCGGGCTCGAGGATCGAGCGCGTGTCCTGGAACACGTCCTTGATCGCCGCGCACACCGCGTCGGTGTCGACCACGACATAGTCGTCCACGAGCTTGCGCGCGAGGCGGAAGGTCTCCTCGCCGACGATCTTCACCGCGGTGCCGTCGGAGAACAGGCCGACGTCGCTCAGCTGCACGCGCTTGCCGGCCTTGACCGAGCGCACCATCGCGTCCGAGTCCTCCATCTGCACGCCGATCACCTGGATCTCCGGGCGCACCGCCTTGATGTAGGCCGCGACGCCCGAGATCAGGCCGCCGCCGCCGATGGCGCAGAACACCGCGTCGATCGGCCCCTGGTGCTGGCGCAGGATCTCCATCGCGATCGTGCCCTGGCCGGCGATCACGTCCGGGTCGTCGAAGGGGTGCACGAAGGTCAGGCCCTGCTTCTTCTCGAGCTCGAGTGCGTGCAGGTAGGCGTCCGAGTAGCTGTCGCCGTGCAGCTCCACCTCGCCGCCGAGGCGGCGCACCGCGTCGATCTTCACCTGCGGCGTCGTCACCGGCATCACGATCACCGCGCGGCAGCCCAGGCGCTGCGCGCTCAGGGCGACACCCTGCGCGTGGTTGCCGGCCGACGCGCAGATCACGCCGCGCTTGAGCTGGGCGCCGCTCAGGTGCGCCATCTTGTTGTAGGCGCCGCGCAGCTTGAAGCTGAACACCGGCTGGTTGTCCTCGCGCTTGAGCAGCACGCGGTTGCCGATGCGCTCGGACAGCGTGCGCGCCGGCTCCAGCTCGGTCTCGATCGCGACGTCGTAGACGCGCGCGGTCAGGATCTTCTTCAGGTAGTCGGCCGGCTTCAGGGCGCGCGGGGCGCGGGCCGGGACGTCAGCGGCGGGGGATGCGTTCTTGGTGTGGGTGGCGCGCGCCATGAGGGTCCTCCAGGGGCGCCGCATGATACGCCAGCACCCGGGGCGGGCCCGGCGCGCTGCATCCCCAAAGAAAAAAGCCCCAAGCCGCGAGGCTTGGGGCTGAATCCACCAAAGGAGGAGGTGGAGGAGACAATCGGGGAACGCAGAGGGCGCTCGGCGCCGGGGCAACTCGTGCCGCCACTGCATTCGACGGCTCCGATTCTAGGCCGATGCATGGTGCGACGCAACAAGCGGGACGCGGGTGGGAGCGAGGAAACCCGCACTTGCGTGCCAAAATCCTCGCGCCGCGGCGCTTTTGCGGCCTCCGGCATCTTTCCTCCACGTTCAACAGCAGCAGGTTTCTTCCATGGAATGCACCATCAACTGGGTCCCGGCTTCGGGCATGGCCTTCATCGCCGAGACCGGCAGCGGGCATGTGCTGACGATGGACGGCGCCCCCGACGGCGGCGGGCGCAACCTGGCGCCGCGGCCGATGGAGACGGTGCTCGCCGGCACCGGCGGCTGCACCGCCTACGACGTGGTGCTGATCCTCAAGCGCGGCCGCCACGACGTGCGCGGCTGCCAGGTGCAGGTCAAGGCCGAGCGCGCCGACACCGAGCCGAAGGTCTTCACACGCATCCACATGCACTTCACCGTCACCGGCAAGGGGCTGCCCGAGGCGGCGGTGGCGCGCGCGATCCAGATGTCGCACGACAAGTACTGCTCGGCGAGCATCATGCTCGCCAAGACCGCCGAGATCACCACCGGCTTCGAGATCGTCGAGGGCTGACGCGCCCCGGCCCTCTCCCCGGGGCCCGCCACCGCAGGCCCGGCGGGCGGCTCAGACGTAGTGCGCGGTGGTGGTCATGACCTTGGCCGCCGCGCGCATCGCGAGCTTGACCGGCAGCGGCAGCGCCATGGCGCCTGCCTCGTCCGCGGCCACCGCGTGCCGGACCTCGTCGTCCTTCATCTGCTCGACCACCGCGCGCGACACGGTGTCGTGCGCCGGCAGTCGGCCCAGGTGGCTTTCGAGGTGCTGCTCGACCTGTCGCTCGGTCTCCACGACGAAGCCGAGGCTCACGGCGTCGCCTCCGAGCCGGCCGGCCACCAGCCCGATGCCGAAGGCGCCCGCGTACCACAGCGGGTTGAGCACGCTCGTGCGCGAGCCCAGGTCCTTCAGGCGCTGCTGCGTCCAGGCGAGATGGTCGGTCTCCTCGCGCGCCGCGGCCTCGAAGTGGCGCTTGAGCGCCGGGTCGCGCGTGACCAGCGCCTGCGCCGTGTAGAGCGCCTGCGCGCAGACCTCGCCGACGTGGTTGACGCGCATCAGCGCGGCTGACAGGCGCCGGTCCGCATCGGTCGCGG
The DNA here is from genome assembly GCF_003569765.1 of Caldimonas tepidiphila. Taxonomy (GTDB): domain Bacteria; phylum Pseudomonadota; class Gammaproteobacteria; order Burkholderiales; family Burkholderiaceae_C; genus Caldimonas; species Caldimonas tepidiphila. The sequence goes on along the minus strand of NZ_QXMG01000037.1, from coordinate 40,655 downwards.
CCGACTCGTCCGGCTCCTGCGCGGGGCGGGGCATCGGGCGCGCGGCATGATGGCCGCCGAGCACGGTCTTCAATGCGTTGTCGGCGGTACACAGCAGGGTGTCGATGGCATTGGGCATCTTCGGGGACTCCGGCGTTCAGTTTCGCGCGCAGCATAAGTCAGCGAGGCGCCTGCCGCCTTTGCCCGCATCAGGGATGTCGCTTCTCGACCTCGGCGCCGGCAGCGGCGAGCGGTCGTCCCTCCGTCGTGCCCCCGGATCCCCCTACCGGCCACCGCGCACATCCCTTGCTCACTCCCCCTGTTGATCGAGCGGCGCCGCGTCCGAGAGCAGACGGCGGCCGGGTGGCCTTGCCGCCGGCGGGCGCCAGATCAAGGCAGTTCATCCAATACAAGGGGTAGTCACATGAAGAAGTCGCTTGTCGCATTGGCCGTGCTGGGAGCCTTCGCCGGCGGGGCCGCAGCCCAGTCCTCGCTCACGCTCTACGGCATCGTCGACCAGGGGGTGTCGCGGCTGAACAACGGCCAGTCCTACATCGGCCTCACCCCGGACCAGGTCGGTCGGCCCGACGAATGGACGATCCGCTCGTCCACGCCCAGCCGGCTCGGCTTCCGCGGCACCGAGGACCTGGGCAGCGGGCTGAAGGCCAACTTCCAGCTCGAGCACCGCTTCGCCCCGGACCAGGGTGACGTAGAGGGCAACAACCGCTTCTGGCACGGCTCCTCCTGGCTGGGGCTGAGCAGCCAGAGCCTGGGCGAGGTCCGCCTGGGACGCGACTACACGCCCGCCTACTACGTGTCGCGGGCGGGCGACCCCTGGAGCTACGACTACAACGTCGGCGGCTTCCGCGGCTTCGCGCAGGCCGGCAACCGGGCCGGCACGCCGACCTCCCATCGCGCGAACAACCAGCTCAGCTACAAGACGCCCAGCTTCGGCGGCTTCAGCGCCATGGCCTCGGTGTCCGCGCGTGAAGGCGGCACCGGCCCCAATGGCCGCAACGCGGGCGCCAACCTGATCTACGAGGCCGGCCCGCTGTTCGCGGGCATCGGGTTCAACGACATCGACGACGTGGTCGACAACCGCATGGGAGTCGTCACCGTGGCCTACGACTTCGGCGTCGTGCGCCCGAGCCTGATGTACGCGAAGGCGCGCAACCCGAACAACGCGCTCGCCCCGACGGCTCCAGCCACCGGGGCGATCGAGGGGGACGCCTGGGTGCTGGGCGCGACCGCGCCGCTCGGCTCGGGCGTGCTGAAGGTGGGCTACGGCGTGCTGGACAACCCGGCCGGCACTTTTGTCGGCGCCGATGCCGCGCCGGCCGCCTCCCTGGCTACCACGGTGGAGACGAAGAAGTTCGGCGTGGGCTACCAGTACAACCTGAGCCGGCGCACGAGCGTGCACGCCGACGTCGGCGTCGCCAAGGGCGATGGCCTGAGCCGCACGCACGGCTTCGAGGTCGGGGTCAAGCACGTGTTCTGAACCCCGTCTCTCCAGAGGTTCGGAAGCCGCCTTCGGGCGGCTTTTTTGTTGCTGTCGTGCTTGCGCCGCTGGAGCGGGTGCCCCTTCGATCCCCCTGGCATGCCACGCAATGCCTTGCCGATCAGGGCCTTCCCAGGGGGCAAGGGCTCGTTGTGAAAAGGCAACAGATCAGTCCGCAACTGGTCTTCTACGCTGGTAAGCCGTGTCTCAGTCTGTTGGAATACCGCCAGCTTCCCGATGAGGAGGTCGGCCCGGTCCGCCAGGAGCTGCTTGCCCGAACGGGGTCGGGACCTCTTGTTCAACCTTGGAGATAGTCGAAATGAAAAAATCTCTTATCGCCCTCGCCGTGCTGGGTGCGTTCGCGGGTGCCGCTTCGGCGCAATCTTCGGTGACGGTTTATGGCCGTGTGAACCTGGGTCTGGTCAAGGATCAAGGCGTCTCGACCCGGATCGATGCTTCCAACGGTGCCAACCGCCTCGGCTTCCGTGGCGTCGAGGACCTGGGCAACGGCCTGAAGGGCACGTTCAACATCGAGCACCGCTTCTCGCCGGAGTCGGGCGGCCAAGACGGCACCAACAACGGCCGCGTGTTCTGGCAGGGCACCGCCAAGCTGGGCCTGAACCACGCTTCCCTCGGCACGGTTGAAATCGGCCGCATGCTGACCGCCTTCCAGGCACCGATCAACGCGACCGACCCCTGGGGCACCGAGACCGTCGGCTCCACCGCGGTTCTGGCCAGCGGCTACGCGACCGATGCCCGCCAGCCGGACGGCTCGGGCCTGGGCCGTACCGACGTGATCACCTACCTCAGCCCGAAGTTCGCTGGCCTGACCCTGAGCGGCAGCGTCGGCCCGAAGCGTTCGGCTGCTGCTCCCGCGAACCCGCAGCCCGCTGGCGCGAAGAACCTGTACGCCCTGTGGCTCGGCTATGAGCTCGGCCCCCTGGCCGTCGGCGCTGGCTATGAGCAGAACCGTTCGGACGACGACGTGATGGCGATCCTGGCTTCCTACAACCTCGGCTTCGCCAAGGTCATGGGCGGCTTCAGCCAGGTTGACACCGTCGCGATCGCCGGCGACGAGCGCAAGAACTTCAACGTGGGCGTGAGCGTTCCGGTGGGTTCGCTCAACCTGAAGGCCGGCTTCAGCCGCTTCGAGGCTGAAGGTACGGGTGCCGAGACCGACAAGCTGGGCGTGGGCGCGGAGTACCTGCTGTCCAAGCGTACCTATGTCTACACCACCTATGGCCGCACCAACCCGGCCGTGGGCCGTACCGGCAACGCCTTCGACCTGGGCGTGAACCACAACTTCTGATCCCGGCCCCGGCTGGAATCCAGAACAGAAAAGCCGCCTTCGGGCGGCTTTTTCCTTTTCCGGCGAAACGTCCCTCCCAGGACACCTGCTTACGCCGTGCACTCCCTTCCTGCGGGCATCGGTCTTGCAGCGACATGGTTCTGACACACTGGCTTCGATGTCGAGGCTCATCGTCTTCCGAACCACCCTGGATCTGCCGCACTTCGCCGCCGCTTCGCGCCCGGGCGTGGAGGAAAGCGAGGGCCTTGCCTGACATGCTGCTTCCCCACCCGCACGGCGTCTTCCGCCACATCGCCCGCCACCATCCGGAACTCACCGCCTTCCGCCGCGACCTGCACGCCCATCCCGAGCTCGGCTTCGAGGAGGAGCGCACCGCCGCGCGCGTCGTCGAGGCGCTCAAGCTCGCGCGCGTCGACGAGATCCACACCGGCATCGCGAAGACCGGCGTCGTCGCCGTGGTACGCGGGCGGTGGCACGGCTCGGGCCGCAGCATCGGGCTGCGCGCCGACATGGATGCGCTGCCGATGCGCGAGGAGAACGACTTCGCGTGGCGCTCCTGCCGCGGCGGCCTGATGCACGGCTGCGGCCACGACGGCCACACGACGATGCTGGTCGGCGCGGCGCGCTACCTCGCCGAGACGCGGCGCTTCGACGGCACCGCCTACCTGATCTTCCAGCCCGGCGAGGAGGGTTGCGCCGGCGCGCGCCGCATGATCGAGGAGGGCCTGTTCGAGCGCTTCCCGGCGCAGCAGGTGTTCGCGATGCACAACTGGCCGAGCTTGCCGGCGGGGCAGGTCGGCGTGGCGCCCGGGGCGGTGATGGCGGCCTCCGACCGCTTCGAGATCACGATCAACGGCCGCGGCGGCCACGGCGCGCACCCGCACCTGACGGTGGATCCGGTGGTGGTCGCGGCGCAGATCATCACCGCCGCGCAGAGCCTCGTGTCGCGCAACACCAGCCCGCTCGACAACGCGGTGGTCAGCATCTGCGCGATGCAGGGGGGCGACCTGGGCGCGATGAGCGTGATCCCGCGGCAGGCGAAGCTCGTCGGCACCGTGCGCACCTTCCGGCCCCAGGTGCAGGACATGATCGAGGAGCGGCTCGGCCGGCTGGTGGAGTCGCTCGCGCTCGGCTTCGGCGCCACCGCGCGCCTCGACTACGAGCGGGTCTACCCGGCCACCGTCAACGCCGAGGCCGAGGCCCGCTTCGCGGCCGACGTGGCCGAGAGCCTTGTGGGGCCGCAGCAGGTGGTGCGCAACGTGCAGGCGAGCATGGGTGCGGAGGATTTCTCCTTCATGCTGCAGGTGCGCCCGGGCGCCTACCTGCGGCTCGGCCAGGGCCGCTCCGCGGAGGACCCGGGCAGCTTCCTGCACAACAGCCGCTACGACTTCAACGACGAGGTGCTGCCGCTCGGCTCGGCGCTGTTCGCCTCGCTCGTCGAGCGGGCGATGCCGCTCGCCGACGAGGCCTTCGGCAAGTAGGCGCTCAGCGCGGCAGCGTGCGCTCGAGCCGGAAGAGCTCCGCCGCGTCCTCGCGCTCGCGGATCAGGTGCGCCTGCGAGCCGGCCACCATCACCTCGGCGGCGCGGCCGCGCGTGTTGTAGTTGCTCGCCATGCTCATGCCGTAGGCACCGGCCGACAGCACCGCGAGGCGGTCGCCCGGCTCCACCGCGAACTCGCGGTCGCGGCCGAGCCAGTCGCCCGATTCGCACACCGGGCCGACCACGTCCCAGGTCTGCGCCGGGGCGTCGCGCCGCACGCAGGGCACGATGCCCATCCAGGCCTCGTACATCGCGGGACGCATCAGGTCGTTCATCGCCGCGTCGACGACGCAGAAGTTCTTCGTCTCGCCGGGCTTGAGGTACAGCGTCTCGGTGAGCAGCACGCCGGCGTTGCCGACCAGCGAGCGGCCCGGCTCGAACATCAGCTTGCGCCGGGCGTGGCCGCGCGCGTCGATGCGCGCGAGCAGCTGGGCGATCAGCTCGTCGGCGCCGGGCGGCGTCTCGTCGGTGTAGGTGATGCCGAGCCCGCCGCCGAGGTCGAGGTGATGGATCTCTATGCCCTCGGCCTCCAGCGCCTCGACCAGGTCGAGCAGGCGCTCGAGCGCGTCGAGGTAGGGGCCGGTGTCGGTGATCTGCGAGCCGATGTGGCAGTCGATGCCGACCACGCGCAGGCCCGGCAGCGACGCGGCGCGCCGGTAGGCGACGAGCGCGCGCTGGTGCGCGATGCCGAACTTGTTGTCCTTGAGCCCGGTCGAGATGTAGGGGTGCGTCTTCGCGTCGACGTCGGGGTTGACGCGCAGGCTCACCGGCGCGCGCGTGCCGCACTCGAGCGCCACCTGCGACAGCACCTCGAGCTCGGCCTCGCTCTCGACGTTGAAGCACATCACGCCCGCCTCGAGCGCGCGGCGCATCTCGGCGCGAGTCTTGCCCACGCCCGAGAACACCACCTTGGCCGGGTCGCCGCCGGCGGCGAGCACCCGCTCGAGCTCGCCCGCCGAGACGATGTCGAAGCCGCAGCCCGCCTGCGCGAAGGTCTGCAGCACGGCGAGGTTCGAGTTCGCCTTCATCGCGTAGCAGATCAGGTGCTCGCGGCCGGCGAGCGCGCGGCGGTAGGGCTCGAGCGCGGCCAGCATCGCGGCCTGCGAGTAGACGTACAGCGGGGTGCCGAAGCGCGAGGCGAGCGCATCGAGCGCGCAGTCCTCGAGGAAGAGCTCCTCACCGCGGTAGGCAAGGAACGGGGAGCCGGGAAGGGTCATCGCGAGGCGGGGGGAAGGGGCAGGGGGGCGGCGGGCGCGGAGGCGCGAGGCGCCGGGGCGCTCGCCGCGGAAGCCGTCGCCGCAGCCGGCGCCGGGAGATAGAGCGGGCCTTTCTGGCCGCAGCCGGCCAGGCCGAGCGCCAGCAGGGTGCGGCAGCAGGCGTCTAGAATCTTTGGCACCCGTTTCGACATCCCTCCATTCTACCGGCGCCCATGAACGACCAGCCTACCCCCCTGAGCGACAGCGAATTCCACGCCAAGGCCGGCGCCGTGCTGTCGGCCATCGAGACGCGCGTGGACGCGCTGCTGCAGGACGACGTGATCGACATCGACACCCAGCGCACCGGCGGCCTGCTCGAGTTGAGCTTCCCCAACGGCAGCAAGCTGATCATCAACACGCAGCCGCCGCTGCACGAGATCTGGCTCGCAGCCCGCCGCGGCGGCTACCACTACCGCTGGGCGGGCGAGGACCGCTGGGTCGACACGCGCAGCGGCCAGGAGTTCTTCGCCGCGCTCAACGAGTGCGCGAGCGAGCAGGCGGGCAAGCCGCTGAGCTTCGGCCCCTCGGCCTGACGGAGAACCCGCGCGCCCCGGGAAGCCCTCGGGCCGCGCCCGGCGCGGGCGCTCAGTTGCGGAACAGGTCGAGGATGCTGCGCTTCTCCTCGGGCGCGGGTGCCGTCGCCGACGGCTCGTCCAGGCCCAGGCTGCGCACGCCGCTCTGGTGCGTGAACTCGTCGTAGTACCACTCGCCGTTGACGTGGACCACGCCTTCGGGCGCCGAGGGCTCCTGCACCGGCACGCCCTTGAGCGCGTGCGACATGTAGTCGATCCACACCGGCAGCGCGAGTCCGCCGCCGGTCTCGCGGTCGCCGAGCTTGCGCGGCGTGTCGTAGCCGATCCAGACCACCGTCGTGAGGGTCGGGTGGTAGCCGGCGAACCAGGCGTCGTGGGAGTCGTTGGTGGTACCGGTCTTGCCGTAGATGTCGGGGCGCTTGAGGGCGGCCTGCGCGCGCGCGGCGGTGCCCGAGCGGGTCACGTCCTGCATCAGGCTCGTCATCACGAAGGCGTTGCGCGGGTCGATGCTGCGCCGGGACTCGTCGAGCGCGGGCGGGCTGGCCTGCACCAGCACCTGCCCGCGCGCATCGGTGACGCGCGAGATCAGAGAGGGATTCACCCGGTAGCCGCCGTTGGCGAACACCGAGTAGCCGGTGGCCATCTGCATCGGCGTGACCGAGCCGGAGCCGAGCGCCATCGGCAGGTAGGCCGGATGGCGGCTCGCCTCGAAGCCGAAGCGGGTGACCCACTGCTGGCCGTAGTCGGTGCCGATGGCCTGCAGCACGCGGATCGAGACCATGTTCTTCGACTTCGCCAGCGCGCGGCGCAGGCTCATCGGCCCCTCGAAGGTGCCGTCGTAGTTCTTCGGCTCCCAGGGCTGGCTGCCGGTGCTGCCGGCGCTGAAGAACAGCGGCGCGTCGTTGACCACGGTGGCGGGCGTGAAGCCCTTCTCGAGCGCGGCCGAGTAGATGAAGGGCTTGAAGCTCGAGCCGGGCTGGCGCCAGGCCTGCGTGACATGGTTGAACTTGTTCTTCGCGTAGTCGAAGCCGCCGACGAGCGCCTGCACGCTGCCGTCGCGCGGATCGATCGCGACGAGCGCGCCCTCGACCTCGGGCAGTTGCGTGATGCTCCAGTCGCCCTTGCCGCTGCGCACCACGCGGATCACGGAGCCGCGGCGGATCTGGATCTGCGGGGTGGCCTTGTCCGACAGCCCGGACTGCGCGGGCCTGAGCCCGTCGCCTGAGATCGTGATCGACTCGCCGCTCTGGAGCGAGGCCACCACCTTCTTGGGGCCCGCGCTCAGCACCACCGCGGCGCGGACCTCGTCGTTGTCGGGGTAGTCCACCAGGGCCTCGGCGATGCGCGCGTCCAGTTCGGCCGATCCCGTCGGCAGGTTCACGAAGCCTTCGGGGCCGCGGTAGGCCTGGCGCCGCTCGTAGTCCATGATGCCGCGGCGCAGCGCACGGTAGGCCACGGACTGGTCCTCGGAGCGGATCGTCGTGTAGACGTTGAGGCCGCGGGTGTAGGTCTCCTCGCCGTACTGCGCGTAGATGAGCTGCCGCGCGGTCTCCGCGAGGTACTCGGCATGCACCGGGATCTGGCCGGGCGTGCGGTAGCGCAACGTCTGGGCCTTGGCGTCGGCGTGCTGCTCGGCGGTGATGAAGCCGTTCTCCAGCATGCGGTCGATGATGTACTGCTGGCGCACCGTGGCGCGGCGCGGATTGACGACCGGGTTGTAGGCCGACGGCGCCTTGGGCAGTCCGGCGAGCATCGCGGCCTCGGCGATCGTGATCTCCGCCAGCGGCTTGCCGAAGTAGGTCTCGCTCGCGGCGCCGAAACCGTAGGCCCGCTGACCCAGGTAGATCTGGTTCATGTAGACCTCGAGGATCTGCTCCTTGCTCAGCTGGCTCTCGATCTTGAGCGACAGCAGGATCTCGTAGATCTTGCGCGTGAAGGTCTTCTCGCTGGAGAGGTAGAAGTTGCGCGCGAGCTGCATCGTGATCGTCGACGCGCCCTGGCTCTTGACGTCGCCGACGTTGGCGAGGCCGGCGCGGATGATGCCGAGGTAGTCGACGCCGCGGTGCTCGTAGAAGCGCGAGTCCTCGATCGCGAGCACCGCGTTCTGCATCACCTTCGGGATCTCGCGGATCGGCACGAAGCGGCGCCTTTCCTCGCCGAACTCGCCGATCAGCACGCCGTCGCGCGAGAACACGCGCAGTGGCTGCTTGGGGCGGTAGTCGGTCAGCCCCTGGATGTCGGGAAGGTTCGGGTAGGCGAGGGCGAGGGCCAGCCCCACCAGCATCACGCCGGTCAGGGCCGCGGCCGCGGTCAGGCCGACGAGCCAGGCGAGGCTGCTCAGCAGCCAATGCCCCCTGGCCGGGAACTTGGGCGCGCCAGCGCGCGGCGCGGGGCGCTCGGAATCGGTCATGTCAGTCCACCAGATGAACGGCGGATTATAGGAAGCCGTCTCCCGCCCCTTCCGTGGCCGGGGCCCACGTGGAAGCGGGCGGCAGGAACTAGCTCACGAGGCGTTGCGCCGACGCAGTCCGTGTGTTGCCACTCGCTCAGATCGTGATTTTGTCTTTGTTGAGCGCCCGCCTTTACTGCTAGCATGCCGGCAATTTGTTAACAATTCGGCGCATTTTTTGCGAGTTGGGGGACACGCCGTGGGCTTTCTTGACGGCTTGCTGGGCGGCAAGAATCCGCCCCTGATCGGGCTGGACATCAGTTCCTCGAGCGTCAAGCTCGTCGAGCTGGGGCAGGAGCCGGGCGGCGCTTACGTGGTGGAGCGCTTCGCCACCGAGAGTCTCGAGAAGGGCTGGATCACCGACGGCCAGATCGAGCGTTTCGACGAGGTGGCCGACGCCGTGCGCCGGGTGGTGGCCAAGAGCGGCACCCGGACCAAGCAGGTGGCGCTCGCGATGCCGCAATCGGCCGTCATCACGAAGAAGATCATGCTGCCGGCCGGGCTGCGCGAGGAGGAGCTCGAGGTGCAGGTCGAGTCCGAGGCCAACCAGTACATCCCCTTCTCGCTCGACGAGGTGAGCCTCGACTTCTGCGTGATCGGGCCGAGCACCACCTCCATCGGCGACATCGAGGTGCTGATCGCGGCCTCGCGCAAGGACCGCGTGCAGGACCGCCAGGGCCTGGCCGAGGCGGCGGGGCTCAAGCCGGTCGTGCTCGACATCGAGTCCTACGCCTCGCGGCTCGCCGTGGGGCGGCTGATCGCGGAGCTGCCCAGCGAAGCGGGCGAGACGCTGGTCGCGCTGTTCGAGATCGGCGCCGAGAACACCAGCCTCAAGGTGCTGCGCGGCGAGGAGCTGCTGTACGACCGCGACCAGGCCTTCGGCGGAGCGCAGCTGACGCAGATCATCTCGCGCCAGTACGGCTTCTCCCTTGAGGAGGCCGAGCAGAAGAAGCTGTCGGGCGAGCTGCCCGAGGACTACGAGAGCGCGATCCTGAAGCCCTTCGTCGAGAGCCTCTCGCAGGAAATCGGCCGGGCGCTGCAGTACTTCTTCACCAGCACGCCCCACCACAAGGTGCACTACATCATGCTGGCCGGCGGCTGCGCCGCCCTCAACGGGCTCAAGGAGAGCGTCACCGCGCAGACCGGCTTCTCCGCGATGGCCGTCAATCCCTTCGAAGGCATGAAGCTCGACTCGCGCCTGCGCGAGAGCAAGCTGCGCCGTGACGCGCCGGCCTATCTGACCGCCTGCGGCCTGGCGATGCGGAGGTTCCTGCAATGATCCTGATCAATCTGCTGCCCCACCGGGCGGAGAAGCGCAGGCGCCGCAAGCAGGCGTTCTTCACCCTCCTCGGGCTTTCCGCGCTCGGGGGACTGCTCGTTTCCGCGCTCTGGTACGTCTACCTGCAACAAATGATTTCCGCGCAGCAGGAACGTAACCAGTTCATGGAGGCGGAGATCGCCAAGCTGGATACCGAGATCAAGGACATCGCGACGCTGCGCGCGGAGATCGAGGCGCTCAAGGCGCGCCAGAAGGCGGTCGAGGATCTCCAGACCGACCGCAACATGCCGGTGCACCTGCTCAACGAACTGGTGCGCCAGACGCCCGAGGGCGTCTACCTGACCTCGCTGCGCCAGGAGGGGCAGGTGGTCACGCTCGCCGGCGTGGCGCACAGCAACGAGCGTGTCTCCGAGTTGCTGCGCAACACTGGCTACCACTCCGAGTGGCTCGAGAAGCCCGAGTTGGTCGAGGTCAAGGCGACGAACATGCAGGTGTCGCAGCGCGAGCAGAAACGCCTGTTCGAGTTCTCGATGCGGGTGTCGCTGAAGAAGCCCGGCACTCCGGAGCCCGCAAATCCGGGCGCCCCTGCCACGGTGGCGCAGAAGTCCTGAAGAAGCGGTATCGGCATGGCAAAGAAAATCACGATACCCAAGGTGGACCTGAATCAGGCCTTTGCGGAGCTGCAGTCCCAGTTCCAGGACCTCGATCCCAAGGAGCCGGGCCAATGGCCGCTGGCTCCGAAGGTGATGGCCTGCGCGGCCGCCACCGCCGGCGCCGTCGCGCTCTGCTGGACGCTGGTGCTGACCGGGGAGGCCGACATCCTCGAGGCCGAGCACAACCGCGAGCCCGTACTGAAGTCGCAGTACCGCGACAAGCTCGGCCAAGCGGTGAACCTGGGCGAGCTGCGCAAGCAGAAGCTGCAGGTGCAGGAATACGTCACGCAGCTCGAGCGCCAGCTGCCGGGCAAGGCGGAGATGGATGCACTGCTGTCCGACATCAACCAGGCAGGTCTCGGGCGCTCGCTGCAGTTCGAGCTCTTCCGTCCGGGTTCGGTGGCGGTGAAGGATTACTACGCCGAGCTGCCGATCTCCATCAAGGTGACCGGTCAATACCACGATGTCGGCGCTTTTGCCGCCGATGTGGCGAGCCTGTCGCGGATCGTCACTTTGCACGGTCTGAACCTCTCGATGCAGGGGGCGAGTGCTGGCGGAGGTGGCGCAGCACTGCGCGACAGCGGGGGGGCGCTCTCGATGGAGGCCACGGCACGCACCTATCGCTATCTCGACCCTGCCGAGGTCGAGGCTCAGCGCAAGGCGACTGCCAAGGGCGGTGATGCCCAGGGAGCGAGGAAGTGATGCGACGTATGCCGGAATTCCGCTGCCTGCGAGTACTGAAAGGCCTTCCGCTCGTGGCGCTGCTGCTGGGGGGCTGCAGCAGCGGGCAGGACGACCTGCAGTCCTGGATCGAGCAGCAGCGCCTCGAAGTCAAGCCGAGCGTCAAGCCGATCGAGCCGCCGAAGAAGTTCGACCCGCAGACCTACGACACCGCTTCGGCCGTCGAGCCCTTCAGCCGCCAGAAGCTGCTGGTCGCCCTCAAGCAGGACGACCGCCAGCCCAACTCGCTGCTCGCCGGCGAGCTCCAGCGCCGACGCGAGCCGCTCGAGGCCTATCCGCTCGACAACATGACCATGGTCGGCAGCGTGGTCCGGCAGGGGCAGCATCAGGCGCTGCTGAAGGTGGACACCCTGCTGTACCAGGTGCGGGTGGGCAACTACCTCGGCCAGAACTACGGCCGCATCACCCAGATCACGGAAACCGAGATTTCCCTGCGGGAGATCGTTCAGGACGGCGCCGGCGAGTGGATCGAGCGTCCGGCCAGTCTCCAGCTTCAAGAGCAAGCACGATGAAGAAAATGCAAAAGAGCCAGGTGCTGATCTCACTGCGGGCCGCAGCCCTCGCTTGCGCCGTGCTGCTCTCCCCGCTGCCCTCCTGGGCGCAGAACAGCGTGCGCTCCATCCAGAGCAGCCAGCAGTTCGGAGCCGACGTGGTCCGCGTCGAGCTCGCCGAGCCGCTGGCAACCGTTCCGAACGGCTTCGCCATCCAGGCGCCGCCGCGCATCGCGATCGACCTGCCCGGCGTGGCCAACGGCATCGGGCGGCCCAACGTGGATCTCAACCAGGGCAACCTGCGCTCCGTGAACATCGCGCAGTCCGGCGAGCGCACCCGCCTGGTGCTCAACCTGAAGCAGGCCGCCAGCTATCGCGCACAGGTCCAGGGCAAGGTGCTGCTGCTGGTGCTCGACAAGAGCGCCGAGGCGGCGGCCGCGAAGGGCGGCGAGCCGCTGCACTTCGCCGAGAGCCTCAATCGCGACACGGTGGCGCTGCGCGACATCGACTTCCGCCGCGGCCAGGAGGGCGCCGGCCGCGTGGTGGTCGACCTGCCCAACAACCAGGTCGGCGTCGACATCAGCCAGCAGGGCCAGAGCCTGGTGGTCGAGTTCCTGCGCTCCTCGCTGCCGGAGAAACTGCGCCGCCGGCTCGACGTGAGCGATTTCGGCACCCCCGTGCAGAACATCTCCGCCTCGCAGTCGGGCGACCGGGTACGCATGGTCGTCGAGCCGCGTGGCAACTGGGAGCACAGCGCCTACCAGAGCGACAACCAGTTCGTGCTGGAGGTGCGCACGCGCAAGGAGGACCCCAACAAGCTCGTGCAGGGGTCCGGCTACAACGGCGAGAAGCTGTCGCTGAACTTCCAGAACATCGAGGTCCGCTCGCTGCTGCAGGTCATCGCCGACTTCACGAACTTCAACGTCGTCACCAGCGACAGCGTGACCGGCAACGTCACGCTGCGCCTGAAGGACGTGCCCTGGGACCAGGCGCTCGACATCATCCTGCAGGCCAAGAACCTCGGCGTGCGCAAGTCCGGCAACGTGCTGTGGATCGCGCCCAAGGACGAGATCGCAGCCAAGGAGAAGCTCGAGCTCGAGTCCCAGGCGCAGCTCGCGGCGCTCGAACCGGTGCGCACCCAGTCCTTCCAGCTCAACTACAGCAAGGCGGAGCAGGTCGCCAAGGGCCTCGTCGGCGAGGGCGGGGGCGACGGTGCCGGGGCACGCATCCTGACCAACCGCGGCAGCGTGATCGCCGAGACCCGTACCAACCAGCTCTTCATCACCGACATCCCCTCCAAGCTCGAGGAGATCCAGCGCCTGATCTCGAAGATCGACATCCCGGTGCGTCAGGTGCTCATCGAGGCGCGTATCGTCGAAGCCAATGATTCCTTCGGCCGATCGCTGGGGGTGAAACTCGGTGCCACAGACCTGAAACAGGCAAATACAGGCACCTTGACCGGGTATCCAGTAGGTGAAGGCAACCGCGTTGCGCTGGGAGCCAATTATGGTGCGGTTGGCATCGCCACCGGCCAAGGCGGCTCATCCTCCACGACGACTGGGGACGCTCAGTTCTTCACCCTACCCGCAGTCGGCTTAGGAGGTTACAACCCCGCCACCTTTGCGCTGTCGCTGTTCAACGCCTCGGCGCAGCGTTTCCTGAATCTCGAGCTTTCCGCGCTCGAGGCCGACGGGAAGGGCAAGATCGTCTCCAGCCCCCGAGTCATTACGGCCGACCAGGTCAAGGCGCTGATCGAGCAGGGCACCGAATTGCCCTATCAAGCAGCGACCTCCAGTGGCGCAACGCAGGTGCAGTTCAAGAAGGCCAATCTCAAACTGGAGGTGGTGCCGCAGATCACGCCCGAAGGTAACGTGATCATGGATGTGGACGTTAACAAGGACAGCGTTGGCCAGCAGACGGCGGCAGGCTTTGCAATCGATACCAAGCACGTGAAGACGCAGGTGCTGGTGGAGAACGGCGGCACGGTGGTGATCGGCGGCATCTTTACGATGGAGGAGCGCAATACCGAGACCAAGGTGCCCCTGTTGGGGGATATCCCGGCTCTAGGCTATCTCTTCAAGACCCGCACGCGCTCGTCCGAGAAGAAGGAACTGCTGATCTTCATCACGCCGAAGATCGTGTCTGAACGGACGGCGGCGCGATGAATGAGAACGAACAAGGAATGCAGAGGGGCTTGCAAATGAAAATTGTTGGATGGTTGGCTGCAAGCGCATTGGCGCTGGGACTGGTCGCCTGTGGAGGGGGAGGGAGTGTGCCGGTTCCAGGCAAGCCTGTGAGTAAAAATCCGGAGAACCCTGTCGATTTACCCGTTGCCAAGCTGATCGTTCAGCTTGACAAGACGAACGTCGGTAATAGCGAGGGCGAGAAGGTCAATGTGACAGTCAGGGCCGCCGATGAAAAGAATAACCTGATGCCCGGCACTGCCGTTTCAGTAAGTGTGGATGGAGGGGCGGTTCTCGAGCCTTATCCCAGCAAAACTGACGAAACTGGGAAGTTGACGGCAGCCATCCTCGTGGGCTTGCAGGAACGTTCCAATCGCGTTGTGACGGTGACGGTGAAGTCGGGAACACTGTCCAGTACGGCAAAGTTCGACGTGATCGGTGCCAAGCTCAAGGCCACCGCAGTTCCCAAGGTGGTCGACCCCGACAGCAAGGCGCTGATCATCTATCAATTGACGGATGTCAACGGTAATCCCATGACGAAGCAGGCGATCAAGGTCGAACGATCTGGTGCCCTCGTCTCCAGCGGATATACCGACATCAACGGCGGCTATACCTTCAGCTACACCGCACCCTCTCAGGAGGGAGTTGTGCGATTTATTGCATCGGCGGGTGGGGTCTCGATGGAAGAGGCTGTGACGGTGATGAAGTCGGGTAGCAACACGATCGATGCGGTGCCGGCGGGCTCGATCAAGTCGGCCTCGGTCGAGGCCAATCCGAGCGTGGTCGTCATGAATACATCCTCCACTTCCAATCAAGCGGCGGTCCGGGCGCTTTTTGTCGGTTCTGACAATAAGCCGATTCCGAACGTGAGGGTGCGTTTTGAAGAGGTCGGCGCCACGAAGTATGGCGTTTTCACGACAGGCAGCACGATCGTCTATTCGGACAGGAACGGTGAAGCTACTGCTGCCTATATCCCGGGCTCACGTTATAGCCCGACGGACGGTGTGACGGTGAGGGCTTGCTACGGCTATACGGACGCGGATTTGAGCGGCGGCGCATGCCCCAATCAGACGGCAACCACGTTGACTGTCGTTGCGGAAGCCATTTCTGTGACGGTCGGCACCAATAACAAGTTAATCTCGAACTTGCTCACCTACGGTCAGGATTTCGTGGTGCAGGTGGTGGATTCCGCTGGCAATGCGATGCCGGGGGTGTCGATCGCTGCCTCGGTCGACCTGCTTCGCTTTGCAAAGGGGGAGTGGTTCTTTAATGGTGAAGATAAGGTTTGGGTACGTTCCGCTACTCAAGACTTCAGGGATTCTCGCCCCGCTCTCACGGATCCGGACACGGGGTTTCCGGTGCCAAATCCTGACTTCGGGAGGGCTTGGTATCTTGAAGATCCACGAACCAGCGAGCAGCAGGTGCTTGATCCAAAGGGTGGGCCGCTGATCAATGATAAATTTGCGGCCTGCTGGAACGAGGATCGGAATCGAAATGGCGTGAGGGAGATCGAAGAAGATAGCCTCACAAAGGACGGAGTGGTTCATTACAGCAAGGACTTCGGTGGAAACGGGAACGGAAAACTGGACCCGTCGAAGTCGGACTTGGCCATCAAGATTCTTACGCCCGATGGCAAGACGGATGAAAAAGGGCAGGTGACGCTTCGCATCGAATATCCTCAGAATTTGGCGAGTTGGCTGGAGTATCAGATCCTCGTGTCTGGTAAGGTGGGGGGGACGGAAGGCCGTGCGACTTGGATCGATACGCTGGGTGTTCCCGCGGAAGCAACCAAGCAGGAGGGCGAGCCGCCGTTCGTGAGGAGTCGTTATGGTGTGGAGGGCACTCGTAATGGTCTGAGTGGGTGCGCCAATCCTCGTTGATTCTCTGGAGCCATCGAACTGACCGCACCTCTCTCCCTCATCGGCCTCCCCGGCGGTGGCAAGTCCACCGTCGGGCGGCAGTTGGCCCGGCGGCTCGGCTGGCCCTTCCTCGACTCGGACACGGTGATCGAGGAGCGGCTCGGCTGCTCGATCCGGGCCTACTTCGAGCGCGAGGGCGAGGTCGCCTTCCGGGATGTCGAGCAGGCGGTGATCGCGGAACTGGCTATGCGCGAGCGCATCGTGCTGGCCACCGGCGGCGGCGCCGTGCTGCGCGAGGCGAACCGCCAGGCGCTGCGCGAGCACACGACGGTGGTCTACCTGCGCTCCACGCCCGAGGACCTCTACCGCCGGCTGCGCCACGACACGCAGCGCCCGCTGCTGCAGGTGAAAGACCCGCTCGCGAAGCTGCGCGAGCTCTACGCGCAGCGCGACCCCCTCTACCGCGAGACCGCGCACTTCACCGTCGACACCGGCCGGCCCTCGGTGCAGACGCTGGTCAACATGATCGCCATGCAGCTCGAGCTCGGCGGCGTGCTCGACGGGCAGGGCGTCCCGCCTGCGCCGCCGGATGCGCCCGATCGCCCCGCCGGCGATCGAGACTGAGCCCGCCGCTACACTGCTCGTCATCATGAGCAGTGCACCTCGCCCCCTCCAGACTGTCGCCATCGATCTGGGCGACCGCAGCTACCCCATCCACATCGGCTCCGGCCTGCTGGCGCAGCCGGCGCTCCTCGATGCCCTGCCTGCGGCGCAGACCGCGCTGATCGTCACCAACACGACGGTCGCGCCGTTCTACGAGGCGCGGCTTGCCGAGACGTTGGGCGCGCGTTTCAAGCGCGTGCTGTCGGTGCGGCTGCCCGACGGCGAGGCGCACAAGGACTGGGCCTCGCTGAACCAGATTTTCGACGCGCTGCTCGGCCAGGGCTGCGACCGCAAGACAGTGCTGTTCGCGCTCGGCGGCGGCGTGGTCGGCGACATGACGGGCTTCGCGGCCGCTTGCTACATGCGCGGCGTGCCCTTCGTGCAGGTGCCGACCACGCTGCTCGCGCAGGTCGACTCGTCGGTCGGCGGCAAGACCGCGATCAACCACCCGCTCGGCAAGAACATGATCGGCGCCTTCTACCAGCCGCTGCTGGTGCTGGCCGACCTCGACACGCTCGACACGCTGCCCGAGCGCGAGTTGTCGGCGGGCCTCGCCGAGGTGATCAAGTACGGGCCGATCGCGGACGCTGGCTTCCTCGACTGGATCGAGGCCAACCTCGATGCGATGCGCGCGCGCGACAAGGCGGCGCTCGCGCACGCGGTGCAGCGCTCCTGCGAGATCAAGGCCTGGGTCGTGGGCCAGGACGAGAGGGAGAGCGGTCTGCGCGCGATCCTGAACTTCGGCCACACCTTCGGCCACGCGATCGAGGCCGGCCTCGGCTACGGCGAATGGCTGCACGGCGAGGCGGTCGGCTGCGGCATGGTGATGGCGAGCGAGCTGTCGGTGCGGCTCGGCTTGATGCCGGCGGACTTCGTCGAGCGCATGCGGCGCCTGGTCGAGCGCGCCGGCCTGCCGGTCGTTGGACCGGCGCTCGGCGTCGAGCGCTACATGGAGCTGATGCGCGTGGATAAGAAGTCCGAGGCGGGCGAGATCCGCTTCGTCGTCATCGAGGCGCTCGGTCGCGCCGGCGTGCGCGGCGCGCCCGACGCGCTGGTCGCCGGGGTGATCGGCGCGCACACCGCCTGAAGCCGATGCTGGCGCCCTACGCCTGCTGGCCGGAACGCTCGCGCGGGCGGCGCCACGCGGAGGCGCCGGCGCCGACGCGCAACGACTTCCAGCGCGACCGCGACCGCATCGTGCACAGCACGGCGTTCCGGCGCCTGGTCTACAAGACGCAGGTCTTCCTGAACCACGAGGGCGACCTGTTCCGCACGCGGCTGACGCATTCGCTGGAGGTCGCGCAGCTCGGCCGCTCGGTGGCGCGCTCGCTCGGGCTGCACGAGGACCTGGTCGAGGCGGTCGCGCTCGCGCACGACCTCGGCCACACCCCCTTCGGCCACGCCGGCCAGGACGAGCTCAACGCCTGCATGCGCGAGCACGGCGGCTTCGAGCACAACCTGCAGAGCTTGCGCGTGGTCGATGCGCTCGAGGAGCGCTACCCGGCCTTCGACGGGCTCAACCTCACCTTCGAGACGCGCGAGGGCATCCTGAAGCACTGCTCGCGCGCCAACGCGCAGCGGCTCGGCGAGCTCGGGCGGCGCTTCCTGGAGGGCACGCAGCCGGGCCTCGAGGCGCAGCTGTGCAACCTCGCCGACGAGATCGCCTACAACGCGCACGACATCGACGACGGCGTGCGCTCGGGGCTGCTCGCCTTCGAGCAGCTCGATGCCGTGCCGCTGTTCCGCGACTGCCGCGACGCCGCGCTGGCCGAGCATCCGCAACTGCAGGGCCGCCGGCTGCTGTTCGAGACGATCCGTCGCATGCTGACCGAGCAGGTCTACGACCTGATCAACGCGACCCGGGCGCGTCTGGCGCAGCATGGGCCGCAGAGCGAGGACGAGGTGCGCCGCGCGCCGCCGCTGGTGTGCTTCAGCGAGGCGATGAAGGCCGAGAGCACGGTGCTCAAGCGCTTCCTGTTCGCGAACCTGTACCGCCATCCGCAGGTGGTGGAGACCACCGGCAAGGCCCGGCAGGTGGTGCGGGAGCTCTTCGACGCCTACGTCGCGGCTCCCCAGGAGCTGCCGGCCGGCTACGCGCAGGCGCAGGACCGCATGCGCGCGGTGGCCGACTACATCGCCGGCATGACCGACCGCTTCGCCCTGCGCGAGCACGAGCGGCTGACCGGGCAGCGGGTGTTCTGAAGCGCAGCCGGGCGCACATGTCGTGGTAGCGGGAAGAGGTGGGCGCCCGCTCCGGTTGCCGTGGCGGATGCTGCCGGGCGCCTCGCCGCTGCTCTTAGAATGCGCGGCCCCAGCTCCGCTCCCGTCATGGCCCGCCTGCCCCGCCTCGTCCTGCCAGGCCTTCCCCACCTGCTGATCCAGCGCGGCCACAACCGCCAGCCGGTGTTCGTCGACGACACCGACCGCGAGGCCTATCTTGCCGCGCTGCGCGAGGCGGCGGCAAACCAGCGCGTCGCGGTCCATGCCTACGTGCTGCTGCCCGACGAGGTGATGCTGCTCGCGACGCCGCCGGACGCCGAGGCGCTGGGCCGCATGATGCAGGCGCTCGGCCGGCGCTACGTCGCTGCCTTCAACGCCCGGCACGGGCGCAGCGGCACGCTGTGGGAGGGGCGCTACCGCGCCGCCGTGCTGGAGCCGACGCGCTACTTTCTGCCCTGCTGCTGCTACATCGAGCAGAGCCCGGTGCGCGCCGGGCTGTGCGAGCGGGCTGAGGACTGGCGCTGGTCGAGCCATGCGCACCACCGGGGTGCCCGCAACGACCCGCTCGTGTCGGGGCATGCGCTGTACTGGGCGCTCGGTA
This sequence comes from Caldimonas tepidiphila, assembly GCF_003569765.1. Lineage (GTDB taxonomy): Bacteria > Pseudomonadota > Gammaproteobacteria > Burkholderiales > Burkholderiaceae_C > Caldimonas > Caldimonas tepidiphila. Next base: position 21,401 of record NZ_QXMG01000037.1, on the reverse strand, counting down.
ACACGCCCTTCGAGCGCGAGGCCGCCTACCGGCGCTTGTTCGAAACGCTGCCGAGCGCGGCGGACCTGCGGGCGCTGAGCGAATCGGCGCTGCGCGGCTGGCCACTCGGCTCGCCGGCCTTCCTGCAGCAACTGCAGCGGGCCGGCCATGCCGCAGCCCCGAAACCGCCAGGCCGGCCCCGCAAGACGCCTGAGTCCGTCGCAGTGAAAGGGGGCGTGGCAATGCCCGCTGTCGGGGCGAAAATCACTCTGTCCCCAAAAAAATCGCACAATCCTGGTGCTGCTTGAGTAATTTGACTCTGACCCCGATTTATTCGGCTTGAAGGGAAAACCCCCTTGCTTTACGCTTGCGCCCCTCCCTAACGTTGAACAGGAGTGCGCCATGAGCAAGGCCACCACCGGGGCAACCCAGCCCGCAGAAATCGCAGCACTGGCCTCGCACGGCCTGTACAACCCGGCGAACGAGAAAGACGCCTGCGGCGTCGGTTTCGTGGCGCACATCAAGGGCCAGAAGGCGCACTCGATCGTCGAGCAGGGCCTGAAGATCCTCGAGAACCTCGACCACCGCGGCGCGGTCGGTGCCGACCCGCTGATGGGCGACGGCGCCGGCATCCTGATCCAGATCCCCGACGAGTTCTACCGCGCCGAGATGGCCGCGCAGGGCGTCGAGCTGCCGCCGCCCGGCGAGTACGGCGTCGGCATGGTCTTCCTGCCGAAGGAGCACGCCTCGCGCCTCGCCTGCGAGAACGAACTCGAGCGCGCGATCAAGGCCGAGGGCCAGGTGCTGCTCGGCTGGCGCGACGTGCCGGTCGACCGCGAGATGCCGATGAGCCCGACGGTGCGGGAGAAGGAGCCGGTGATCCGCCAGGTCTTCATCGGCCGGGGCCCGGACATCATCGTCCCCGACGCGCTCGAGCGTAAGCTCTACGTGATCCGCAAGACCGCGTCCAGCGCGATCCAGAAGCTGCAGCTCACCCACAGCCGCGAGTACTACGTGCCCAGCATGAGCTGCCGCACGATCATCTACAAGGGCCTGCTGCTCGCCGATCAGGTCGGCAAGTACTACCTCGACCTGCAGGATGCTCGCACGGTCTCGGCGCTGGCGCTCGTGCACCAGCGCTTCTCGACCAACACCTTCCCCGAGTGGCCGCTCGCCCACCCCTACCGCATGGTGGCGCACAACGGCGAGATCAACACCGTTAAGGGCAACTTCAACTGGATGCGCGCTCGCGAGGGCGTGATGAAGTCGCCCGTGCTCGGTGACGACCTGCAGAAGCTCTACCCGATCAGCTTCGAGGGCCAGTCCGACACCGCGACCTTCGACAACGCGCTCGAGTTGCTGACGATGGCCGGCTACCCGCTTGCGCACGCGGCGATGATGATGATCCCGGAGGCCTGGGAGCAGCACACGCTGATGGACGAGCGCCGCCGCGCGTTCTACGAGTACCACGCTGCGATGGTCGAGCCCTGGGACGGCCCGGCCGCGATGGTCTTCACCGACGGCCGCCAGATCGGCGCGACGCTCGACCGCAACGGCCTGCGCCCGGCGCGCTACATCGTCACCGACGACGACCTCGTCGTGATGGCCTCCGAGTCCGGCGTGCTGCCGATGATCCCGGAGACCAAGATCGTCAAGAAGTGGCGCCTGCAGCCGGGCAAGATGTTCCTGATCGACTTCGAGCAGGGCCGCATCGTCGACGACGAGGAACTGAAGAACCAGTTCGCGTCCGCCAAGCCCTACCGCCAATGGATCGAGAACGTGCGCGTGCGCCTCGACGGGATCGAGGCCCAGGCCGCGCCGGTGCAGTTCGGCGAGTCGCTGCTCGACCGCCAGCAGGCCTTCGGCTACACGCAGGAGGACCTGAAGTTCCTGCTCGCGCCGATGGCGACCTCCGGCGAGGAGGGTATCGGCTCGATGGGCAACGACAGCCCGCTGGCCGTGCTGTCCGACAAGAACAAGCCGCTGTACAGCTACTTCAAGCAGCTGTTCGCGCAGGTCACGAACCCGCCGATCGACCCGATCCGCGAGGCGATCGTGATGTCGCTGGTGTCCTTCATCGGCCCGAAGCCGAACCTGCTCGACATCAACGCCGTCAACCCGCCGATGCGTCTCGAGGTGGCCCAGCCGGTGCTGGACTTCGACGACATGGCGCGCCTGCGCTCGATCGAGAAGCACACCGGCGGCAAGTTCAAGAGCTACGAGCTCGACATCACCTACCCGTTCGCCTGGGGCCGAGAGGGCGTCGAGGCCAAGCTCGCGTCGCTGTGCGCTGAGGCGGTCGATGCCATCAAGGGTGGCAACAACATCCTGATCATCACCGACCGCCGCATGGACCGCGGCCACGTGGCGATCCCGGCGCTGCTCGCGCTGTCCGCGATCCACCAGCACCTGGTGCGCGAGGGCCTGCGCACGACCGCGGGCCTCGTGGTCGAGACCGGCTCCGCCCGCGAGGTGCACCACTTCGCGGTGCTCGCCGGCTACGGCGCCGAGGCCGTGCACCCCTACCTCGCGCTGGAAACCCTGGTCGCGACGCACAAGGACCTGCCGGGCAACCTCTCGGCTGAGAAGGCGGTCTACAACTACATCAAGGCGATCGGCAAGGGTCTCTCGAAGATCATGTCGAAGATGGGCGTGTCGACCTACATGTCGTACTGCGGCGCGCAACTGTTCGAGGCCATCGGCTTGAACCGCGAGCTGGTCGACAAGTACTTCCGCGGCACCGCCAGCCAGGTCGCCGGCATCGGCGTGTTCGAGGTCGCCGAGGAAGCGCTGCGCATGCACATCGCCGCCTTCGGCGAGGACCCGACGCTCAAGAACATGCTCGACAGCGGCGGCGAGTACGCCTGGCGCGTGCGCGGCGAGGAGCACATGTGGACGCCCGACGCGATCGCCAAGCTCCAGCACAGCACCCGGGCCGGCAAGTTCGAGACCTACAAGGAATACGCGCAGATCATCAACGACCAGTCGCGCCGTCACATGACGCTGCGCGGCCTGTTCGAGTTCAAGGTCGATCCGAGCAAGGCGATTCCCGTGGACGAGGTCGAGCCCGCGGCCGAGATCGTCAAGCGCTTCGCCACCGGCGCGATGTCGCTCGGCTCGATCAGCACGGAAGCGCACTCGACGCTGGCGATCGCGATGAACCGCATCGGCGGCAAGTCCAACACCGGCGAGGGCGGCGAGGACCCGGCGCGCTACCGCAATGAACTGAAGGGCATCAAGATCACCACCGGCACCAAGGTGTCGGACGTGGTCGGCCCCCAGGTGATCGAGGCCGACTACGAGATGCAGGACGGCGACTCGCTGCGCTCGAAGATCAAGCAGGTCGCGTCGGGCCGCTTCGGCGTCACGACCGAGTACCTGGTCTCCGCGGACCAGATCCAGATCAAGATGGCCCAGGGCGCCAAGCCCGGCGAGGGCGGCCAGCTGCCCGGCGGCAAGGTCTCCGACTACATCGGCTTCCTGCGCCACTCGGTGCCGGGCGTGGGCCTGATCTCGCCGCCGCCGCACCACGACATCTACTCGATCGAGGACCTGGCGCAGCTCATCCACGACCTGAAGAACGTCAACCCGCGCTCGGACATCTCGGTGAAGCTGGTGTCCGAGGTCGGCGTCGGCACGATCGCGGCAGGTGTCGCGAAGGCCAAGGCCGACCACCTGGTGATCGCCGGTCACGACGGCGGCACGGGCGCCTCGCCCTGGTCGTCGATCAAGCATGCCGGCACCCCGTGGGAGCTGGGCCTGGCCGAGACGCAGCAGACGCTGGTGCTCAACCGCCTGCGCAACCGCATCCGCGTGCAGGCCGACGGCCAGATGAAGACCGGCCGCGACGTGGTGGTCGGCGCGCTGCTCGGCGCCGAGGAGTTCGGCTTCGCCACCGCGCCGCTGGTGGTCGAGGGCTGCATCATGATGCGCAAGTGCCACCTCAACACCTGCCCGGTGGGCGTGGCCACGCAGGATCCGGATCTGCGCCGGAAGTTCTCGGGCAAGCCCGAGCACGTGGTGAACTACTTCTTCTTCGTTGCCGAGGAAGCGCGCCAGATCATGGCGCAGCTCGGCATCCGCACCTTCGACGAGCTGATCGGCCGCTCCGACCTGCTCGACACGAAGAAGGGCGTGGAGCACTGGAAGGCGCGCGGCCTGGACTTCAGCCGCGTGTTCTACCAGCCGGCCGTCGCGGCCGACGTGCCGCGCCTGCAGGTCGAGACGCAGGACCACGGCCTCGATCGCGCGCTCGACGTGCGCCTGATCGAGAAGTCGAGGGCGGCGCTCGAGCGCGGCGAGAAGGTGCAGTTCATGGAGACCGCGCGCAACGTCAACCGCACCGTCGGCGCGATGCTGTCGGGCGAGCTGGTCAAGCGCCATCCCGAGGGGCTGCCGGACGACACGATCCGCATCCAGATGGAGGGCACCGGCGGCCAGAGCTTCGGTGCCTTCCTGGCGCGCGGCATCACGATGTACCTGATCGGCGACGCCAACGACTACACCGGCAAGGGCCTGTCGGGTGGCCGCGTGGTGGTGCGCCCGAGCATCGAGTTCCGCGGTGATTCGACCAAGAACATCATCGTCGGCAACACCGTGCTCTACGGCGCGACCGAGGGCGAGGCCTTCTTCCGCGGCGTGGCGGGCGAGCGCTTCGCGGTGCGCCTGTCGGGCGCGACCACCGTCGTCGAGGGCACGGGCGACCACGGCTGCGAGTACATGACCGGCGGCACCGTGGTCGTGCTCGGCAAGACCGGCCGCAACTTCGCGGCGGGCATGTCGGGCGGCGTGGCCTATGTCTACGACGAGGACGGCAAGTTCGCCTCGCGCTGCAACACCGCGATGGTCTCGCTCGACAAGGTGCTTGGCACCACCGAGCAGCAGGCGACGGTCGATCCGGCGATCTGGCACAAGGGCCAGACCGACGAGGCGCTGCTGAAGAAGCTCGTCGAGGACCACCACCGCTGGACCGGCTCGCTGCGCGCCCGCGAGATCCTCGAGAACTGGAACGAGGCCCGCGCCAAGTTCGTGAAGGTGTTCCCGAGCGAGTACAAGCGCGCGCTGGGCGAGATCCACGCCCGCAAGCAGGCCGACGCGACCATCGCGAAGGCACGCGGCGACGAGAAGAAGGGCAGCAAGGCCGTCCCGGCCAAGTGATGTAGAGAACGACGAGTGGGCGCGGTCGGCTCCAGGAGCCGGCCGCGCCCAGGCCCCCGGGGCGCGCGAGGCGCGCGTTCCCGGGCGGCTCTCCGACATGGAATCTGGAGCACAACAATGGGTAAGGTCACCGGCTTCATGGAATACGAGCGCGTGGAAGAGGCTTATGAAGCCCCCTCGCAGCGCCTGAAGCACTACAAGGAATTCGTCGCGGTGCTGCAGGAGCCGCAGGCCAACGTGCAGGCCGCGCGCTGCATGGACTGCGGCATCCCGTTCTGCAACAACGGCTGCCCGGTCAACAACATCATTCCGGACTTCAACGACCTGGTGTACCGCAACGACTGGGCCAACGCGTCCGCGGTGCTGCACCAGACCAACAACTTCCCCGAGTTCACCGGCCGCATCTGCCCGGCGCCCTGCGAGGCGGCGTGCACGCTGAACGTGAACGAGGAGCCGGTGGGCATCAAGTCGATCGAGCGCGCCATCGCCGACCGCGCTTGGGCCGAGGGCTGGCTCGCGCCGCAGCCGCCGAAGCGCAAGACCGGCAAGAAGGTCGCGATCGTCGGCTCCGGCCCCGCCGGCATGGCCGCGGCGCAGCAGCTCGCGCGCGTCGGCCACGACGTCACGGTGTTCGAGAAGAACGACCGCGTCGGTGGCCTGCTGCGCTACGGCATCCCCGACTTCAAGATGGAGAAGGGCCTGATCGACCGCCGCGTCGAGCAGATGCGGGCCGAGGGCGTGACCTTCCGCACCGGCGTGATGGTGGGCGAGCTGCCCGCCGGCTCGCGCGTGGCGAACTGGTCCATCGAGACAATCAGCCCGGCGCAGCTGCAGCAGGACTTCGATGCCGTGCTGCTGGCCGGTGGCGCCGAGCAGCCGCGCGACCTGCCGGCCCCGGGACGTGAGCTGGACGGCATCCACTTCGCGATGGAGTTCCTCGCGCCGCAGAACAAGGTCAACGCCGGCGACAAGCTCGACGGCCGCCTGATGGCCACCGGCAAGCACGTCATCGTCATCGGCGGCGGCGACACCGGCAGTGACTGCGTCGGCACGTCGAACCGCCACGGCGCGGCCAGTGTCATCCAGTTCGAGCTGATGCCGATGCCCCCGGAGCACGAGAACAAGGCGCTGACCTGGCCGTACTGGCCGTACAAGCTGCGCACCTCCTCGAGCCACGAGGAGGGCTGCGATCGCGAGTTCGCGATCTCGACCAAGGAGTTCATCGGCGAGAACGGCAAGGTCACCGCGATCAAGACCGTGCGCATCGAGCTCAAGGACGGCAAGATGGTCGAGGTGCCGGGCTCCGAGCAGATCCTCAAGGCCGACCTCGTGCTGCTGGCGATGGGCTTCGTGAGCCCCGTGGCCACCATCCTCGACGGCTTCGGCGTCGAGCGGGAGGCCCGCGGCAACGCGCGCGCCTCCACCGACTTCATCGGCGGCTACGCGACGAGCGCCGCGAAGGTGTTCGCCGCCGGCGACATGCGCCGTGGCCAGTCGCTGGTGGTGTGGGCGATCCGCGAGGGCCGCCAGGCCGCGCGCGCGATCGACGAGTTCCTGATGGGCGCGAGCGACCTGCCGCGCTGAAGCCCGCGAGCCGTCGCGGGGCGGGACGCCGCCCCCGTCGGTCCTGCCAAGCCGCCTCCGGGCGGCTTTTTTCATCGGGCCGTCACGTGGGGGAACTGCAACGGTCCTGACTTCATGAGCCCGTGTTTTCCCCTATCATCCAGTCGCCGGTGTCTTGACGACGCCGGCTTTTTGTTCTGCGCCCCCGATGAATTTGTCCGCACCCGCCCTCGCTCCGCTGCCCAGGAACCCGCCGCTCGTCGAGTTGCGCGGCGTGCGCTTCGGCTATGGGGAGCGCGTGGTGCTCGACGACATCTCGCTGGTCGTGCCGCGCGGCAAGGTGGTGGCGCTGATGGGCACCTCGGGCGGCGGCAAGACCACCGTGCTGCGGCTGCTCAGCGGCCAGGTGCGGCCGCAGGCCGGCGAGGTGCGCTTCGACGGGCAGGACATCGCGAAGATGGACCAGGCGCAGCTCTACGCGATCCGCCGCCGCATGGGCATGCTGTTCCAGTTCGGCGCGCTCTTCACCGACCTGTCGGTGTTCGAGAACGTGGCCTTTCCGCTGCGCGAGCACACCGACCTGCCCGAGGCGCTGATCCGCGACCTGGTGCTGATGAAGCTCAACGCGGTGGGGCTGCGCGGCGCGCGCGACCTGATGCCGAGCGAGGTCTCGGGCGGCATGGCGCGGCGCGTGGCGCTGGCGCGCGCGATCGCGCTCGACCCGGAGCTGGTGCTGTACGACGAGCCCTTCGCCGGACTCGACCCGATCTCGATGGGCATCGCCGCGCGGCTGATCCGCGAGCTCAACGACACGCTGGGCCTGACCAGCATCGTCGTGTCGCACGACGTCGACGAGACCTTCCTGATCGCCGACCACGTGGTCTTCCTCGCCAACGGCCGCATCGCCGCGCAGGGCACGCCGGCCGAGATGCGCGCCACCGACGACCCGCTGGTGCGCCAGTTCGTCGACGCGCAGGCCGACGGCCCGGTGCGTTTCCATTACCCCGCGGCCGACGTCGCGAACGACTTCCGGGTGGCGCGATGAACCGGCTCCATCCGGCGAACCTCGGCTTCGCGGTGCGCCAGAAGCTGCACGACATCGGCTATGCCGCGCGGCTGCTGCTGCGGCTGGTGCTGCTCGGCGGGCGCAGCTTCGGGCGGCCGCGGCTGGTCGTCGACCAGCTGCACTTCCTCGGCAACCACTCGATGGCGATCATCGTCGTCTCGGGCCTGTTCATCGGCTTCGTGCTCGCGCTGCAGGGCTACTACATCCTGCAGCGCTACGGCTCGGCCGAGTCGCTCGGGCTGATGGTGGCGCTCTCTCTCGTGCGCGAGCTCGGGCCCGTGGTCGCGGCGCTGCTCTTCGCCGGGCGCGCCGGCACCTCGCTTACCGCCGAGATCGGCCTGATGAAGGCCGGCGAGCAGCTCGCGGCGATGGAGATGATGGCGGTCGACCCGGTGCAGCGCGTGCTCGCGCCGCGCTTCTGGGGCGGCGTGATCGCGATGCCCCTGCTGGCGGCGATCTTCAGCGCGGTCGGCATCCTGGGCGGCTGGGTGGTGGGCGTGCCGCTGCTCGGCGTCGACGCGGGTGCGTTCTGGTCGCAGATGCAGGGCGGCGTCGACGTGTTCCGCGACGTCGGCAACGGCCTGCTCAAGAGCCTGGTGTTCGGCGTCACGGTCACCTTCGTCGCGCTGCTGCAGGGCTACGAGAGCCGCCCGACGCCCGAGGGCGTGTCGCGCGCGACCACGCGCACCGTGGTGGTGGCGTCGCTGGCGGTGCTGGGGCTCGACTTCGTGCTCACGGCGCTGATGTTTTCGATTTGATGAAGTCGGGGCAGGGCGGGCATGCGAGCACGCACGGCCCCGAGGGAGAAGACGGTGCAGAAGTCACGTCATGATGTGTGGGTGGGGCTGTTCGTGCTGATCGGCGCGGCGGCCATCCTGTTCCTGGCCCTGAAGGCCGGCAACCTGCTGAACCTGTCCCTCTCGGAGGGCTACGAGGTCGAGACGCGCTTCGACAACATCGGCGGCCTGAAGCCGCGTGCGCCGGTCAAGAGCGCCGGGGTCGTGGTCGGCCGTGTCGCGTCGATCGGCTTCGACGACAAGACCTTCCAGGCACGCGTCGTGCTGGAGCTGGACAAGCGCTTCGCCTTCCCGAAGGACAGCTCGGCCAAGATCCTCACCTCCGGCCTGCTGGGCGAGCAGTACATCGGACTGGAGCCGGGCGCCGAGGAGGAGAACCTCGCCGCCGGCGACGTGATCCGCCAGACCCAGTCCGCCGTGGTGCTCGAGAACCTGATCGGACAGTTCCTCTACAGCAAGGCGGCCGATGGCGCTGCGGCGCCGGCACCCGCGCCGGCCGCCGGTACGGGAGCGAAGCGATGAAGCCAGACCTGCGATTGCGCTGGATGCGAACGGCCGCGGTCGCGGCGGTGTGCCTGTCGCTGTTCGGTTGCGCCACCGTCGACGCGCGCGATCCGCGCGACCCGCTGGAGTCCTGGAACCGCTCGGTGTTCCGCTTCAACGAGGCCGCGGACCGCGCCGTGCTCCAGCCCGCCGCCAACGTCTACCAGGACGTGGTGCCAAGCTTGGTGCGCCAGGGCGTCACGAACGTGTACGCGAACTTCTCCGACGCCTGGTCGGCGGTCAACAGCCTGCTGCAGCTCAAGCCCACCGCGACGGTGCACAACACGATGCGCGTGGCGGTGAACACCGTCTTCGGCATCGGCGGGCTGCTCGACTGGGCCAGCGCGATGGGCATCGAGGCGCAGCCGGAGGACCTCGGGCAGACGCTCGGCCGCTGGGGCGTGCCCTCGGGGCCCTATCTCGTGCTGCCGATCCTCGGCGCCTCGACGCTGCGCGACGCGTCGGCGCTGCCGCTGGACCTGCAGGCCACGCCGAACCTGGTGGTCAACGAGGTGGCCGCCCGCAACTCGCTGACCGGGCTGCAGCTGGTGCACACCCGGGCGCGGCTGCTCGGCGCGAGCGGCGTGGTGGAGGACGTCGCGATCGACAAGTACCTGTTCGTGCGCGATGCCTACCTGCAGCGCCGCCGCTCGCTGGTCCACGACGGCAACCCGCCGGAGGCCGAGAAGGAGGTGCGCTGGGACCTGGACGAGGAGGAAACCTCGCTCGCGTCTTCGCCCGAGTCCGCGTCGGCCGCCGACGCCGACGCCTCTGCCGCCGCACCGGGCCCGACGGCCGCCGGTCCCGAGGGGCGCGCCGCGCCGGATCCGAAGCCCTGACCGGGGCGCGGCCGGGTCGCCTCGGGGGCGAACCATCGGCCGCCCCGGGAGTCTCAATGCCGGGCCCGAGTGCCCGTCACGAAAGGATGTCATGTCATTGTTGAACCGCCGCCTCTTCGTCGCCGTCTCGATCGGCGCCGCCGCGCTGCTGGCCGCGCCGGCCTGGGCGCAGACCGCGCCCAGGGCGCCCGATGCGCTGATCCGCGACATCTCCACCGAGGTGATCGAGGCCGTCAAGGCCGACAAGGCCATCCAGGCCGGCGACACGCAGCGCATCATCGCGCTGGTCGACAGCAAGATCCTGCCGCACGTGAACTTCCGCCGCATGACCGCCTCGTCGGTCGGCCGCTACTGGCGCCAGGCGACGCCCGAGCAGCAGAAGCGCCTGCAGGACGAGTTCAAGACGCTGCTGGTGCGCACCTACGCCGGCGCGCTCACGCAGGTGAAGGACCAGTCGGTGCAGCTCAAGCCGATGCGCTCCGCCCCCGATGACAAGGAAGTCATCGTGCGCACCGAGGTGCGCGGCGGCGGCGAGCCGATCCAGCTCGACTACCGGCTCGAGTCCACGCCCGCCGGCTGGAAGATCTACGACGTCAACGTGCTCGGCGTGTGGCTGGTCGAGAACTACCGCAGCAGCTTCGCGCAGGAGATCAGCCAGGGCGGCATCGACGGCCTGATCGCGCGCCTGGCCGAGCGCAACAAGGCGGCCGCCGGCGGCAAGGGCTGAGCGGAGTCCGGGACGTGCTGCTGCTGCCCGACACGCTGACCGTCCGCGAGGCCACGGCCACGCTGCGCATGCTGCGCCAGAGCCTGCGCGCGCAGTCCGGCGAGCTGCTGCTGATCGACGCCTCGGGCCTCAAGCGCTTCGACTCGTCGGCGCTCGCGGTGCTGCTCGAGTGCGAGCGGCTCGCGGTGGCCTGGGGCAAGCGCTTCGAGGTGCGCCACCTGCCGCCGCGGCTCGCGGCGCTGGCCGAGGTCTACGGCGTCGCCGGCATCATCCCGGTGGCCGCCGCCGGGGCCTGAGGCCGCTCGCCTTCTCCGGCCCGCCGACGCCGCCTGCGGGCGGCGTTCTTCTTCTTCATTCCGCCGGCGCATGGCGCTTCACGCGCAGGTTGTGCTTCATCTCCTGCAGCATCGGCCGCAACGACTCGCCGAGCCGCAGCGCGACACCCGTGTTCAGGATGTCGATGATCGTCAGGTGCAGCAGCCGCGACACCATCGGCGTGTAGCGGTCGTGGTCCTCGGGATGGTTGGCCGCCAGCAGCAGCTGCGCCTGCTGCGCCAGCGGCGAGCCGCTCGCGGTGATCGCGATCGTCGCCGCGCCCTTGCCCTGCGCGATGCGGGCCGCGTCGAGCAGGTCCTGGCTGCTGCCGGAGTTGGAGATCAGCACCACGCAGTCGCCCGGCTGCAGCATCGTCGCCGCCATCACCTGCACATGGCCGTCGCAGCAGGCCACTGCGTTCATGCCGAGGCGGAAGAACTTGTGCTGCGCGTCCTGCGCGACGATGCCCGAGTTGCCGACGCCGTAGAAGCCGATGCGGCGCCCGCTGCGCGCCGCCTGCGCGAGCAGCTCTATCGCGCGCTCGTAGGCCGTGCCCGGCGCCTCGTTGCGTAGCCGCAGCATCGCCGCCACCGCATTGTCGATCACCTTGACGATCAGCTCGGGCGCGCGGTCGTCCGCGTCGACCGCGCGGTGCACGAAGGGCACGCCCTCGTTGACGCTGCCGGCGAGCTTGCGCTTGAAGTCCGCCAGCCCGTCGTAGCCGACGCTGCGGCAGAAGCGCACCACGGTCGGCTTGCTGACCTGCGCGCGCGCGGCGAGCTGGCCGACGGCCGAGCGGGCGAAGGCGGCCGGCTCCTCGAGCACCAGCTGCGCGACGCGCTGCTCGGCCGGCGACAGCGCGGCGAGCGAGGCGCGGATGCGCTCGAGCATCGCGACGCTCGGCTCGGGCAGGCGCGGCGCCGCGCCCTCCTGTTCCTGGCCTTCGGGCGCCGAAGGCTCGGCGGGGGCCGAGCGGGCGTCGTGCTCCGCGAGCCTCACTGCTCCTCGCTCCATGCGTTGCCGTCGCGCGCGACCAGCGCGCTCGCGGCGGCCGGCCCCCAGCTGCCGGCGGCATAGGTGCGCGGTCCGGCGTTGTCGCGCGCCCAGGTGTCGAGGATCGGCTCCACCCAGCGCCAGGCCTGCTCCTGCTCGTCCGAGCGCACGAACAGGTTCAGCCGCCCGGCGATCGCGTCGAGCAGCAGCCGCTCGTAGGCGCCGACGCGCTCGGTCGGGAAGGCACGGTCGAAGTCGAGGTCGAGAGAGACGGGGGCGAGGTGCTCGTGCTGGCCGCTGCCCTTGGCGGCGAGCAGGTGCAGCTCCAGCCCGTCCTCGGGCTGCAGCTTGATCACGAGCTTGTTCGCGGTGTGCATGCCGGGGAAGATGCAGTGCGGCACCGGCCGGAAGTTCACGACGATCTGCGCGTCGCGCGCCGCGAGCCGCTTGCCGGTGCGCAGGTAGAAGGGCACGCCGGCCCAGCGCCAGTTCTGCACCTCGGTGCGCAGCGCGACGAAGGTCTCGCAGCGGCTGCCCGGCGGCACCTTCGCCTCCTCGAGGTAGCCCGGCACCGGCTGGCCGCCCACGGTGCCGGCGCGGTACTGGCCGCGCACCACGTCGCGCGCCACCGACTCGGGCGTGAAGGGTTTCAGCGAGCGCAGCACCTTGAGCTTCTCGTCGCGGATCGCGTCGGCGTCGTGGCTCGACGGCGGCTCCATCGCGATCATCGTCAGCAGCTGCAGCGCATGGTTCTGGACCATGTCGCGCAAGGCGCCTGTGCGGTCGTAGAAGTCGCCGCGCGTGCCCACGCCCAGGCTCTCGGCCAGCGTGATCTGGATGTTGGCGATGCTCTCGCGCCGCCACAGCGGCTCGAACAGGGCGTTGCCGAAGCGCAGCGCCGACAGGTTCTGCACCGAGGGCTTGCCGAGGTAGTGGTCGATGCGCAGCGCCTGGTTCTCGGCGAACACCGAGCGCACCACGCGGTTGATCTCCTGCGCGCTCTTCAGGTCGTGGCCGAGGGGCTTTTCCAGCACCACGCGCACGCGCTCGTCGTTGAGCCCGGCGGCGCCGAGCTGCTCGCAGATCACCGGGAAGAGGTGCGGGCTGGTGGCGAGGTACATCACCACCGTGTCGGCCGGACGGCCGCCGTCCCGGTGCGCCAGCCAGTCCTTGAGCCGCAGGTAGTGCTCCGGCTGCGACAGGTCCATGCGCCGGTAGAAGATCAGCCGCGCGAAGCGCTCGAACTCCTCCTCGCTCGGCCGCTTGGACGCGTCGACCGAGCGCAGCTTCTCGTGCAGCCAGGCGCGGTACTGCTCGTCGCTCTGATCGTCGCGGGCGACGGCGAGGATGCGCGCCTCGCCCTGCTCGGCCCCGGGCAGCTTGCCGTGCCGGAAGGCCTGGAACAGCGCCGGCATCAGCTTGCGCCAGGTGAGGTCGCCGGTGCCGCCGAAGAAAACGAGGTCGAAGGACATGGTGGGAATGCAGTGCGCGAAAGGGCCTGTCGCGCGGAAGGCGCGGCCGGTCGGATCCTCCGGCAAGGCTCGGACCCGCGTTGTAACGCGGTTACGACCGATGATGCCCGCGCCGGCGGAGAGCGTCAATTTTGCAGGAGCCTGCCGGTGTCCCCGCGTGCATCGCGAGGCGAGACCTGCAGGTAACCTCGTTACTTGCTCCGCGTGCCCGAGCTTGCGGCAGCCTGCGTGCGCTGCCCGGCACGGCTCATGCCCGCAAGGCATGACAATCGGGCGCATCTTGTCCCTTGTGCCAGCAGGACCCGCATCCATGACGACGACCCTCGACGCCCTCAAGCAACACACCATCGTGGTGGCCGACACCGGCAACTTCATGCAGCTCGCCGCCTTCTCGCCGCGCGACGCCACCACCAATCCCTCGCTGATCCTCAAGGCGGTGCAGCAGCCCGACTACGCGCCGCTGCTGGCCGAGGCGGTGGCCACGAACCCCGGCAAGCCGCTCGACGAGCTGGTCGACCAGGTGCTGGTGCGCTTCGGCCTGGAGATCCTGAAGGTGGTGCCGGGGCGCGTGTCGACCGAGGTCGACGCGCGGCTGAGCTTCGACACGGCGGCGACCGTCGCGCGCGCGCGCCGCATCATCGACCTCTACGAGCTCGCCGGCGTGCCGCGCGAGCGGGTGCTGGTCAAGATCGCCGCCACCTGGGAAGGCATCCAGGCCGCGCGCGAGCTCGAGCGCGACGGCATCCACTGCAACCTGACGCTGCTGTTCGCGTTCTGCCAGGCGGTGGCCTGCGGCGCCGCCGGCGTGAAGCTGATCTCGCCCTTCGTCGGCCGTATCTACGACTGGTACAAGAAGTCCGCCAGCGCGAAGTGGGACGAGGCAGCCAACGCCGGCGCCAACGACCCCGGCGTGAAATCCGTGACGCAGATCTACAACTACTACAAGCACTTCGGCATCGGGACCGAGGTGATGGGCGCGAGCTTCCGCAACACCGGCCAGATCCTGGCGCTCGCCGGCTGCGACCTGCTGACGATCAGCCCCGAGCTGCTCAGCGAGCTGCAGGCCTCCACCGCCCCGGTCGAGCGCCGGCTCGACCCGGCCGCAGCGCGCTCGGCAGCGGTGGAGGAGGTGCGCTACGACGAGGCCTCGTTCCGCTTCGCGCTCAACGAGGACGCGATGGCCACCGAGAAGCTCGCCGAGGGCATCCGCGCCTTCGCTGCCGACGCGATCAAGCTCGACCGCCTGATCGAAGCGCAGGGAGCGAAGTGATGGAGGCGGCCGCACCGCGCTGCGACCGCACCCTCGCCTGGACCGCGCTGCGGGGCCACTGGCAGGCGCACGGCCGCGACTTCGACCTGCGCGAGGCCTTCGCGCGCGACCCCGGCCGCTTCGAGGCCTTCTCCTTCGCCGCGCCGGAGCTGTTCGCCGACCTGTCGAAGAACCTGATCGACCAGGCCGGGCTGCGCCTGCTGCTCGAGCTCGCGCGCGAGTGCCGGCTCGAGGCGCGGCGCGACGCGATGCTCGCCGGCGAGCCCGTCAACGCCACCGAGGGCCGTGCGGTGCTGCACACCGCGCTGCGCGCCCCGCGCGGGCAGGGCCCGTTCAGCGAGGACGTGCACCGCGTGCTCGACGCGATGCTCGCCTACGCCGAGCAGGTGCGCGACACCGCCGCGAGCGGCATCCGCCATGTCGTCAACATCGGCATCGGCGGCTCGGACCTCGGGCCGCAGATGGTGGTGCCGGCGCTCGACGCCTTCGTGCACCCGGGCATCACGCTGCACTTCGTCTCCAACGTCGACGGCCACGACATCGCGCCGCTGCTGCGCCGCCTGAAGCCGGAGGAGACGCTCTTCATCGTCGCGTCCAAGACCTTCACGACGCAGGAGACGATGGCCAACGCGCAGGTCGCGCGCGAGTGGTTCCTCGCCCAGGGCGGCAGCGACATCGCGAAGCACTTCGTCGCGACGACGACCAATGTCGAGGCGGCGGCGGCCTTCGGCATCGACACCACCTTCGGCTTCTGGGACTGGGTGGGCGGGCGCTACTCGCTGTGGAGCGCGATCGGGCTGCCGATCGCGATCGCCATCGGCAGCGAGCATTTCCGCGCGCTGCTGGCCGGCGCGCACGCGATGGACCGGCATTTCGCCACCGAGCCGCTCGAGCGCAACCTGCCGGTGCTGCTCGGCCTGCTCGACGTCTGGTACCGCAACTTCTTCGGCTGCGCGAGCCGCAGCGTCGCGCCCTACCACCAGGGATTGAAACGGCTGCCGGCCTACCTGCAGCAGCTCGAGATGGAATCGAACGGCAAGCGCGTCGACCTCGACGGCGAGCCGCTGCCCTACGGCACCAGCCCCGTGGTCTGGGGCGAGCCCGGCACCAACGGCCAGCACGCCTACTTCCAGATGCTGCACCAGGGCAGCGACCTGATCCCGGTCGAGTTCATCGCGGTGCGCCGCCCGACGCACCGGCACCCGGACCTGCACGTGAAGCTGCTCGCGAACTGCCTCGCGCAGAGCCAGGCGCTGATGCTCGGCAAGAGCACCCAGGAGGCGCTCCACGAGAAGGCGCCGACCGCGGCGCAGGACATCGACCCGCTCACGCTCGCGCGCCACCGCACCTTCCCCGGCAACCGCCCGAGCACGACGCTGCTGCTGGAGCAGCTCACCCCCGCCTCGCTCGGCGCGCTCGTCGCGCTCTACGAGCACCGCGTCTTCACCAGCGGCGCGCTGTGGGGCATCAACAGCTTCGACCAGTGGGGCGTGGAGCTCGGCAAGGCGCTGTGCAACGCGCTGCTGCCGCGCTTCGCCAGCGGCGACACCGCCGGGCTCGACCCTTCCACCGCCGCGCTGCTGCGACGCCTGACGGGGACGGGCTCGTGAGGACGGCGCCGATGAACCTGGTGTTCGACTTCGGCGGCGTGCTCTTCACCTGGCAGCCGGCGCGGCTGCTGCGCGAGTGGCTGCCGCACCGCGCGGTATGCGACGAGAGCGCGGCGCGGCTCGTCGCCGAGATCTTCCAGGGCTGCGTGCCCGGCAGCGACTGGGCCAGCTTCGACCGCGGCGAGCACGAGGCCGAGGCGCTGGTCGAGCGCATCGCGCGGCGCACCGGCCACCCGGCCGACGAGGTGCGTCGCATCGTGGACGCGGTGCCCTCGCACCTGACGGTGCAGCGCGACACGGTGGCGCTGATGGCCGAGCTGAAGGAGCGCGGCCACCGGCTGTTCTACCTGTCCAACATGCCCGCGCCCTACGCCGACCACCTGGAGGCGGCGCACGACTTCCTCGACTGGTTCGAGGCCGGCGTGTTCTCGGCGCGGGTGGGCCTGATCAAGCCCGAGCCGGCGATCTTCCGCCATGCCGAGCGGGTGTTCGGCGTGCCGGGCGAGCGCTGCGTCTTCATCGACGACGTGGCGCACAACGTCGAGGCGGCGCGCGCCTGCGGCTGGCAGGCGCTGCAGTTCACCGGCGCGGCGCCCTGCCGCGAGGCGCTGGTCGCGCTCGGCGCGCTGGACTGAGGGCGGGGGCCGGGCCTCGTTCAGGCCGGCGTCGCCCGCTGCAGCGCGCGGCGCAGCTGCTGCTCGGAGCTGAAGCCGGCGAGTTTCGCCGCCCGGGCGCGGCTCGCGCCGTGCTCGAGCGCCTGCCGTGCCATCGTGCGGCGCAGTTCCTCGACGTAGTCGCGCGGCGTGACGCCGGCATGCTCGCGGAACAGCCGCGTCAGGTGGCGCGGCGTCACGTGCGCGAGCTCGGCCATGCGCGCGAGCGGCCAGTCCTGCGCCGGCGCGGCGCTCACCGCGTCCTGCACGCGGTGCAGCGCCGGGTGCAGGTGGCGCCGCCAGGCGAGCATCGGCGACAGCTCCGGGTCCTGCGGGCCGCGGCGCACGAACACCACCATCGTCTGCGCGACGGCGGCGGCGAGCGACGCGCCGCAGTGCTCGCCGATCAGGTGCAGCGCGAGGTCGATCCCGGCGGTGATGCCGGCGCTCGTCGCGAGCGGCCCGTCGAGCACGAACACCCGGTTGGCCACCACCTCGGCCTGCGGCGCCATGGCCCTGAGCGCATCGAGCATCTCGTGGTGCGTCGTCGCGCGCCGCCGGCCCACCAGCCCCGCGTCGGCCGCGAGCAGCGCGCCGGTGCACACCGTCAGCAGTCGGTGCCCGCCGGGCGCGCCGTGCAGCAGCGCGGGTGCGAGCCGGCGCGACAGCCAGTCGCGCGTGTCGATCCAGGCCGGCCCGCGCTGCACGACGCTCTGCGCCTCGCCGGGGCGGCCCAGCAGGAACACCCAGCTCGGCGCGTCGAGCGTTGCGGGCAGCGGCTCGAGCCCGGCGAGCTGCAGCCCGACCGAGGAACTGGCGCCCGCGTCGGGCCCCAGGTAGCGCAGCCGGAACGCCGGCGGCTGTCCGCGCCGCGCGAGCTGCTGGTTCGCGAGCCGGAAGGCCTCGGCCGGACCGGCGAGGTCCAGCAGCAGCGTGTCGGGCAGCACGAGGAAGAGCAGGTCGATCATCGCGGCAGGTGGCGGGGCGTGACGGGAAGCGCCAAGTGTGCCGTGTCCGGAGCCCCGACGCGCGTGCCGCCGAGCGTCACGCCGCGTTCCAGCCAGTCGACGTCCATCTGGCGTGCGGTGCGCAGCGCCAGCCCGCGGCCGGCAAGCCGCTCGACCAGGTGCAGGCTCATGTCGATCCCGGCCGAGATGCCGGCCGAGCTCACGACGCGGCCGGCATCGACCCAGCGCGGCCCGTCGAGCACCTCCAGGCCCGGGCGCAGCGCGCGCAGGTCCTCGACGTCCTCCCAGTGCGTCGTCGCCGGCAGGCCGTCCAGCAGCCCGGCGGCGGCGAGCAGGAAGGAGCCGGTGCAGACCGAGGCCAGCAGCCGGCAGGACGGCGCCTGGTGCCGCAGCCAGTCGAGCGTCTGCGGGCGCCGCAGCTCGGCGTCGACGACGCCGCCGGGCACGACCAGCAGGTCCACCGGTGGGTGCGAGGCGAAGCCGTGGTCCGCCTGCACCGTCAGCCCGGCGCGCGCGCGGCGCGGGCCCGGCTCGGCGGCGACCGTGAACACCTCGAACGGCGCCGCCGCGCCGCCGCGCCGCGCCAGGCGGCTGGCGGTGGTGAACACCTCGTAGGGCCCCGCGAAGTCGAGCACCTCGACCTCGTCGAACAGCAGGATCGCGACCTTCAGCGACATGCCGGGTCCCTTTCGTTCAGGCGGCGCGCTCGAGCGCCTGACCGACGCTGCAGATCGTCGCGAAGCGGCCGGCTAGCACGGTCTCGGTGCGCTCCGCGATCGCCGCCGCGTCCAGCAGCCCGCCGCGCGGCGTGCGCATGTCGAAGGTCAGCGTCGCCTCGGTGACGTAGTCGACCTCCCAGCCCTCGTCGCTCGCGTGGCGCGTGGTGGTCTCGCAGCATTGCTCGGTACGGATGCCCGAGACGATCAGGCGCCGGATGCCCCGCTGGTGCAGCCAGACCGGCAGTCCGGTGCCGACCAGCGCGCTGTGGCGGTGCTTCGTGAACTCCGCAGCGGGCGCGATCCCGGGCAGGCCCTCGATCGGCCGGATCAGCCCGCTCGACGGTGCGAAGGGATTGTCCGGCCGGTCCTCGCCGTCGGCATGGAGGATGCGCACCACCGGGATGCCGCGCGCGGCGGCGCCGTCGAGCAGCGCGGCGGTGCGGGCGAACCAGGGAGCGGCGTGGGATTCGCTCCAGTAGGGGCGGTGGCGGAAGGATTCCTGCGCGTCGATCAGCAAGAGGGCGGTCTGCATCGCGATTCCTCGGGCGGTGTGGAAGAGGACCTCATCGTCGCCCGCAGCGGCGCCCGCCGCCCGTCGCGAACGGACCGCTCGGCATCGAAAAAGGACATCGCGTGCCCTCGGCGGCTCGCACTCGGGGGCCGCCGGAAAGGGCGGAGGGCTCAGGCCCGCGGTGTTGCCAGCCAGCGCTCGGCCAGCCGCACCCACAGCGTCGCGCCGAGCGGGATCAGCTCGTCGTTGAAGTCGTAGCTCGGGTTGTGCAGCATGCAGGGCCCGAGCCCGTGGCCGCCCTCGCGGTGCGCGCCGTCGCCGTTGCCGATCAGGAAGTAGCAGCCGGGCTTCTCGAGCAGGAAGTAGCTGAAGTCCTCCGCGCCCATCGTCGGCTCGGCGGCGAGCACGTTCTCGGGCCCCACCACCTCGGCCGCGACGCGGCGCACGAAGGCGGTCTCGGCCGGGTGGTTGATCGTCGGCGGGTAGCTGCGCACGAACTCGAACTCGCAACTCGCGCCGAAGGCGGCGCTGGTGTGCTCGGCGATCTCGCGCATGCGCCGCTCGATCAGGTCGAGCAGCTCGACCGTGAAGGTGCGCACCGTGCCCTGGATCTCGCAGCTCTCGGGCACGACGTTGGTGGCCTCGCCGGCGTGGATCATCGTCACCGAGATCACGCCGGCCTCGATCGGGCGCTTGTTGCGCGTGATGACGGTCTGGAAGGCCTGCACTATCTGGCAGGCCACCGGCACCGGGTCGATGCCGTTGTGCGGCAGCGCGGCATGCGAACCCCTGCCGCGGATGACGATGCGGAACTCGTTGCTCGACGCGAAGCAGGGGCCGTCGGTGATGCCGAACTGGCCGGCCTGCATGCCGGGCCAGTTGTGCATGCCGAACATCGCCTCGATCGGGAACTGCTCGAACAGCCCGTCGCGCATCATCTCGAGCGCGCCGCCGCCGCCTTCCTCGGCCGGCTGGAAGACGAAGTACACGGTGCCGTCGAAGTGGCGCTGCTGCGCCAGGTGCTTGGCCGCGGCCAGCAGCATCGCGGTGTGGCCGTCGTGGCCGCAGGCGTGCATCTTGCCGGGGTGGCGGCTCGCGTGCGGGAACTGGTTGCGCTCGGTGACGGGCAGCGCATCCATGTCCGCGCGCAGGCCGATCGTGCGTTCGCTGCTGCCGTTGCGCAGGATGCCGACCACCCCGGTCCTGCCGAAGCCGCGCCGCACCTCGATGCCCCAGTCGGCGAGCAGCCGCGCCACGAGGTCCGCGGTGCGCACCTCCTCGAAGGAGAGCTCGGGGTGGGCGTGGAGGTCGCGGCGGATGGCGGTGAGCGCCGCGCTGTCGGCAAGGATGGATTCGATCAGACGCATGGCAGGGGGGCTCCCGGGGAATTTTGAGTTTATCCCCCGGGGCGGCGGCGCGCCAAATCCCTCCCCCCGGCCTGTGCGGGGCCGGGTCTCAGCGCCGCACGCGGCCGTCCTCGCCCAGCATCGACATCTCGACGAAGCGCGAGGCGACGTGGTTGCCCGGGCTGAAGCCGACATGGAAGCCGCCGAGCGACAGGTTGTCGATCGACTCCAGCCCGGCGATCAGCCCGTCGCGACTGAGCCGCGGCGCACGGCGCAGGCCCTCGGCGAAGACCTTCGCGGCGATGTAGCCCTCGATGCTGGTGTAGTCGGGCTGCAGCTCGCCGCCGGCGCGCTTGAGCGCGTCGAGGTACTCGCGCGCGATCGGGCTGGTGCCGCCGTAAGGGTAGGGCATCACCTGGCTGACCATCACGCCGCGCGCGTCGCGGCCGAGCTCGCTGGCGAGCGCCTGCGTGCCGACGAAGGACACGTTGTAGAACAGGCCGCCGTAGCCGGCCTTGCGCGCCTCGCGGATGAAGGCGGCGCAGGACTTGTAGGCGCTGACCTGCACCACGGCTTCCGGTGCGGCCGCCCCGATCGCGCGGACCGCGGCGGCCACGTCGGTCGAGTTGCGCTCGACGGTGCCGACCGCCACCGGGGCGAGGTTCGCGCCCTTGAGTGCGCGCGTCACGCCCTCGAGGCCGGCCGCGCCGTAGCTGTCGTTCTGGTGGAAGACGGCGATCTTCTTCACGCCGGTCGACACGAGCTGCTTGACGATGCGCGCGGTCTCGTCGAAGTAGGAGGCGCGCACGTGGAAGAGATACCGTTGGCGAAATCAAGCTGGCGTGGGAGCCAGCTTGGCGAAGCGGGAGACAC
>NZ_QXMG01000036.1 GCF_003569765.1 Caldimonas tepidiphila | reverse complement strand
CGATCCGCGAGGGCGGCCGCACCGTCGGCGCCGGCGTCGTCGCGAAGATCATCGAGTAATTCTTGCGTGACTGCGGGCCGGTCCCCGGGGCCGGCCCCTTTCCCGACTCCCGCGGTCCGCTCGGCCGCTCCGCTCTTTCTAGGAACCGTCATGCAGAAGCAAAAGATCCGCATCCGTCTCAAGGCCTTCGATTACAAGCTGATCGACCAGTCCGCCCTCGAGATCGTCGACACCGCCAAGCGCACCGGCGCGATCGTCAAGGGCCCGGTGCCCCTGCCGACCCGCCTGCAGCGCTTCGACATCCTGCGCTCGCCGCACGTCAACAAGAGCTCGCGCGACCAGTTCGAGATCCGCACCCACCAGCGCCTGATGGACATCGTCGACCCGACCGACAAGACCGTCGACGCGCTGATGAAGCTCGACCTGCCCGCCGGCGTGGACGTCGAGATCAAGCTGCAGTAATCCCAGTCTGAGCGTATGGCGTTACGGCCGGCTCGGCCGTGCTGCTATAATTTCAGGCTTTACGCAAAGTGCCCACCCTCGGTGGGCCTTTGTGGTTTGTAGGGGCGGCCTGCATGAGCCTTCGGGCGCAGCGGGTCGCAACGTGTCGTCAGTCCGGCCAATCGATGTCGGACACTGGAGAAAACAATGAGTCTTAGCAATCGCCTCGGATTGCTGGGTCGCAAGGTGGGCATGATGCGCATCTACACGGACGACGGCGACGCCGTGCCCGTGACGGTGCTCGATGTGTCGAACAACCGCGTCACCCAGATCAAAACCGTTGAGACCGACGGCTACAGCGCGGTCCAGGTCGCGTTCGGCAAGCGTCGCGCTTCCCGCGTGACCAAGCCCGAAGCCGGCCACCTCGCCAAGGCGGGCGTGGAAGCGGGCGAGCTCCTCAAGGAGTTCCGCGTCGCGGCCGACGTCGCTGCCGGCTACCAGCCGGGCGCCACCGTGCCGGTGAGCAGCCTGTTCGCGGTCGGCCAGACGGTCGACGTGCAGGGCACCTCGATCGGCAAGGGCTTCACGGGCACCATCAAGCGCCACAACTTCGGTTCGCAGCGCGCCTCGCACGGTAACAGCCGTTCGCACAACGTCCCGGGCTCCATCTCGATGGCGCAGGATCCGGGCCGCGTGTTCCCGGGCAAGAAGATGTCCGGCCACATGGGCGACGAGACCGTCACCACCCAGAACCTCGACATCGTCCGCATCGACGAGGCCCGCCAGCTACTGCTGGTCAAGGGCGCGGTGCCGGGCTCCAAGGGCGGCCACGTCGTGGTGCGTCCCGCCGTCAAGGTCAAGCTGAAGAAAGGGGCCATCTGATGCAGCTCGAGCTCCTGAACGACCAGGGTCAGGCTTCCGCGAACGTGGAAGTGCCGGACACCGTGTTCGGTCGTGACTACAACGAAGCGCTGGTGCACCAGGTCGTCGTGGCCTACCAGGCCAATGCCCGCCAGGGCACGCGCGCCCAGAAGGACCGCGCCACCGTCAAGCACACCACGAAGAAGCCGTGGCGCCAGAAGGGCACGGGTCGCGCCCGCGCCGGTATGTCCTCGTCGCCGCTGTGGCGCGGAGGCGGCCGGATCTTCCCGAACAGCCCCGACGAGAACTTCACCCAGAAGGTCAACAAGAAGATGTACCGCGCCGGCATGGCCGCCATCTTCTCGCAGCTGGTGCGTGAAGGCCGTCTGGCCGTCGTGGACGACCTCAAGCTCGAGTCGCCCAAGACCAAGGCGCTGGCCGCTCGCTTCAAGGCGATGGGCCTGCAGTCCGTGCTGGTGATCGCCGACGAGGTCGACGAGAACCTGTACCTGGCTTCGCGCAACCTGGCCAACGTGCTGGTGGTCGAGCCGCGCTACGCCGATCCGCTGTCGCTCGTGCACTACAAGAAGGTGCTCGTGACGAAGGCCGCGATCGAGCAGCTCAAGGAGATGCTGGGATGAGCGTCCAACAGAAATTCGATGAAGGCCGCCTGATGCAGGTGCTGGTCGCGCCGATCGTGTCCGAGAAGGCCACGAACGTCGCCGAGAAGCACAACCAGGTGCTGTTCAAGGTCCTGCGCGACGCCACCAAGCCCGAGATCAAGGCGGCCGTTGAACTGATGTTCAAGGTCGAGGTGGACTCGGTGCGCACCGTCAACCAGAAGGGCAAGGTCAAGCGCTTCGGCCGCACGATGGGCCGCCGCGATCACGTCAAGAAGGCGTACGTGGCGCTCAAGGAAGGCCAAGAGCTCAACTTCTCCGGGGAGGCCGCGTAAATGGCCGTCGTCAAAGTCAAACCCACGTCGCCCGGCCGCCGCGCCGTGGTGAAGGTGGTGCACAAGCACCTGCACAAGGGCAAGCCGGAAGCGTCGCTGCTGGAGCCCCAGAAGCAGAACGCCGGCCGCAACAACAACGGCCACATCACGACGCGCCACAAGGGCGGTGGTCACAAGCACCACTACCGCGTGGTCGACTTCCGTCGCAACAAGGATGGCATCCCCGCGAAGGTGGAGCGCATCGAGTACGACCCGAACCGCACGGCCCACATCGCGCTGGTGTGCTATGCCGACGGCGAGCGTCGCTACATCATCGCCCCGCGCGGCCTGGACGTCGGCGCGACCGTGCTCTCCGGCTCGGAAGCCCCGATCAAGGCCGGCAACACGCTGCCGATCCGCAACATCCCCGTGGGCTCGACCATCCACTGCGTCGAGCTGCTGCCGGGCAAGGGCGCGCAGATCGCACGCTCGGCCGGCACCTCGGTGACGCTGATGGCGCGCGAAGGTACGTACGCGCAGGTCCGCCTGCGCTCGGGTGAAGTCCGCAAGATCCACATCGATTGCCGCGCCACCATCGGCGAGGTGTCGAACGAAGAGCACAGCCTGCGCCAGTACGGCAAGGCCGGCGCGATCCGCTGGAAGGGCATCCGCCCGACCGTGCGCGGCGTCGCGATGAACCCGGTGGATCACCCGCACGGTGGTGGCGAAGGCCGCACCGGCGAGGCACGTGCCCCGGTCTCTCCGTGGAACACGCTGACCAAGGGCTACCGCACCCGCAACAACAAGCGCACGCAGACCATGATCGTGTCGCGTCGCAAGAAGTAAGAGGTAGGTTATGGCTCGTTCACTCAAGAAGGGTCCGTTCGTCGACCACCACCTGCAAGCCAAGGTGGACAAGGCCGTTGCGATCAAGGACAAGAAGCCGATCAAGACCTGGTCGCGTCGCTCCACCATCCTGCCCGAGTTCATCGGTCTGACCATTGCCGTGCACAACGGCAAGCAGCACGTGCCGGTGTACGTGTCCGACCAGATGGTCGGCCACAAGCTCGGCGAGTTCGCGCTGACCCGCACGTTCAAGGGTCACCCCGGCGACAAGAAGGCGAAGAGGTAAGAGGCCATGGAAACCCGTGCAATCGTTCGCGGCGTGCGCCTGTCGGTCGACAAGGGCCGTCTGGTCGCCGACCTGATCCGCGGCAAGAAAGTGGACCAGGCGCTCAACATCCTGAACTTCACGCAGAAGAAGGCCGCGCTGATCATCCGCAAGGCGCTCGAGTCCGCCATCGCCAATGCCGAGCACAACGACGGTGCCGACATCGACGAACTGAAGGTCAAGACGATCTACGTGGAGCAAGGCGCCACGCTGAAGCGTTTCACCGCGCGCGCCAAGGGCCGCGGCAACCGCATCAGCAAGCCGACCTGCCACATCTTCGTGACCGTCGGCAACTGAGGCTGAAGGAAGACTATGGGACAGAAAATCCATCCGACCGGCTTCCGGCTGCCCGTCACCCGTGCCTGGGCGTCGCGCTGGTATGCCTCGAACCGCAACTTCGGCCAGATGCTGGCCGAGGACCTGCAGGTTCGTGAATTCCTGAAGTCGCGCCTGAAGAACGCGGCCGTCTCGCGCATCCTGATCGAGCGCCCGGCCCGCAACGCCCGCATCACCATCTACTCGGCACGTCCGGGCGTCGTGATCGGCAAGAAGGGCGAGGACATCGAGAACCTGAAGGCCGAACTGACCCGCCGCCTCGGCGTGCCGGTCGCGGTGAACATCGAGGAAGTGCGCAAGCCCGAGATCGATGCTCAGCTGGTCGCCGACTCGATCACCCAGCAGCTCGAGAAGCGCATCATGTTCCGTCGCGCGATGAAGCGCGCGATGCAGAACGCGATGCGTCTGGGCGCGCAGGGCATCAAGATCATGTCCGCCGGCCGCCTGAACGGCATCGAGATCGCCCGCACCGAGTGGTACCGCGAAGGTCGCGTGCCGCTGCACACGCTGCGCGCCGACATCGACTACGGCTTCTCCGAGGCGAAGACCACCTACGGCGTCATCGGCGTCAAGGTCTGGGTCTACAAGGGCGACCGCCTGGCCAACGGCGAGCTGCCCGCAGCCGCGAAGACCGATGAAGACGATCGCCGCCCGCGCCGCAACGCGCGTCCGGACGGCCGTGGCCGCCCTGACAACCGTGGTCCGCGCCCCGGCGCCGGCCGTGGTCCGCGTCAGGACGGTGCGCCGGTCGACGGCAGCGACAAGCCCGCCGATGGCGCTGGTGCTGGCGCCCCGGGTGCCAAGCGCGTGCGCAAAGCCGCGGCACCGGGCACCGGTGGCGCGTAAGGAGTAACGAACATGCTGCAACCCTCCCGTCGGAAATTCCGCAAGGAGCAGAAGGGCCGCAACACCGGCATCGCCACGCGCGGCACCAACGTGTCGTTCGGCGACTTCGGTCTGAAGGCCACCGAGCGCGGCCGCATCACGGCTCGCCAGATCGAGGCGGCCCGTCGTGCGATCTCCCGTCACGTCAAGCGTGGCGGCCGCATCTGGATCCGCATCTTCCCGGACAAGCCGATCTCGCAGAAGCCTGCCGAAGTCCGTATGGGCAACGGCAAGGGCAACCCGGAGTACTACGTGGCCGAGATCCAGCCCGGCAAGGTGCTCTACGAGATCAACGGCGTGCCCGAGGCGCTGGCTCGCGAGGCTTTCCAGCTCGCGTCCGCCAAGCTGCCGCTGCGCACCGTGTTCGTGACGCGCGCGATCGGCGCCTGAACTGAAGCATTCGGAGAATCGATATGAAAGCATCTGAACTGCGCAGCAAGGACGTCGCCGCTCTGGAGCAGGAAGTCAAGGACCTGCTGAAGGCCCACTTCGGCCTGCGCATGCAGAAGGCGACGCAGCAGCTGGGCAACCACACCCAGCTGCGCAACACGCGCCGTGACATCGCTCGCGTCAAGACCATCCTGGCCGAGAAGAAGAAAGGAGCCGCGTGATGACGCAAGCTCAAGCCGAGAAGAACACCCGCACCTTCGTCGGTCGCGTGGTGAGCGACAAGCGCGCCAAGACCGTCACGGTCCTGGTCGAGCGTCGCGTCAAGCACGAGCTCTACGGCAAGATCGTGGCCCGCTCGCGCAAGTACCACGCCCATGACGAGAACGGCGAGTACAAGATGGGCGATCTGGTCGAGATCGCCGAAGGCCGCCCGATCTCCAAGACGAAGTCCTGGGTCGTGACGCGCCTGATCGAGAAGGCAAGCGCGGTCTAATACGTGCGAATCCGAGGGCCATTCGCGTGGCCCTCCCGACGACGGTCGGGGCGCTGGAATACTGGCGCCCCGGCCGTTTCTCATTGGGGCGGCCGAAATTCCTTGCGCAGCCGCAAGAAGCTGCGCGATTGACGAGGAGGTCCCATGCTGAAAGTTGGCGACAGCCTGCCGCAGGGCACGCTGTACGAATTCATCGAGGTCGAGGGCAACGGCTGCTCGCTCGGCCCCAACGCCTTCGACATCCGCAAGGAGGCGGCGGGCAAGACCGTCGCGATCTTCGCGGTGCCGGGCGCGTTCACGCCGACCTGCTCCGCGCAGCACCTGCCGGGCTACATCGCCAATGCCGAGGCGCTGCGCGCCGCCGGCGTCGACGAGATCTGGTGCGTGTCGGTCAACGACGCCTTCGTGATGGGCGCCTGGGGCCGCGAGCACAAGGCGGCCGGCAAGGTGCGCATGATGGCCGACGGCAGCGGCGACTTCACGCGCGCCACGGGCCTCACGCTCGACCTGGGCGCTCGCGGGCTGGGGCAGCGCTCGCAGCGCTACTCGATGCTGGTGGTCGACGGCGTCGTGAGGACCCTCAACGTCGAGGCGCCGGGCAAGTTCGAGGTCAGCGGCGCCGAGCGTCTGCTCGAGCAGGCGGGCCAGCTCGCAGCCTGAGGATTTCGGCCCGACGCCTGCCGTCGGGCCATGAACGAGCAGGGCGCTTGACACGGCGCCCTTTCTTCTTCATAATCCGCAGCTTCGCCGGAATTCCTGGTTTCGTCCTGAGCGCGAGCCAAGGGTCTGGCTCCAACCCAAGCGGCTTTGAGGCGGCGCCTTGTGCGCAGTCGCGCAGCTGACGGGACCAAGACTGACCGCGGAAGCCAGTACGTGATGGGCACGGGCTGGCAATGCGGGATAAGTTGGGGACTTAAATGATTCAAATGCAATCGCGACTTGATGTCGCCGACAACACGGGCGCGAAGTCCGTCATGTGCATCAAGGTGCTGGGTGGCTCCAAGCGCCGTTATGCCGGTATCGGCGACATCATCAAGGTCAGCATCAAGGAGGCCGCGCCGCGCGGCCGCGTCAAGAAGGGCGAGGTCTACAGCGCCGTGGTGGTTCGCACTGCCAAGGGCGTGCGCCGTCAGGACGGCTCGCTGGTCAAGTTCGACGGCAACGCCGCCGTGCTGCTGAACAACAAGCTGGAGCCGATCGGCACCCGCATCTTCGGCCCGGTCACGCGCGAGCTGCGCTCCGAGCGCTTCATGAAGATCGTGTCGCTGGCGCCGGAAGTGCTCTAAGCCTCAAGCACAAGGACAGATCATGAACAAGATTCGCAAGGGTGATCAGGTCGTCGTGCTGACCGGTCGCGACAAGGGCAAGCGCGGTACCGTCTCGGCGCGCATCGACGCCGATCACGTCACCGTCGACGGCATCAACCTCGTCAAGAAGCACGTGCGTCCGAACCCGATGAAGGGCACCACGGGCGGCATCGTCGACAAGACCATGCCGATCCACCAGTCCAACATCGCTATCTACAACCCCGCGACCGGCAAGGCCGACCGCGTGGGCATCAAGCTGCTGGAAGACGGCAAGAAGGTTCGCGTCTTCAAGTCGAGCGGCGAAGAAATCAAGGCGTAAAGGGGTTCGAGATGGCTCGTTTGCAAGAGTTTTACCGCGAAAAAGTGGTGCCGGACCTGGTGCAGAAATTCGGCTACAAGTCCGTGATGGAAGTGCCGCGCATCACCAAGATCACGCTGAACATGGGCGTGAGCGAGGCGGTGTCCGACAAGAAGGTCATGGATCACGCAGTGGGCGACCTGACCAAGATCGCCGGCCAGAAGCCCGTGGTCACCAAGTCGCGCAAGGCCATTGCCGGCTTCAAGATCCGCGACGGCGTGCCCATCGGCTGCATGGTGACCCTGCGCGGCGCGCAGATGTACGAATTCCTGGATCGCTTCGTGACGATCGCGCTGCCCCGCGTGCGCGACTTCCGCGGCATCTCGGGTCGCTCCTTCGACGGCCGTGGCAACTACAACGTCGGCGTCAAGGAACAGATCATCTTCCCGGAAATCGAGTACGACAAGGTTGATGCGCTGCGCGGTCTGAACATCAGCATCACCACGACGGCGAAGTCGGACGACGAGTGCAAGGCGCTGCTCGCGGCTTTCCGTTTCCCGTTCAAGAACTGAGGTGGTTCGTGGCTAAAGTTTCCATGATTCAGCGTGAACTCAAGCGCGCCGCGCTGGCCGCCAAGTTCGCGAAAAAGTACGAAGAGCTGAAGGCCGTTGCCAACGACGCCAGCAAGTCCGACGAAGAGCGCTACCTCGCCCGTCTGGAACTGCAGAAGCTGCCCCGCAACGCCAACCCGACCCGTCAGCGCAACCGCTGCGAGCTGACCGGCCGTCCCCGTGGCACGTTCCGCAAGTTCGGCCTGGCTCGCAACAAGATCCGTGAACTCGCCTTCAAGGGCGACATCCCGGGTGTTGTGAAGGCTAGCTGGTAATCGGTTGGATCAGGAGATATCAAATGAGCATGAGTGATCCGATCGCCGATATGCTGACCCGCATCCGCAACGCGCAGATGGTCGAGAAGGCCAGCGTGTCGATGCCGTCGTCGAAGCTGAAGGTTGCCATCGCCCAGGTCCTGAAGGACGAGGGCTACATCGACAACTTCGCCGTGCGTGGCGAGGCTGCCAAGCCGCAGCTCGAGATCGCGCTGAAGTATTACGCCGGCCGTCCGGTGATCGAGCGCCTGGAGCGCGTGAGCCGTCCCGGCCTGCGCATCTACCGCGGCCGCAACGAGATCCCGCAGGTCATGAACGGCCTCGGCGTCGCGATCGTCACCACCCCGAAGGGCGTGATGACCGACCGCAAGGCCCGCCAGAGCGGCATCGGCGGCGAAGTGCTGTGCTACGTCGCCTGATCGAGGAGAACGCACAATGTCTCGCGTAGGAAAAATGCCGGTCGCCGTCCCGCAGGGCGTGGACGTGTCGATCACCGCTGAGCAGATCAGCGTCAAGGGCGCGCTGGGCACGCTGGTGCGTCCCCAGCACCCGCTGGTGGCCGTCAAGAGCGAAGGCGGCAAGGTGAGCTTCGCTCCGGCGAACGATTCCGCCGAAGCCAACGCCATGTCGGGCACGATGCGCGCGCTGGTGGCCAACATGGTCACGGGCGTCAGCAAGGGCTTCGAGCGCAAGCTGCAGCTCGTGGGTGTGGGCTTCCGTGCCCAGGCTCAGGGCACGAAGCTGAACCTGCAGCTCGGCTTCTCGCATCCGGTGGTCAAGGACATGCCCGAGGGCATCAAGGTCGAGACCCCGACCCAGACCGAAATCCTGATCAAGGGCGCCGACCGCCAGGTGGTGGGCCAGATCGCCGCCGAAGTGCGCGCCTTCCGTCCGCCCGAGCCCTACAAGGGCAAGGGCGTGCGCTACTCGGACGAAAAAGTGGTCTTGAAAGAGACCAAGAAGAAGTAAGGAGCTGCGACATGTTGACCAAGAAAGAACAGCGACTGCGCCGCTCCCGCCAGACCCGAGCCCGCATCGCAGAACTGCGCGCGGTGCGCCTGACGGTGTTCCGCTCCAACACGCACATCTATGCCAGCGTGATCTCCGAGGACGGCGGCCGCGTGCTGGCCAGCGCCTCGACGGTCGAGAAGGACGTGCGCGAGCAGCTCGGTGGCGCCGGCAAGGGTGCCAACGTGGCAGCGGCACAGCTGATCGGCAAGCGTATCGCCGAGCGTGCGAAGGCCGCCGGCATCGAGAAGGTTGCATTCGACCGCGCAGGCTTTGCCTACCACGGTCGCGTCAAGGCCCTCGCAGAAGCAGCCCGCGAAGCCGGCCTGCAGTTCTGATCGTCGGCTAGAGACACACCGGAAGGATTCCCAAAATGGCGAAGTTTCAACCGAAAGTAGCGGACGAAGGTCGCGACGACGGTCTGCGTGAAAAGATGATCGCGGTGAACCGCGTGACCAAGGTGGTGAAGGGTGGCCGGATTCTCGGTTTCGCCGCACTGACCGTGGTCGGCGACGGTGACGGCCGCGTGGGCATGGGCAAGGGCAAGTCCCGCGAAGTGCCGGTGGCGGTGCAGAAGGCCATGGAGCAGGCCCGCCGCAACATGCTCAAGGTCAGCCTGAAGAACGGCACCGTGTTCCACAAGGTGATGGGCGAGCACGGCGCGGCCAAGGTGATGGTCGCCCCGGCCCCGGCCGGTACCGGCATCATCGCCGGCGGCCCGATGCGCGCGGTCTTCGAGGTGATGGGCGTCACGGACGTCGTCGCCAAGAGCCACGGCTCGACCAACCCGTACAACATGGTGCGTGCCACGTTCGACGCGCTGCGCCGCTCGACCACGCCGGCCGAGATCGCCGCCAAGCGTGGCAAGACGCTCGAAGAGATCCTCGGCTGAAGCGCCTGGAGCAAATCATGACTGACAAGAAAACTGTCAAGGTGAAGCTGGTTCGCAGCCCGATCGGGACGCGCGAATCGCACCGCGCCACGGTGCGCGGCCTGGGCCTGCGCCGCGTCAACAGCGAGTCCGTTCTCGAGGACACGCCTGCGGTGCGCGGCATGATCAACAAGGTGAGCTACCTGATCAAGGTGCTCTGATTCGGGCTGAGGACAAGATGCAACTCAACACCATCAAGCCGGCGCAGGGTGCCAAGCACGCCAAGCGCCGCGTGGGCCGGGGTATCGGTTCTGGCCTGGGCAAGACCGCCGGTCGCGGTCACAAGGGCCAGAAGTCGCGTGCCGGTGGCTTCCACAAGGTCGGCTTCGAAGGCGGCCAGATGCCGCTGCAGCGCCGTCTGCCCAAGCGCGGCTTCAAGTCCGCTTCCCTGAAGTTCAACGCCGAGGTCCGCCTGTCGGATCTGGAGCGTCTGGACCTGGGCGAGGTCGACGTGCTGGCGCTCAAGCAGGCCGGTCTGGTTCCGGAGCTGGCGAAGGTCGTCAAGATCATCGCTGCCGGCAAGCTGACCAAGAAGGTCGTGCTCAAGGGCATCGGCGCGACGGCAGGTGCCAAGGCGGCCGTCGAGGCTGTCGGCGGCTCGTTCGTCGAGTGATGACCCGCGGCCCGTCCGGCGTGCTCTGATTCGGCTCTAGGAAACCCCCGCAAGTGGCAACCAACGCAACTCAGCTGGCCAAGACCGGCAAGTTCGGCGACCTGCGTCGCCGGCTTGTCTTCCTGGTGCTGGCACTCGTCGTCTATCGTATCGGCGCCCACATCCCGGTGCCCGGCATCGACCCGGCGCAGCTCCAGCAGCTCTTCCAGGGGCAGCAGGGGGGCATCCTGAGCCTGTTCAACATGTTCTCGGGCGGGGCGCTGTCGCGCTTCACGGTCTTCGCGCTGGGGATCATGCCCTACATCTCGGCATCGATCATCATGCAGCTGATGACCTACGTGGTGCCGACGCTGGAGGCGCTGAAGAAGGAAGGCGAGGCGGGCCGGCGCAAGATCACGCAGTACACGCGCTACGGCACGCTCGGGCTGGCGATCTTCCAGTCGCTCAGCATCGCGGTCGCGCTGGAGAGCTCGCCGGGCCTGGTGATCGATCCGGGCCTGATGTTCCGCGTCACGGCACTGGTCAGCCTCACGGCCGGCACGATGTTCCTGATGTGGCTGGGCGAGCAGATCACGGAGCGGGGTCTGGGCAACGGCATCTCGATCCTGATCTTCGCCGGCATCGCGGCGGGTCTGCCGAGCGCGCTCGGTGGCCTGTTCGAGCTGGTGCGCACCGGCGCGATGAGCATCATCGCGGCGCTGTTCATCATCGCGATCGTCGTCGCAGTGACCTACTTCGTGGTGTTCGTCGAGCGGGGTCAGCGCAAGATCCTGGTGAACTACGCCAAGCGCCAGGTCGGCAACAAGGTCTACGGCGGCCAGTCGTCGCACCTGCCGCTGAAGCTGAACATGGCCGGCGTGATCCCGCCGATCTTCGCCTCGTCGATCATCTTGCTGCCGGCGACGGTGGTGAGCTGGTTCAGCACGGGCGACAGCATGCGCTGGCTCAAGAACATCGCCGACGCGCTGCACCCGGGCCAGCCGCCCTACGTGATGCTGTACGCCGCCGCGATCATCTTCTTCTGCTTCTTCTACACGGCGCTGGTGTTCAACAGCCGTGAGACGGCGGACAACCTGAAGAAGAGCGGCGCGTTCATCCCGGGCATCCGCCCGGGTGACCAGACGGCGCGCTACATCGACCGGATCCTGTCCCGGCTCACGCTGGCGGGCGCGCTGTACATCACGCTGGTGTGCCTGCTGCCCGAGTTCCTGATCCTCGAGTACAACGTCCCCTTCTACTTCGGTGGCACCTCGCTGCTGATCATCGTGGTGGTGACGATGGACTTCTGGGCTCAGGTGCAGTCCTACGTGATGTCCCAGCAGTACGAGTCGCTGCTGAAGAAGGCAAATTTCAAGGCGGGCTGAACAAGTCGGCCGGTTAGCGAAGCGGTCCACCAGGTATGGCCAAAGACGACGTCATTCAGATGCAGGGCGAGATCCTCGAGAACCTGCCCAATGCCACGTTTCGTGTGAAGCTGGAAAACGGGCACGTGGTTCTCGGCCACATCTCCGGCAAGATGCGGATGCACTACATCCGCATCCTGCCGGGTGACCGGGTGACCGTGGAGCTGACGCCCTACGATTTGAGTCGCGCTCGCATCGTGTTCCGGGCGAAGTGAGCAAGTTTTACTGAACCCGGAGCCGTGGCGTCCAGAAGACGCGCGGCGTGCAACAACAGGTCAAGGAGAAGACCATGAAAGTTTCGGCATCCGTCAAAAAGATCTGCCGCAATTGCAAGATCATCCGTCGCAACGGCGTGGTTCGCGTGATTTGCACCGACCCGCGTCACAAGCAACGCCAGGGCTGAGGCGGCGTTGAGTCGATCGCCCTGCTGAACGCGAATTAGAGGACGCAAATGGCACGTATTGCTGGTATCAACATTCCGCCCCAGAAGCACACCGAGATCGGTCTGACCGCGATCTACGGCATTGGCCGCACGACCGCCCAGAAGATCTGTGATGCCTGCGGCATCGAGCGCTCGAAGAAGGTCAAGGACCTGAACGATGCGGATCTCGAGAAACTTCGCGATGAAGTGGGCCGACTCACGATCGAAGGCGACCTGCGCCGCGAGCTTTCGATGAACATCAAGCGACTGATGGACCTGGGCTGCTACCGCGGCTTCCGTCATCGTCGCGGTCTGCCGATGCGCGGCCAGCGCACCCGCACGAACGCACGCACCCGCAAGGGTCCGCGCAAGTCGGGCGTCGCTCAGAAGAAGTAAGCCGTCGTCGCTCCCGCTGATTGAAAGAAGGTCACCATGGCTAAGTCTCCCGCCAATAGCGCCGCGCAGCGCGTGCGCAAGAAGGTTCGCAAGAACATCGCCGACGGCATCGCCCACGTGCACGCGTCGTTCAACAACACGATCATCACGATCACGGACCGCCAAGGCAACTCGCTGTCCTGGGCCTCCAGCGGCGGCCAGGGCTTCAAGGGCTCGCGCAAGTCCACCCCGTTCGCGGCGCAGGTCGCGGCGGAAGTGGCCGGCCGTGCCGCCCAGGAGCAGGGCATCAAGAACCTCGACGTCGAGATCAAGGGCCCCGGCCCGGGTCGCGAGTCCTCGGTTCGTGCGCTCGCCGCTCTCGGCATCCGCATCAACTCGATCTCCGACGTGACGCCGGTGCCGCACAACGGCTGCCGCCCCCAGAAGCGCCGTCGCATCTGATCTGAGCTAGAATCCGCTGCTTTGCAGTTCGCCGGCCGGCGCTTCGCGCGCCCGGTCGGCGGTTTTCGTTGAAGCCCACCGTCTGCGCCGCGCCCGGTTCCCCGGGCTTGCCGTTGCGACAGACTCGCGTGACCTCGCAGATTCCAGCGAGCCACGTCAGACACAAAGAGGAAGCACTCAAGTGGCACGTTATCTCGGCCCGAAGGCCAAGCTGTCCCGCCGTGAAGGCACCGACCTGTTCCTGAAGAGCGCGCGTCGCGCCATCGGGGACAAGGCCAAGTTCGAATCCAAGCCCGGCCAGCACGGCCGCACCTCCGGCTCCCGCACCTCCGACTTCGGTCTGCAGCTGCGCGAGAAGCAGAAGGTCAAGCGCATGTACGGCGTGCTCGAGCGCCAGTTCCGCCGCTACTTCGAGGAAGCCGACCGCCGCCGTGGCAACACCGGCGCCAACCTGCTGGTCATCCTCGAGTCGCGCCTGGACAACGTCGTCTACCGCATGGGCTTCGGCTCGACCCGTGCCGAGGCGCGCCAGCTGGTGTCGCACAAGGCCATCACCGTCAACGGCGAAGTCGTCAATATCCCGTCCTACCTGGTCAAGGCCGGTGACGTGGTCGCGATCCGCGAGAAGGCGAAGAAGCAGCTGCGCGTGCAGGAGTCGCTGAAGCTGGCCGAATCGATCGGCCTGCCGGGCTGGGTCGCGGTGGACGCGAACAAGCTCGAAGGCACCTTCAAGAAGGCTCCGGACCGCGACGAATTCGGCGCCGACATCAACGAATCGCTGATCGTCGAACTCTACTCGCGTTGACGCTCACCCCAAGGCGCCGGACACCTGCTGCGCGAAGCACGCGGCAGGGGCTGGCGCCTTGTTCTTGTTTCCCGGCCCGTGCTTTTTTGCGGCCGGGTGGTCCATCAGCCTTATCGGTGTAACGAGCCGAGGGTATTGAGAGGGAGACCTCATGCAAACCAATCTGCTGAAACCCAAAGCCATCAATGTGGAGCCGCTCGGCGGCCACCGCGCGAAGGTCACGCTCGAGCCCTTCGAGCGCGGCTACGGCCACACGCTGGGCAACGCGCTGCGCCGCGTGCTGCTGTCGTCGATGGTGGGTCATGCGCCGACCGAGGTCACGATCGCAGGCGTGCTCCACGAGTACTCGTCGATCGACGGCGTGCAGGAAGATGTGGTGCACGTGATGCTGAACCTCAAGGGCGTCACCTTCCGGCTGCACAACCGCGACGAGGTCACGCTGGTGCTGCGCAAGGAAGGCGAGGGCCCGGTCACGGCCGGCGACATCCAGACGCCGCACGACGTCGAGGTGATCAACCCCGACCACGTGATCGCGCACCTGTCGCAGGGCGGCAAGCTGGACATGCAGATCAAGGTCGAGAAGGGCCGCGGCTACGTCCCCGGCAACCTGCGCCGCTACGGCGACGAGGCGACCAAGGCGATCGGCCGCATCGTGCTCGACGCGTCCTTCTCGCCGGTGCGCCGCGTCAGCTACACGGTCGAGAGCGCCCGCGTCGAGCAGCGCACCGACCTGGACAAGCTGGTGATGGAAATCGAGACCAACGGCGCGATCTCCCCGGAAGAGGCGATCCGCTCGTCGGCCAAGATCCTGGTCGAGCAGCTCGCGGTGTTCGCGCAGCTCGAGGGCAACGAGATCGCCGCCTTCGACCAGCCGGCGCAGCGCAGCCAGCAGTTCGACCCGATCCTGCTGCGCCCCGTGGACGAGCTCGAGCTGACGGTGCGCTCGGCCAACTGCCTCAAGGCCGAGAACATCTACTACATCGGCGACCTGATCCAGCGCACCGAGACCGAGCTGCTCAAGACCCCGAACCTGGGTCGCAAGTCGCTCAACGAGATCAAGGAAGTGCTGGCCTCGCGTGGCCTCACGCTGGGCGCACGTCTCGAGAACTGGCCGCCGTCCGGCCTGGACAAGCGCTGAAACGGGTACCCCCCTACGGCCTTCGGCCGCCCCCCAGGGGGCGACACCGACGGCCCGGCCGAGCCGGATCCGTGGTGTCCGGCTCGGCCTGACAACTCACCACTTTTGCACGTGCAACCCCCGGTACCTTGTCCGGCCGGGGTTCAATAAGGAAAGGAACGCACCATGCGCCACCGTCACGGTCTTCGCAAACTGAACCGCACCTCCGAGCACCGCCTCGCGATGCTGCGCAACATGGCCAACTCGCTCATCGAGCACGAGGCCATCAAGACCACCGTCCCGAAGGCCAAGGAACTGCGCCGCGTCGTCGAGCCGCTGATCACCCTGGCCAAGGAGCCGACCGTCGCCAACCGCCGTCTGGCCTTCGACCGCCTGCGCAACCGCGAGAACGTGGTCAAGCTGTTCGACGTGCTGGGCCCGCGCTTCAAGGCGCGCCCGGGCGGCTACACCCGCATCCTGAAGATGGGCTTCCGCGTCGGCGACAACGCGCCGATGGCCTACGTCGAGCTGGTCGAGCGCACCGAGGCCGTCGAGGCCGAGGCTGCACCGGCCCAAGCTGCCGAGTAAGCCGACGGCTGCTGCCGCCTCCGGGCGGCGTCAGCGCGAGAAGGGCCAGCCTGTGCTGGCCCTTTTTCTTTGGCACACTGCCTCGCCATGTCCCTGCCCCTGCAAGCGTCCACGCCGTCGCTGTTCCAGGTCCGCCACCTGTCCAAGCGCTTCGGCGCCAACCAGGTCGTCGACGACCTGTCCTTCGAGATCCGTGCCGGCGAGTGCCTCGGCGTGATCGGGCCGAACGGCGCGGGCAAGACGACCACGATCCGCATGTGCCTCGGGCTGACGAAGCCCGACGCCGGGCAGATCGAGGCCTTCGGGCTGCCGATCCCGGCGCGCGTGCGCGAGGCCAAGCAGCGCATCGGCGTGGTGTCGCAATTCGACAGCCTCGACCCGGACTTCGACTGCACCGAGAACCTGCGCGTCTACGGCCGCTACTTCGGGCTGCCGGCGGCGGTGATCGAGCGGCGCATCCCCGAGCTGCTCGAGTTCTCGGCGCTGCAGGCCAAGGCCCGCGCGAAGCCGGCCGAGCTGTCGGGCGGCATGAAGCGGCGCCTGAGCCTGGGGCGGGCGCTCGTCAACGACCCCGACCTGCTGCTGCTCGACGAGCCGACCACCGGGCTCGACCCGCAGGCGAGGCACCTGATGTGGGAGCGGCTGCAGCGCCTGCTGCAGCGCGGCAAGTCGATCCTGCTGACGACGCACTTCATGGACGAGGCCGAGCGGCTGTGCGACCGGCTGCTCGTGATCGACCACGGCCGCAAGATCGCCGAGGGCACGCCGCGCGGGCTGATCGAGCGCCACCTCGAGACCGACGTGGTCGAGGTCTACGGCGACGGCGCGGCGCGCCTGATTGGGCCGCTCGGCGCGATGGCACAGCGCGTCGAGACCAGCGGCGAGACGGTGTTCTTCTACCTGAGCGAGCCCGCGCCGCTGCTGCAGGCGCTCGCCGGAGAGCACACCGTGCGCTACCTGCACCGCCCGGCCAACCTCGAGGACCTGTTCCTCAAGCTGACCGGCCGCCAGATCCGCGACTCCTGAGCGCCGCCGCCGATGATCGACACCCTCTATTCCCTTCCGCGCGTGAGCCGGCGCTGCCTGCCGGTGGTGCAGCGCAACCTGCTGGTATGGCGCAAGCTCGCGCTGCCAAGCCTGCTCGCCAACATCGCCGAGCCGCTGATCATGCTGGTGGCCTTCGGCTACGGGCTCGGCGCGCTGCTCGGCGAGGTGCAGGGCCTGCCCTACATCCTCTTCCTCGCCTCGGGCGGCATCTGCATGAGCGCGATGAATGCCGCGACCTTCGAGGCGCTCTATTCGGCCTTCTCGCGCATGCACGTGCAGAAGACCTGGGACGGCATCCTCAACGCGCCGATGCTGCTCGACGACATCGTGTTCGCCGAGATGCTGTGGGCGGCGCTGAAGTCGCTGTTCTCGGTGACGGCGATCCTGCTCGTGATCGTCGCGCTCGGCATCAGCCGCGCGCCGACGATGCTCGCGGCGCTGCCGGTGCTGCTGTTCGTCGGCATCACCTTCGCGTCGATCGCGCTGGTGTTCAACGCGCTGGCCAAGGGCTACGACTTCTTCACCTACTACTTCACGCTGGTGCTGACGCCGATGACCTTCCTGTCGGGCATCTACTTTCCGCTCGATCAACTGCCCGGCTGGCTGCAGACCGTCTCCGCGCTGCTGCCGCTGCGCGCCGCGGTCGATCTGGTGCGGCCGCTGATCATCGGCGAGTGGCCGGCGCAGTGGGCGCAGCCGCTCGGCGTGCTGGCGGCCTACGCCCTCGCTTCCTACTATCTCGCGGTGGTGATCACGCGGCGCCGCTTCTACCGCTGAGTCCCCCGCACGTCCTTCCGGGAGCCTGCCATGTCCGAATCCCCTGCCGTCCTGGTTGCGCTGAGCACCGCACCCGACGAGGCGTCCGCCCGGCGCCTCGCGCGTGAGCTGCTCGAGGCACGGCTGGTCGCCTGCGCCACGCTGCTGCCCGGCGCCGTCTCGATGTACTGGTGGAAGGGCGCGATCGAGGAGAGTGCCGAGTGGCTGCTGCTGCTCAAGACCACCGCCGAGCGCTGGCCGGCGCTGCTCGAGCGCCTGCCCGGCCTGCATCCCTACGAGGTGCCGGAGCTGCTGGCGCTGCCGGTGGCGGCCAGCCTGGAACCCTATCTGGAATGGCTGGTCACACAGACCCAAGGAGATCCGAGATGACCTGCCCCCGGGGACGCGCGCCCGCGTCCCGACTGCCCTGGTCCTGGCTGCTGGGCCTGCTCGCGCTGTGGCTGCTGCTGGCCCCGGCGCTGTCGCGCGCGTCCGAGGACTTCCTGGCGCCGGAGAAGGCCTTCCGCTTCTCCGCCCGCGCTGCCGATGCGCGCACGCTCGAGCTGCGCTTCGACGTCGCGCCCGGCTACTACATGTACCGCGAGCAGTTCCGCTTCGAGGCGAGCGGCGTGGACGGGGCGCCGGTGACGCTCGGCACCGCCGACATCCCGGCCGGCAAGGTCAAGTTCGACGAGACCTTCAAGAAGGAGGTCGAGACCCACCGCGGCACGCTGACGATCCGCCTGCCGGTGGAGCAGGCGGGCGGACCCTTCAAGCTCGGCGTCACCAGCCAGGGCTGTGCCGACCAGGGCATCTGCTATCCGCCAATGCAGAGCCATGCCGAGGTCCAGCTCGCCGCCTTCGGCGCCGCGACCGACCGGGTGGCCGTGCTGAGCGAGTCGGAGGCCGAGCGCTGGCGCGGGCCGGGCGGCGTCCTCTCGCGCTGGTTCTCCTCGACGCCGAACGCCTCGGCAGCAGCGCAGTCGGCACCGGCGCTGCCCGCCGCCGCGGCGCCTCAGGACGCGGGAGGCCCGGGCGATGCGGCGGCGGGAGGCGGCGTCGGGGACCGGATCGACGCCGCGCTGCAGTCGGGCAACCTGCTGCTGGTCGCCGCCGTCTTCTTCGTCGCGGGACTGCTGCTGTCGCTGACGCCCTGCGTGCTGCCGATGCTGCCGATCCTGTCCTCGCTGATCGCGGGCCAGGAGGCGCCCGCGGCGTCGCAGCGCAGCCGCGGGCTCACGCTGGCGCTGGCGTACTCCCTCGGCATGGCGCTCGTCTACACCGCCTTCGGCGTGGCGGCCGGTCTGGTCGGCGAAGGGCTCGCCGCCTGGCTGCAGACGCCCTGGGTGCTGGGCGCCTTCGCGGCGCTGCTGGTGCTGCTGGCGCTGTCGATGTTCGGCTTCTACGAGCTGCAGCTGCCCGCCGCGCTGCGCGAGCGGCTCGCGCACGCCGCGGGGCGCTCGCGCGGCGGCTCGCTGCTGGGCGTGTTCGCGATGGGCGGCATCTCGGCGCTGATCGTCAGCCCCTGCGTCGCGGCG
This sequence comes from Caldimonas tepidiphila, assembly GCF_003569765.1. Taxonomy (GTDB): domain Bacteria; phylum Pseudomonadota; class Gammaproteobacteria; order Burkholderiales; family Burkholderiaceae_C; genus Caldimonas; species Caldimonas tepidiphila. Next base: position 41,893 of record NZ_QXMG01000036.1, on the reverse strand, counting down.
CCGCTGGCCGGGGCGCTGCTCTACATCAGCCAGACGCGCGACGTGCTGCTCGGCGGCGGCGCGCTGTTCTCGCTCGCCTGGGGCATGAGCGTGCCGCTGCTGCTGCTCGGCGCCTCGGCGGGCCGCTGGCTGCCGCGCGCCGGCGGCTGGATGGAGCACGTGAAGCACTTCTTCGGCGCGCTGCTGATCGCGGTCGCGCTGTGGCTGCTGCAGCCGGTGCTGCCCGGGGCGCTGGCGATGCTGCTGTGGGGCGCGCTGTTGCTGATCGGCGCGGTCTACCTGCGCGTGTTCGACCCACTGCATGCGGGGGCGCGCGGCTGGGCGCGCTTCTTCAAGGGGGTTGGTGTCGTGCTCGCGATGCTCGGCGGGCTGCAGCTGGTGGGTGCGGCCTCCGGCGGCAGCGATCCCTGGCAGCCGCTTCGCCATTTCGCGCGGTCATCGGCAGCCGGGGCCATATCACCGGAAGCCGCCGCCGACGATGCCGCGCTGCGCTTCCGTCCAGTCGCGAGCAATGCCGAGCTCGATGCGCTGCTGCGCAGCGCGGGCCGGCCGGTGATGCTTGATTTCTATGCCGACTGGTGTGTCTCGTGCAAGGAGATGGAGGCCTTCACCTTCAGCGATCCGCGGGTGCGCGAGCTGATGTCCGGTGCGCTGCTGCTGAAGGCGGACGTGACGGCCAACGACGCCGAGCACCGCGCGCTGCTAAAGCGCTTCCGCCTCTTCGGCCCGCCCGGCATCATCTTCTTCGACGCCCAGGGGCGCGAGCTGCCCGGCGTGCGGGTGATCGGCTTCCAGTCCGCGGATCGCTTCCTGCAGAGCCTGCAAGCCGCCGGGCTCTGAGCCCTTTCAAAAAATCGACGAAGTGCTTGCGCAGGAAGTTTTGGTCGTGCTATAGTTTCACTTCTGACGCGGGGTGGAGCAGTCTGGTAGCTCGTTGGGCTCATAACCCAAAGGTCGTTGGTTCAAATCCAGCCCCCGCAACCAAATATCAAGCAGGCCCTCCATCGCGAGGGCCTGCTTTTTTTCGCGTTGCGGTTTTCTTCTCAATGGGGGAAGACCTGCACGTGCCGGGATGCGCGTGCGTCCATCGAGGGTTTTCCCTGGGCGGGGCGGTGCAAAACTCCTGGGGTGCGGCAAGGGCAGGGAACCGAGAGCCTTCATGGCAGGACATACAATCAGTCGTTTGTCCTGACCCCTTGGAGAAGTGATCCGTGTTTATCTCTGAAGCCTTTGCCCAGGCCGCTCCGGCCGCTCAAGGCGGCGCCGAGTCGACCCTCATGAGCATGCTGCCGCTGGTGCTGATGTTCGTGGTGCTGTACTTCATCATGATCCGTCCCCAGATGAAGCGGCAGAAGGAGCACAAGGCGATGATCGATGCGCTCGCCAAGGGGGACGAGGTGGTGCTGGCCAGTGGCGTGCTCGGACGCATCGCGCGCATGGGCGAAACCTACCTCCATGTCGAAGTCGCCAACGGCGTCGAGCTGCAGGTGCAGCGCAGCTCGGTGGTGCAGGTGCTGCCCAAGGGCACCTTCAAGTAAGCCGCGGGCGGACGCCCGTTCGTCCGCCGCGAAACGAGCTGGCGGCCGCACGCGCGGCCGGCCGGCGAAAGAGACGAGATGAACCGCTACCCCTGGTGGAAATACGCGATCCTCGTGGTCGCCGTGCTGGTCGGCCTGATCTACACGCTACCGAACTTCTTTGGTGAGGCGCCGGCGGTCCAGGTGTCCAGCGGCAAGGCGACCCTGAAGGTCGAGCCGGCGCTGGCCGCCCGCGTGGAGACGGTGCTGAAGGAGGCCGGCCTGCAGCCGGACTTCGTGCAGTTCGACGGCAACTCGGTGAAGGCGCGCTTTTCCTCGACCGACACCCAGCTGCGCGCGAAGGACGTGCTCAGCCGCGCGCTGAACCCCAATCCCGCCGATCCCGGCTACATCGTCGCGCTGAACCTGCTGTCGGCCTCGCCCGAGTGGCTGAGCTCGCTGCACGCGCTGCCGATGTACCTCGGCCTCGACCTGCGCGGCGGCGTCCACTTCCTGATGCAGGTGGACATGAACGCGGCGCTGACCAAGCGCGCGGAATCGCTGACCGGCGACATCCGCAGCCTGCTGCGCGACAAGAACATCCGCCACGCCGGCATCCAGCGGCAGGGCAACGCGATCGAGCTGCGTTTCCGCGACGCGGCCACGCTGGCCGCGGCGCGCAACACGCTCGGCGACACGCTGCCCGACCTGCAGTGGCAGGAGCAGCCCGAGGGCGGCGAGTTCCGCCTGATCGGCTCGCTCAAGCCCGAGGCGGCGCGCCGCGTGCAGGAGCAGGCGCTGCGCCAGAACATCACGACGCTGAACAACCGCGTCAACGAGCTCGGCGTCGCCGAGCCCGTGATCCAGCAGCAGGGCCTCGACCGCGTGGTGGTGCAGCTGCCGGGCGTGCAGGACACCGCGAAGGCCAAGGACATCATCGGCCGCACCGCGACGCTGGAGGTGCGCCTGGTCGACGACAGCGCGGAAGCCGCGGCCGCCGCGGCCGGCACCGGCCCGGTGCCCTTCGGCACCGAGCGCTACCTCGAGCGCGGCGGCGCCCCGGTGATCGTCAAGCGCCAGGTCATCCTGACCGGCGAGAACCTCACCGACGCGCAGCCCGGCTTCGACGGCCAGACCCAGGAGCCGGCGGTGCACCTGACGCTCGACGCGAAGGGTTCGCGCATCTTCCGCGACGTCACGCGCGAGAACGTCGGCAAGCGCATGGCGATCCTGTTGTTCGAGAAGGGCCGCGGCGAGGTGGTGACCGCGCCGGTGATCCGCTCCGAGATCGGTGGCGGCCGCGTGCAGATCTCCGGGCGCATGACCACCGCCGAGGCGGCCGACACCGCGCTGCTGCTGCGCGCGGGCTCGCTCGCCGCGCCGATGGAGATCATCGAGGAGCGAACGATCGGCCCGAGCCTGGGCGCCGACAACATCGCCAAGGGCTTCAACAGCGTGATCTACGGCTTCATCGCGATCGCCGTGTTCATGGTCGTTTACTACCAGCTCTTCGGCGTGTTCTCGACGATCGCGCTGGCGGTCAACCTGATGCTGCTCGTGGCGCTGCTGTCGATGCTGCAGGCCACCCTCACGCTGCCCGGCATCGCCGCCATCGCGCTGACGCTGGGCATGGCGATCGACGCCAACGTGCTGATCAACGAGCGGGTGCGCGAGGAGCTGCGCGCGGGCGTTGCGCCGCAGGCGGCGATCCACGCCGGCTACGAGCGCGCCTGGGCCACCATCCTGGACTCCAACATCACGACGCTGATCGCGGGTCTCGCGCTGCTCGCCTTCGGCTCCGGCCCGGTGCGCGGCTTCGCGGTGGTGCACTGCCTGGGCATCCTGACCTCGATGTTCTCGGCGGTGCTGTTCTCGCGCGGGCTGGTGAATCTCTGGTACGGCCGCAAGAAGAAGCTCAAGTCGGTGGCGATCGGACAGGTCTGGAGGCCGGCGACGGCCGCGGACGCGACCGGCAAGGCGTGATGCGTAAAAAGCGGTGCGGACCCGGCCTGCCCGGCAGGGCGGGTCCGCATGGCGGGCTGCCCGGGCTGCCAGCCTGAGCGGCCCTGTGGCCCGGGCGGCTCGGCCCGGCGCCCGACACTCGAGGATCTTCGATGGAATTCTTCCGGATCAAGCGCGACATCCCGTTCATGCGGCACGCGCTGGTGTTCAACCTCATCTCGGCGCTGACCTTCGCCGCCGCGGTGTTCTTCCTCGTCACGCGCGGGCTGCACCTGTCGATCGAGTTCACCGGCGGCACCGTCGTCGAGGTGAGCTACGCGCAGTCGGCCGAGCTCGAGCGGGTGCGCTCCACCGTCGAGGGGCTCGGCCTCGGCGAGGTGCAGGTGCAGAACTTCGGCACCTCGCGCGACGTGCTGATCCGCCTGCCGCTGCGCGGCGAGGCGCGCCAGTCCGACGTGGTGGGGCAGGTGTTCGGCGCGCTGTGCAAGGCCGAGGGCGGCAGCGTGCAGGCGCGCGAGACGGTCACCGACAAGGGCGAGGCCGTCAGCCGCCAGGTCTGCCAGGCCGGCGGTGCCGAGCCGCTGCGGCTGCAGCGCAGCGAGTTCGTCGGCCCGCAGGTGGGCTCGGAGCTCGCGCGCGACGGCGCGATCGCGCTCGCCGTCACGATCGTCGGCATCATGATCTACCTCGCGCTGCGCTTCGAGTGGAAGTTCTCGGTCGCCGCGATCATCGCCAACCTGCACGACGTGATCATCATCCTCGGCTTCTTCGCGTTCTTCCAGTGGGAGTTCTCGCTGTCGGTGCTCGCGGCGGTGCTCGCGGTGCTCGGCTACTCGGTCAACGAGTCGGTGGTGGTGTTCGACCGCATCCGCGAATCGTTCCGGCGCTTCCGCAAGATGAGCACGAGCGAGGTGATCGACAACGCGATCACCGGCACGATGAGCCGCACCATCATCACGCACGGCTCGACGCAGATGATGGTGCTGTCGATGCTGATCTTCGGCGGCCCGACGCTGTACTACTTCGCGCTGGCGCTGACGATCGGCATCCTGTTCGGCATCTATTCGTCCGTCTTCGTCGCCGCCGCGATCGCGATGTGGCTCGGCGTCAAGCGCGAGGACCTGGTGAAGGCGACCCGCCGCGAAGGCGATCCGGACGACCCCAACGCGGGCGCGGTCGTGTAGTAGAGTGGGGCGCTCCAAGGCATTCTGGAGTCACTGCTTCTGCCATGCAGCCTCCCGCTGACCCGAAGGCGATCGCCAGCCAGGCGCGCGCGCACTTCCTGCAAGTGCTGCTGGGCGAGCTGCCCGCCGCCGTGCAGGCGGTGGACGACGGGTTGCGCCTGCTGACCGAGCAGAATGCCTCCCCGGAGCTCGCGATCCGCCGCCGCGACAGCTGGCTGGACCTCAGGCGCCAGCGCGGGGACTGGGAGCGCGGCCTCTCGAAGGCCCTGGAGCGATTGCGTTCCGACAGGGGCTGGGCCGATTCGATCCCTTCCGGATTCTCCCGGAAGGTGGGCGATTTCTCGCTCGTCGATGACGACACGATCGACTGCGAGATTCTGGCGTCGCGGCTCGCTCTGGCGATCGTGGACCGGGCCTCCTTCGAGTTCACCGACCTGCGCTCGCGGCTGAGCCATCTGGAGCGCCGCGAGGAGTTGTCGGGCGGCGACGGCTTGCGCCCGCACGTGCTCGCGCGCGTGCTGCTCGATTCCTGGCGCGAGGCCGGCCTGACGCTCGATTCCTGGCGCGCCGCGCAGGGGGTGCTGCACACCGAACTCGCGCACCTGCTGGTGCGCGCCTATCACGACACCAACCGCTGGCTGGTCGAGCAGGGGGTCATGCCCGAGATCGACTTGCGGCCGATGATCCGGCGCGCGCACGACAGCGTGAGCGCGGTGGCCCAGCCGACGCTCCCGGCGGCGCTTGCCGGCGCAGCGGGAGGCGGGCCGCAGGGATCGTCGGGGGACGAGCCCGCGAGATGGCGCGGCCCGGCCGCGGCCTACGAGGAGACCCGGCTCATGTCGCGTCTCGCGCCCTCGCGGCCGCCGGGTGCCGGCGGCGGTGCCCCGACCGCCTGCGGGCAGCTCGAGCGCCTGATCGCGGCGCGGCTGCCGACCTTCGCCGCGCAGCCGCGGCAACCGGTTTCCGAGGCGCTGCAGACGGCGATGGCCGACGTGGAGCAGCGGCTCGCGCAGCAGTTGCGCGAGCTCGGCCCCGCGGCGGCCACCGCTCCCCTGCTGCTCGACGGGCTCCAGTCGAGCCGGCAGCTCCTCAAGAGCGCGGCCGAGTCGCCGATCGAGCGCGCGACGATCGAGATCGTCGCGCTGCTGTTCCAGAGCATCCTGACCGAGGACCGGCTGCCGGCCTCGGTGCGGGTCTGGTTCGCGCGGCTGCAGATGCCGGTGCTGCGCGTGGCGATCACCGAACCCGATTTCTTCGCCTCGCCCGACCATCCGGCGCGCAAGCTGATCGATCGCATGGGCGCGTGCGTGATGGGCTTCGACGCGGCCACCTCGGGGGCGATGGGCCCGTCGATCGAGGCCGAGATCAAGCGCATCGTGCAGGTGGTCGAGGCCTATCCGGACACCGGGCGGCAGGTGTTCCAGACCGTGCTCGGCGAGTTCGAGAAGTTCCTCGAGGACTACTTCCGCCACGAGAACGAGGGCTCGCGCGTGGGCGTGTCGCTCGCGCAGCAGGTCGAGCAGCGCGAGACGCTGTCGATCCAGTACATGATCGAGTTGCGCAAGATGCTCGACCAGGTCCCGGTGCAGGCCGGCGTGCGCGAGTTCCTGTTCCAGGTCTGGGCCGACGTGCTGGCGATGGCGGCCGTCAAGTCCGGGAGGCAGGGCGAGCAGACGCGGCAGATGAAGCGGGCTGCCGCCGACCTGATCTGGTCGGCGAGTGCCAAGGTCACGCGCGAGGAGCGGGGCGAGGTCATCCGGCGGCTGCCGCCGCTGCTGAGGAGCCTGCGCGAGGGCATGACGCTGGCGGGGTTGCCTGCTGAGCGCCAGGACCTGCAGATCCAGCGGCTCAACAATTCGCTGGCGGCCGCCTTCACCGCCAAGACGGGGGCGCTTGCGAGCGAGCAGTTCGAGGAGCTGATGCTGCGGCTCGAGGCGCTGGAGGAGCTGCTTCCCGGGGGCGACGACGTCGAGATCGATGAGGCGCTGGTGCTGGACCTGTCCGGTCACCAGAGCGCCGAGCTGGAGGTGGTCGGCGAAGGCGGGTCGATGCCGAGCGCGGACATGGTCGCCTGGGCGAGGGGCATCCAGGTCGGCCAGTGGTTCAAGCTCGACTACCGCGGGCGCAACGAGCCGGTGCAGCTCGCCTGGCAGGGCATGCGCAAGCACCTGAGCCTGTTCTCCTCGCCCGGCGGCCGCTGCGTGCTGTTCCAGCAGCACCGGCTGGCCTCCTTCCTGCAGGCCGGGCTGCTGGTGCCGGCGGACGACGAGGCGCTGACGGTACGCGCCACCCGCGTCGCGCTGGCCAAGCTCGACGCCGACCCGAGCCGGCTGCTCGACTGAGCCCGGGGCGGGGTCGGCCGGGCATGAAAAAAGGGCCTCGCGGCCCTCGGTCCTGCAGCGCGGCGCCGGCCGCGGGCTTCAGTGGATCAGGCGGTCGCCGGCATCGACGAACAGCTCGTCGAGGATCAGCGCATCGGGCTCCTCGCCCAGGCTCCAGAACACCATCAGCACGATGATCTTCAGGTCCTCGAGCGCCACCGGCGAGCCGGGGATGGCCATCGCGCGGTCGATCACCATCTCGCGCATCGGCGGCGGCAGCACGCCGGCCGACTCGAGGAAGCTGACGAAGCCGATGCATTCCTCGCCGAGCTGCTCCTGCTCGGCCCGCATGAACACCCGCATGCTGCTGGCGCCCTGCGTGCCGGTGTGCGAATCGGCGCTGCTCGCGAGTCCGTCCAGCCAGCTCAGCGCCTCCTGGATTTCCTCGTTCTCGAAGCCGACCGCGGTGAGCTTGCGGCGCAACTGGGCCTGGTCCGGGCAGGCGTCGGGCCGGAAGTAATTCTCGTAGAGGTAGACCAGCACATCGAACATGGAGTCACTATACCCCAGCCGCCTGCGCCTTCCGGTGCCCGGATGGCGGGATGGCGTGCGGTCTGCCGGGATGCTTGCCGGCGCGCACTTCAGGCGCTCGCGATGCGCTGCAGCAACTGCCCGGGCAGGCGCGCGACCTGCCCGCGCAGCTCGAGCTCGAGCAGCCGGGCATTGAGCTCGGACGCCGGCCAGCCGGTGCGCGCGGCCAGCGCGTCGAGCGTCACCGGCTCCCAGCCGAGCGCGGCGAGCAGCGGGTCGCCGTCCTCGTCCTCGTTCCCGCCGGTCGCCGGCTCCCGGGGCCCCGCGGCGGCGGCGGCGGTCGTCGGCAGGCACAGTTCCTCGAGCAGGTCCTGCGCGGTCTCGACGAGCTTCGCGCCCTGCTTGATCAGCGCATGGCAGCCGCGCGATTGCGGCGAATGCAGCGAGCCGGGGATCGCGAACACCTCGCGCCCCTGCTCGAGCGCCAGCCGCGCGGTGATCAGCGAGCCCGATTGCAGCGCCGCCTCGACCACCAGCGTGCCGAGCGACAGGCCGGAGATGATGCGGTTGCGGCGCGGGAAGTTGCCGGGCAGCGGGGGCGTGCCGAGCACGTACTCGCTCAGCAGCAGGCCCTGCGCGGCGATGCGGCGGGCGAGTTCGCCGTGTCCGCGCGGATAGACCTGGTCGAGCCCGGTGCCGACCACCGCCACGGTCCCGCCGGGTCCCTGCAGCGCGCCCTCGTGCGCCGCGCCGTCGATGCCGAGCGCGAGCCCCGAGACGACCGCCAACCCGGCACGACTCAGGTGGGCCGCGAAGGCCCGCGCGTGGTCGAGCCCCTGGCGGGTCGGGTGGCGGCTGCCGACCACGGCCACCGACGGGGCCGCCAGCAACTCCAGCCGTCCCGCGGCATGCAGCAGCAGGGGCGGGTCGGCGGTGGCGAGCAGCCGGGCCGGGTAGTCGGGGTCGCCGAGCGTGACGACATGCCGCTGCGGCTCTGCCTCGAGCCAGCGCAGCGTCGCGTCGAGCAGCGCGGCCAGCGTCGCGGGCTCGCGCTCCAGCGCCGCTGCAGGCCCCGCCGGCACCACCTGGCGCCGTGCCGCGGTCGAGGCCTCCAGCACGGCCTGCGGCGAGCCGAAGGCGGCGAGCAGGCGGCGGGCGGACTCCCGTCCCACCCCCGGTGTCTCCAGCAGCCGCAGCCAGGCGGCCAGTTCCCCGTGTGCGATCACGCTGCGGGCGGGAAGAAGGGGCCTTGCGGGCCGGTCCTCAGGGCTGCGTGAAGCGGTCGCCGACCTTCACCGGCTCCTGCACGTTCAGGATCAGCGCATAGGACATGCGCTCGAAGGTGCGGAAGACGAAGAGCAGGCCGTGACGCTCGTCGGGCAACTGCATGCGCAGCGCCCGCCCCTGCGTGCGGTCCACCGCCTTGCTGCCGTAGCGCCACAGGGCCAGCACATGCCCGCGCTCGAGGCCGTCGGCCTCGCCGCGGTTGAGCGCGACGATCTGGTTCTGTCCGGCCGAGAGCGCCTCGCCGTAGATCGAGACGATGCGGCCGTCCATCTCCTTCTGCGGTGCGTGGGGCGCGTAGCTCAGGAACTCGCGCTCGGGCATCGGCGCGAGCCGGTCGCCCACGCCCACCTCCTGCTTGGCGCTCAGCACCGTGAAGCTGGCCGGGATGTACTCGCCGCGCGGGCCCGTCTCGGCCGGCTTCACGTACTCGGTGGTGCCGAGGTAGGCCGCCTCGTAGCCGAGGATCTCGCGCGTGTCGGGGTCCCGCAGCGGCTTAGCCTCGCGGAACAGCCGCCATTCGCGCGCCTTGCCCAGCTCGCCGCGGACGTAGGCGCGGTCGCCGCGCGTCAGCAGCACACGGCCCTCCTGTGCGGCCACCACGCGCGGCGCGCGTTCGAGCTCGTTGTGGTCGAAGATGATGGCTTCGTTCAGGAAGGGCTCGATCAGGTGCAGCGGGATCGGCGGGATCGCGTCGTCGGGCAGCAGCGAGCTGCGCACGCGCGGCGACAGCTTCACGGTCTGGCCGCTCCCCGGCGTGCCGATCGCCTGACCCACGCGCAGCCGGGCGCGGCCGTCGATCTTCTCGAGCACCAGGAGCTGTCCGGGGTAGATCAGGTGCGGATTGCGGATCTGCTCGAGGTTCAGGCCCCACAGCTCCGGCCAGCGCCACGGGGTCTTCAGGAACATTCCCGAGATGTGCCACAGCGTGTCGCCCGGCCGCACCACGTGGCTGTCCGGTGCGTTCGGTGCGATGTCCTCCAGCGGCACCCCGGCCTGCGCGACCTGCTGCGCCGTGGTGCGCTGTGCCACGGTGACCGGAAAGCCGGTGGCCCCGGCGGCTCCGACGCCGATCAGTGAGACCAGGGCCCCGGCCAGGATGCGGCGGGACAGCGACGGGAGAGAGGACATGGGGGCTCCGCGGGCCGGCACGGCAGCGACGGGCGCCGCCATGAGGCTGGATATGGTTAATGAGTTTTCGACGCGCGCTGGCAGCGGCAAGTGGGGGAAAATCCCCACTTTCGCTCACAGATTCTGCCCACAAAGCATTGATGCCGCAACGATTTGTGTCACTCGCGAAGCGACACGGCGCGGCGCCTTTCACACTGCGGCCGCCTGCGGCGACCGCCACCGCGCGCCGCGCGCGCACCGATTCCCTGCCATGGCCATACTCAATATCCTGCGTTATCCCGACCCCCGCCTGCACACCGTGGCCAAGCCGGTGGCGCAGGTGGACGACCGCATCCGCCGCCTGGTCGACGACATGATCGATACGATGTACGACGCCAACGGCGTCGGCCTCGCCGCCACGCAGGTCGACGTGCACGAGCGCGTCATCGTCATCGACACCTCCGAGGAGCGCAACGATCCGCGCGTGCTGATCAATCCGGAGCTCGTGAAGGCCAGCGACGAGATGATCGTCTGGGAGGAGGGCTGCCTGTCGGTGCCGGCGATCTACGACAAGGTGCAGCGCCATGCCCGCGTGCGGGTGCGCGCGCTCGACCGCGACGGCAAGCCCTACGAGTTCGACGCCGACGAGCTGCTCGCGGTGTGCGTGCAGCACGAGATGGATCACCTGATGGGCAAGGTCTTCGTCGAGTACCTGTCGCCGCTCAAGCGCAACCGCATCCGCGCCAAGCTGCAGAAGAAGTCGCGCGACGAGGTCAAGGCCTGATGCGGGTCGTTTTCGCCGGCACGCCCGAGTTCGCCCGCGTCGCGCTCCAGGATCTGCATGCCGCGGGCTTCGAGCTCCCGCTGGTGCTGACGCAGCCCGACCGGCCCGCCGGCCGCGGCATGAAGCTGCAGGCGAGCCCCGTCAAGCAGCTCGCGCAGCAGCTCGGCATCGAGGTCGCGCAGCCGCGCAGCCTGCGCCTCGACGGCAAGTACCCCGACGAGGCCGCGGCCGCGCGCGAGCGGCTGCAGGCCGCGGCGCCCGACGTGATGGTGGTCGCCGCCTACGGGCTGATCCTGCCGGCCTGGGTGCTGGCGCTGCCCCGCCTGGGCTGCCTGAACATCCATGCCTCGCTGCTGCCGCGCTGGCGCGGCGCGGCGCCGATCCACCGCGCGATCGAGGCCGGCGACGCCGAGACCGGCATCACGATCATGCAGATGGACGAGGGGCTCGACACCGGCGACATGCTGTGCGTCGAGCGCCTCGCGATCGCTCCCGGGGACCGCACCGCCACGCTGCACGACCGCCTCGCCGCGCTCGGCGGCCGGCTGATGGTCGAGACGCTGCAGCGGCTGCGCCAGGGCCCGCTCGCGGTGCGGCCTCAGCCGGCCGAGGGCGTGACGTATGCGCACAAGATCGAGAAGGCGGAAGCCGCGATCGACTGGTCGCAGCCCGCCGAGGCGATCGACCGCCGCATCCGCGCCTTCGATCCCTTCCCCGGCGCGCTCGCGAGCCTCGACGGCGTGCCGGTGAAGTGCTGGGCGGCGCAGCCGGCGCCCGGCGAGGGCGTGCCCGGCACCGTGCTGGCCGTCGACGACGAGGGCATCACGGTCGCCTGTGGCCACGGTGCGCTGCGGCTCACCGAGCTGCAGAAGCCGGGCGGGCGCCGGCTCGCCGCGCGCGACTTCCTGCGCGGCCACCCGGTGCGCCCCGGCATGGTGTTCGAGCGGCCTGTCGATTGATTGAACTCCGGCCCGCCGCCCGCATCTGAAGCAGGACCGAACCCGCACGCACCCACAGGAGAAGAGACGCGATGTTCAACCTGATGAAGACCGCCATCCTGATGGCCGCCATCACCGCGCTGTTCATGGCGCTGGGGGCCATGATCGGCGGGCGCACCGGGATGATGCTGGCGCTGCTGGTGGCGCTCGGCATGAACTTCTTCAGCTACTGGTATTCCGACAAGCTGGTGCTGAAGATGTACAACGCGCGCGAGGTCGACGAGACCACCGCGCCGCAGTTCCACGCGATGGTGCGCGAGCTCGCCACGCGGGCGCAGTTGCCGATGCCCAAGGTCTACATCATCGACGAGGACGCGCCCAACGCCTTCGCGACCGGCCGCAACCCCGAGAACGCCGCGGTGGCCGCGACCACCGGCATCATGCGCGTGCTCTCCAACCGCGAGCTGCGCGGCGTGATGGCGCACGAGCTCGCGCACGTCAAGCACCGCGACATCCTGATCTCGACGATCAGCGCGACGATGGCCGGCGCGATCTCGATGCTCGCGAACTTCGCGATGTTCTTCGGCGGCCGCGATGCGGAGGGCCGCCCGGTCAACCCGATCGCCGGCATCCTCGTGGCGATGCTCGCGCCGCTCGCCGCCGGCCTGATCCAGATGGCGATCAGCCGCGCGCGCGAGTTCGAGGCCGACCGCGGCGGCGCCGAGATCTGCGGCGACCCGCAGGCGCTTGCCAGCGCGCTCGACAAGATCAACCGCTACGCGCAGGGCATCCCGCTGAACGCGACCGAGCGCCATCCCGAGACGGCGCAGATGATGATCGTGAACCCGCTGTCCGGCGGCGGCCTGCGCGGCCTGTTCAGCACCCACCCGTCCACCGAGGAGCGGGTGGCGCGGCTGATGGCGATGGCTCACGGCGGCATGATGCGCTGACGCGCCCGCGCGGACTTTCCCGGCCGAAGCCCCGCTCCGCGGGGCTTTTTCTTGTCCGGGCCGCGTCGGAGCGGGCGGCCGGCTCAAGTTCGCCCTCCGGGCGCCGAAAGCAGGAGCACCTGCCTTCCTTTCGTCGTCCGACCTATGCGCGTTTCGATGCTCTCCCTGATCCTGCTCCTCGCTTTGGCGGGCTGCGCCCGGCTGGGCATCCCGATGCCCGGCGCCTCGGCCGCACGCGAGGCCGAGAGCCGGGCGATCGGCAGCGCCTGCCGGCATGCCGGCCGCGCGATCGAGGACTGCTACACGCTCAACACGCAGGCCGACAAGGCGGCGGTCTTCGCCGGATGGCGCGAGATGAACGACTACATGCGCGAGAACGACATCCGCGAGGTGACGCCGCAGCTGCCCCCGCCGGCACTCGCGAAGCTGCAGAAATCCGCCGCGGCAGCAGGAAACAAGCCTCCCGAGGACGAGGAAGAAGAGGAAGAGGCGCCGCCGAAGGCGCAGCAGCGCGGCGGCCGGCCGCTGGCGCGCGCCCTGTAAGGACCCTGACCCGGCGGGCTCATCAGCCCCCGCCGGCCGCGACCCGGCGCCCGCCCAGTATCCCGCGCAGCTCCGCGATCCAGCCGGGCTGCTGCGCGGCCTGCGGCCGACGCGCGCGCGGCTCGCGCACCAGCTTGAACTCGAAGCGCGCGCCGGGCCAGCCCTCCAGCACCAGCCGGTCGCCGCGCTCGACGCGCAGTGTCTCGCCCCGGGCCAGCACCACGTCGCGCGCGAGCGGTTCGCCGCGCCGCGTGCAGGTGATCCACAGACGGCCCTCCACCACCTCGAGCAGGTGCGCCTTCGGCGCCACCCAGCTGCAGGCCTCGCCCGGCGCGAGCTGCCATCCCGTGTCGCCGGATTCTTGACGGACAGGCATCGAAAGCTTGTGCATGACTGGCTCCTGGTGAGTTCGACAAGGGCAGTTTCCTCCCGGGGCGGCGCGTGGTCCAATGAGTTCGATGCCGTGGATTGATGAGGAGGGCGCATGAGTGGAATACGCCAGAGACCGTTGCCGGTGGGGGCGCTGCGCAGCTTCGAGGCGGTCGCGCGGCACCTGAGCTTCCGCATCGCCGCGGAGGAGCTGTACCTGACGCAGTCGGCGGTCAGCCGGCAGATCCAGGGGCTCGAGGACGAGCTCGGCGCCTCGCTCTTCTCGCGCGGCACCCGGCATGTCGAGCTGACCGGCGACGGCGCGGCGCTGCTGCGCGCGGTCGCGCCGCTGCTCGACCGCCTCGACGCGACGGTGCGGCAGATCCGCCAGGCCAAGGGCCGGCGCGTGGTGAGCCTGAGCACCTTCGCGTCCTTCGCGTCGCTGTGGCTGATCCCGCGGCTGCAGGCCTTCCAGCGCGAGCATCCGGATATCGACATCCGCGTGAGCGCGAGTGACCGGCTGGTGGATCTCGACGAGGAGTTCGATCTGGTGCTGCGCTACTGCAGCCCGGCGCAGGTGCGCGCGGTGCCGGGCGCGCAGCGGCTGTTCGGCGAGCAGGTCACGCCGGTGGTCAGCCCCTGGCTGCTCGAGCAGGTGCAGGGCGGCCGGCTGCCGTCGCTGGCGGTGCCGACCGACCTGGCGCGCCACGCGCTGCTCGAGGAGGACGACCACCGCCCGAGCGCCGAGTTCCTCAGCTGGCGCCACTGGCTGGCGCGGCAGGGCGCGGCGGGGCTGGAGCCGCAGCGCTGGATCTACCTGAACTACACCTACCAGCAGGTGCAGGGGGCGCTGGTGGGGCAGGGCGTCGCGCTGGCGCGGCTGGCGCTGGTGGACGACTCGCTCGCCAAGGGCGAGCTGCTCGAGCCCTTCGGCGCGGCGCGCCGCGTCGCGAGCCCCTATGCCTACTGGCTGATGGTGCCGCCGGAGCGCCGGCTGCGGCCGGAGGTGCGGCAGTTCTGCGACTGGGTGCGGGCCCAGGCGGCGCAGACGCGCCGGCGCATCGGCGAGGAGCCGGAGACCGACGGCCTCGGCGAGCACGACTGAGGACGGGCCGCTCGCCGGCGGCCGCCGCGCCTCAGTCGGCCGACGTCACCACGCCCTGCTCGGTGACGACCAGCATCAGCGGCTGGTCGTGCGGCTCGACGGGCATCTCGACGAGCGCGTGCGACCAGGCCACGCCGACGGCGGTGACATGCGGGTGTGCGGCCATCCAGCGGTCGAAGTAGCCGCCGCCGTAGCCGAGTCGGAAGCCCTCGCGCGTGTAGCCGACGCAGGGCGCGATCACCACGTCGGGCTGCACCTCGGCCCCTTCGGGAGCAGGGATACCGCATTCGTCCTGCCCCGTGGGCGGGCGCCCGTCCCAGCGGCGGTAGTGCATCGCGCGGGGCGTGCGTGCGGACCACGGCAGCGCCAGTGGCAGATTGCACAGCAACGGATCGGCACGCAATGCAACCAGTGGGTTAAATTCAGATCGAATCGGCCAGTACACGCCCAGCAGCTGCGGCTCCAGGGCGTGCAGCACCTCGCACAGCCGCTCGCCGAGCGCCTGTTGCGCCCTCGGGCCGGCCTCGCTCGCCTGGAAGCGTTCCCGCTCGGCGAGCAGGTGGCGGCGCAGCTCGGTGCGCCGGGAGGCGGGGGTTTCGGACATCTGCACAGGAAGACTTGGACTTGAAATCATTCTATCGACGCGCGCTCGGCGCGCTGGTGCTCGGCGTCGCGCCGCTGGCGCTGCTCGCGCCGCTGCCGGCCGCCGCGCAGGCGGCCGCCGACCCGATCATCGAGGCCCGCGCCGCATGGGGCAAGCGCGACCTCGCCCGGCTCGCCGCGATCCGCTCGGACATGGTGGCGCAGCAGCATCCGCTGGCGCCCTGGGCCGACTACTGGGAGACGGGGTTGCGGCTGGCGCAGGCGACGCAGGCCGATCTCGACGCCTTCTACGCGCGCTGGCCCGGCACCTACGTCGAGGACCGGCTGCGCAACGACTGGCTGCTCGAGCTGGGCCGGCGGCGCGACTGGGCCAATTTCGCCGTCGAGCACGAGAAGTTCCGCATGCGCGACGACCGCGAGGTGCGCTGCTACGCGCTGCTGGTCGAGCATCTCGCCGGACGCGACGTGCGCGACGCGGCGCGCGAGGCCTGGTTCGCGCAGCGCGATGCCGACCAGGGCTGCGCGCTGATGGCCGCGACGCTGCACGAGGCCGGCAGGCTCGGCGCCGCCGACGTGTGGCGCAAGGCCCGCCTCGCCGCCGAGGCGAACCGCCCGCGCGCGCTGCGGCAGGCGGTCGCGATCCTCGGCGAGGAGCACGCGAAGCAGGCGGCCCAGGTGCACGAGAACCCGGCGCGCTACCTCACCCGCCACGCCAGCGCGCGCGATCCGGTGCGCGCCGAGCTGACCGCGCTGGCGCTGGTGCGCGTCGCCGCCAGCGACCCGGACGCGGCGGCCGTGCAGCTCGACAACCAGTGGGAGCGGCAGTTCCGGCCGGAGCTCGCCGCCTGGGTCTGGGCCAGCATCGGCAAGCAGGCCGCACTGCGCCTGTCGCCCGCCGCGGTCGATCACTACCAGCGCGCGATCCGCGGCGCGCGCGAGGCGGACTGGCCCGACGACACGCTGGCCTGGAAGGCGCGCGCGGCACTGCGCGCCGGGCGCTGGCAGATGGTGTCGCAGGCGATCAACGCGATGCGCCCCGCCGAGCAGGCCGACCCGACCTGGGTGTACTGGAAGGCGCGCGCGCTGGCCGCGCTCGCGCCCGACTCGAGCAGCACGGCGGCGCTGCGCACGGAGTCGAGGACGCTGCTCGAGTCGATCTCCGGCCAGATCCACTTTTACGGCCAGCTCGCTGCCGAGGAGCTCGGCCGGCCCCAGACGCTGCCGCCCAAGCCCGCGCCGCTGACCGAGGCGGAGCGCGACGCTGCGCGGCGCCACCCGGGCCTGGCGCGCGCGCTGCAGCTGATCGCGCTCGGCCTGCGCAACGAGGGCGTGCGCGAATGGAACTGGACCACCAACTTCAGCGTGAGCGGCGGGCTGCCGGACCGCGAGCTGCTCGCCGCGGCCCAACTCGCCTGCGAGCGCGAGATATGGGACCGCTGCATCAACACCAGCGACCGCACCAGGACGCTGGTCGACCTCGAGCAGCGCTTCCCGATGCCCTTCCGCAAGGAGGTGCTGGCGCGCACGCGCGAGATCGGGCTCGATCCCGCCTACGTCTACGGGCTGATCCGGCAGGAGTCGCGCTTCATCATGGACGCGCGCTCGCATGTCGGCGCCTCCGGCCTGATGCAGGTGATGCCCGCCACCGCGCAGTGGACCGCCAAGCGCATCGGCCTGCCCTTCCGGCAGGAGATGCTGACCGACCGAGACACCAACCTCGTGATCGGCACCAGCTACCTGAAGCTCGTGCTCGACGACTTCGCCGGCTCGCAGCCGATGGCCGCCGCCGCCTACAACGCCGGCCCGAGCCGGCCGCGCCGCTGGCGCGAGGGCCCCGTGCTGGAGCCGGCGATCTGGGCCGAGAACATCCCGTTCAGCGAGACGCGCGACTACGTCAAGAAGGTGCTGTCGAACGCGACCTACTACGCCGGCCTGATCCACGGCCAGCTCCCGCCGCTCAAGGCGAGGCTGGGCGGCGCGATCGGGCCGCGCGAGGCCAGCGCGCCCGAGCCGCAGCGCGACCTGCCCTGAGGGCCGGGACGCGGGGAAGGGCGCATCGATGAAGGAGACTGCCATGATCCGCAATGTCCTGGTGCTCGGCGGTACCGGCTTCCTCGGTACCCAGGTCTGCCTGCGGCTGCTGGAGCGCAGCCCCGGCGGCGGGCGCGTGGTCGTGCCCTCGCGGCGCATCGGCCACGGCCGCCATCTCTGCACGCTGCCGACGGTCGAGTGCCTCGGCGCCGACGTGCACGACGATGCCTCGCTCGCGCGGCTGCTGCGCGGCATCGACGCGGTGATCAGCCTCGTCGGCGTGCTGCACGGCGACGCGCGCCGCTTCGAGCAGGTGCATGCCGCGCTGCCGCGTCGGCTGGCGCAGGCCTGCCGCGAGGCGGGCGTGCGCCGCGTCGTGCACGTCAGCGCGATCGGCGCGGCGCCCGACGCGCCGTCGAACTACCTGCGCAGCAAGGCCGCCGGCGAGGCGGCGCTGCGCGAGGCCGCGGGGCTCGCGCTCACCGTGCTGCGCCCCTCGGTGATGTTCGGCGAGCGCGACCACTTCCTCAACCTGTTCGCGCGGCTGCAGGCGGTGCTGCCGGTGATGCCGCTGGCGGGCCACGACGCGCGCTTCCAGCCGGTCTGGGTCAACGACGTGGCGCGCGCCGTGGTGCGCTGCCTCGACGAGCCGCACAGCGTCGGCGGGACCTACGAATGCGCCGGCCCGCGCGTCTACACGCTGGCGGAGCTGGTGCGGCTGGCGGGGCTGTGGTCGGGCCACCGCCGCCCCGTCGTGCCGCTGCCGATGGCGCTCGGGCGGCTGCAGGCGCGGCTGATGGAGCTGCTGCCCGGCGAGCCGCCGATGAGCCGCGACAACCTCGACTCGATGCGCGTGCCGAGCGTGGCCGGCGGCGAGCTGCCGGGCCTGCAGGCGCTCGGCATCGAGCCGGCGGCGATGGAGGCGGTGGCGCCCTTCTACCTCGTGCCCCGACGGGGGCGGGGCCGGCGCCCGGTCCCGCATCCGGATGCCTGAAATGCACGACGGCGCCGTCCGTCGGCGCCAGGGGCGAGGGAGGCTCCCTGGGCACGCCCCGCCCCGCTAGCATGGGCCTTCCGCTCTCGGAGGCCCCATGCAGCTCTACATCGGCAACAAGAACTACTCGTCCTGGTCCCTGCGCCCCTGGCTGCTGATGAAGCACGCCGGCATCGGTTTCGAGGAGGTGCGCCTGCGGCTGGAGCTCGGCGAGGGCTCGGAATTCCAGCGGCGGCTCGCGCGCGTCGCGCCGGTCGCGCGGGTGCCGGTGCTGGTCGACGGGGACTTCGCGGTGTGGGACTCGCTGGCGATCGCCGAGTACCTGGCCGAGAGATTTCCCGAGCAGGGCTTGTGGCCGGCCGAGCGCCACCGGCGCGCGCGGGCGCGCAGCGTCTGCGCCGAGATGCACTCGGGCTTCGCCGCGCTGCGCACGCACTTCCCGATGAACGTCGAGCTGGAGATGCCGGAGGTCGGGCCGCGCGTGCTGGCCGAGCGGCCGGAGGTGGCGCGCGATCTCGCGCGCATCGTCTCGATGTGGACCGGGCTGCTCGCGCAGCACGACGGCCCCTTCCTGTTCGGCGACTTCTGCATCGCCGATGCCTACTACGCACCGGTGTGCAGCCGGCTGCGCAGCTACGGCGTGCCGCTGCCCGAGGCGGCGGCCGCCTATGTCGCGCGCATCCACGAGTTGCCGGCGATGCGCCAGTGGTGTGCCGAGGCCCGCGAGGAGCACGACTTCATCGCCGACGACGAGCCCTATCGCAGCGCGCCAGCGCGCTGAGGCCTCGACTGGTGGCGCTCCGGGACGAAAAAGCGGGCCCGAGGGCCCGCTTCCCGGATCCGGCAGCCGGCTGCCGGCCCAGTTCAGGACTTCTGGCGGCGGCGGGCGAGGAAGCCGACCACGCCGAGGCCCGCGAGCATCAGCGCATAGGTCTCGGGCTCAGGCACCGGCGACACGTTGATCATGCCGCTGAAGGCGCCGCCGTTCGTGCCGTCGACCGTGCCGTTGACGGTCAGGTAGTAGGTGCCCGGATCGAGCCGCGTGCGGCCCAGCGCCCAGGACTCCACCTCGGTGCCGCTCACGCTGGTGTTGTTGCCGAGGTTGGTGAAGTTGTTGCCGTTCAGGGACACCGACGTGAAGTCGAAGTTCGAGAACGTGTCCAGGTCGTTGGAGATCAGGCTCGCGGTGACGTAGGAGGGCGCGTGCACGGTGAAGCCGAAGCGTTCGTCGACCGCGTCACCGGTCGAGTAGTTGCCGAAGAAGTTGCCGATGCTGAACGTGGGGTTCCAGGCGATGGTGGTGTCGGCTGCGAAGGCCGACGCGCCGGAGACCGCCAATGCAAGGGCTGCAAGGGTGGACTTCAGTTTCATGAAAACTCCCTGAAAAGAAGCCGCACGCCAGACCATCCGGCGTGCCGCGACCCCTTTTTACTCACTCATTTCGGGGGGAGCACTCCCACATATGTGGGGAATGAGCGGCATTTCGCTTGCCGCCCTCTTGTAAAGCGCACAACTTATGTGCTAGGTGAATTCTCTACACTGTTGTACATGAAGAATTTCCTCGTCGGTGGCGCGGTGCGCGACCAGTTGTTGGGTCTTTCCTCCCAGGACCGTGACTGGGTGGTGGTGGGCGCCACGCCCGAGCAGATGGTCGACGCGGGCTTTCTGCCCGTGGGGCGCGACTTCCCGGTCTTCCTGCATCCCGAGACGCGCGAGGAGTACGCGCTGGCGCGCACCGAGCGCAAGACCGCGCGCGGCTACCACGGCTTCGCCTTCCATGCCGCGCCGGACGTGACGCTCGAGCAGGACCTGGCGCGCCGCGACCTGACGATCAACGCGATGGCGCGCGGCGAGGACGGCGCGCTGATCGATCCCCACGGCGGCGAGCGCGACCTGCGCGAGCGGGTGCTGCGCCACGTGTCGCCGGCCTTCGCCGAGGACCCGGTGCGCATTCTGCGGCTGGCGCGCTTCGCGGCGCGCTTCCACGATTTCCGCGTCGCGACCGAGACCGAGGCGCTGATGGGGGAGATGGTCGAGGCCGGCGAGGTCGACGCGCTGGTGGCCGAGCGGGTGTGGCAGGAGCTCGCGCGCGGGCTGATGGAGGCGCGGCCCTCGCGCATGTTCGAGGTGCTGCGCGGCTGCGGTGCGCTCGCGCGGCTGCTGCCCGAGGTGGACCGGCTGTGGGGCGTGCCGCAGCGCGCCGAGTACCATCCCGAGGTCGACACCGGCGTGCACCTGATGATGGTGCTCGACATGAGCGCCGCGCTCGGCGCGTCGCTGCCGGTGCGCTTCGCCTGCCTGTGCCACGACCTCGGCAAGGGCACGACACCGCCCGAGGTGCTGCCGAAGCACATCGGCCACGAGCAGCGCAGCGTGCACCTGCTGCGGCAGGTCTGCGCCCGGCTGCGCGTGCCCACCGAGTGCCGCGAGTTCGCCGAGGTGGTGGCGCGCGAGCACGGCAACATCCACCGCAGCGAGGAGTTCGGTGCGGCGGCGGTGGTGCGGCTGCTCGAGCGCTGCGACGCGATCCGCAAGCCGCGGCGGCTCGACGACATCCTGCTCGCCTGCGAGTGCGACGCGCGCGGGCGCCTCGGCTTCGAGCAGCGGCCCTATCCGCAGCGCCAGCGGCTGAACGAGGCGCTCGCGGCGGTGCGCTCGGTGGTGACGGCCGACATCGCCGCGGAGGTGGTTGGGCGCGGCGGCGGCGGCGAGCAGATCGCGCAGGCGGTGCACGAGGCGCGCGTGCGCGCGCTGGCGCAGGCCTGGGCCGCGGGGAAGGACGGCGAGGCCCCGGCACAGGGCTGAGTCGCCCGGCGCCTCGGGTCCGCCCGGGGGGACGCTACAGGAAGCGGCCGATCGCCAGCGCGATGAAGCTCAGCAGCACCGAGCTCGCGATCGGCAGATGGAACTCGCGGCCGAACAGCCGGAAGTGGAAGTCGCCGGGCAGCCGGCCGAGGCCGAGCTTCTCGAGCCAGGGCCGCAGGCCGCTGAACAGCGCCAGCGCCAGCACCATCACGATCATCCAGCGCAACATCGGGAATGAACCTTTCGGCGCGCCCGGCGGCCGGGCGCGCCCTTACAGCAGGTGGGTGCGGTCGCCCTGGGCGAAGCCCATCGGCGCCATCTCGAAGCCGCGCGCGAGCGCCAGCACCTTGAACAGCTCGCCCATCTCGTGCTCGTTGACGAGCTTGTGCACCATCGCGACCTGGCGCAGCCGCTGCGCGTCGGCGGCCGCGTCCTCGCTCGCGGCGGGCAGCAGGTCGAGGATGCCGGTGTTGAGCAGGAAGCGGCCCTGGCTGGCGTAGCCGATCACGTCGAAGCCGGATTCCTGCGCCGCCACCGCGATGCCGGTGAAGTTCACGTGCGCGGTGATGTCCTTCAGGCCCGGGTCCTCGAGCGGGTCCGGGTCGGCACGGTGCGCGCGGTGGCACATCAGCGTGCCGCCGGCGCGCTGCGGGTGGTAGTACTCCGCCTCCGGGAAGCCGTAGTCGATCAGCAGCGCGCCGCCTCGCACCAGCACCTGCCCGAGCGTGCGCACGAAGGCTTCGGCGTGCGGGTGGACCTCGGTGACGGTGCCGGGCAGGAAGGGCCCCTCGAACGGCGGGCGCAGCCCGGTCGGGCGGTCCTCCCACGCGAAGCCCGCGCCCTCGACGCGCACGCCGCGCTCGAACCAGTGCGTGCCGTCGAAATGCAGCAGCTTGACCGGCATCGCGTCGAGCACCTCGTTGCCGACGACGATGCCGCGCATCTCGTCGGGCAGCCGGTCGTGCCACTGCACCTTGTCGGCGAACTCCGGCGCCTCGGCGAGGATGCGCTCGCGCTGGCGCTCGCGCAGCACGCCCGACAGGTCGACGATGTGGTAGCTCAGCAGCGCGGTGCCGAGCGCCGAGAGCAGCTGCACCGCGAGCGTGCCGGCGCCGGCGCCGAACTCCCAGACCTCGGCGGTGCCGCTCTCCACCATCATCTGCCGCACCTGGCGCGCCACCGTGCGGCCGAACAGCGGGCTGAGCTCCGGCGCGGTGACGAAGTCGCTGCCCGAGCCCGGCATCGTGCCGAACTTCAGGCTGTCGTTGGCGTAGTAGCCCAGGCCGGGCGTGTACAGCGCCATCTCCATGTAGCGGTCGAAGGGCAGCCAGCCGCCGGCCTCGCGCACCGCGTCGGCGATGCGGTCGCGCAGCGCCCCGGCCCCGGGGGCGGCCGCTACACTCTCGGACCCGGGGCCCGGCCCCGGCTTGCGCTCGTCTTTTTGCATCCACCCGATTGTAGGAACCATGTCTGCCAACTCGCCGATGCCAGTGTCGCGACCTGTGGCGCTCGTCACCGGCGCGGCACGCCGGCTCGGGCGCGAGATCGCGCTCGAGCTCGCGCGCGGCGGCCACGACATCGCGCTGCACTTCCGCAGCGGCCCCGACGAGGCGCAGGCCACGGTGGAGGAGCTGCGCGCCATCGGCGTCGAGGCCGCCGCCTTCCAGGCCGACCTCGCCGACGAGGGGGCCTGCCGCGCGCTCGTCCCCGCGGTGCTCGCGCGCCTCGGCCGGCTCGACGCGGTGGTCAACAGCGCCGCGCTGTTCGAGTTCGACGACGCCGCGAGCTTCGGCTACGCGATGCTGGAGCGGCACCTGCGCGCCAACACCGGCCCGGCCGTGCTGCTCGCGCAGGCGCTGGCGCAGCACTTGGCGCAGCGGCCCGGCGCGCGCGGCGCGGTCGTGAACCTGCTCGACCAGAAGCTGTGGAACCCGAACCCCGACTACTTCAGCTACACGCTGTCGAAGGCCGCGCTCGAATGCGCGACGCAGCTGCTCGCGCGCGCGCTCGCCCCGGCGGTGCGCGTCGTCGGCGTCGCGCCCGGGCTGACGCTGACCAGCACCACGATGAGCCCGGAGCGCTTCGAGGAGCTGCACCGGCTGTCGCCGCTCGGGCGCTCGTCGACGCCCGCGGACGTGGCCGCGGGCGTGCGCTTCCTGATCCAGAACGGCTCGATCACCGGCACCACGCTGCTGGTCGACGGCGGCCAGCACATGATGGCGCTGGCACGCGACTTCTCGAAGATGTAAGGCCTCCCCGATGTCCCTCACCCGCGGCACCCAGATCCTGACGCTCACCGGGCTGCGCTTCGACGCGAAGCTCGGCGTGCTCGACCACGAGAAGGACGCCCCGCAGCCGATCGAGGTCGACGCGGAGCTCAACCTCGGCACGCAGCCGCTCACGCCGCCCGACGACGACATCCACCACGTGCTCGACTACCGGCGCGTGCGCAGCATCGTCATCGAGGAGTGCACCGCGCGGCACGTCAACCTGCTCGAGAGCCTGATCGGCAAGGTCGCCGCGCGCCTGATGGAGCTGCCGGGCGTGCTCGGCGTGCGCGTGCGCATCGCCAAGCTCGAGATCTTCGACGACTGCGAGGTCGCGATCCGCGTCGAGACCGGGCAGTGGTGAGCAGCGCGACACGCCGTCCAAAGCCTTAGCCGGCGGCGCAGCCCGCCGCGAGGCGCACAATTCCGGGCATGAACGCTGTGCCCACCGAAAACCTCCAGTCCCCCGAAGGGGCGGCCGACGCCGCCGAGCGCCGCCGCGCCTTCGAGACCAACAAGCTGTCCAAGCGCCTGCACCGCCTGGTCGGCCAGGCGATCGTCGACTACAACATGATCGAGCCGGGCGACAAGGTGATGGTCTGCCTGTCCGGCGGCAAGGACTCCTACACGCTGCTCGACGTGCTGATCAACCTGCGCGAGCGCGCGCCGATCGACTTCGAGCTCGTCGCGGTCAACCTCGACCAGAAGCAGCCGGGCTTCCCCGAGCACGTGCTGCCCGAGTACCTGAAGGGCCGCGGCGTGCCCTTCCACATCGAGAACCAGGACACCTACTCGATCGTCAAGAGCAAGATCGAGCCCGGCAAGACGATGTGCAGCCTGTGCTCGCGGCTGCGGCGCGGCATCCTCTACCGCGTCGCGGGCGAGCTGGGTGCGACCAAGATCGCGCTCGGCCACCACCGCGACGACATGCTGCAGACGGTGCTGCTCAACATGTTCTTCGGCGGAAAACTGAAGGGCATGCCGCCGAAGCTCGTCAGCGACGACGGCCGCAACGTCGTGATCCGTCCGCTCGCCTACGTCAGCGAGCGCGACACGCAGGCCTGGAGCGAGCACCGGCAATTTCCGATCATCCCCTGCACCTTGTGCGGCAGCCAGGAAAACCTGCAGCGCCAGCAGATGGCGGCGATGCTGCGCGAGTGGGAGGCCAAGCACCCGGGGCGCGTGGGCAACATGTTCAACGCGCTCGCCAACGTCGTGCCCTCGCACCTGATGGACCGCAAGCTCTACCCGTTCACGACGCTGCAGCCCACCGGCGTGGCCGACGCGGCGGGCGACAAGGCCTTCGACGAGGACGAGGACTGCGGCCCGGCCCCGGCGGGCATCGTGCGGCTCGCGCTCGACGAGGACTGAGCCGGCAGCCCGCGCAAGGAGGGGGGTGCGGGCAAGTAGTTTGCCCGGGCTGTGCTGCGGCGCGGCCACGGAACCGGTCCGCGCCTTGAGGAGAGCATGAGATGAGAATGGTGGTGGCGGCGATCGCGCTCACGGCGCTGCTCGGCGGCTGCGCGAACGTGCGGCTGATCGAGAGCGACGTCAGCAGCTATGGACAGTGGCCGGCGCAGCGCCAGCCGGGCGTGTTCGCCTTCGAGCGGCTGCCCTCGCAGCAGGCGCGGGCCGAGCAGCAGGCGCGCATCGAGCAGGCGGCGCTGCCGGCGCTCGAGCAGGCCGGCTTCCGGCCGGCGGCGCTCGGCGAGCCGGCAAGCGTCACGGTGCAGGTGGGCCTGAGCGAGATGCGCCACGAGCGCGCGCCCTGGGACGACCCGCTCTGGCACAACAGCCTCTACTTCGGCCGCGGGGGCTTCCGCGGCTTCGGCGCCGGCGTGGGCCTGGGCTGGTCGATGCCCTCGCCCTACTACGTGCTCGACGCCGCGGTGCTGATCCGCGATGCGCGCACCCAGCAGGTGCTCTACGAGACGCGCGCGCGGCACGACGGCCGCTGGCACGACGAGACCGTGTGGCGCGCGCTGTTCGAGGCGGCGCTGAAGGACTTCCCGATGCCGGCGATCAGCCCGCGGCGCGTTGCCGTCGAGGTGCCGCGCTGATTGCTCGGTCTCTCGCGGGCCCGCGGGCCGCGAGCGCATCCTTGATGGATTTCCGCGGGCCGCAGGGCCGGTCCGCTCGAGGCAGAAACGCGCCCCCGGGGCTGGAGACCCCGGACGCCGGCGCGGACGATTCACTTTTTCCCGGAGGGAGTACGACTTGGCGCTCGATATCGTGATCATGGCGGCCGGCAAGGGCACGCGCATGAAGTCCCGTCTGCCGAAGGTGCTGCACCGTCTGGCCGGACGGGCGCTGCTGCAGCATGTGCTCGACGCCGCCGCGACGCTGCAGGCCTCGCGCATCATCACCATCACCGGCCACGGCGCCGAGCAGGTGGAGGCGGCGGTGCAGGCCCCGGCGCTGCAGTTCGTGCGCCAGTCGCCGCAGCTCGGCACCGGCCATGCGGTGCAGCAGGCGCTGCCGCTGCTGCAGGACGAGGGCACCACGCTGATCCTCAACGGCGACGTGCCGCTGATCCGCCCCGAGACCGCGCGCGCGCTGGTCGAGGCCTGCGCCGGCGAACGCCTCGCGCTGCTGACGATCGAGCTCGACGACCCGAGCGGCTACGGCCGCATCGTGCGCAGCGGCGACGCGCGCGGCGGCCACGTGCTCGGCATCGTCGAGCACAAGGACGCGGCGCCCGAGCAGCGCGCGATCCGCGAGGTCTACACCGGCATGATGGCCGCGCCCAACCGGCTGCTCAAGCGCTGGCTCGCGGAGCTGCGCAACGACAACGCCCAGGGCGAGTACTACCTGACCGACGTCGTCGCGATGGCGGTGGCCGAGGGCGTGCCGGTGGTCGCGAGCCACGCGGGCAGCGAGATCGAGGTGCTCGGCGTCAACAGCCCGCTGCAGCTCGCCGACCTCGAGCGCCGCTTCCAGCGCAGCCGCGCCGAGGCGCTGATGGAGGCGGGCGTGCGCCTGGCCGATCCCGCGCGCTTCGACCTGCGCGGCGAGCTCGTCTGCGGCGGCGACGTCGAGATCGACGTCAACTGCGTCTTCGAGGGGCGCGTGGTGCTCGGCGAGGGCGCGCGCATCGGCGCGAACTGCGTGATCCGCAACGCTGAGATCGCCGCCGGCGCGGTGATCCATCCCTTCACGCACATCGACGGCGAGAAGGCCGGCGTGCAGGTGGGCGAGGGCGCGATGATCGGCCCCTTCGCGCGGCTGCGCCCCGGCGCGGTGCTCGGCCCCGAGGTGCACATCGGCAACTTCGTCGAGGTGAAGAACTCGACGCTGGCGCGCGGCGCCAAGGCCAACCACCTCGCCTACCTCGGCGATGCGACGGTCGGCGAGCGCGTCAACTACGGCGCCGGCAGCATCACCGCGAACTACGACGGCGCCAACAAGCACCGCACCGTGATCGGCGCGGACGCGCATGTCGGCTCCAACTGTGTGCTGGTGGCGCCCGTGACGATCGGCGCGGGCGCGACGATCGGCGGCGGCAGCACCATCACGAAGGACGCGCCCGAGGGGCAGCTCACCGTCGCGCGCGCGCGGCAGGCCTCGCTGCCGGGCTGGACGCGGCCGAAGAAGGGCGGCTGAGATGGGCGGCGACGTGCCGCAGGCCGCCGGCGACAGCGCGGGCGGCGCGCCCGACCCGGCGCGCTGCCCGCTGTGCGGCGCGTCCAACCGCTGCGCGATGGCGGACCCCGCCACGCGCGACGCGGCGCGGGCCGGCACGCTGCCGTGCTGGTGCGTCAGCGTGCGGGTCGATGCGGCGCAGCTCGCGCGCGTGCCGCTCGACGCGCGCCGGCGTGCCTGCCTCTGCCCGGCCTGCGCGGCCGGGCTCGGCGTCGCGCAGCCGCCGGCGGACTGAGCCGCGAGCGCGTCCGGCTCAGGCGAGCTGCTCCTGGCCGCGCACGGCGAGCGCGTCCACGCCCGGCAGGCCCGAGTTCTCCAGGCAGCGCAGCCAGCAGTCGGCCTGCCAGTCCAGCACCGGCTGCCAGACCTCGCGCTGGCAGTCCAGCCATATCTCGACCAGCCTGGAATGGGCGTCGATCCAGTCCAGCGCCGCCTCGGCCGGTGCGCCGAACAGGGGAACGAAGGAGGGAGTGGGGTGGCCGTTCGCTGATTCCATGGACGTGCGGGGCAGGGGTGGGGGACGGCCCACTGTCACAAAGCCGCCCGGTGCCGTCAAGTCATGCAAGTCGATGGGGGCAAGGGCCGCGCCCCTGCCTCAGCCGCCTGCAGGCGGGCGCGGCAGCGCGATCGCCGGCGCGAACTTGGCGCGCTTGACCGCGAAGAAGGCCTTCACGTTGCGCACGTTGGCGTCCTGCGTCAGCAGGCGCTGCGCCAGCGCATGGTAGGCCGCCATGTCCGGCACCTGCACCACCAGCACGAAGTCCGGCCCTGGCGACACCCGCCAGCACTGCTGCACGGCGTCGTCGGCGATCACGCGCTGCTCGAAGGCGTCGAGCCACTCGGCGCCCTGGCGGTCGAGCGTCACCTCCACCACCGCCTGCAGCCCGGCGCCGAGCTTCTCGGGCGACAGCAGCGCGAGCGTGCGCTCGATCACGCCCGCCTCGGTGAGACGCCGCACGCGGCGCAGGCAGGTGGCGGGCGAGACCTGCACGAGCTCGGCGAGCGCCTGGTTAGACAGCGCCGCGTCGCGCTGCAGCTGCTCGAGGATGCGCAGGTCGACCGCGTCGACATTCAACTCAGGGGGGATGGTTTCTTGCACTTCCGGTAGTCTGGCGAAATATTGTTGTGAAGGATGGGGCAAGAGAAATAAAGCGTCAATAGTCAGCTATGATTGAAAGCTAATTTCTCGCCTTCCTCCTTACCATTCGCCCGCAGTTCTTTCCAGGAGGCCCAGCATGTGCGGCATCGTCGGCGCGGTCAGCGCTCGAAACATCGTCCCCGTTCTCGTCGAAGGCCTGAAGCGCCTCGAATACCGCGGCTACGACTCCTGCGGGGTCGCCGTGCACCAGGATGGCGCGCTGCGCCGCGCGCGCAGCACCTCGCGCGTGTCGGAGCTGTGCACGCAGGTGAAGACCGAGTCGATCGAGGGCGGCACCGGCATCGCGCACACCCGCTGGGCCACGCACGGCGCGCCGGTGGTGCACAACGCGCACCCGCACTTCTCGCACGGCAGCGGCGAGGTCGGGAGCCGCCCGGGCCGCATCGCGCTGGTGCACAACGGCATCATCGAGAACCACGAGGAGCTGCGCGCCGAGCTCACCGCGCGCGGCTACGTGTTCGCGAGCCAGACCGACACCGAGGTCATCGCGCACCTGGTCGACCACCACTACGACGGCGACCTGTTCGACGCGGTGCGCCGCGCCACGCTGCGCCTGCGCGGCGCCTACGCGATCGCGGTGTTCTGCCGCGACGAGCCGCACCGCGTGGTCGGCGCGCGCGAGGGCTCGCCGCTGGTGCTGGGCGTCGCCAAGGAGGAGACCTTCCTCGCCTCCGATGCGATGGCGCTCGCCGGCGTCACCGACCGCATCGTCTACCTCGAGGACGGCGACGTGGTCGACCTGCAGCCGGGCCGCCACTGGATCGAGCGCCGCCGCGACGACGGCAGCGAGCGCTTCGAGACCGTCGTGCGCGAGGTGCGCACCGTGCAGGCGCACTCGGGCGCGGCCGAGCTCGGCCCCTACCGCCACTACATGCAGAAGGAGATCTTCGAGCAGCCGCGCGCGATCGGCGACACGCTGCAGGGCGTGCTCGGCATCACGCCCGAGCTGTTCGGCGACGGCGCCTACCCGGTGTTCAAGGAGGTCGAGCAGGTGCTGATCCTCGCCTGCGGCACCAGCTACTACGCCGGCTCCACGGCCAAGTACTGGCTCGAGTCGATCGCGAAGATCCCGACCTCGGTCGAGATCGCGAGCGAGTACCGCTACCGCGACAGCGTGCCGAACCCGAAGACGCTGGTGGTGACGATCACGCAGAGCGGCGAGACCGCCGACACGCTGGCCGCGCTCAAGCACGCGCGCAGCCTCGGCATGCCGCACACGCTCACCATCTGCAACGTCGCGACCAGCGCGATGGTGCGCGAGTGCAAACTCGCCTACATCACGCGCGCCGGCGCCGAGATCGGCGTGGCCTCCACCAAGGCCTTCACGACGCAGCTCGCGGGCCTGTTCCTGCTGACGCTCGCGCTCGCGCAGGTGCGCGGGCACCTGAGCGAGGAGCAGGAGGCCGAGCACCTGAAGGCGATGCGCCACCTGCCGGTGGCGCTGCAGGCGGTGCTGGCGCTCGAGCCGCAGGTCATCGCCTGGGCCGACGAGTTCTCGCGCAAGGAGAACGCGCTCTTCCTCGGCCGCGGCCTGCACTACCCGATCGCGCTCGAAGGCGCGCTGAAGCTCAAGGAGATTAGCTACATCCACGCCGAGGCCTACCCGGCGGGCGAGCTCAAGCACGGTCCGCTCGCACTCGTCACCGCCGAGATGCCGGTGGTCACCGTCGCGCCGAACGACGCGCTGCTCGAGAAGCTCAAGAGCAACCTGCAGGAAGTGCGCGCGCGCGGCGGCGAGCTGTACGTGTTCGCCGACGCCGACACGCGCATCGAGTCGAGCGAGGGCCTGCACGTGATCCGCATGCCGGAGCACTACGGCGCGCTGTCGCCGATCCTGCACGTGGTGCCGCTGCAGCTGCTGGCCTACCACACCGCCTGCGCGCGCGGCACCGACGTCGACAAGCCGCGCAACCTCGCCAAGAGCGTGACGGTGGAGTAAGTCCCGCGCCCGTCCTCCCGGGGGGCGGGCGGGACCGGGTTCAGCGCAGCGGTGCCCGCGTGAAGATCAGGTCCGCCGTCGCTTCGGCGAGCGTGGCGCAGCCGGTGAGCGCCATCGCGATCTCGAGCTCGTCGCACAGCAGGCGTAACACATGAGCCACCCCGCGCGTGCCGGCATTCGCCAGCGCGTAGACGCAGGGCCGGCCGACGAGCACGGCCCGGGCGCCGAGCGCGACGGCCTTGAGCACGTCGGTGCCGCGGCGGATGCCGCCGTCGACGAGCAGCGGCAGGGCCTCGCCCACCGCGTCGGCGATGCGCGGCAGCGCCCAGGCCGTGGCGGGGGCGGTGTCGAGCGTGCGGCCGCCATGGTTGGAGACGATCAGGCCCGCCACGCCGAGCGCGGCAGCCTGGCGCGCATCGGCCTCGTGCAGCACGCCCTTGAGCAGCACCGGCAGGCGCGTCGCACCCAGCAGCCACTCGACGTCCGCCCAGGTCGGGGCGTGCCTGAGCAGGCTGTCGAACATCGCGCTCTGCCCGGGCGCCAGCGTCCCCAGCGCCGGGGGGCGCAGCCCCTGCAGGTTCACCGCGGAGATTCCGGGCGGCAGCCGGAAGCCGGCGCGGCGCTCGCGGTCGCGCGCGCCGCTGCTCGGCGCGTCCACCGTCAGCACGAGCGCCTCGTAGCCGGCGTCCTCGGCGCGCCGTATCAGTTCCCGGTTGAAGCCCCGGTCCGGCTGCAGATAGAGCTGGAACCACAGCGGTCCCCGCCCCGGGTCGTCGCGCACAGCGTCGGCCACGGTCTCGAGCGGCGTGCTCGCCTGCGTGCTCAGCACGAGGCCGGCGCCCAGTGCGGCGGCGGCGTAGGCGCAGGCCAGCTCGCCGTCGGGATGCGCCATGCGTTGGAAGGCGACCGGCGCGAGCATCACGGGATGGGCGAGCGTGCGCCCGAGCAGTTCCACCCGGGTGTGGCCGCCCGAGAGCGGGCGCAGCACCCGCGGGTGCAGCATCAGCTCGTTCCAGGCCTGACGGTTGGCCCGCAGCGTGATCTCGTCGGCCGCGCCGCCGCTGAAGTAGGCCCAGGCGTTTTCGTCGAGCCTCGTGCGGGCCAGGGCCTCGTGGTCGGCCAGTGAAATCAGCCCCTCGGGCAGCGGGTCGAGCGAAGGAACGGGTTTCATGAAGGCAGGCTCAGGTGTCGATCCACATGCGCAGCAGGTTGTGATAGGTGCCGGTCAGCCCGACCACCGCCGGGTCGGTTTCGCCGGCCTGGCTGCGCAGGCGCATCAGGTGGGTGTCCATGTCGAACAGCAGGCGCCGCTGCTCGTCGCTGCGCACCATGCTCTGCACCCAGAAGAAGGCGGCCACGCGGTGGCCGCGGGTCACCGGCTCCACCCGGTGCACGCTGGTGCCGGGGTAGAGCACCATGTCCCCGGCGGCGAGCTTCACGCGCTTGTCGCCGAAGGTGTCCTCCACCACCAGCTCGCCGCCGTCGTACTCCTGCGGCTCGGCCAGGAACAGCGTGCAGGAGATGTCGGTGCGCACGCGGCCCGCGCCGTTGCGCAGGTAGCGCACCGCGCTGTCGACGTGGTTGCCGAAGCGGTCGGCCGCCCCGCCGTAGCGGTTGAACATCGGCGGCGAGACCTGCTTGGGCAGCGCCGCGGAGAAGAAGAGCGCATGGCGCTCCAGTCCCCGCATCACCAGCTCCTGCAGCACCCGCGTCTCCTCGCAGCTCTCAGGCAACTGCTCGTTGCGCTTGGCCTGCGCCGCCTGTTCGCCGGACGTCTTGCGGCCGTCTTCCCAGGGCGCGTCGCGCAGGATCCTCCGCGCCTGCCGCAGCGGCTCGGGACCGAGGACTTCACGGATGTGCAGGAGCATGGTTCAGTCTCCGATCAGAAGCGCGTGCCCACGGTCAGCTTCACGGTGCGCGGGGCGCCGGCGACATAGAAGCCTGGGTAGAGCTGGTCGCCGTAGGTCTTGTCGGCCAGGTTCGAGACGTTGAGCTGGGCGTAGGTGGCTTCGGTGAACTTGTATTCGGCCATCGCGTCCGCCACGACGTAGCCCGGGGCCTTGGCGGTGAGGCTGGCCGCGCCGGTCGTGCCCTGCAGCGGCCGGTTCTCCGAAACGCCGTTGACGCCGCCGGCCAGGCGCAGCTTCGAGGTGGCCTGGTAGCTGACCCAGGCGCTGCCGCTGTGGCGCGGCGTGAGGCCCACGCGCTGGCCGACGGAGGCCTGCGCGGTGGCGGCGCTGCCGGCCTTGTCGATCTTCGCGCTCGGCGTCAGCGCGTAGGAGAGGTAGAGCTCCCACTTCGGCGACAGGCGCCCGGTCATGTCGAATTCCACGCCCGCCGAGTGCCGCTTGCCGGACAGCGTGTAGGCCGTCCCCGCGAAGTCCGAGTCGGTGGTGCGCTCGTTGTACTTCTCGGTGCGGAACGCGGCCACGCGCGTCGACAGCGCACCTTCGAGCCAGTCGTGCTTGGCGCCGACCTCGATGTTGCGGCTCTTCTCGGGCGGCGTGTTCGCGGTCTGCTGCGTGACGTACTGGTAGGTGTCGGCCGAGGTGTTGAACGAGGTGCCGTAGGAGAGGTGGTAGGAGCTCGTGGGCGTCGGCTGGTACAGCACGCCCCAGCGCTGGCTGACCATCGAATCCGACAGTCCGGTCTGCGGCGTCGCGCTCGCCACGTCGGTCTGCGCGTTGGGGTAGGTCCACTGCCTGAAGTCGCCGTCGAAATGGTCGAAGCGCAGGCCGGCCAGCAGCTTCCACGCCGGGGCGAGCTGGACCAGGTCCTGGACGTAGGCGCCGAACGCCTTGGCCGAGTAGTCGGCACTGTCACGGTACACGGGCGCGACCGCAAGGGTCCTGCCGTCGTTCGGCGTGCCGACAGTGGTGTTGCCCTTGTTGTAGTTGGTCCCGACCGTGCCCCACGCGCCCCAGCGATGGGCCTTCTCGACGGAGGCGTCGACGCCCGTCAGCACTTCGTTCTTCAGCCCGAACCACTGGAGGGCCTTGCTGTAGTCGCTTTGCAGATAGGTGCCCTCGTACTCGTCCTTGCGGGGCGAGAGGCCGACGCGCGTCAGGACCGTGCTGCCGCTCAGGTTGGCCGCCGTCGTGCCGGCGGCGAAGCCGGCCGTGGTGCCCCACTGCGAGCGGTCGAAGGTGCCGCTGCGCAACTGGCTCCTCAGCTCGCCGCCGCCATCGAAGCGGTGCGTGTGCTTGGCGCTCAGGTAGGACGCCTTGCCCAGCAGGTAGTCGCTGGAGGTGCCGTAGAAGTTGCCCGGATCGATTCCATCCGCGACGGTGCCGCCGAGGTAGCGGATGCCGGCCATCGGCACGTTGTCCACGTCGAGATGGAACAGGCCGATCGAGAATTCGTCGCGCGTCCCGATGCCCCAGCGGAAGGTCGGCGCGATGCCGTACTTCTCGATCTCGGCGCCGCCGTTGTCGGCCTTCGTCGCCATCACGTTCAGCCGCAGCGCCGCGTCCTCGCCGGTGACCCAGTTGAAGTCGCCGGTGGTGCGCTTGTAGCCCCGCGAGCCGACGGTGAGCTCCACCTCGTGCTGGTTCATCAGCATCGGCTGCTTGGTCACCTGGTTGACCACGCCGCCGGTGGATCCGCGGCCAAACAGCATCGAGGCGGAGCCGCGCATCACCTCGACGCGGTCGTAGTTGAAGGCGTCGCGGTCGTACTGCGAGGGATCGCGCATGCCGTCGATCAAGAGGTCGCCGACGGTCGCCACCGGGAAGCCGCGCAGCCGGATGTCCTGGTCGGTGCCGTTCTCGGTGGCGGCGAAGGTGATGCCGGCGGTGTGGTGCAGCGCCTCCTTCAGCGTGTCGATGCGACGGTCGTCGAGCAGCTTCTCGGTCATCACCGTCACCGACTGCGGGATGTCGCGCAACTCCTGCTTGCCCTTGCCGATCGTCGTCGTGACGGCCTGGTAGGCCTCCTTGCCCTGCGGCTCGGCACTGCTCTTGACGGTGATCTGCGGCAGCACGGTTTCCTGGGCCGCGGCGGCGGGCGTCTGCGCCCAGGCGCTGCTGCCGAAACCGGCAGCCAGCGCACCGAGCGGGATCAGGACGGACAGCGAGGCGGGCTTGGTGGACGACACGGGGGTCGACGAGTTCGAGGGGGATGCGGACTTGCGGCGAACTCGGGAAGAGCGGGGCATGGACCAATTCCTGGAGGTGGATTTCGGGGGGGGAGGAACCTCGGGGCTCTTGGCTGGCTGGGGCGGGCAAAACCGGGAGGGCTCCGAAGCCTTCCCGGTATTCCTCGCTGCCTCGCTGGCGATAGAACGCGCGGCCACTTGTTGCGAATGATAATAATTCTCAAACAAAACTCAATAGCGTTCGGGTGCCGGATGCCGTCGATTTCATCGCACCTAGTCCGGAAGCCCGAGCCGCACGGGGCTTTTTGCTTGGCTGATGGGCCGCTCATCGGCTCACGGCATGAGTCAGGCACATGGCGGCCAGGCTGCAAGACGGATCTGGTGCCGCGTCGTCTTCATTCCTGCGCGGCGAGGGCCTGCAGGCGGGCGCTCGCCGCCGCGGTCCGGTGGCCCGAGAGGCGGCGCACCAGCACGTAGAGCACCGGCACGAACAGCAGGCCCAGCACCGTGGCGCTGAACATGCCGCCCAGCACCCCGGTGCCGATCGCGCGGCGGCTGCCCGAGCCGGCGCCGCTCGCCAGCGCCAGCGGCAGCACGCCGGACATGAAGGCGAGCGAGGTCATCAGGATCGGGCGCAGGCGCAGCTTCGTCGCCTGCAGCGTGGCCTCGACCAGCGACGCGCCGCGCGCATGCAACTGCTGCGCGAACTCGACGATCAGGATGGCGTTCTTCGCCGACAGGCCGACCGTGGTCAGCAGCCCGATCTGGAAGTACACGTCGTTGGACAGGCCCGCCCCCCAGGTCGAGAGCACCGCGCCGAGCACGCCCAGCGGCACCCCCAGCATCACGGCGAAGGGCACCGCCCAGCTCTCGTAGAGCGCCGCGAGGCAGAGGAACACGAACAGGATCGACAGCGCGTACAGCGCCGGCGCCTGCGAGCCCGACAGCCGCTCCTGGTAGGACTGGCCCGACCACTCGTGGCCGATGCCCGCGCCGAGCTTCTCGCGGATCCGCCCGACGATCGCCTCGGCGGCCGCCATCGCCTCGCCGGAGCTGACGCCGGGGGCCGCCGAGCCGACGATCTCGTAGGAGGGCAGGCCGTTGTAGCGCTCGAGCTTGGCGGGGCCGCTGGTCCACTCCACCGTCGCGAACTCGGCGAAGGGCACCATCTGGCCCGAGCCGTTGCGCACGTGCCAGGCAAGCACGTCCTGCGGCTGCATCCGGTAGGGCGCATCGCCCTGGAGGTAGACCTTCTTCACGCGCGAGCGGTCGATGAAGTCGTTGACGTAGCTGCCGCCGAGCGCAGCCGACAGCGTGGCGTTGATGTCGCCGGTGGCCAGGCCCAGTGCCGCGGCCTTGCCGTCGTCGATGCGCACCTGCAGCTGCGCCGAGCCGGGCAGGCCGCTGGCGCGCACGCCGACGAGACGTCCGTCCTGCGCGGCCAGCGCGACGAACTCGTCGCGCGCCGTCTGCAGCGTCCGCTGACCCGCGCCGCCCAGGTCCTGCAACTGCAGCGTGAAGCCCGCGTTGCTGCCCAGGCCCCGCACGGCGGGCGGCAGGTTCACGAACACGCGCGCGTCGCGCACCCGCGACAGCTCGCGGGTGAAGCGCCCGGCCAGCGCGCGCGCGTCCTGCCCCGGGCCCTTGCGCTGCGACCAGTCCCGCAGCCGGATGAACATCATGCCGCTCGACTGGTCGCCGCCCAGGCCGCGCACCGCGGTGAGGCCGGCGACCTCGGGCTGCTGCCCCAGGTACGCCTCGATCTGCTGCAGCACGACGACGGTGCGGGCGTCGGTGGCACCGGGCGGCAGCTGCACGATCGCCATCAGCACGCCCTGGTCCTCGTCGGGAAGGAAGGCGGTGGGCAGCCGGGTGAAGCCCAGCGCCATGCCGGCGGCGAGCACCGCGTAGATCACCAGCATGCGCCCGCCGCGCGCGAGCGTGCGGCCGACCAGGCGCTGCCAGGCCGCGCTGCTGCGTTCGAAGCCGCGGTTGAAAGCCGTGAAGAAGCGGCCGAGCGGACCGCGCGCCGGCGCCCGGCCCACCGGGTGCAGCAGCGAGGCGCACAGCGCCGGCGTCAGCGTCAGCGCCACGAGCACGCTCAGCGCCATCGCCGAGACGATCGTGATCGAGAACTGGCGGTAGATCACGCCGGTGGAGCCGGCGAAGAAGGCCATCGGCACGAACACCGCCGACAGCACCAGCGAGATGCCCACCAGCGCGCCGCTGATCTCGCCCATGCTGCGCCGCGTCGCCTCGCGCGGCGACAGCCCCTCCTCGCGGATCAGTCGCTCGGCGTTCTCCACCACCACGATCGCATCGTCCACCAGCAGGCCGATCGCCAGCACCATGCCGAACAGCGTCAGCGTGTTGATCGAGTAGCCGAAGGCCGCCAGCACGCCGAAGGTGCCGAGCAGCACCACCGGCACCGCGACGGCGGGGATCAGCGTCGCGCGCAGGCTCTGCATGAACACGCCCATGATCAGCACCACCAGCACCATCGCCTCGGCGAGCGTGACCAGCACCTCCTTCACCGAGATCCTCACGAAGGGCGTGGTGTCGTAGCCGATCTCGGCCTTCATCCCGGCGGGGAAGAAGGGCGCGAGCTGCTCCAGCCGCGCCTTCACCGCGCTCGAGACGGCCAGCGCGTTGGCGCCCGTCGCCAGCCGCACGCCCATGCCAGCGGCGGGCTTGCCGTCGTAGCAGGACTGCACCGTGTAGCTTTCCCGGCCGAGCTCCACCCGCGCCACGTCGGCCAGGCGCACGACCGCGCCGTCGCCCGAGGACTTGACGATGACGTTGCGGAACTCCTCGACGGTGCGCAGCTTGCTGCGGGCGGTGATGGTGGCGCTCAGCCCCTGAGCCTCCACTGCGGGCAGCGCGCCGAGCTGCCCGGCCGAGACCTGCGTGTTCTGGCTGGCCAGCGCGCCGCTGATGTCCGAGGGCATCAGCGCGTACTTCTGCAGCTGCGCCGGGTTGAGCCAGATGCGCATCGCGTAGCCGGAGCCCATCGTGGTGACCTCGCCGACGCCCTCGATGCGGCTGATCTGGTCGACGAGGGTCGAGGCGACGTAGTCGCCGATGTCGGCCGCCGTCACGCCCGGGTCGTCGGAGGTGAGGTTGGCGATCAGCAGGTAGTCGGTGCCGGCCTTGTTGACCGTCACGCCCTGGTTCTGCACGGCCTGGGGCAGCTGCGATATCGCCTGCTGCACCTTGTTCTGGACCTGCATCTGCGCGACGTCGGTGTTGGTGCCGGCCACGAAGCCCAGCACCACGCTGGCCGCGCCCGACGCGCTGCTCGACGAGGACATCGACAGCAGCCCGTCGAGCCCCTTCATCCGTTGCTCGATGACCTGGGTGACCGAATCCTCGACGGTCTGGGCCGACGCGCCGGGATAGCTCGCGCTGACG
This sequence comes from Caldimonas tepidiphila, assembly GCF_003569765.1. Classification (GTDB taxonomy): domain Bacteria; phylum Pseudomonadota; class Gammaproteobacteria; order Burkholderiales; family Burkholderiaceae_C; genus Caldimonas; species Caldimonas tepidiphila. Next base: position 4,348 of record NZ_QXMG01000036.1, on the reverse strand, counting down.
GTGATGCGGGGCGGGGCGATGTCGGGGTACTGCTCCAGCGGCAGCAGCCGGATGGCCAAGGCGCCTGCGAGCATGATGACGATGGCGATGACCCACGCGAAGATGGGGCGGTCGATGAAGAAGCGTGCCATGGGGCCTTCCGCTTCAGCGGCTCGCGACGGGGCGGCCTGTCGCGCCCGGTGCGCCGGCGCCGCCCGCCGCCTCGGAGGGCTTTCCGCCGGGCGGGGAGCCCGCCGTCACCGCGCGCACCGCCTGGCCTTCGCGCACCTTGCCGCCGCCCTCGACGATCAGCCGCTCGCCGGCCGCGAGGCCCTGCGTCACGCGCCACTGCCCGTTCACCACGTCCGCGACGGTGACGGCGCGGCGCTGCACGATGCCGTCGCTGCCCACGACGAGGGCGGTGGCCTCGCCGCGCGGGTTGCGGCTGATGCCGGCCTGCGGCACGAGGATCGCCGCCGGGTCCTGCGCCTGCGCGAGCACGGCGCGCACGTACATGCCGGGCAGCAGCAGGCCTTCCGGGTTGGGTAGCTGCGCGCGCAGCGTCACCGCGCCGGTGGAGGGGTTCACCGCCACGCCGCGCACCTGCAGCCGGCCCTCGTGCGCATAGGCCGATCCGTCCTCGAGCTTCAGCCGGATCGACAGCTCTCCGTCCTGCAGCGCGCCGCTGGCGAGCTGGCGGCGCAGCTTCAGCAGCTCGACGCTGCTCTGCGGGATGTCGACCGAGATCGGGTCGAGCTGCTGCACCGTCGTCAGCGCCGCAGCCTGGTTCGCGGTGACGAGTGCTCCGGGCGTGACGCTGGAGGTGTCGACGCGGCCGGCGATCGGCGCGGTGATGCGGGTGCGGGAGAGCTCGATGCGGGCGTTCGCGAGCGCGGCCTGTGCGGTCTTCAGGTCGGCGCGGGCCTTGAGCAGCTCGGCCTCGGCCGCCTCGTGCTCCTGGCGGCTGCCGGCGTCGGCCGCGAGCAGCTCCTGCTGGCGGCGCGCCTTGAGCTCCGCGGCGTTCAAGGCGGCCTGCGCGCGCGCCACACCGGCCTCCGCGCTGTCGAGCGCGGCCTCGTGGCTGGCCGGGTCGAGCTGGTATAGCGGCTGGCCGGCGCGCACGAACGAGTCCTCCTGGAACAGCCGCTCGCGCACGATGCCGCCGACCTGCGGCCGGATCTCGGCCGAGCGCGTCGCCACGGTGCGCCCGGCCAGCTCGGTCTTCAGCGCAACGGCCTGGGGGACGAGCGTGACGACGCCGACCTCCACCGTCCTCGGCTCCCCCTGCGAGGTCTGCTGCGCCTGGCCCTGGCTGCAGCCGGCGAGCGCGGCGGCGGCGGCCAGCAGCAGGCCGGAGGGCCACCAGGGAAGCGGACGCGAGGCGAGGGCGGACGGCACAGCGGACTCCTGCGGGGATCGGTCCGCCATGCTGGGGGGCGAATGTAAAGCTGGCTTGAAGAAATGTTGCTGCCGCTCGTTCCGGCCCGAAGGGACCGGCCCCGGGGAATCCCGCCGCTATGCCAGCGCTTCCAGATGTCCGAAGTGGTGCGCGGCCCGGCTCAGGTGGGCGATGAAGTGCCGCACCGCGGGCACCAGCGCGCTCTCCGGCCGCGTCATCGCGGCGATGCGGGCCTCGAGCGCGCCTTCGCGGATTGGCACGATCTTCATGTAGGCGGCCGCCAGCAGGTGCGTGGCGATCTGCCGGGGCATCAGCCCGACGAACTCCCCACCGGAGATCAGCGCCACCAGGCCGAGCGTCGAGTTCACGACGGCGCTGGCCCGGGGGGCGGGCAGGTCGTGCTCGGCGAAGAGGTGCCGCGCGTAGCCCGCATCGGCCGAGGTGCCGGTGAACACCCAGCGCGCCTCCGCCAGCTCGGACAGTGAGCGGGCCCTGGCATGGTGCGAGGAATTTCCCGCCACCACCACCATCTGGATCGGCATCAGCGGCTCGACCACCAGCTCGCCGGCCGGCAGGCCCGCCGGCACCGGTCCGACGGCGACATCGACCTCGCCGGCGCGCAGCCGCGACAGCTGCGCCATGTAGAGTTCCTCGTCGATGCGCAGCCGGATGCCGGGGTAGCTGGCGCTGAAGGTGCGCAGCGCCTCGGGCACCAGCAGCGTGAGGGCCAGCGGCACCGCGGCGACATGCAGGCTGCCGACCATCTCGCCGCCGAGCTGGCGGATCTGGTCCACGGCGATCGCCAGCTCGCGCTCCACCGACTTCGCGCGGTCGGCCAGCACGCGCCCCTGCGCGGTCGTCGCCACGCCGGTGTGCGAGCGCAGCAGCAGCGGCGCACCGAGCTCCAGCTCCAGCTCGCGGATCGCCTTGGTCAGCGCGGGCTGCGACACGCCGAGCTTGCGCGCGGCATTGCGCAGGCTGCCGGTCTCCACGGCGGCGACCAGCGCGCGCAGCGAATGCAGCTTCATGGTTATCCCTGATGCCTTTCGGTTATCGCCCCTTGCTTTCCGTCATCTTACTGGCCGGCAGTGCCGTCCCTAGAGTCACGGCCTCGTGACGACGATCAAGCGGCCTTGCACATCGAGGTGCTCGAGCCGGCAGTCGCGGATGGCATCTCAAGGAGACAGGCGGTGTTGGCGAAGAAGAAGATTTCCATCCCCGACGCGTCGGCAAGCGCTGCACCGCGAGGGGCCGCCCGCCCTTCGCTGCCCCGCTGACGGGCGAAGCACGAGCTGACTGACGGAGAACTCCCATGGCAAGCATCATCGGCGGCATCGCCGCGTCCCACACCCCCACCATCGGCTTCGCCTTCGACCGCGACAAGCGCGCCGATCCGGCCTGGAAGCCGGTCTTCGAGGCCTTCGACCCGGTGCGCCAGTGGCTCGCCGAGCAGAAGCCGGACGTGCTGCTGTTCATCTACAACGACCACATCACCTCCTTCTTCTTCGACCACTACTCGGCCTTTGCGCTCGGCGTGGGTGCCGAATGGTCGGTGGCCGACGAGGGCGGCGGCGCGCGCGACCTGCCGCCCGTGGGCGGCCATCCGGAGCTGGCGGCGCACATCGGCCAGTCGCTGATGAGCGAGGAGTTCGACATGTCCTTCTTCCAGGACAAGGCGCTCGACCACGGCTGCTTCTCGCCGCTGTCGATGCTGTGCCCGAGCGAGCCGGCCTGGCCGGTGCGGGTGGTGCCGCTGCAGGTGGGCGTGCTGCAGTTCCCGATCCCGACGGCGCGCCGCTGCTTCAAGCTGGGCCAGGCGCTGCGCCGCGCGATCGAGAGCTACCCCGAGGATCTGCGCGTGGCGGTGGTGGCCACCGGCGGGCTGTCGCACCAGGTGCACGGCGAGCGCGCGGGCTTCAACAACACCGAGTGGGACCAGCGCTTCCTCGACCTGTTCGAGCGCGACCCCGAGCAGCTGGCCGGCATGACGCAGGCCGAGTACGCCGAGCTCGGCGGCCTGGAGGGCGCCGAGGTCATCATGTGGCTCACGATGCGAGGCGCCCTGGGCGCGCAGGTGAACTGCCGGCACCGCAGCTACTACCTGCCGTCGATGACGGGCATCGCCACCGCGATCTACGAGAACACGGCCGGGAGGATGGCCGAGCCGATCCTGCAGCGGCACCGCGACGTGATGGCGCAGCAGCTGCGCGGCGCGGAAAAGCTGCAGGGCACCTATCCCTTCACGCTGTCGCGCAGCGTGCAGGCCTACCGGCTCAACCGCTTCCTGCACGACCTGGTGATCCCGGCGCAGCGCACGCGCTTCCTCGAGACGCCCGAGGCCGCCTTCGAGGATGCCGGCCTCACCGAGCAGGAGCGCGACCTGGTGCGCCGCCGCGACTGGCGCGCGCTGATCCACTACGGCGCCTCGTTCTTCGTGCTGGAGAAGCTGGGCGCGGTGGTGGGCGTCTCCAACCTGCACATCTACGCGGCGATGCGCGGCGAGACCCTGGAGCAGTTCCAGGCCACGCGCAACGCGCCGGGGGCCCTGTACTCGGTAGCCGGCAAGGACGCGGCCAGCCTCGCCTGGGACAAGCACAGCGAAAAAGTCTGACCTGAGCCCGCAAGGGCGCCTGCGGGACAGGTCGCACGAGGGCCTGCTCCCGGGTCTCGTGCGGTGCGCACCGGGATCGCGCAAGCCCGCGGCCCCGCGCACCCCCGGCGGCGCCGTCCACACAACTATCGGAGACATCCCATGAAGAAACCTCTCGCCCTGATGGCCGCTGCAGCCGCAACCGTGCTGTCCCTGATCGGTGCCGGTGCGGCGCACGCGCAGGAGTTCCCCACCAAGCCGGTGCGCATCATCACCCCTTTCCCCGCGGGTGCCGGCCCCGAGGCGGTGCTGCGCATGCTGGCCGAGAAGCTGCAGAAGAAGTGGGGCAAGCCGGTCATCGTCGAGAACCGCCCGGGCGG
>NZ_QXMG01000035.1 GCF_003569765.1 Caldimonas tepidiphila | reverse complement strand
GGCGCTGTCAAGCCACGCCCCGCCCGGCGCCCTCGCTGCCATTTGTGCAACAAAGCCTCTCCCCTGCCTCCTTGCCCTCTCCGCTTTAGCAATCAGGCTGCCGAACCTCACGCATACCCGTAACGCACCCGCCCCGTGTGGCAGAGACGCTGAATCCGCACTATTTCATCAGCTGTCAGCACCCCTTCGTCGTGATGCGTTATCTCGCGGGTATCGACACCTGCGTAGCACTTGGCATCGAAGGGCTCACCTAGAAAGTCCAGGATCTGCTCCACGCCTTCAAGGGGCTGCTTCACAAAATCTTCGTAGCGGACTTCTAGCACCCGCTCAGGAAAGGCCCTCTTTATCGTGTTCAGGATCGCAGTCGCCTCGTTCCAGTAACTGCATGCCCCTACTAGCTCCTGCACCTTCATCACCTTGCCGATGCGTAAACTTGCCACCACCTCCACCGGGTTGCGGACAATATGAAGAAACTTCGCCCCTGGTATCTCCGCAATCAACGATGCACCGTAGACATTTTGCGGCGTCTTGTCAAACCAACGTGTTGCCCCCGGCTTACGCCTTTGCAAGAAAAGGGCCATATATTTATCATACAGATCGACGCGAGATTGAGCCCCTCTCAGCAATGAAGAGAATTCTTCCTCACTAATACCGTCCATCTGCCGATGCCTAATTAAGACTGGATTGTGCGTCAGCACATGGACAAAGGCAGGAGTCCCAAACGGCTCTGCCCAGCGGAAGAAATGAGTTTCCTCAGGACAAGCCAGATTGGGATGCAATCGCAGTATGTCCCGCAACATTGTGGTGCCAGAGCGAACACAACCTAAAATGAAAAATGGCCTCATTACTTCCTTCCTACGTAGCTCACGAATTCACGAACGGTGTCAAGGGCGGCTCGGATGGTAACGTCCATATCCATATAGCGGTACATTCCAAGCCTTCCAACAAAGGTGACTTTTTTCTCAGAACTGGCCCGCTTCTGATACTGCTCCAGCAGCTCGTTGCCGCTCACATGACTAATGGGATAGTAAGGAATATCATCAGGGCCACAGGCACGACTAAACTCACGATAGCAAATGCTGCCCTTGTGCTCCTCCCAAGGCGAAAAATGTTTATGCTCCGTAATGCGGGTATAGGGAACGGATGCTTCACAATAGTTCATTACGGCACACCCCTGCACATCACCCTCATCACGGAAGACTTCGAAATCAAGAGTTCGATAAGGCAACCGACCAATATCATAACCGTAAAATCCGTCAACCGGACCGGAATAAAAGACATGATCAAACCGCGAGATCATTTCCCGCTCAAAGGAGGTAGACAAATGCACCTTGATATTCGGATGATTTAGCACCCGCTCCACCAAAGTCGTATACCCTTCCAACGGCATACCTTGATATCTGTGAAAGAAATAGTTATCGTTGTAGTTGAAACGGACAGGCAACCGCTTCAATATACTAGCCGGGAGCTCCTGCGGACTAATTCCCCATTGCTTTTCTGTATAGCCTTTGAAGAAGGCTTCATAAAGATCCTTACCCACAAAACGTAATGCTTGCTCCTCAAAGGTCTGTGGATCAACAATGGAAAGATCAGCTTGTGCCCCGATAAATTCCTCGGCCTCCTTAGGACTGAAGGTTCTGCCGAAGAACTGGTTAATTGTATGCAAATTGATTGGCAACGAGAAGATCTGGCCCCGTGTTGTGGCTTTAACCCGGTTAACATAAGGCTTGAACTCCACGAATCGGTTCACATAATTCCAAACCTCTTCATCATCCGTATGGAAAATATGCGGCCCGTAGATGTGAACCATTACTCCAGTCTTTGGGTCCCGCTCGCTATGACAGTTTCCAGCCACATGGTTGCGCCTTTCAAAGACTTCGACTGTGTAACCTTGTTCAGCCAACTCGCGAGCAATTACGGCGCAAGAAAACCCAGCGCCTGCCATTCCGATTTTCATCCTTAAGCCCCAAAAATATAAATAACGAAACTCAAACAAGGGGGAACCGCGAAAATATATCCGCCCCACCTCAACACCAAAATCAATCGTTATGCTCTATCACAACTGACGGAACCCAACATTGCCACTAAACATTCCCCAACGCATCAATAGATGCCTTATCCAATTTTTCGCCTCTCATTACTCTTTGACGAAGGAAATGCAAGAAATATTCGTCGAGCACAAAATTATTTAAACCACTTAGAAGCTTCAACGCTTCCATAATTTTTCCAGCCTGTTCTTCCGGCGAGCAGAAGTAACTCAACATTAAACGCCGCAGGCTACTGTGCATTACATCGTCAAACACATCAGAATGGTTGAACGGAAGGCGCAAGTCGAAGGCCATTTGGGCAACACTCCGAAGCTCTTCCTTAAAATTCTCTGCGTTTACAGTTGAAAAGTTATGCATTTTTTCTGAGCGGTAGGGGCTCCTACCATTCAAAAAGAACCGGTCGTAAAGCTCGACATCTTCCGCGTTCTTTTCCAATAGAAAAGCACGCTGCTCGGAACTCAATTCTGCCCTATGGCTGCCTTGCTTCACATTCAAACGAAGATCACTTGGAATCGGAGGGATTCCGATTTCGTTCATAAGAATGGCAGCATGCTCGAGAAAATTCTCTTGACACCCAATAAAGTTAAATTTTTCCAAAATAGAAATAGCACGCGCTGCCAAGCTTTCGGCCTGCGGCTCAATCAGGGATGGAAATGCTGACACCACCATTTCGCACATAGAGTTAGCATGGCCATCAACAAATTCCTCAAAGGTCTCTCTCACTCCGTATTGAGCACGCTCGTAATCAAACCAACTTACAATACGAGCAACCGGATCTCGCAGAAAAACGAATAGCGACACGGGCCGATTGAAATTAGTCAGTAAAGCCTCGTGAACATGATGACCCCACACAACCTGCGTATGATTGGCAGCCAAAATACCTAGCTCGTTTAGATGCAGACGAGCTGTTTTCTGGTTCACATCAGCTGCCGTGTGCCTTAACGTCCATGGAAGATGAGACTCCAAATGGACTTGCAGCGTTGTACCAGCAGCCTTGTGGATGTGCAAACCTACATAAACAACTTCACTCATCATGATCCTCAATCTTCATAGAAATTATCCCACTGCCATTGACGCCCACCCTCCAAAAAGCAGCAGAAAATTCATCCTCAACATTCATCATTTTAACTGTAATTATGTCTTCAATACTCCAACAAGACAACTCTGCCATTAATCCATCGCCCAAAAATCCTTCCTGCAAAAATTATTTCTGGAGACCCCAGCCTCCAGAAAATTTTTCACCTATACGCCCGACTTAAATCTTGTACTTTCGACCTTCTTTCATCCCATAAAGCAGATAATGCTTGCGAGGATCCAGTCCTGCCGCCTTTACATCGTCATTAATATGCAGGTAGACTGCCGGATCAAAGTCGGCAGGCAAAGATTCAAACCCCCCCCCTGCTGCCTTGCTGATAACGGAAGCCGCCTCCATCACCACTGGCGTTTGCGGTTTAACGGGGGACACATACTTTTGCACCGCTTTAATAAAGTTGCCTTGCCGCTTACCAGATTGCTTCTTCTGTTTCTGATCACCTTTATAGGCTTCACCACCTTTATCATACCCTAGGAAAGCATCCTCCACCGAATCAAAATTTTCTAATGCTACAGCTGCCTCACAGTAGATCTCACGAGTATCTGTTACATAGCGGTCGCGAATCGACTCCCAGAACTTGGGAGCGGAAGTAGTCGCGAGACGCTGCTGCCAGCGCGCACGGATTTCTGCAAAATTCTCACTCAGCTGGCCCAACAGGTTTGCATACTCGCAGAGGACAGCAGTCCGCATCCCGGGCTTCGGGGCCTGAATTTCACGATAAGAGCGGGCGCCATGGTTGACCACAACGATACTTCTCGAAGTACCAGTGTGCTTGTGATAGCCAGGATAGACAAACGGAACGATTAACGCACCTGTTTCCGCTGCTCGTCGCTCCAGAGCATCCTTGTCGACGTCGGGAATCTTTATCGCTTTGATCGCCCCAAGTTCCTTTAATACGGGGATGTAGTGGGACTGGAAATTTTCCGTCAACACTTTAGATTGCGGGTCAAGCAACTCAGCCAGGACGCGCTTATAAACGTCCAAACCTGAAAGGTCATCAATGGACAAATGCTCATGCATCCGCTCTTCAAAAAAGCGGACGTAGAAATCTACATCACTATCACTATAGGTCAGATTAATAATGACTCCGTGCAGGATAGCCATGTACTCCTGCCCGTAGGAGTGAGCGGGCTCGTGCCACGCCGCCAAATTCGGGTTAGTGATCATCGGCACCCCGGCGTCATAAGCACGCAAAGAATACTCAATATCGTCGCCGCGCAGGAAGAAACATGCTGGATAGCCGATCTTCTGGAACACCCTCATCGGCATACCAAAGAAAATGAAGGTTGAGTACTCACAAGTATTGAGTGCACAGAAGTCATCAAGCGGCCCGAAACTGTCTAGCTGCCGACCATGCTTCAGCAAGAAGGGGAATAGGTTGCGCTTGCGGTTAAAACCCGCCCCTGCTTGAAAGTCATTGAGACGGCCCCAGAACCCACCGTCCTCCCACACCACCGCTGGCCGACTTTTCATTAGGACTGGCAGGCTGCAGACGATGTCTTGAGTGCGGTAGGCACAGAACATGAAGTACCTAGCCAGTGACTCCATCGAGAGCGACAAATCGTCATCAAGCATGAGCACCTCCGTGGGGGGCGTCTTGCTAGCGTCACAAGCATCGCTAAAGAGCTTTAGCAGGTGGCCTGCATTACCACCTCCCCCAAGGTTGGGACCTACCAATACGCGTAGGTTGAGCTCCTTTTGCCAATCTTCTACATACTGCGTTTCGCTGCCGGCAGTCGTGTCAAGCACCCAAAAATTCACATGGCTTAGCAAAGACGCATAAAAGCGGTCTTGGCGAGCGGCATCAACGAAACGCCGCAGGATAGCCTTGACATCGGTTGTACGGCCAAAAGTACGTAGCAGGACTGCGAGACGGCATTCTGAGTTCGGCAAGGCCATCGTGACATAGGAAACGTCATAGATAGTAACGCCTATATTGAGAGCATCGATATGCCAAAATAGGCGCGACCCTTCTGGCAGGTCAGTAGGCGAGCCAATGTTAAGCACGTGCTGTGCCCGCTCTGAGGACTGCAGCACGACTTCTTTAATGACTTGCGTCCCCCCATTGCGGGTAGCACGCATCATTTTGAACCGGATAACCCCCTCAAATTCAACTAGCACGCTGAGGCCGCGTATAGAGCTTAGCTGTGCAATTGGCTCGACATATAGACTATTCCGGAAAGTGCCCGTCGCCAGCCATTCTCCCTCCTCCAACTGAATGCCGCTTCTATCGAAGTTTTTGCTAGTGTCTGCGGAAGCAGCAAAAAAGAGATGGCGGCCACCAATAATAAGCTTCTCCATGCCCTGGATGCGATAGTAGTCGCGGCCCTGATAACGGGTGTAGGGGACAAGGTTCTGGTTGAAATTAAAAATGTCGCTCATAATTGCTTTGTAGGGTCCGTACTTTCAGAAAAGGCGAGAGAGCCACTTTGTTGACAGTTGAAAACGGAAGAGGGACAGCTTTCCGTCGATGAAAACATGCTTGGTGGAAGGGTATTTTTCGTTTCGCGCAGAATCGCTTCACAAACAGCCTCCGGCTGATCAACATAGGCCAGCGGCAGGATTAAGTGATTTGGATAACCGTTTCGCACACGACGAGCTTGTGCTCCGATATCGAAGACTGCTACTCGGCAACCGCTTTTGAAGGCTGCGCTAAGTGTGTAGCAGTAGGTTTCCGGCCAAATCGAGGGAATAAAGACGAAATCTGGGTGGCGCTCCTGAATCCGATGTACGAGCTCGCCGTCCACGTAGCGGCCAAGCATCTCGACGCCGGCGGAGGCCAGCGGCCCGTCGTTCATCGAGTAGCCGAGCAGCTCCACCTTCAGCGGCAGCCCGTGCTGGCGAGCGGCCTGTGCCATGCCGAGCACGATGTCGTAGCCCTTGATCTTAGAAATCGCGCCGAGGACGAGCACCCGCAGTGGGCCTGGAGTCCGCGCAGCAGCAGCAGCAGATGGTCGCAGCACCGCCTCCTCCTCGTGCGGCACGACTTTCAGGCGCAGGCCCGGGTAGTAGCGCGACACGCGGCGCGCAACGTCCTCGTCCGGAACCTTGACCTCGTGCGCCATCGCGAGCAGCGCTGAATGCTGCTCACGCCAGTCCTGGATCCGGCCGCTGCTGCGGATCAGCGAATCCTGCGCGAGGCATGCGTTGCAGCCCGCCTCGTCGGGCTCGCCGCAGTAGCGCTGCTGCGGTCCAACTAGATTAATGCGTGGACAGACCGAGTAGTAGTCATGCAAGGTCGCGACCAAGCGCAGGCCCAGCCCGTCGCGCAGCGAGGCGAGCAGCTCGTGGACTCCTGGCGGAAAATCGATGAGATGGTGGATGTGCAGCTCCGCAAGGCCCAAATCGCGCAGCGCGTCCACCAACGCCTGCGGCCCGCTCCAGCGCGCAAGATTGGGCAGCTCGCCGATGTCCCAGGCGCCGAGTGCGACATGACCGGACCACTTGGAGGGACGCAGCTCGAACACCTTTGCGCCGCCAGCTTCCAGCGTCGCGGTCTCCTCGCCGACATGCCGTTCGGTGCCGCCACCACGGTCGTGCGTGACGAGGAGGATGTTGCCGCCGCTGCCCGCGCGCCGCTTCAGGCGCGCGAGGTCGAGCCGGGCACGGTGCGGATGGAGCGGATCGGCCTCGATGAAGGCTTGCACGCGCTTCGGGTAGTCCGGATGCAGGCGCTTGAGCACCTGCAGCGCCTTCTCGCTGCGCCGGGCGGCCTCGGCGGTTCCGAAGCTCGTCGAGCCTTCGTGGAAGACGAAGACATCGGCCGCGATCGCGTTGTCCCAGCCCTGCCTGAGGGCACGCATGCAGAAGTCGTTCTCCTCCCCGTATCCCCGTCCGAAGTTCGCCTCGTCGAGCAGGCCCGCCTGCTCGATGCAGGCGCGCCGCATGTACATGCAGAAGCCCACCCCGGTCGGTGCGGACACGAGCACCCCGGCATTCACCTCGGCCGCCAGCCGATCGAGCGACGAGGCATCGATGTCCGGCGGGACGAGGTTCTGCTGCAGGGTCTGCGGATAGCTGCAGATCGTGGCGTTGTTGGACAGCGGGGTGATGGTGCCGAGCGAAGGCACGCGCGCCGCATGCGCGAGCAAGCGGTCCAGCCAGTCATTGAAGACCTGCGTGTCCGAATTCAGGATCACGACATCGCGCGTCGGGTACAGTCGCAGGCCCCGGTTGACGGTCTTCACGAAGCCGAGGTTGCGCGGGTTGCGCTCGAGCACGAACAGTCCGCGCTCCGCCAGCGTGTCGAGCATCCGGCGCAACTCCCCGTCCGGCCCCGCGTCGTCGATCACCACCAGCACATAGGGCGTACACACCGGGGCGACCAGCACGCTGTGGATGCAGCGCAGCGTCTCCTGCAGTCCCCGGTAGACGGGAATCAGCACGTCCACGGCGTCGCCGGGCGCCTGCGTCCGCGGCGCCAGTCCTTCCCATGCCGAGGGATCGGTGTAGTCGCGCTTGCTCGACGCCAGTGGCGCCGCGAACAGGCTCTCCAGCGGCAGGCCCTGGCTCAGGCAGTGCGCCAACGGGTTGGTCTTCGCGACCTTCAGTGCCGTGCGGCTCAGGCCGAGGTTCAGCGGGCTGCCGGGCAACGGGTTGCGCCCCTCCCTCCAGCCCCAGCGGCTGAAGTGGTAGAGGGGGTCCCGACCACTGGCAGCGACGTCCGGATTGGTCGCGAGGTAGTAGCCGATGTCGAAGACCGGGGAGGGAGACACGCGCCTGAAGCGGCCCAGCAGCGCGTAATGCAGCAGCGCATTGACCGGGAGCGCGCTGCGGCCCAGCGCGGCGAGGTAGTGGCCCTGGTCGAACAGCGGGTTCGGCGACAGCCCTGCGCGGTCGCCCTCCGTGACGTAGTGACGCAGCGGCAGGGACGCAACTGTGCCGGCGAACTGCCGCAGGTAGTGCTCGCGGTCGAAGAGTCGGGTGCGGCGCGTCAGCGCGATCTCCACCGACATGTAGGCGGACTTCATCCCCAAGCCGGAGAGCAGCAGCCGCAGGCAGGGCAGGACGCACAGCAGCACGCTACTGCCGATGCGGGAATCGAGAACACGGCGAAGAATCATTGGCGGGCTCCGCGTCGGAACAGGCGTGAGGATCGGTGTGGCTTCATCGGCATCCTCAAAGTCCTAGCAGCACTTTCGCGGCGATCGCGATCTGGTAGACGATCTGCGTGAGGCCACGCGCAACCTCGACGCTCTTGGTGTCGATCCTCGGCATCACGATGATCTCGTCGCCTGGCAGCAGGCGCGCATCCGCGCCGCTCGCCACGCTGCCGTCCTGGCGCATCACCACCACGCGAGCGTTGTCCGCCTTCTGGGTGTAGCCGCCGGCCTGGCGCACGTAGTCCGCGACGCGGGCGCGCTCGTCGTACACCAGTGCATTGGGCAGCACCACCTCGCCGCTGATCAGCACCAGGTTGCTGCGCTCGGGCACGCGGATCACGTCGCCGTCCTCGAGCAGCGTCTCCGATGCGCTGCCGCCCTGTGACAGCACGACCTGCCCGCGGGGCTGCACACTGCGGGCCCGCTCCACGAACTGCATGATCAGCTCGGCCTCGCGGTTGCGCAGCGCAGCCTCCTCGCTGGTTGAGGATCGTCCGGTGAGCGCATAGGTCTCCAGCGAGCGCAGCGACGTGTTGAGCATCTCCTTCTGCCGCTCGGCCACCGAGCGGCGGAAGAGCTGCACCGAAGCGAGGTTGGCCTGCGGCGCGGGCTTGAGCCGCTCCAGCGCCTGACGCAGCGTGGCGCCGTAGGGCAGGACCACCGTGCGCTCGCCGAGATGGGCTCCCTCCAGGCGCACAAGGATGGTGCCAGGGAATTTGTCGGCGGTGAAGGAGACCTCGTCGCCGTTCTCGATCGTGACGCGGGCCGCGTCGGACAGGGGGTGGTACTCGCTGCGGCGCTCGGCGCCGACCTTGCGCACGATGCTCATGTGCGTTGCCGCGGGCCGCGGGCGCGCCATCGCCAGCAGCTCGGTTCCACTGAGGCTGGCCTTGCCGAACTCGAAGACGTAGGGGTTCTGCACCTCGCCGCTCACGCGCACGGTGGACTGCTGCGCGGCGACAACGATGGTGTCGCCGTCTTGCAACTGCAGCGGCTCGATCCGCCCCTCCAGCAGGAAGCGGTAGAGATTGAACTGGCCGCGGCTGCGCCCGCCGCGCAGCACGTCCACCGCGAGGTAGCTGCCGCGGTCGGGGTCGATGCCGCCAGCGCGGTCGAGGTAGTGCAGCACTGAGTCGGACGACAGACCGCCGTAGAGTCCGGGCGCGCGCACAAAGCCGGTGACGTAGACCTTGACCGGCTGGGCCGCCTCGAGTGAAGCGTAAAGGCCCACGTTGGAGCGGAAGGTGCGCTTGACCTGCACCTCGACGTGGCGGTGAAGGTCGGCATTTCGCACGCCGAGCACGTTCACCGGCCCGACATTTGGAATGAAGATGTTGCCCTGCGCATCGACCGGCTGCGTGCCGTCGAAGGTGAAGGCGCCCCACATCCGCACGCTGACGCGGTCGCCCACCGAGATCTGGTGGTCGGGGTTGTAGCCGCTGAAGGTCTCGCTGCTGAAGCGCCCGATGAAGATCTGAGAGCCGAACATCAGCGGACGCGCCGAAGTCGCCGGATCGGGCGGCAGGACGCTCGGGGCGGGGCTCGCAGACGACGCGGCCGCGGGCGGCGGGACCGCGCTGCGTGCCGGGGACGGAGCGGCAGCGGGCTGCGCGGCGAGGCCGCGAAGACCGGCGTCGGGCAGCTCGAGGCCGGCGAACTGCGCCTGCGCGGCGCCTGCGAGCGCGAGGAGCAGGGCTGCGAGCGGCGGCGCGGGACGGAAGGAGGGGAGGATCATGAGGCTCAGTCCTGGTGGTCCCGGATCGTTGCGACAGCCAGTTGCACCACGCTGTAGAGCATTGCGCACACGACCAGCAGGGTGGCAAAGTGGTAGAGGCGACGCGGGTGGTCAGCGGTTTCGGCGAGCGAGGGCGGCTCGATCACCGCCACGCTCTTGAGCTTGCGGGTCGCGTCGATGCGTGCGTTCTCCACTGCGGAGAGCGCGAGCTTGTAGGCGTCCTGCGCGAAGCCCGCCTGCAGCTGCAGATCCTGGAACTCGGCCGCCTGGGCATTGAGACGCTGGCTCCTGCGCGCGTCGGTGGTGCGCAGCTGCTCCGACTGGAGCTGGCCGCGCAACGAGGCGATGCGGTTGCGCAGAGCGGCGACCTGCAGCGAATCATCGTTGAGGTAGGTGAGCGCGTTCTTGAGCTCGGCTTCCTGCCGCGAGAGTTCGCCCTGCAGCTGCGCGCTCAGCGCTTCGGCGGCCTGCGCCTGGGCGGTAGGGTCGAGCACACGGTGGACATTCTGGAAGGCGAGCAGCCTCGCCTTGGCCTGCTGCAGCTTCTCGCCCGCCCGCAGCAGCTCGGTCTCGGCGAAGGACATCTGCTCGCGCGCCATCTGGTGCGACAGCGCGTTCACGAACTTCTCGCTCTCCTCCAGGATCGCCGCATTGAGCTGCCGCGCGAAGCCGGGCTCGAAGCCCTGCACGCGGATGCTGAGCAGGCCGGACAGGTCGTCGAGCCCCACCTCGACGCGGCTGCGGTAGTACTCGAGGAACCACTCCTGGCTGGTGCCGGGGAAGAGCCGGTAGAACGGGTCCAGCGTCTGGCCCTCGTAGTGCAGGCGCAGCTGCAGCCGGGCATCGAGCTTGCGGAGCAGATCGAGCGAGTGGATGTAGCGCTGGAGGTAGAGCGTGTCCTCGCGCGACGGCGGCGTGATCCCGGCCAGCAGCAGCGCGGCGCCGGGCACCTGGCTGGCGGACTGGTTGGCCTGGCGCACGGTAACGACGGACTCGCTGACGTAGCGGTCTGCGGCGAAGAAGGTGAAGTAGGCCGCCCCGAGCACGAGGGGCAGACCGATCAGCGCCGCCTGGAGGCGGCGCGGCGTGAGCTTGGAGAGGAACTTCATCGGCGGGCGGGAGGGAGGAGGCCCTGGTAGGCGGCGATGCCTGCCTGGATGTCGGTGTAGAGGACCACGCTGCCCTGATCGACCAGCACCACGACGTCGCAGTACTCTCTGATGTCGCTCATGTTGTGGGAGACGAGGATCATGTGGGCGTTGTGCATGCGCTCCTTGAAGGCCGCCTTGCTCTTCTGCTTGAACTGGGCGTCCCCGACCGCCATCACCTCGTCGATCAGGTAGTAGTCGAAGTCGAAGGCCAGGCTGAGCCCGAAGGCCACGCGCGAGCGCATGCCCGAGGAGTAGGACTTCATCGGCAGGTCGAAGTACTCGCCGATCTCGGCGAACTCCTCGACGAAGCGCACCTTCTCGCGCAGTTGCGCCCCGGTGGCCCCGTAGACGTGGCAGACGAAGCGCACGTTGTCGCGCGCGCTCAGCGAGCCCTGGAAGCCCCCGGACAGGCCGACCGGCCAGGAGATACGCACATCGGTCGCAACCTCGCCGCGGTCAGGCGTGTCGATGCCGCCGAGCAGCCGCATCAGGGTGGACTTGCCGGCGCCGTTGCGCCCCATGAGCCCGATGCTCGCGCCCTCCGGAAAGCTGAAGTCGAGGTCACGGAAGACGTAGCGACGCCCGTGCTTTGTCGGGTAGGACTTGGTGAGCTGGCGCAGTTCGATCATGGCGGCCTCCCCTCAGCTCGTGGCGAGCAGCCGTTCGCGGCGCACTCGGTAGAGGCTCAGGCCCAACAGCGCGCAGGGCAGCGTCACGCCGGCGGCGAACCAGGCACTGATGCCGGGCAGCACGTGGTACTGCGGGAAGAAGCAGCCGCGCGACAACTCGATCAGGTGGAGCACCGGGTTCCACAGCAGCCAGGGCCGCAGGTCGGCGGGTACCGCGTGCACCGGGAAGAGCACGCCGGAAACGAAGTACAGCGGCATGAAGGCCAGCTGGATGAAGGTGCCCAGCCGCGGCATGGCATGCGTGGCCACGGCGAACACCAGCCCGAGCGACATGCCCAACAGCACCAGCAGCGCGCTGACGGCAAGCAGCTCCAGCGGCCGAGTCGGAATGAAGCGCAGGCCGAGCCAGCCCAGCAACAGCAGCGTGAGGACGTAGACGGTGCCGTAGATGCACAGCTCGAGCAGCGCCCGCGAGACGAGCGTGTCCATCGGCTTGACCTGACGGTAGCTGAAGAGTCCCCGGTTGGACTCGATGGCGCCCATCAGGCGCAGCGACAGGTTCTTGAAGATGAAGAAGGGCAGCAAGCCGGTGGCGAGGAAAACCGGATAGTCGATGCCCGAAGGCATCGTGTGGCGCATGAAGCCGAAGACCGCCAGCATCACCAGCACGTGCGCCAGTGGCTCGAAGACGACCCACAGCATGCCGAGCCAGCGGCCGCCGAAGCGCGTCTTGAGCTCGCGCTGGAACAGCGCGAAGACCACCGCGCGCTGGATCTGCCAGGGTGTCCTCTTCGCGCACCCAAGGCCCTGCGGGAACTGCTGCACCGGAAGCACGATCGTTCAGGCCGCCACGTCGAATATCTTCACCACGCCGCTCGGCGCGCCGGTGGTGTCCAGCGCGATCAGCGCGGTGATCTGGCGCGACTCCATCAGCGCCTCGGCGTCGCTGAACATCGCATCCTCGGCAATCGTGACCGGGCGCGAGGACATGATGTCGCGCGCCGCGAGCGAGCGGATGTCGTCGTGCGCCTCCATCGCGCGGCGCAGGTCGCCGTCGGTGATGACGCCGGCGAGCGTGCCGGCCGCGGACTGCACCGCGACGATGCCCAGGCGGCCCCGCGTGATCGCGGAGACGATTTCCTTGAACGAGGCCTCGGGCGCCACGCTCGGCAGCGGCCGGTGCATCACGTCGCGCACCCGCGTCAGCAGCTTGCGCCCGAGCGAGCCGCCGGGATGGAAGCGCGCGAAGTCGTGCGGCTGGAAGCCGCGGATCTGGATCAGCGCCACCGCCAGCGCGTCGCCCATCGCGAGCGTCGCCGTCGTCGAGGTGGTCGGCGCGAGGTTGTTCGGGCAGGCTTCCTTGGCCACGCCCACGTCGAGCGTGACCTTCGCATGCCGCGCGAGCGTGGAGTTCGCGCCCCCGGTGAGCGCGATGATCGGCGCCTCGACATGCTGCAGGTAGGGCAGCAGCTTGAGGACCTCCTCGGTCTCGCCGCTGTAGGAGATCAGGACCACGACATCGTCGCTACGGATCATGCCGAGGTCGCCGTGGAAGGCCTCGCCGGGATGGACGAAGAAGCTCGGCGTGCCGGTGGAGGCGAAGGTCGCGGCGATCTTGCGGCCGATGATGCCGGACTTGCCCATGCCGCAGATGATCACGCGGCCGCGGGCCGAGAGGATCAGGTCGACCGCGGCCGCCACCTCGCGCCCGAGCCGATCGGCGATCGCGAGCAGCGCGGCCGCCTGGTCCCTGAACACCTGTGCGGCGATGCCAACGCTGTCGGAAGGAAGAACAGGACCGCGGCGGGTCGGAAGAGGGGTGGGCATCGGCATTCCAAGGACTGCAAGGCAGGGGCGTCCGCCAAGGCGGGCGCCACAAGCTGCGGGGTTGAACGCTGCGCCGGGCTCCTGAAATGCGGTCGCTCGCGATCGCGGCACGCAGGGACCTCGGCACGAGGCAGGGGAGCACGGCAGGACGCCTGGCAGCGCGCCCCCGGGAACGAGGGGACGCATACCCGGCCCCGGGTGCGGCACATCCGCCGCACACTGCCGTACTCCGGTAGTGCGGCGCATTTTATGGGACAGCGTTTACAAGTAGGTGTGAAATGCAACACTGGTAAACGCACAACGACGTGAGTACACGCTTGTCGTCCGGACATTGAATTCCGATTGCCGGGATGATGCCGGCCTGTGAACGCCCGGGAGGTGCGCTCTTTCCCCGACGATCGCGCGCCTCCCTCTCCTACAATCACGCATCACCCCGCGAGTGGGGGCTCCGCTTGCAGTACGACCGCTTCCGCATGACTTCCACACCCTCCTC
Organism: Caldimonas tepidiphila; assembly: GCF_003569765.1. Lineage (GTDB taxonomy): Bacteria > Pseudomonadota > Gammaproteobacteria > Burkholderiales > Burkholderiaceae_C > Caldimonas > Caldimonas tepidiphila. The sequence goes on along the minus strand of NZ_QXMG01000035.1, from coordinate 48,735 downwards.
CGCAGGCGCCGCGGCACGGCCCGACGCCCCCCTCGCCCAGGACTTCGTCCGTTTCGCGGTCGACACCGGCGTGCTGCGCTTCGGCGAGTTCAAGACCAAGGCCGGGCGGCTGTCGCCCTACTTCTTCAATGCCGGGCTGTTCAACGACGGCGCGAGCCTCGGGCGCCTCGCCGAGTTCTACGCGAAGCGGCTGCTCGCCTCGGGCATCGAGTTCGACATGCTGTTCGGCCCCGCCTACAAGGGCATCACGCTCGCGTCGGCAGTCGCGGTCGAGCTCGCGCGCCAGGGCCGCAACGTGCCCTACGCCTACAACCGCAAGGAGGCCAAGGACCACGGCGAAGGCGGCACGCTCGTCGGCGCGCCGGTGCGCGGCCGCGTGCTGATCATCGACGACGTGATCTCGGCCGGCACCTCGGTGAAGGAGTCGATCGCGATGATCCGCGCCGCGGGCGCCACGCCCTGCGGCGTCGCGATCGCGCTCGACCGCCAGGAGAAGGCCACCGCCGAGGACGGCAGCGACGCGCCCTGGTCGGCGGTGCAGTGGGTGCGCCAGCAGCTCGGCCTGCAGGTCTGCGCGATCGCCACGCTCGGCGACCTGCTCGCCTACCTGCAGAGCAACGCCGACGGCGCGCTCGCCGCGCACTTCCCGGGCGTGGCGGCCTACCGCGACCGCTACGGCGTCTGATGCCGCGCCGCTCGCGCCTGAACGAGGTCCTGCTGGTCGCCGGCGGCCTGCTCGCGCCGCTTGCCGCCCTCGCGGGCAGCGGCTCCAGCGCCACCGGGATCTACACCTGCGTCGACACGCAGGGCCGCCGCCACACCTCCGACCGGCCCATCCTCGAATGCCTGGACCGCGAGCAGCGCGTGCTCAACCGCGACGGCTCGACGCGCCAGCTGATCGGCCCGAGCATGACGGCAGAGGAGCGCGCCGCCGCCGAGGCGCGCGAACGCCAGCGCCAGGCCGAGCGGACGCAGCAGCTCGAGGCCGGCCGGCGCGACCGCATGCTGTTGACGCGCTACCCGGCCGAGCCCGATCACCAGAAGGCGCGCGAGACGGCGCTGAGCGTGGTGCGCGACTCGATCCGCAACTCCGAGCAGCGCATCACCGAGCTCGCGCGCGAACGCCAGCCGCTGCTGAGCGAGAGCGAGTTCTACCGCGGCAAGCCGCTGCCACCGAAGCTGCGCCAGGCGCTGGAGTTCAACGACGTCGCCACCGAGGCGCACAAGTCGCTGATCGAGAACCAGCAGGCCGAGCTCGAGCGCATCAATGCGCTGTTCGACCGGGAACTGCTGCGGCTGCGGCCGCTGTGGGCCGGCGCGAAGCCCGGCGCGGCAGGTGCCGAGGCCGCGACGGCGGCACAGGTGCGCAAGTAAGGCCGGCCGAGAGAGAGCGGACGCGCATGGAAAAGGGGCCCCGTCGGGGCCCCTGCGGCTTCTCGGCGCGCGGCCCGGGGCCGCTCACTGCTGCAGCTTGCGCCGCAGCAGCTCGTTGACCTGCGCCGGGTTCGCCTTGCCCTTGGTGGCCTTCATCGCCTGGCCCACCAGCGCGTTGAAGGCCTTCTCCTTGCCGGCGCGGAACTCCTCGACCGACTTCGCGTTGGCCGCGAGCACCTCGTCGAGGATCGCCTCGAGCGCGCCGGTGTCGCTCATCTGCTTCAGGCCCCGGGCCTCGATCAGCGCGTCGACGTCCGTGCCCTCGCCCGTCCACAGCGCGTCGAACACCTGGCGCGCGCCGTTGTTCGAGATCGTGCCGTCCTGGATGCGCGAGATCAGCTTCGCGAGCGTCGCGGCGTCCACCGGGCTCGCGTCGATGCCGCGGCCCTCGGCGTTGAGGCGGCGCGAGACCTCGCCCATCAGCCAGTTCGCGACCAGCTTCGGCTGCCCGCAGGCGCTGCGCGCGGCCTCGTAGAAGCGCGCGAACGCGAGGCTCTGCGTCATCATCGATGCGTCGTAGGCGGGCAGCCCGTCCTCGCGCTGGAATCTCTCGGCCATCACGCCCGGCAGCTCGGGCATGCCGCCCTTCACGCGCTCCACCCACTCGGGCGCGATCAACAGCGGCGGCAGGTCCGGGTCGGGGAAGTAGCGGTAGTCGTGCGCGTCCTCCTTGGTGCGCATCGCGCGCGTCTCGCCGGTGTCCGGGTTGAACAGCACGGTCGCCTGCTGGATCTCGAAGCCGTCCTCGATCCGGTCGATCTGCCAGTTGATCTCGTAGTCGATCGCCTGCTGCAGGAATCTGAAACTGTTGAGGTTCTTGATCTCGCGGCGCGTGCCGAACGGGTCGCCGGGGCGGCGCACCGAGACGTTGGCGTCGCAGCGGAAGCTCCCCTCCTGCATGTTGCCGTCGCAGATGCCGAGCCAGACCACCAGCGCATGCAGCGCGCGCGCGTACTCGACCGCCTCGGCGGAGGAACGCATGTCGGGCTCGGAGACGATCTCCAGCAGCGGCGTGCCGGCGCGGTTCAGGTCGATGCCGGTGAGCCCGTGGTAGTCCTCGTGCAGGCTCTTGCCGGCGTCCTCCTCGAGGTGCGCACGCGTCAGGCGCACCTCGTGGCGCGCGTCGCCGACGTAGAACTCGATCGAGCCGCCCTGCACCACCGGGATCTCGTACTGGCTGATCTGGTAGCCCTTGGGCAGGTCGGGGTAGAAGTAGTTCTTGCGCGCGAAGATCGACAGCGGCGCGACATGCGCGCCGACCGCGAGCCCGAAGCGGATCGCGCGCTCGACCGCGCCGCGGTTCATCACCGGCAGCGTCCCCGGCAGCGCGAGGTCCACGGCCGAGGCCTGCGTGTTGGGCGCCGCGCCGAAGGCGGTCGAGGAGCCCGAGAAGATCTTCGACTGCGTCGAGAGCTGCGCGTGGGTCTCCAGGCCGATCACGACCTCCCAGCCGCGCACCAGTTTGGATTGCGTGGTCATCTCAATAGCCCTGTGGCGTGCGGAGGTGGAAGTCGGTGACCTGCTGGAAGGCGTGCGCGGCGTGCAGCAGCGCGCCTTCCTGCCAGTAGTTGCCGATCAGCTGCAGGCCGACCGGCATGCCGCCCTCGCCGAAGCCGGCCGGCACGCTCATGCCGGGCAGGCCCGCCAAGCTCGCCGGCAGCGTGAAGATGTCGGCCAGGTACTCCGTGACCGGGTCGTGCTGCGAGCCGATCGCTCGCGCCACCGACGGCGCCACCGGGCCGGCGATCAGGTCGCACTGGGCGAAGGCCGATTGAAAATCGTCGGCGATCATGCGGCGCAGCTTCTGCGCCTGCAGATAGTAGGCGTCGTAGTAGCCGTGGCTCAGCACGTAGGTGCCGATCATGATGCGGCGTTTCACTTCCTCGCCGAAGCCCTCGCTGCGCGACTTGCGGTACATGTCGGCGAGGTCGCGGTAGTCCTTCGCGCGGTGGCCGTAGCGCACGCCGTCGAAGCGGCTGAGGTTGGAGCTCGCCTCTGCCGGGGCGATGATGTAGTAGACGGGGATCGACAGCTCGGTGCGCGGCAGCGACACGTCCACGAGCGTCGCGCCGAGCTTCTCGTACTCCGCCAGCGCCGCGCGCACCGCGGCGAGCACGTCGGGGGCCGCGCCCTCGCCGAAGAACTCCCGCGGCAAGCCGATGCGCAGGCCGGCGAGCGGCTTTTCGGCCGTCGCTCCTTCTCGGCGGGTGTTCAGCGCCGCCACATAGTCGTCCACCGGGCGCTCCGCGGAGGTCGAGTCGCGCTCGTCGAAGCCGCTCATCGCCTGCAGCAGCAGCGCGCAGTCCTCGGCCGACTGGGCCATCGGGCCGGCCTGGTCGAGGCTCGACGCGAAGGCGATCATGCCGTAGCGCGAGCAGCGGCCGTAGGTCGGCTTGATGCCGGTGATGCCGGTCAAGGCGGCCGGCTGGCGCACCGAGCCGCCGGTGTCGGTGCCGGTGGCGGCCGGCACCAGGCGCGCGGCCACCGCCGCGGCCGAGCCGCCCGAGGAGCCGCCGGTGATGCGGCCGCTGTCCCAGGGGTTGCGCGCGGCGCCCCAGGCCGAGTTCTCGTTGCTGCCGCCCATCGCGAACTCGTCGCAGTTGAGCTTGCCCAGGGTCACCATGCCGGCGCCGCCCGGGCCGAAGCCGAGCCGGTCGACGACGGTGGCGTTGAAGGGGCTGCGGTAGCCCTCGAGCATCCTCGACGCGGCGGTGCTCGGGAAGTCGGTGGTGACAAAGATGTCCTTGTGCGCGAGCGGCACGCCGGTGAGCACCCCGCCCTCGCCGCGCGCGCGCCGCGCGTCGGCCTCGCGCGCCTGCGCCAGCGCCACGTCCGCGTCGCTGCACAGGAAGGCACCGAGCGCCTGGTGCTGCGCGACGCGCGCGAGGAACTGCTGCGTCAGCTCGACGCTGGAGACGCGGCCTTCGGCGAGCTCGCGCGACAGCTGCGCGACGCCCATGTGGTGCAGGTCGGTCGTGCGGCTCATTCGATCACCTTCGGCACGAGGAACAGGCCGTCCTCGACGGCCGGGGCGCTGCGCTGGTTGAGCTCGCGCTGGTTGCTTTCGGTCACGCGGTCCTCGCGCAGGCGCAAGGACACCTGCTGCACCGCCGACAGCGGCGTGTACAGCGGCTCGACGCCGCTGGTGTCGACGGCGCGCATCTGCTCGACGAGGGTGAAGAAGCCGTTGAGCTGGGCCAGCATCGCCGCCTGCTCTTCGTCTGGAAGTTCCAGCCGGGCCAGCTGCGCGATCCGGCGGACGTCTTGAGGTGTCAGGGCCATGAAAAATGCTGCGGTTTTGAAGCCTCCCCGAACGGTGGGAAGCGAGTCCGATCGGGTATTATCACTGGTTATCCACAGGCGGCTCCGAGCTGCGCTGCGCCCCCGGGGCGTGCTGCAAGCCGAGGCCGCTTTTGTGCTGGAAAGGCCCCATACAGCCTGCCCGCCTGTGCGGGCGCGGCCACTACAAGGGCATGCGGATACCTCCGGAAACAACATCCGCCGGTGGCGCGCACGAGCTCGGCAGCTCGGGCGTGCGGCCGGCCCCGAAAAACGCAACATGTTCGAATCCTTTCGTCGCTATTTCTCGACGGACCTCGCCATCGACCTCGGCACCGCGAACACCCTGATCTACGTGCGCGGCAAGGGCATCGTGCTTGACGAGCCCTCGGTGGTCTCGATCCGTCACGAGGGCGGCCCGCATGGCAAGAAGACCATCCAGGCGGTGGGCGCCGAGGCCAAGGCCATGCTCGGCAAGGTGCCGGGCAACATCGAGGCCATCCGCCCGATGAAGGACGGCGTGATCGCCGACTTCACGGTCACCGAGCAGATGCTCAAGCAGTTCATCAAGATGGTGCACCCGCGCTCGATGATGAAGCCGAGCCCGCGCATCATCATCTGCGTGCCCTGCGGCTCGACCCAGGTCGAGCGTCGCGCGATCCGCGAGTCCGCGCTCGGCGCGGGCGCGAGCGAGGTGTACCTGATCGAGGAGCCGATGGCCGCCGCGATCGGCGCCGGGCTGCCGGTGTCGGAGGCCTCCGGCTCGATGGTGGTGGACATCGGCGGCGGCACCACCGAGGTCGGCGTCATCGCGCTCGGCGGCATGGTCTACAAGGGCAGCGTGCGCGTCGGCGGCGACAAGTTCGACGAGGCGATCATCAACTACATCCGCCGCAACTACGGCATGCTCATCGGCGAGCCCACTGCGGAGATGATCAAGAAGGAGATCGGCAGCGCCTTCCCCGGCTCCGAGGTCAAGGAGATGGAGGTCAAGGGCCGCAACCTCTCCGAGGGCGTGCCGCGCAGCTTCACGATCTCGTCCAACGAGATCCTGGAAGCGCTCACCGACCCGCTCAACCAGATCGTGTCGGCCGTGAAGAACGCGCTCGAGCAGACGCCGCCGGAGCTCGGCGCGGACATCGCCGAGCGCGGCATGATGCTCACCGGCGGCGGCGCGCTGCTGCGCGACCTCGACCGGCTGCTGGCCGAGGAAACGGGGCTGCCGGTGCTCGTCGCCGAGGACCCGCTGACCTGCGTGGTGCGCGGCTGCGGCATGGCGCTCGAGCGCATGGAGCGCCTGGGCTCCATCTTCACGTCCGAGTGAGTCGTGCCGCCGGCGGCGCGCGCCGCCGCGGCCGCCCCCGCCACCGCGCTGCGCAGTAGTATCCATGCCACTCGGCACCCTGGACCGGACCCCGCCGCCCTTCTTCAAGCAGGGGCCGTCGGCGCTCACGCGGCTGATGTTCTTCGCCGCGCTGGCCTTCTTCCTGATGGTGGCCGACGCGCGCCTGCACGTGACCGACCCGCTGCGCGCGGCCGTCTCGCTGGTGCTGCACCCGCTGCAGCAGACGCTGCTGGTGCCGGTGGTGGCGGTGCGCAACGGCCTGAGCTACCTCGAGGGGCTCGACGCCGCACGAGCGGCCGAGGCCGCGGCGCTGCAGCGGCTGGCCGAGCAGTCGGCACGCGCGGCGCGCACCGAGCAGCTCGCGCAGGAGAACGCGCAGCTGCGTGCGCTGCTGGGCCTGCGCCCCGCGGTGCGCACCGAGTCGCAGGTCGCCGAGGTGCTCTACGACGTGCCCGATCCCTACACGCGGCGCGTGCTGATCGACCGCGGCAGCCAGCATGAGGTGCAGCCCGGCTCGCCGGTGATCGACGACACCGGCGTGCTCGGCCAGGTCACGCGCGTGTTCCCGCTGTCGTCGGAGGTGACGCTGCTGACCGACAAGGACGCCGCCATTCCCGTGCTCAACACCCGCACCCAGGTGCGCGGCGCCGCTTACGGGGCGGCGGGCGGCGGCGGGCTGATGGAGCTGCGCTTCGTCGCCGCGAGCGCCGACGTGCAGCAGGGCGACCTGCTGTCGACCTCGGGCGTCGACGGCGTCTACCCGCCCGGGCTCGGCGTCGCGCGGGTGCTGAAGGTGGAGCGGCGCGCCGACAGCGCCTTCGCGAAGGTGCTGCTCACGCCGCTGGGCAATCCCGACAAGGCGCGCCACGTGCTGGTGCTGCACCCGGTCGGCATGCAGCTGCCGCCGCCCGAGCCCGCGCCGGCCGCGGCGGCCGGCGCCAAGGGAGCCCAGCGATGATGCCGCGCGGCTCCGACCAGCTGCTGCTGCCGGTCAACCCCGTCTACCTCTGGTTCTCGCTGCTGGTCGCGCTGGCGTGCAACGTGCTGCCGATCGGCCGCACGCCGTGGCAGCCGGACCTGCTCGCGCTGACGCTCGTGTTCTGGAACGTGCACCAGCCGCGCCGCGTCGGCGTGGGCACCGCCTTCGTGTTCGGGCTGCTGATGGACGTGCACGACGGCGCGCTGCTCGGCCAGCACGCCCTCGCCTACACGCTGCTGTCGTATTTCGCGATCACGGTGCACCGCCGGCTGCTGTGGTTCCCGGTGCCGGCGCAGGCTCTGCAGATCATGCCGCTGTTCTTCGCCGCGCACGCGGTGACGGTGCTGATCCGGCTCGTCGCCGGCGGCGTCTTCCCCGGATGGAACCTCTGGCTCGCGCCACTGTTCGAAGCCTTGCTCTGGCCGGTGGCGAGCTGGGTGCTGCTCGCGCCGCAGCGCCGCCCGCCCGACCCGGACGAGAACCGGCCGCTCTGAGCCGCCGGACTCCGCGATGAATTCCCGCCCGGTCGCCGCTTCCGTCCCCCGCGCGGCACGGCCCGGGGCCTGAAGAGAACCCTTGCCGGGACCCCGCAACGCAATGACCGAACTGAAGAACGTCGAGCAGGAGCTGTCGCGCTTTCGCGCGCGGCTGCTGTTCGCCGCCGCGATGGTGCTGGTGTGCTTCGGCCTGGTGGCGGCTCGGCTGGTGTGGCTGCAGGTGGTGCGCCACGACGAGCTGTCCACGCGCGCCGAGAACAACCGCATCACCGTGGTGCCCACGGTGCCCAACCGCGGCCAGATCGTCGACCGCAACGGCGTGGTGCTCGCCACGAACTACTCGGCCTACACGCTCGAGCTCACGCCGTCGAAGATCCAGGACCTCGAGGGCACGATCGACGCGCTCGCCGCGATCGTGCAGATCGAGCCGCGCGACCGCCGCCGCTTCAAGCGCCTGCGCGAGGAGTCCAAGAGCTTCGAGTCGCTGCCGATCCGCAGCCGGCTCACCGACGAGGAGGTGGCGCGCTTCACCGCGCAGCGCTATCGCTTCCCCGGCGTCGAGATCAAGGCGCGGCTGTTCCGCAACTACCCCTTCGGCGAGGTCGGCGCGCACGTGATCGGCTACATCGGGCGCATCAACCAGAAGGAGAAGGAAGCGATCGAGGAGTGGCCGGAGGAGGACCAGGCCAACTACCGCGGCACCGAGCACATCGGCAAGCTCGGCATCGAGCAGAAGTACGAGCGCGAGCTGCACGGCACGACCGGCTTCGAGGAGGTCGAGACCAGCGCCAGCGGCCGCGCGGTGCGGCTGCTGCGCTCGGGGCCCGCGACCAGCGGCCACACGGTGCGGCTGTCGATCGACATCAAGCTGCAGGCGATGGTCGAGGAGCTGTTCGGCGAGCGGCGCGGCGCGCTCGTCGCGATCGAGCCCGCCACCGGCGAGGTGCTCGCCTTCGTCAGCAAGCCGAGCTTCGACCCGAACCTGTTCGTCGACGGCATCGACGTCGAGAACTGGCGCGAGCTCAACGAGTCGATCCACAAGCCGCTGCTCAACCGCGCGCTCAAGGGGACCTACCCGCCGGGCTCGACCTACAAGCCCTTCATGGCGATCGCCGCGCTCAACTCCGGCAAGCGTACGGCGAACCAGGCCATCCTCGACAACGGCACCTTCGTGTTCGGCAACCACCGCTTCCGCAGCCACGGCGACGGGGGCCTGGGCATGGTGGACCTGCACCGCTCGATCGTGAAGTCGAGCAACGTCTACTACTACCAGCTCGCCAACGAGATGGGCGTGGACCTGATCCACGACCAGCTCTCGCCCTTCGGCTTCGGCCGCAGGACCGGCATCGACCTCGAGGGCGAGGCCACCGGCGTGCTGCCCTCCACCGAGTGGAAGCGCCGCACCTACAAGCGCCCCGAGCAGAAGAAGTGGTACGCGGGCGAGACGATCTCGCTCGGCATCGGGCAGGGCTACAACCACTTCACGATGCTGCAGCTCGCCAGCGCCACCGCCACGCTCGCCGCGGGCGGGCAGCGCTTCGAGCCGCGCCTGGTGCGCGAGGTCGAGGACGCGGTCACGCGCGAGCGCCGCCGCGTGTCCTCGCAGCAGCTCGCGCCGCTCGCGCTCAAGCCCGAGCACGTGCAGGCGGTGCTGCGCGCGATGCACGGCGTCACGCAGGAGGGCACCTCCACCCGCGTGTTCGCGGGCGCCGGCTACGCGAGCGGCGGCAAGACCGGCACCGCGCAGGCGGTGACGATCCGCCAGAACGAGAAGTACAACGCCTCGCGCCTGGCCGAGTTCCAGCGCGACCACTCGCTCTACCACGCCTTCGCGCCGCTGGACGACCCGAAGATCGCCGTCGCGGTGATCGTGGAGAACGCCGGTTTCGGCGCCCAGGCGGCAGCCCCGATCGTGCGCCGCGTGCTGGACTACTGGCTGATGGGCCTCTACCCGAACGAGGAGGACATCGCGCTGACGCAGAAGGGCCTGTCGAGCGCGCCGGTGGGCAAGCCGCGGCTGGCCGCCGAGGTGCCGCTGCCGGCGGCCGAGGCCGCGGTGCCCGGCACCGGCGCGTCGGCACCGGCGCCGGTCGCCCCGCCGGCGGCGCCCGCCCCCGCCCCGCGTGTTCCCGTCCCTTCCCCCGCGCCTTCCGCGCCCGCTGCCGCCCCGGCGGCCGCGGCGGCGCTGCCGCGCGCCTCAGGAGTCGAACCATGAGCCGTGCCTTCGAGCGGCCCTCGCCGTGGCAGCGGCTGCGCCCCGTGTTCCAGGGCTTCGACGGCCCGCTCGTGCTGGCGCTGCTGCTGCTGGCCGGCATCGGCCTCGTGACGATGTACTCGGTCGGCTACGACCACGGCACGCGCTTCATGGACCACGGCCGCAACATGCTGCTGGGCCTCATCGTGCTGTTCGTGGTCGCGCAGGTCCCGCCGCAGCGCCTGATGCAGCTCGCCGTGCCGCTGTACGTGGCGGGCGTGCTGCTGCTGGTCGCCACCGCGCTATTCGGCATCACGAAGAAGGGCGCGACGCGCTGGCTCAACGTCGGCCTCGTGATCCAGCCGAGCGAGATCCTCAAGATCGCGATGCCGCTGATGCTCGCGTGGTGGTTCCAGAAGCGCGAGGGGATGCTGCGCGTGCCGGACTTCCTGATCGCCGGCCTGATCCTCGCGGTGCCGGTCGGCCTGATCATGAAGCAGCCCGACCTCGGCACCTCGCTGCTGGTGATGGCCTCGGGCCTCTACGTGATCTTCTTCGCGGGCCTGAGCTGGCGGCTGATCCTGCCGGTGCTCGGGCTCGCCGCGGCGGGCATCACCGCGCTCGTCGTCAGCGCCGACGCGATCTGCCAGCCGGGCGTGCAATGGCCCGTCCTGCACGAGTACCAGCGCGGGCGGGTCTGCACGCTGCTCGACCCGACCAAGGACCCGCTCGGCAAGGGCTTCCACATCATCCAGGGCATGATCGCGATCGGCTCGGGCGGCTGGACCGGCAAGGGCTTCATGCAGGGCACGCAGACGCACCTCGAGTTCATCCCGGAGCGCACCACCGACTTCATCTTCTCGGCCTACTCCGAGGAGTTCGGCCTCGCCGGCAACATCGCGCTGCTCTTCTGCTTCCTGTTCCTGATCTTCCGCGGGCTGATGGTCGCCTCGGAGGCGCCGACGCTGTTCACGCGGCTGCTGGCCGGCGCGATGACGCTCAACGTCTTCACCTACGCCTTCGTCAACATGGGCATGGTCAGCGGCATCCTGCCCGTGGTAGGCGTGCCGCTGCCCTTCGTCAGCTACGGCGGCACCGCGATGGTCACGCTCGGCCTCGGCCTCGGCATCCTGATGTCGATCGCCAAGAGCCGGCGCTTCATGCAGAGCTGAGGCAGGCGGGCGGGAGCAGGAACTCGCGCCGGATGTCGAGGCTCGAGCGCCGGCCCACGTCGCGCTTGCAGCGCTCGATCCAGCGCTGCGCCGCGGCGCGGCCGAGCGCGAAGAGCTGCCCGATGAAGGCCGCGTCGGTGTTGAACTTGCTCGACGCGTTGAAGGGCGCGAGCCCCTCGTCGTCGGCCACCATGTGCAGCCGCAGCGCCCGGCACGCACCGCCCGGCTGCTCGCGCAGCAGGCGCGACACCGCCTCGATCGCGCGCATCTCGGCCAGCAGCCCGGCGTTGAAGGTGATCTCGCCGAGCCGCTCGAGGATCTCGGTGCTGCGTGTCGGCGTCGCGTCGCGCCGCAGCGGATTGATCTTCACCAGCAGCACGTCGCGCCCCTCGCCGCCCTGCAGCAGCGGGAAGATCGCCGGGTTGCCGCTGTAGCCGCCGTCCCAGTAGGGCTCGCCCTCGATCTCGACGGCCTGGAACATCATCGGCAGGCAGGCCGACGCCAGCAGCGCGTCGACGCCCAGCTCCCCGCCGCTGAACACCCGCGCCTGGCCCGTGCGCACCGCGGTCGCGGTGACGAACAGCCGCAGCGGCAGGCCGTCGTCGTCCGCGCCGCGCCGCTCGTGGCAGTGGCGCAGCACCTCCTCGTCGACATGGCGCTGCACCATGTCGCGCAGCGGATTGAGGTTCAGCGGGTTGAACTCGTAGGGACTGAAGGTGCGCAGGAAGTTGCCGATCCAGCGGTAGCTCGCGAGCCGGTCGAAGTTGAAGTTGTCCGCCGCCGCACGGCTCTGGCTCAGTGCGAAGGGCGAGAAGACCTGCGCGCCGGCACTCACGTCCTGCCAGAAGCGCCGCAGCGCCTCGCGCGCCCCGGCCCGGCCGCCGCGCACCAGCCCGGTGGCCAGCACCGCGGCGTTGAGCGCGCCGGCGCTCGTGCCGGAGACGCCGCCGATGGCGAAGTCCTCGTCCTCCAGCAGCCGGTCGAGCACGCCCCAGGTGAAGGCGCCGTGCGAACCTCCCCCCTGCAGCGCCAGGTCCAGCCGCAGCGGTGCTCCCACCCAATCGAGTCCGTTCAATCCGTTCATCTGCGAAGCTCCCAGGTTCTTCGAACGCGTGCCGCATCGCACCCCATGCACGGCGGCCGCTTTTTTGTGCAGTGCAACATAAGTGCCTGCCCGGGAGACCCCTTCAGATCGGGGGGTGGTGGCGGATTACGGGTTGACGCCGCAAAGATGAAGGAAGAAGGCGGCGGAAAGCGCTTTTCCACGTCACGAGTGAGCCGGTGCCGGTCGCGGCCGGTGTACCGCTGCTCCTCAGGGATGTACTTCCTGCGCGGTGCTGCCCGGCTCCGGCCCCGTCGTCTGCTCGGTGGCGGCGGGCGCCGGCGGGATGGCGGGGAAGCGGACGGTGATGCGCGTGCCGGGGCCGCCGGCCTCGCCGGGGCCGGCACTGCCGCGCGGCTGCGCATCGTCGATGCTCACCTCGGCGCCATGCTGCTGCGCGATCTCCCGCACGATCGCCAGCCCCAGCCCTGAGCCGTCCACCTCGGTGCCGAGCGCGCGGTAGAAGGGCTGGAACACGAGTTCGCGCTCGGCGACGGGAATGCCGGGGCCGGAATCCTCGACCTCGAGCACCGCCACCTGCCCGAAGGGATCGTCGAGCACGCGCACCGTGACGGTGCCGCCGTCCGGGGTGTACTGCACCGCGTTGTCGACGAGGTTGCGGATCAGCTCCTTGATCAGCAGCGGGTTGCCGAGCACGCGCGCCGGCGCCGGGCCGTCGCCGGCCTCGGGGCCCTCGTAGCCGAGGTCGATGCGCTTGTCGAGCGCGCGCGGCACGAAGTCGCGCACCGCGTCGGTGGCCAGGCGCGTCAGCCCCACCTCGTGGCGGCGCGGCGCCTGGCCCTGGTTCTCGGCACGCGCCAGCGACAGCAGCTGGTTGACCATGTGCGCGGCGCGCTGGCTCGAGCGCGCGATCTGGCGCAGCGATTTTTTCAGCTCCTGCGGGTCGCGCTGGCCGGCGTCGATCTCGCGCTGCGCGAGCTCGGCCTGCATGCGCAGCCCGGCCAGCGGCGTCTTGAGCTGGTGCGCGGCGTCGGCGAGGAAGTGCTTCTGCGTCTTGATCGACTGGTCCAGCCGCGACAGCAGATCGTTGATCGAGCTCACCAGCGGCGCGACCTCCTCGGGCGCGTCGCGCTCGTCGATCGGGCTCAGGTCGTCGCTGGCGCGCCGCCGGATGCGCTCCTGCAGCTCCGACAGCGGCGCGATGCCGCGCGCGAGCGCCAGCCACACCAGCAGCACCGCCAGCGGCAGGATCACGAACTGCGGCAAGATCACGCCCTTGATGATCTCGGTGGCCAGCCGCGAGCGCTTGCCCAGCGTCTCGGCCACCTGCACCAGCGCCGGCGAGCGGCCTTCGCCGCCGCTGACCTGCACCCAGGTGTAGGCCACGCGCACCGGCTCCTCGCGCACCGTGTCGTCGCGGAAGCGCAGCTCGCCGGTCATGACCTTCTCGTCGGCCGGGGGCACCGGCAGGTCCTCGTCGCCGCTGATGAACTCGCCGCGCGTGCCGAGCACCTGGAAATACACCTCGTCGGCCTCGTCGGCCTTCATGAACTGCGTCGCCGAGTAGTGCAGCCGGAAGCTCATGCGGTCCGGCGCCACCGCCACCTGCTCCGACAGCACCCGCGCGGTCTCGCCGAGCGAGCGGTCGAAGGGCTTGCCGGCGATGTTCTGCGCCACCAGCCAGGTCAGCGCGACGCTCATCGGCCACAGCAGCAGCAGCGGCGCGAGCATCCAGTCGAGGATCTCGCCGAACAGCGAGCGCTGTTCGCGCGGGCGCGTCATCGCCTCACCCGCGGGAAGGCGGGTCGTCGTCGCTCAGCCGGGGATCTTTTCAAGGCAGTAGCCCAGCCCGCGCACGGTCGCGATGCGGATCGGGCCCTGCTCGATCTTCTTGCGCAGCCGGTGGATGTAGACCTCGATCGCGTTGTTGCTGACCTCCTCGCCCCACTCGCACAGCCGCTCGACGAGCTGGTCCTTGCTGACGAGCCGTCCCGAGCGCTGCAGCAGCACCTCCAGCAGGCTCAGCTCGCGCGCCGACAGCTCGACCATCTGGTCGTTGATGTAGGCCACGCGCCCGGTCTGGTCGAAGGTGAGCGGCCCGTGCTTGATCACGCTCGACGCGGCGCCGAGGCCGCGGCGCGTGAGCGCGCGCACGCGCGCCTCGAGCTCCTGCAGCGAGAAGGGCTTGGCCATGTAGTCGTCGGCGCCGAGGTCCAGCCCCTTGACCCGCTCCTCGACGCTGTCGGCCGCGGTGAGGATCAGCACCGGCACCGTCGCGCCGCGCCCGCGCAGGCGCTTGAGCACCTCCAGGCCGTGCATCTTGGGCAGGCCCAGGTCCAGGATGACCAGGTCGAACTCGTGCGAGGACAGCGCGGCGTCGGCCTCGCTGCCCGAACCGACCTGGTCCACCGCATAGCCGGAGCTGCGCAGCGAGCGCAGCAGGCCGTCGGCCAGCACTTGATCGTCTTCGGCGATCAGGATTCTCATGACCGTCGTCTCCTCTGCTGTTCTTTTCCACGTCGATGGGAGAAGAATTGTAGGTCCGGCACGCTGGAGCCTGGCGGCTTCGTCGCGGCTTGCCGCAAGGCCGCTCTTGAACACCCGGATACTGTACATATATCCAGCTTTTGCGATAATTTGCCCCTCACTGGGAGAACCCGATGGATGCACAGAACAAATCCGCGCTGAGTGCCGAGAAGGCCAAGGCGCTGCAGGCCGCGCTCGCGCAGATCGAGAAGCAGTTCGGCAAGGGCTCGATCATGCGCATGGGCGAGGGCGAGGTCGTCGAGGACATCCAGGTGGTGTCCACCGGCTCGCTGGGCCTGGACGTGGCGCTCGGGGTCGGCGGCCTGCCGCGCGGGCGCGTGGTCGAGATCTACGGGCCGGAATCCTCCGGCAAGACCACGCTGACGCTGCAGGTCATCGCCGAGATGCAGAAAGTCGGCGGCGTCGCGGCCTTCATCGACGCGGAACACGCGCTCGATGTGCAGTACGCGCAGAAGCTCGGCGTGAACCTGCAGGACCTGCTAATTTCCCAGCCCGACACCGGCGAGCAGGCGCTCGAGATCGTCGACGCGCTGGTGCGCTCGGGCTCGGTGGACCTGATCGTGGTCGACTCGGTCGCCGCGCTCACCCCGAAGGCCGAGCTCGAGGGCGAGATGGGCGACAGCCTGCCCGGCCTGCAGGCACGGCTGATGAGCCAGGCGCTGCGCAAGCTCACCGCGACGATCAAGAAGACCAACTGCATGGTCATCTTCATCAACCAGATCCGCATGAAGATCGGCGTGATGTTCGGCAGCCCCGAGACCACGACGGGCGGCAACGCGCTGAAGTTCTACGCCTCGGTGCGCCTGGACATCCGCCGCGTCGGCTCGATCAAGCGCGGCGAGGACGTGATCGGCAACGAGACCAAGGTCAAGGTCGTCAAGAACAAGGTCTCGCCCCCGTTCAAGACCGCCGACTTCGACATCCTCTACGGCGAGGGCATCAGCCGCGAGGGCGAGATCATCGACCTCGGCGTCGCCGCGAAGGTGGTCGACAAGTCCGGCGCCTGGTACGCCTACAAGGGCGAGAAGATCGGCCAGGGCAAGGACAACTGCCGCGAGTTCCTGCGCGAGAACCCCGACCTCGCGCGCGAGATCGAGAACCGGGTGCGCGAGTCGCTGGGCGTGCCGCTGCTGCCGCCCCTGGCCAAGGCCAAGGCCGAGACCGCGGACGCCGCCGAGTAAGGCGGGGCCGGCGAGCCGGAGCACCCGCTCCGGCTGCCGCAGCCGCCCCCCTGCAGGCCCGTCGCCCCCGTGGCGCCGGGCCTTTTTCGTCTTGTCCCCGTCGAGAGGCCCACGATGTCGTTCGAGAAGCTGTCCCTGAAAGGCCGCGCGCTGAAGTACCTCGCCGCGCGCGAGCACTCCCGCGTCGAGCTGCGGCGCAAGCTCCAGCCGCACGAGGAGGAGGCGGGGCAGATCGAGGCGCTGCTCGACGAGCTGGAGGCGGCAGGCTGGCTGTCGGCCGAGCGCTTCGTCGAGTCGGTGCTGCACCGCAAGGCGGCGCGCTTCGGCACCGCGCGGCTGCGCCACGAGCTGCAGGGCCACGGGCTGCCCGCCGAGGCGGTCGCCGACGCGGTGGGGCGGCTGCAGGCGAGCGAGCTCGAGCGCGCGCGCGCGGTGTGGCAGCGCAAGTTCGGCGCGCCGGCGGCGGACGCGGCGGGCCGCGCCAAGCAGATGCGCTTCCTGGCCACGCGGGGCTTCTCGGGCGAGGTGGTGCGCCGCGTCGTGCAGGGCGGCGACGAGGACTGAGGAGCGGGCCCCCGCGCGGCGGCGCTCAGGGCTGCTGCTGGCGCCAGGCGCGCGCCAGCAGCGCGCCGAGCGCGGCCGACGCGGCGCGCGAGCCCGCGCCGTCGGCGCGGCTCGTCAGCGCGATCGGCACGCGCGCGCCCACGACCACGCCGCAGCTCGCCGCGCCGGCGAGGTACTCGAGCTGCTTGGCGAGCATGTTGCCCGCCTCCAGGTCCGGCACCACCAGGATGTCCGCGTCGCCCGGCACCGGCGACAGGATGCCCTTGGTGCGCGCCGCGTCGGCCGAGATCGCGTTGTCGAAGGCGAGCGGCCCGTCGATCACGCAGCCGGCGATCTGGCCGCGGTCGGCCATCTTGCACAGCGCCGCGGCGTCGAGCGTGGACTGCAGCTTCGGCGTGACGGTCTCGACCGCCGACAGCACCGCCACCTTGGGCTTGAGCACGCCGAGCACGCAGGCGACGTCGACCGCGTTCTGCACGATGTCGCGCTTCTCCAGCAGGTCCGGCGCGATGTTGATCGCCGCATCGGTGATCAAGAGCGGCTTCGGATAGGTCGGGATGTCGAAGCGGAACACGTGCGACACGCGCCGCTTGGTGCGCAGCGCCGGGGTCGCGATCACCGCGTGCATCAGCTCGTCGGTGTGCAGGCTGCCCTTCATCAGCAGCTCCACCTCGCCCTGCGCGGCGAGCTCCGCCGCGCGCGCGGCCGCCGCGTGGCTGTGCGGCACCGCGTCGATCGCGACGCCGCCGAGGTCGATCCCGGCCTCCTCGGCCACGGCGCGGATCTTCGCCTCCGGCCCGATCAGGCGCGGCACGATCAGCCCGCGGCGCGCCGCGTCGAGCGCGCCGCGCAACGATTCGATGTCGCAGGGATGCACCACCGCGCAGGGCACCGGATCGGCCGCGCCGAGGCTGTCCACCCAGGCGTTGAGGCGCGATTGCGGATCGAACAGGTGCATCGTCGGCAGCGGCGCGCGCGCGCGCACCACCTTCTGCGTCGGCGCGAGCACCGTCGCGATGCCGCTGAGCACGAGGTCGCCCTCCTGGTTGACCATGCGGCAGTCGAGCGTCACGCGCTTGCGCTGCTCCTCCTTCGCGGTGACCGTCACCGTGACGGTGAGCGTGTCGCCGATGTGCACCGGGCGCGCGAAGCGCAGCGTCTGCTCGATGTAGATCGTGCCGGGGCCGGGGAAGACGGTGCCCAGCAGCGTCGAGATCAGCGCGCCGCCCCACATGCCGTGGCCGATCACGCCGTGGAACATCGTGTCGTTGGCGTAGGCCGGATCGACGTGCGCCGGGTTGACGTCGCCCGACACCAGCGCGAAGGCCTGGATGTCGGCCTGCGACAGCGTGCGCACCAGCGACGCGCTGCGCCCCACGGCGAGCTCGTCGAAGGTCACGTTCTCGATCAGTTCTTCTTGCACCGACATGGCAGGCCCCGCTGGATGGGTGGATCGACCGAAAGGAAGGAGGACGCGGCGCGCTCAGCGCATCGCGTGGCAGCCGGCGTCGACGTAGAGCGTCTGGCCGGTCATGCCGCGCGCGGCGTCCGACGCGAGGAAGGCGGTGAGGCCGCCGATCTCGTCGAGCGTCACGAGGCGCCCGAGCGCCGAATGGGTGCGCGCCTGCGACATCAGCTCGTCGAAGTCCTGCAGCCCCGAGGCGGCGCGCGTCGGGATCGGGCCGGGCGAGACCGCGTGCACGCGGATGCCGCGCGGCCCGAGCTCGACCGCGAGGTAGCGCACCAGCGACTCGAGCGCCGCCTTCACCGGCCCCATCAGCCCGTAGTGCGGCACCGCGTCCTCGGCGCCGAGGTAGCTCATCGTCACCAGCGCGCCGCCCTGCCTCATCAGCGGCTCGCAGCTGCGCGCCAGCCGCGCGAAGGAGTGGCAGGAGATGTTCATCGCCCGCGCGAAGCCGGCCGGCGTCGTGTCCGCCACCCGGCCGTGCAGCTCGGCCAGCGGTGCCCACGCGATCGAATGCACCGCGAAGTCGAGGCCGCCGAGGTGCGCCGCGGCTTCCTGCACCAGCCGCTCGACCGCCCCCTCCTCCTCGACGTTGCAGCACAGCAGCTTCGCGCCCAGCGCGTCGGCCAGCGGCTGCACCGCCTGGCGCGCCTTCTCGTTGAGGCAGGAGATCACGAGCGAGGCGCCCTGCCCGCGCGCCACCTGCGCGCAGCCGTGCGCGATGCTGTGGGCGTCGGCGAGCCCCATGATCAGGCCGCGGCGGCCCGAGAGGCTGAAAGGATCGGCAGTCGGCGGCATCCAATTCCCCTGAAAAAGTACGGGCATATTAAGCCACGATGCACTGCACGCACGGCTCCCGCCGTGGCGCCAGGGGTCATCTCCTCGCTTTCCGCCGGGGATTCAGCGGCGGCGCAGCCGCAAGGCCACCTGCACCGGCTGCTCGCCGCGGTTGGACCAGATCCAGCAGTGCTCGCGCGCCCCGCCCACTTCCAGCAGCCCCTGGGCCTCGCGCACCGCGTCGCGCCGCGCCGAGGGCAGCACGGGCCCGCCGTCGCGCCCGCGCAGGTCGAAGTCGAGCGGCGCGGGCGCGACGAAGGCCCACACCACCTGCTGCGAGGTGCGCAGCGGCAGGCAGAACTGCCCCGTCTGCCGCGGTGCCACCGTCAGCACATGGCTCGCCACCCCCTGGGCGTCCCACGACGAAGGGGTGGCGGCAAGGGCGCTCCCGGGGCCGAGCAGCCCCAGGACAGCGGCGAGGACGCCACCGATCTTGGTAGGCCGCGACTGCGCGGCAGAATCGACAGACCACTTCATGGTGCGACTGTAAACGGACGAAACAGGCGGCACATGCGCGCAGCGCGTGAAGAAGCACACGAGCCGCCGCAGTCCCCGGCGCGCGGGAGGACGTTTTGTAGAAGAATCGGCGAGCACGCCACCCGTTGCCCCTGCCGGCTCCGGCCTGCCCGCGCTCCGTGCCGTCCCGACCGAGGAGGCGTGCGAACTGCACCTTCCCGGGGAGGGACGACGATCCCCCGCATCGTCGCGAACCTCCTCCAGGAGCCCGGCTGCCGGCGCGGATGACGGCTACATTGGCGGGTCCTTCACCGCGGCCATGCTGCACGAAAAGATGTCGAACATCCTGAACAAGCGGGGGCTCGCATGAGCACCGAGCGGTCCTCCCGGGGCGAGGCCTTCGAGCGTCTCGGCCAGATCACGCGCCAGCTGCACGAGGCAATGGGCGCGCTCGGCGTGACGCCGCAGTTGCGCCAGGTCGCGCACGAGATTCCCGACGCGCGCGATCGCCTCGCCTACGTGGGCCGGATGACCGAGCAGGCCGCCGCGCGCGTGCTCGACCTGGTCGACGGCGCGCGCCCGGCCTGCGGCGAGGTCTCCGCCCAGGGCCGCGAGCTTGCCGGGGCGCTGCAGCGCATGGCCGACGACCCGGCGATGGATGCGGCGCGCGCCCGCGCGCTGATGCGCCTGTGCGCGCAGCACGCCGGGCGCACCGCGGACTTCGCCGAGGCGCAGAACGCGGTGCTCGGCGACATCATGATGGCGCAGGACTTCCAGGACCTCTCCGGGCAGGTGATCCGCAAGGTGATCGACATCATCACGCGCACCGAGCAGCAGCTGCTCGAGCTGCTGATCGACAGCGCACCAGAGGACGTGGCGGCGGCCGCCCCCGCCCCGGTCGAGGCGGAGCTCGCTGGCCCGCAGGTGCCGGACAAGGCGCTGCAGCAGGACGAGGTCGACGACCTGCTCGCGTCGCTCGGCTTCTGAGCGGGCCGCGAGGCCCCCGGCAGCCTCAGTCCGCCTGCTCGTCCCCGAGCCGCCGCTGCCCGTCGTCGTCGGGCGGCGCGAGCGGCACCGCGCGCGCCAGCGCCATCCAGGTGTCGAAGGGCAGCTTCAGCGCGCGCGCCGGCGCCGGGCGCGCCACCTCGAGCCCCGCGCTGCCGGCGATCATCACGCCGCATTCGGGCGGCACCTCCCCGGGCTCGCCGATCCCCTCCGCGAGCACGTACCAGCACTCGCCGGCCAGCGCCAGGTAGGCCGCGCGCTTGTCCGGCAGCCGCAGGTCGGCCAGCAGGTCGGCGCGCCGTACCTTGATCTCGTGCACCACCGGCTGCAGCGCGTCCTCGCGCGTGGTGTGGCGGATCGAGAACACGTCCGGGCGCGCCTGCACCCAGCGCACACGGTCCGGCACGTCGCCGGCCAGCGGCGCGCGCAGCATCAGCCCGGTGTAGACGACGCGCCCGGCGCGCTGCATCTGCGCCGCCACGCGCGCCACCAGCGCCTCGTGGGGGCCGAGCGCGGCGCGGTTGCGCGCCAGCCCCTGCGCCAGCGCCGCGACGCCCGCGTCGGTCACGCGCAGCCGCTCGCGCCCGTCCGCCTCGCGCAGCCGCTCGAGCAGCCCGGCGGCGAGCAGCTCGGCCTCCACGCCGTCCTGGCATGGCCAGCCGGCCGAGCGCCAGACCTCGCGCAGGCGGCGGACATGGAGGCGGGAGAGGGTCGGCATCGGGACGACAGCGTTTCGGCGAAGGCGCGAGCGTAGCGCGTGCGCCGCCGGCAGGTCCGGCGAGGGGGTTCGCCGCAGTTCCGGCGCCGCTGGCCCGGCCGCGACAATGAGGCCCTCCCGGCTTCCCTTGCATGCCTCCCATGAGCGCTCTGCCCGACTTCGAACGCGCCGCCGCACTGCTGCGGCAGGCCGACGCCCTCGTGATCGCCGCGGGTGCCGGCATCGGCATCGACTCGGGCCTGCCCGACTTCCGCGGCAACGAGGGCTTCTGGCGCGCCTATCCGGCGCTCGGCCGCGCGCGGCTCGACTTCAGCGAGGTCGCCTCGCCGCACACCTTCGGCCGCGACCCGGCGCTCGCCTGGGGCTTCTACGGCCACCGGCTCGGGCTCTACCGCCGCACCGAGCCGCATGCCGGCTTCGCGCTGCTGCGGGACTGGGCCGCGCGGCTGCCGCACGGCGCCTTCGTGTTCACGAGCAACGTAGACGGCCAGTTCCAGCGCGCCGGCTTCCCCGGGGACCGGGTGCACGAGTGCCACGGCTCGATCCACTGGCTGCAGTGTCTGCGCCCCTGCGGCGACGCGGTGTGGCCGGCCGACGCGCTGCGCCCCGACGTCGACGCCGAGGCCTGCCAGTGGCGCGGGCCGCAGCCCTCCTGCCCCGACTGCGGCGGGCTCGCGCGGCCCAACATCCTGATGTTCGGCGACGGCGGCTGGCTCGGCGCGCGCTACGACGCGCAGGCGGAGCGCCTCGCGCACTGGCTCGCGCCGGTGCGCCGCCCGCTGGTGGTGGAGATCGGCGCCGGCACGCAGGTGCCGTCGGTGCGCCGGTTCGGCCGCGCGGTGCTGCGCGCCGCCGACGGCGCCCGCCTGCTGCGCATCAACCCGCGCGAGCCGCAGGTCGAGCGGCCGCAGGACCTGGGGCTGGCCCTCGGCGCGCTGCAGGCGCTGCGGGGCATCGAGGCGGCGCTGCAGCGCCAGGGCGGCGCCGGCTGAAGGGCCCGCGCCGCGCCGCTCAGTCCTTGATCTTGCGCTGCAGCGCGCGCCCGGCGTTGAGCCGCTCGTCGTAGCGCTGGCGCAGCTCGAGCGGCGCCAGCACCTCGACCTGGCCGGCGTGCCGGCCGAGGTCCATCAGCAGCTCGGTGTCCTCGACGTAGGGCACCTCCAGCAGGTAGCGGCCGTCGTCCTGCCACTGCGCCCGCTGCGAGGGATGCCACTCCTCGGCCGCCACCCACTGCGCGGTGTCGGCCGAGAAGCGCAGCCGCGCCCACTTCACCTCGCCGCCGGCGAAGATGCCGTAGCCCTGGTCGAGCTGCGCCTCGAGCTGCTTGATCGAGACCTGGCGCGCGCGCGTCTCCAGCGGCTGCGCGTCCTCGATCGCGTCGATCGCGAAGCGGCGCAGGCCCTCGCTGCCGTGGCACCAGGCGTCGAGGTACCAGGTGTTGCGGTAGTGCACGAGGCGCTGCGGCGACACGACCCGGTCGCTCACGCTGCGGTCGCTGCGCTTGCGGTAGCGCAGCTGCAGGCGCTGGCGCTGCATCAGCGCGCTGCCGAGGGTCTCGAAGTGGCGGCTCGGCACGCGGCGGCGCGCGGTGTTGATCAGCTTGACCCGCTTCATCAGCTCGCGCGCCTCGGCCTCGGTGGCGCCGAGCATGCCGGTGAGCTTGTCGAACATCGGCTGCAGGTGGCGCGTCAGGATGCCCGACTCGTCCAGGCCCGCGAGCAACTGGTGCATCGTCAGCAGCGCGTGCAGCTCCTTCTCGCTGAACCAGACGCCCGGCAGCTCGTGCGCGGCGCCGTCGCCGCCGTGCCAGCCGCTGCCGAAGCGGTAGCCGTTGAGCTCGCGGTCGTATTCGATCGGCGCGCTCATGCGCTCGCGCAGGTACTGCAGGTCGCGCTTGAGCGTCGCGGGCGACACCTCCAGCTCGTCGCGCAGCTCCTGGAAGCTCACGCTGTGCCGGTTGCGGATCAGCATTTCGATCTTGTAGAAGCGTTCGGTGCGGTCCATGGCTCGTCCTCTCCGTCCAGATCCCCGATGCTAGCCCGGCGGCGGCCGCCGTGGCGCGCAAGCTGTTACAACGTTGTGGCACCGACCGCCGGCCAGGCTCACCCTGCGAGCCTCGCGGGGCTCAAGCTGGAGGGATCGAATCCTCCACGGAGCTGACCGATGACCGCCAACGCCCCCCTGCTGCGCTCCTCGGGCGCCCGCACGTCGCTCCCGCTGCGCGAGGACGCGGGATGCGAGGACACGCTCGACACCGCCTTCGCGCTCGGCTGGGACCATGCGCGCCACGGCGTGACCCCGTCGCTGGAGACCCTGTGCGCCCACCTGCGGCTGCAGCAGGGCTTCCGGGCAGGGCGCAGCTGCTTCGGGCGCCGCACGCAGCCGGCCGGCGTGCACGTGCGCGCCTGGCTCGAGCTGCGGCTGCACGCGCTGCGCCGCCGCATCACCTTCGAGACGGTGCAGCTGACGCCGCATTTCCTCGCCCGCATCGACGTGGCCTGCTGTCCGGTGACGCGCGAGCCGCTGGGCGAGCCGCTCGGCCCGGAGGGCGGGCGGCGCCTCGTGCGGCTGCGCGGCGATGCGGGCTTCGCCGCCGGCCATGTAGTGGTGACGGGCGCGCGCGCGGCGCAGGCCCGCGGCGAGCTGGGCCTCACCGCGCTGCTGCAGCGCCAGCGCACCTGCGAAACCGAGGCGAAGGTGCTCGACGGGCTCGACGCCGCGCAATGGGCGCGCTGGTCCACGCTGTGCTCGCTGGTCGAGCCGATGCCCCATGCGCGCGCCGCCGGGCTGCCGCTGTGCGTGCTGCCGCCGAACCGGCTGAGGCTCTTCAACCCGGTGCAGGCGCTGCAGACGCTGCTGAGCCGCGCGCTGCTGCACCGCACGCCCAACCGCCGCCTCGCCGCGCTGCGCGAGCGGCTGCCGGCGCAGTCGCTGCCCGCCTTCGACGCCTGGCTGACGAGCTACCAGGCCCGCGTGGCGGCGCTGCTGCCGCAGCAGCCCGACGAGGCCCCGTACCGGGCGCTCGAGGACGCATGGCAGGCGCGGGAGGTGCTGGCGAGATGGCGGCGCTTCGCGACCCGTCTCGACGCGGACCGGTGCGAACGCATCGTCCTCGAATGCGGCGAGGGGCGGGTCCGCTGGCTGCCGGACGCGGCGGCGACGGACGGCTGGGCGCTGGAACAGGGCGGCGTGCGGGCGGCTGTGACCGCCCGGCCCGGGCGCAGCGGCGGACAGCGGCGCCAGCTCGGCCTCTTCGACCGCGCTGCATGAGGTCGAAGAGAGTGCAGCGCGGCAGGACAGCGCAAATCTTTTTCTCCCGGCTCTCTCTACATGGCTATTCAATCTTTCAAGCTGGTAGTTGTAGTAGAGGGGGCGCTTTTCCTGTGGACAAGCGCTTTTTCTCATTTCGCATCAAGGGCTTGCGGGGCGGCAAAGGCTGTGCGGCCGCGGCATGCCGGCGTGTCGCCGACCGATAACAACTTCGCCAGGCAGGCTCGACCTGTGGATAAGGGGTGGGTTGTTAGAAACTTGTCCACAAGCCTGTTTCTTGACAACAGCTTGCTCACAGGGAGATACGCGCGCACGCGCGCGAGAGACCCGTTTTCGTGCCGAAGCCGTGGAAAACGGGCCTTTCCGTCGCCCGGGCATGTGGATGGGCTGGGGATAGCGGCTGTCAGCGGCAGCTGTCGCCGCCGGTGAGCGGAGGTTTGAACTACATCGGTGTGCAAAAACGCGCGCGGCCTGCATGGGGGCGGTCCGGGGGCGATGCCGTGGGATGCCGCGAACAAGTGCGGGCGCGCGGCTTGCAGGACTGCAGTTCCGAGGATTCGTTTTTCACGAAGGAGCAGGCCATGCAAGCGATTTCCCAAGTGATGACCCGAGACGTGCGGGTGCTGGCGCCAAGCGACACGCTGCAGCGCGCCGCGCAGACGATGGACGAGCTGAACGTGGGGGCGGTGCCGGTGTGCGACGGCGAGCAACTCGTGGGCATGATCACCGACCGCGACATCGCGGTGCGGGCGGTCTCGGCCGCGATGCCGGCCGACTCGACCCCGGTGCGCGAGGTGATGACCGACCAGGTCCACTGGTGCTTCGAGGACCAGGACGTCGAGGAGGTGATGAACCAGATGCGCGACGTGCAGATCCGCCGCGTGCCGGTGGTCAACCACGACAAGAAGCTGGTCGGCATCGTCTCGCTCGGCGACCTGGCAACCAAGACCGGTGCCGATGTCGAGGCGGCGCTGGAGGAGATCTCCGAGCCGTCGGAGCCCGACCGCAGCACCACCGGCATGGCGGCCAACGACGCAGCCGGCGGCGGGCGCGACATGCGTCACTGAAGGACAGGCATGCGCGAGGAAGACATCTACCCCGCCCCCGCCGTGCCGCCGGCCCCGGCAGGCCCCGGCGGCACGGTGCCGACCGGACCGGGCGTGAACGCCCCGTCGGAGCCGGTCGAGCGGCCGCTGAACCAGGAGGGCGAGCCCGGCGGCTTCGAGCCGCCGCAACCCGGGCTGCCGCCCGGCCCCGCCGGACCCACCGTCACGCCCTGACCGGCATGCCCGAGGAAACGTGGGCCGGCGCCGCCGGCCCCCTCCCGGGAAGCGGGGCGGCCCCGTGCCCGCCCACTGCCGCGCAGCGGCTCATCCGGGCGGTAGCGAGTGCTAGCATGCCCTTTTGCTCCCTGCCCCGCCGCCATGAAACCGATCACCCTCGCAGGCAAAGACGTCACCCCGTACAACCATGTGTGCGCATTCTTCGACAGCCGCCAAGAGGAATACGAAATACTGGCTCCCTTTTCGAAGGACGGGCTGGAAAACGGGGAAAAGGCGATTCATATCGTCGATCCGGCAAGAATCCAGGAACACCTCCAGCAATTGAAGGAGCATGGCATCGACAGCCATGGCTGCCATTCGTGCGGGCAGCTCGATGTCCTGTCCTGGGATGACGTCTACCTGTCGGACGGGACATTCAACCAGGACCGCATGGTCGGCGCCATCGACAGTGTTCTGGAAGCCGGCCGCGCCGCTGGATTTCCCAAGGTGCGCCTCTGGGCCAACATGGGATGGACGCTCAAGGGCTGTCCCGGCACCGACGAGGTCATGGAGTTCGAGTCGCGCGTGAACGAGGTGCTCTCCCGCAGCAGGCAGCTCGCCATCTGCGTGTACGACATGTCGAAGATCTCCGGCGCGCTGATGATGGACATCCTGCGTTCCCATCCGCTGACGCTGATCGGCAACGTGATCCACGAAAACCCCTTCTATACCCCGCCGGAGCAACTCGTCCAGGAACTGCGGGCACGGAGGCTGGCCAGCCCGCAGGCGACTGCGGTCGCCGAGGCGGCGTAATACTCAC
Source organism: Caldimonas tepidiphila (assembly GCF_003569765.1). GTDB lineage: Bacteria > Pseudomonadota > Gammaproteobacteria > Burkholderiales > Burkholderiaceae_C > Caldimonas > Caldimonas tepidiphila. The sequence continues at coordinate 22,647 of NZ_QXMG01000035.1, read as the reverse complement.
GCCCGGCATGACGCCTTCCCTGCCTGGGGGCGATGGCTCGGCGGATTTGCGAACCTGCCTGCGCGACCTGGTCGGCCTGCTGGGCCTGCCCGCGCTCTGGAGCAGCAGGGAACCCCAGGCCACCGCGCGGTTGCTGGCGGAGATGCTGGTCGAGACGCTCTCGCTCGACGCCTGCTGCGTGACGACGAGCTTCGTGGCACACAAGGAGCCGCTGAGCTTCCTGTATGCCGGCGGCAAGCCGGTGGACCTCTGCCGCGCGGCCGACTGGCAGTCTTTCCTCGGCACACCGCTCCAGGAGCGGCACGAGCTGGCAGTCAGCGAGGAGGACACGCCGGCGGGCTCCTTGCGCGTCGCGCGCTTCTCGCTCGGCTTCTACGGGCACCAGGGCCGCATCACGGTGGCATCCTCGCGCCCTGATTTCCCGAAGGCGACGGAGCTCGTTCTCCTGAGGTCGGCGGCCAGCTTGGCCGCCAGCGGGCTGCGCTCCGCGCGACTGACGTACGAGCGCGAAAGGGCCCTGCGCGCCAAGGACGAGTTCCTGGCCATGCTGGGCCATGAACTGCGCAACCCGCTGGCGCCCATCGTCAATGCCCTGGACCTCATCAAGCTCAAGGCCGGCGGCCGGCGGCCGGCTGACGCGGGAACAGACCATCATCGAAAGACAGGTCAACCATCTCAAGGGGCTGGTGGACGACCTGCTCGACGTGACGCGCCTCACGGCGGGAAAGATCGAGCTGCGGCAGGAAATCCTGGAGATCCATGCCGTCGTCCTTGCCGCGCAGGAAGCGGCGCAGCCCTTGATCGAGCAGCGCCGCCACCGCCTGCGCCTCGATGTCCCGGTCTCCGGCCTGCGCGTCAGGGGCGATTCCCTGCGCCTCGCGCAGAGCGTGTCCAACTTGCTGATCAATGCGGCCAAATACACGGACCCCGGAGGAAATATCACGGTGTCCGCGCACCGGGAATCGGACAAGGCGGTGCTGCAAATCACCGACACCGGCACGGGCATCGCGGCCGATTTGCTGCCCCACGTGTTCGACCTGTTCGAGCAGGGCGCGGTGTCCATCGACCGCTCCCGCGGCGGACTCGGGGTCGGGCTGGCCGTCGTCAGGTCGCTGGTGAATATGCACGGTGGCACGGTGAGGGCCGAAAGCGCCGGCCCGGGCACAGGCAGCACTTTCACCGTCGTTCTGCCCATGGCGGAAAACGAAGCGCTCGCGGCTGCATCGGAATTGGCGCCGTTTCCTGGGGCGACGGGTGCCGGCGCCCCGGAATGCGTGCTCATCATTGACGACAACCGGGATGCCGCGGACGTCCTGGCCAAACTGCTGGAAACCTGCGGCCACGAGGTGCACGTCCGTTATTCGCCGCCGGACGCCCTGGCCGCCTGCGAGTCGCTGGTTCCCAGTCTCGTCATCGTCGACATCGGCCTGCCCGTCATCAACGGCTATGAGCTGGCCGGCCTCATCCGCGCCCGTTTCCCGGAGAACCCGCCGCGCATCCTGGCGGTCACCGGCTACGGGCAGCCAGTGGACCGCCAGCGCAGCCGCGAAGCCGGCATTGACGCGCACCTGACGAAACCGGTGTCCCTCAAGGTACTGCTCGACCAGCTCCGCAGGCCGGCCTAGCGGCCGCAGCCGACCACTTCAAGCCGGCGCCCGGCCCGCGCCGATGATCGCCAGCAGCTGCTCCACGTCGGCGGGCTTGACCAGATGGTGGTCGAAGCCCGCCTCCTGCGCCTGCACACGGTCGCTCTCGCTGCCGTAGCCGGTCAGAGCGACCAGGATCGCGCCGCGCCCCTGCGGGGTGCGACGCAGCGCGCGCGCCACCTCGTACCCGTTCATGCCGGGCAGGCCGACGTCGAGCAGCACTACGTCGGGCGCGAAGACCGGCGCCGCGGCGAGCGCCTCGGCGCCGTCGCCGCAGACCCGCACCTCGTGGTCGTGCAGCCGCAGCAGCAGGCCGATCGCCTCGGCGGCATCGGTGTTGTCGTCGACCACCAGCACGCGGCGCGCGGCGGACGCGGCGGCCTCCGCGGTCGCCGCACCCTGCGGCTGCGGCGCCTCGGTCACCGGCAGCACGACGCTGAACTCCGCGCCCTGGCCGGGCCCGGCGCTCGCGGCCTGCACCGTGCCGCCGTGCAACTCGACGAGGCGGCGCACCAGCGACAGCCCGATGCCCAGGCCGCCCTGCGAGCGGTCGAGCGTGCGCTCGCCCTGCGTGAACAGGCCGAAGATGCGCGGCAGCAGCTCGGCGCGGATGCCGCAGCCGTTGTCGACCACGCGCACCCGCACGCCGTGCTCCGCCGGCTCGACGTACAGCCCGATCTCGCCGCCTTCGGGCGTGTACTTCGCCGCGTTGTTGAACAGGTTGCTGAACACCTGCGACAGCCGCACCGCGTCGCCGCGCACCCAGATCGGCTCGCCGGGCAGCGCGAGCGTGACCTGGTGGCCGCGCGACTCGGTGAACTCGCGCGTCGTCTCCAGCGCCGCCTGCAGCACCGCGCGCAGCTCGACCGGCTCGACGCGCAGGTTGATCTTGCCGTGGCTGATGCGCGAGATGTCGAGCAGGTCGTCGACGAGGCGCGCGAGGTGGTCGGCCTGGCGGCCGATGATCGAGATCGCGCGGCTGTCGAGTGCGTCGCGCTCGCCGCGGCGCGCCAGCAGGTCGACCGCGCTGCGGATCGGCCCGAGCGGGTTGCGCAGCTCGTGCGCGAGCATCGCGAGGAACTCGTCCTTGTGGCGATCCGCCTCCAGCAGCAGCAGCTCGGCCTGCTTGCGCGAGGTGACGTCCTGCGAGATGCCGGCGAAGCGGTGCGTCGCGGCCTGCGCGTCGCGGATCGGGAAGCCCCGCTCCGCGATCCAGCGCGCCTGGCCGTCGGGCCCGACGATGCGGTACTCCTCCTCGTAGACGCCGCTCTCGAACAGCCGCGCGAAGCCCTCGCGCACGCGGGCGCGGTCCTCCGGGTGGATCGCGGCGAACCACTCCTGCCAGTCGCGCTGCAGCGGCTCGGCGCTGCGCCCCCACAGCCGCTCGTAGGCGGGGCTGACGTACTCGAAGCCGGCCTCGGCCGGGCTCAGCACCCAGAACACGTCGCTCACGCTCTGCGCGAGCTGGCGGAAGCGCTCCTCGCTCGCGCGCAGCGCCCCCTCGGCGCGCCGGTGCGCCTCCTCGGCGCGGCGCATGCGCAGCAGCGCCTTGACGTTGGCCACGAGCTCCTCGGCGTCGATCGGCTCGACCAGGTAGCTGTCGGCGCCGGCGTCGAGCGCGCGCACGCGGTGCGCGCTGTCGACCAGCGAGGCCGAGGTCTGCAGCACGATCACGGTCGCCGTCGCGGGATCTTCCTTGAGCCGGCGGCAGACCTCGAGCCCGTTGATGTCGGGCAGCTTCACGTCCAGCAGCACCAGCTCCGGCGCCTCGCTGCGCGTGAGCTCGAGCGCCTCCTGGCCGGTGCGCGCCTCCACGACGCGGAAACCCGCCAGCGTCAGCACGCGCGTCTTCACGTAGCGCGCGGCGTCGTTGTCGTCGACGTTCAGGATCAGTGCGCCGGCAGCGCTCTTCGGCGGCGTCATGCGGAACCTCCCTCGGACGGCCCCGCCGCTACGGCGGCGGGCGGCGACAGCTGCATCGGCAGCGTAAAGATGAACACCGAGCCGCTGCCGAGCCGGCTCTCGACGTCGATGCGCCCGCCAAGCAGCGCGGCGAGCCGCCGGCACAGCGGCAGGCCGAGGCCGGTGCCGCGCACGTGCCGCTGCAGCTCGTTCTCGATCTGCGCGAACTCCTCGAAGATCAGCTCGAGGTGGTCGGGCGCGATGCCGATGCCGGTGTCGGCCACGCGCAACTCGACGAGCCCCGTGCCGGCCTGCTGCCGCGCCGACACGCGCACCTCGCCCTCGCGCGTGAACTTCAGCGCGTTCGAGATCAGGTTGCGCAGGACCTGCGATACCTTGCCCTCGTCGCTGTGCAGCGGCGGCAGCATCGACGCGTCGTCGAACACCAGCTCGACATGCGGGTGCACGCGCAGCGGTCGCAGCGTGCCGCGCAGCGCGCCGAAGAGATCGGCGAGCGTGAACACGCTCGGGCGCAGCGCCACCTTGCCGGCCTCGATCTTCGCGATGTCGAGCAGGTCGTTGACCATCTCGGACAGGTCGGCCGAGGCGCGCGCGATCAGCCGCACCTGGTGCTCCTGCTCGGGCGACAGCTCGCCGTCGATGCGCGACAGCAGCAGCTGCGTGAGCGCGTGGATCGAGCTCAGCGGCGTGCGGAACTCGTGGCTGACGTTGGACAGGAAGCGCGACTTCATCTCGTCGGCGCGGCGCAGCCGGTCGGCGTTCTCCTCCAGCTCGGCATAGAGCGCGACGACGCCGCGGTTGGTGTCCTCGAGCTCGCGCGTCATGCGCGCGAGCTCCTGCTGGCGCTCGCGCAGCGCGGCCAGCGCCGCGAGCAGCTCGCGGTTCTGGCGCGAGAGCTCCTCGTAGGCCGCGGCCGGCGCCTGCGGCAGGCTCCACGCCGCCTCGCCCGGGCGCGGCGCGGACGGCAGCGTCTTGCGCAGCCGCACCGTCGTGCCCTGGCCCGGCACCGACTCGATGCGGCAGTCGTCCATCAGCCGCATCGCGGCCTGCAGCCCGAGGCCGGCGCCACCGCCGCCGTCCGGGCGGCGGCCGGCGAGCAGCTCGGGCAGGCCCGGGATGCCTGGCCCTTCGTCGCGGATGTCGATGCGCAGCGCCGGCGGCATCGACTCCTCCTCGAGCGTGAACTCGATGCGCCCGCCGCCGGCATGGTGCAGCGCGTTGCGCGCGAGCTCGGACACGGTGGTCGCCACGCGCACCGGATCCTGCCCGGAAAGCCCGAGCGCGGCGCTGATCTCGCGCGCGCGCTGGCGCGCGAGCACCACGTCGGTCTCGCTGTGCAGCGGCAGCGCGTGCAGCAGCCGGCTCATCGGGCGCCTCCCGCGGCACGGCGCCGCACCGCCAACACCGTCACGTCGTCGCGCTGGCGCCAGAAGTCCCGGTAGAGCACCGCGGCGACGAGCGTCGGGTGCCGCACCGACAGGCCCGGGTAGCGGTCGAGCGACCAGTGCGTGCCGAGCCCGTCGGAGTGCATCAGCAGCAGCGCCGGCTCCTGCCATTCGTAGTCGAAGTGCTGGATGCGCCGCACGTTGTGGCCGACGATGCCGTTGAGCGAGACCATCTGCCGCCCGCCGCCCTGCGGTGGCAGCACCAGCGACGAAACGTTACCGATGCCGGCGAACTCCACCCGGCCGCTCGCGGGCAGCAGCCGGGCGCAGGCCACCGCCGCGCCGCGCGTGAGGCGCAGCGCGGCGTGCACCTGCTCCAGGCAGGCCTTGGGCGGCTGCGGCTGCAGGCCGACGCAATTCGTCGCCGCCGTCGACGCGTCGTGCGCCTGCGGGCCGTGGCCGAGGCCGTCGGCGACCATCGCGAGCAGCTCGTCGCCGGCCGTGGCGACCGCCCAGCCGTCGCCGCTGACCAGCTCGCCCGGGTAGGGCACGCACACCGCGCCCCACTCGAACTCATGCCGGGCGGCGGCCGGCGCGCCGGCACGCTGCACCAGCAGCCGCAGCGCGGTGCCCGCCCCGGGGCTCGAGTAGACGTCGCAGGCGTCGGCGACGCGGTGCATCGCGCCGAGCCCGCCGCCGAGCGTGCCGGCAGTGGAGTAGCCGTCGGGCGAGGCGCGCGCCCAGTCGAAGCCGGGGCCGCGGTCGAGCGCGACGATCTCGATCGCGCCGGCCGGCTGCTCGGGCTCGTGCAGCACGCGCACCAGCAGCTCGCCGTGGCCGGCATGCTTGAGCACGTTGGTCGCCGCCTCGGTGAGCACGAGCGCGACGCGCCCGGCGTCGCGCTCGTCGTAGCCGAGGCTGTGCGCGAGCTCGCCGACGCTGCGCCGCGCCGCGGCCACCTGCGAGGCGTCGTTGAGCAGCAGGCGCATCGAGCAGCTCATGTCAGCGCTTCCATTTGGTGATGCTCACGCGGGTGCCGCGTCCGGGCGCCGAGTCGATGTCGAAGAGGTCGGAGAGGCGCCGCGCGCCGCTCAGGCCCAGCCCCAGGCCGTTGCCGGTGGTGTAGCCGTCCTTGAGCGCGAGCTCGATGTCGGCGATGCCGGGGCCCTCGTCGCGCAGCGTGAGCTGCACGCCGCTGCGCAGGCCCTCGCGCACCGCCACGACCTCCGCGCTGCCGCCGCCGCCGTAGATCACGGTGTTGCGCGCCAGCTCGCTCGCGGCGGTGATGAGCTTGGTCTGGTCGACCAGCGACAGCCCCTGCGCGAGCGCGAGGTCGCGCACCACCTGGCGCAGCCGCACGACGTCGTCCTGAGAGTTGAGGGGCACGGTGACGGGCGCCGCATTGTGGAGTGCCATGCCGCGCCTTCAGTCGAGAGCCGACTGCAGCAGCGCCATGCCTCGCTCCACGTTGAGCGCGGTGCGCACGCCCTCGAGCGTCAGCCCCAGCTCGACCAGCGTGATCGCCACCGCCGGCTGCATGCCGACCACCACCGTCTGCGCGTCCAGCACCCGCGACATCGCGGCGATGTTGCCGATCATGCGGCCGATGAAGGAGTCCACCACGTCGAGCGAGGAGATGTCGATGAGCACGCCACGCGCGCGGTCGCGCACGATGCGCGTGGTCAGGTCGTCCTGCAGCGTGAGCGCGAGGCGGTCGTACATGTCCACCTGCACCGTCACGAGCAGGAAGCGCCCCATCTTCAGAATGGGTATTCGGTCCATCGCGTCAGGCGGCTTTGCGTGCTGCGTTCAGTTCTAGCGAGGAGCCGCTGCGCTTGAGCGCAACGATGAAGGCGTCGGCGAGCGTGGCCTTGGTGGTCACCTCCGACAAATCGACACCGAGGTGCACGATGGTCTGCGCGATCTGCGGCCGGATGCCGCTGATGATGCAGTCCGCCCCCATCAGGCGCGCCGCCGCCACGGTCTTGAGCAGGTGCTGCGCGACCAGCGTGTCGACAGTGGGCACGCCGGTGATGTCGATGATCGCGATCGACGAGCCGGTCTCGACGATCTTCTGCAGCAGGTTCTCCATCACCACCTGCGTGCGGGCGCTGTCGAGCGTGCCGATCAGCGGCAGCGCGATCACGTTCTCCCACAGCTGCACCACCGGCGTCGAGAGCTCGAGCAGCTCCTGCTGCTGTCGCGCGATCACTTCCTCGCGGCTTTGCTGGAAGACCTCGATCGTGTGCAGGCCGATGCGGTCGAGCAGCGTGCTCACGAGCCAGGTGCGCTCGGCCAGCAGCGCCGCGTCGCCGGCAAGTGCCTCGCGCAGCGCGCCGAACACCGCCTGCTTCAGCGAGAAGACGAAGGTCGCCGTCTCCGACGGCGTGAAGCCCTGGCGCGCGCGCGTCGACGACAGCGCGGCCATCACGTGCCGCACCTCGTCCCACTCGGGCGTGGCGAGATCGTCGCCGTGCGCACGCTGCAAGGCGGAGCGCAAGGCGGTAAAAAATTCTTCCGATTCCTGCCGATTCTGCGATTGCGACAGCGCGCCCCTGCGTGACATCAGTGCGTTCTGGTCGCGCAGCCACTCGCTCAGGATGCGATCCTGCTGGGTGGCCAGCAATTCGCCCAACTGGTTCAGGGCCTGATTCGGCATTCGGTTCCTCCCGGAAGCGCGGCGGTGACCGCCGGCACGTTGTTGGATGTTGATGTGTCTTGTCCCGTCGAGGCGGGTGTTCCATTCTTCGATCGAAGGCGCGGCCGGCCTCCGGACAGGGGGTAGAGCAAAGAGTGTGCCTACCCCCGGGCCGCGGAAGAGGCCGGGAACCCGCCTTGCCGCTGCCGGAGGGAACGGTGCTTGACGGGGGCCATGATGCAAGCAGGAGCGCGGTGGGGACGGAGACTGGCGGCCTGGGGGCTGGCGGTGGCGCTCGGCCTGCCGGGCGCGGCCGTGGCGCAGTGGCCCTCGGCGCAGCTGCCGCCGCCGGTGCCCGCGCAGGCGCCGGCGCCGCCTGAGCCGGTGCATGTCTGGAACCTGCCGGCACCGGACAAGGCGCCGGTGCTGGAAAGCGGCTCCGTCTACTTCGTCGGTACCGCCACGGTGATCCTGCGCTATGCCGGCTTCACGATCCTCACCGACCCGAACTTCCTGCACAAGGGCGACCACGCCCACCTCGGCTACGGGCTGAAGTCGCCGCGGCTGACCGACCCGGCGATGAAGTTCGAGCAGTTGCCGCCGGTCGACCTGGTGCTGCTGTCGCACTACCACGGCGACCACTTCGACCAGATCGTCGAGGAGAAGCTGCCGCGCGACACGCGCATCGTCACGACTGACCATGCGGCGCGCCAGCTGCGCGAGCGCGGCTTCACCGCGGTGCAGGCGCTCGACACCTGGCAGTCGGTCGAGCTGCGCCGCGGCGACGCGCGGCTGCGCATCAGCGCGATGCCCGGCCGCCACGGCCCCACCGGCGCGCGGCTCGCGCTGCCCGACGTAATGGGCAGCCTGCTGGAGTTCCACGACCGCGCCGGCCGGCAGCTCTGGCGCATGTACATCAGCGGCGACACGCTGGCGATCGACGAGCTCCGCGAGATCCCGCGGCGCCATCCCGGCATCGACCTGGCGCTGCTGCACCTCGGCGGCACGCGCGTCTTCGGCGTGCTGGTGACGATGGACGCCGAGCAGGGCGTGCAGGCGCTGCGCATGATCGACCCGGCCACCGCGATCCCGATCCACTACAACGACTACGCGGTGTTCATGTCGCCGCTGGAGGACTTCAGGAAGGCGGTGCGGGCCGCGGGCCTCGAGCAGAAGGTGAAGTACCTGTCGCACGGCGACACGCACGAGTTCCGCGTGCCGCGCCAGCGCCTGCCCTGAGCCGCCGCCGCCCCGCCGACCGCATGCCCGCGCTGCCGCCGCTCGAACGCCTGCTGGTGGTCTCGCCGCATCTCGACGACGCGGTGTTCGGCTGCGGCGAGCTGCTCGCCGCGCACCCGGGCAGCGTCGTCGTCACGGTGTTCGCGGGCGATCCCCCGCCCGGGCTGCCGCTTGCCGACTGGGACCGGCGCTGCGGCTTCGGCAGCAGCGACGAGGCGATGCCGGCGCGACGCGCCGAGGACCGCGCGGCGCTCGAGGTGCTGGGGGCCGCGCCGCGTTGGCTCGGCTTCGTCGACGACCAGTACGCGGCGCCGCAGCGGCCTTGCGTCGCGGCGCTCGCCGACGCACTGGGCGCGGAAATCGACGCGGCCCGCCCGGACGCGGTGGTGCTGCCGATGGGCCTGTTCCACTCGGACCACGAGCGCGTGCACGAGGCCGGGCTGCGGCTGCTGCGCGCCGCCCCCGGGCGGCTGTGGCTCGCGGTCGAGGACGCGCTCTACCGCCGCATCCCGGGCCGGCTGCAGCGCCGTCTCGTCGCGCTCGCCGGCGCCGGCATCGTCGCCACACCCGCGTTCCCGCTGCGCAGCGGCCCGCCGCAGGCGAAGCGCCGCGCGCTGGCGCACTACGCGAGTCAGTTGCGCGCCTTCGGCCCCGCGGTGCCGGCCGACCTGGAGGCGCCGGAGCGCTACTGGCGGCTCGGCCTCGACGAGGAGGGACAAGGCGATGACGCCCGATGAGCGCATCACGGTGGTGGTGCTGACGCACGAGCGCGTCGGCGAGCTGCTGCGCACGCTCGTCGAGCTCGCCCGGCTGCCCGAGCGGCCGGCGATCGTCGTCGCCGACAACGCCTCGCGCGACGGCACCGCCGCGCGCGTCGCGCGCGAGTTCCCGCAGGTCACGGTGGTGGACACCGGCGGCAACCTGGGCGCGGCGGGGCGCAACGCCGGTGTCGCGCGGGTCCGCACCCACTATGTCGCCTTCTGCGACGACGACACCTGGTGGGCGCCGGGCTCGCTCGCGCGCGCGGCCGACCTGCTCGACGCGCACCCGCGCATCGGCGCGCTGAATGCGCGCGTGCTGGTCGGCCCCGAGGGGCGCGAGGACCCGACCTGCGAGGTGATGGCGACGAGCCCGCTGCCGGCCGCGGGCCTTCCCGGCCCGGCGCTGATCGGCTTCATGGCCGGCGCGGTGGTGATGCGCACCGCGGCCTTCTCGGCGGCAGGGGGCTACGAGCCGCGGCTCTTCCTCGGCTGCGAGGAGCGGCTGCTGGGGCTGGACCTGCTGGCCGCCGGCTGGCAGATCGTCTACGTGCCCGGGCTCGTCGTGCACCACCATCCGTCGAGCGTGCGCGACTCGCGCGGGCGCCGGCTGCTGATGGCGCGCAACACGCTGTGGATCGCATGGCTGCGGCTGCCGTGGCGGAGGGCCTTGTTCGAGACGCGCCGCGTGCTGCGCGAGGCCCGAGCGCAGGGTCTCCTCGGCACGGTGCTGCGCGCCGCGCTGCCGGGCCTGCCCTGGGCGCTGCGCCGGCGCCGCGTGCTGCCGCCGGCGGTGGAGGCGATGCGCTGGCGCGTGCTGCACGGGCCGCCGCGCGAGCGGCCGATGGCGCCGGGCGCCGCGTGCAGGCCGGAGGCCGGCGCCTGAAGAGGCCTACAGCCGCCCGGCGCAGCGCGGCGCGCCGCAGCGGCAGGCGAGCCGTCCGGCGTGGTGCGTCTCGCCGTAGCGCAGCGTGAGCTCCTCGCCCGCGTCGATGTCGCGCAGCGCGTAGAAGGCGGCGCGCCCCTGCTCGGTCCTGAGCACCACGTTCGGCGCGCAGGAGTGGTTGGCGTAGCGCAGCGGGTCCTGCGAATGCGTCGCGTCGATCGCGCGGCGCTGCGACACCGCGATCATCATGATGCGGCCGGTGGCGCGCTCGGCGGCACGCGCGCGGCGCTCGGCCTCGGCGATCGAGACCGGCTCGCCGCGCACCTCGCCGATCTTGGCCCGCGCCGGGATCGGCGCCAGCGCGAAGGCGCCGAGGCCGTCGATCGCGCTCGGCCGCACCTCGACCGGGTGGCGCTGCGGGTCGCGCGGCCGGCCCCCGGGCGCGGCGGGCACGGCAGGCGCCTCGGCGGCGATCGGCGGGGCGAGGGGGCGGGTGTGCAGCGTGGGCAAGGCGGGACTCGCAAGGGGAGAGCGTCGGCAGCCCGCACTGTAGCGGCGCCGACACGACCTGCGTGCCGGCAGGGTCGCCCGGCTGCGGCGGCCGCGCGCCCGTGCGACGATGCGCGCCGATGGACCCGCTGCAAGACCACCTGAGGCTCGTCGACGGCCTGCGCCGCGCGCTCGCCGCCGCGCCCGGCGGCGCGCCGGTGCAGGTGCTGCACACCCACCTGTCGACCGTGCTGCTCGCCGCCGACAGCGCCTGGAAGCTGAAGAAGCCGCTCGCCACCGGCTTCGCCGACTTCTCGACGCTGCAGCGGCGGCGCCATTTCTGCGAGGAGGAGCTGCGCCTGAACCGCCGCACCGCGCCGGGGCTCTACCTGGACGTGCGGCCGGTGGTCGGCACGCCGCAGCAGCCGCGCTTCGGCGAGACGCCTGCCGAGGACCGCACGGCCCTGGACTGGGCGCTGCGCATGCGCCGCTTCGACGGCGGCGCGCTGCTGTCGGAGCTCGCCCGGCAGGGCCGGCTGACGGCGGCGCTGGCGGACCGGCTCGCGCAGCGCGTCGCGGCCTTCCACGCCGGCCTGGCGCCGTCGCCGCCGGGCTTCGGCGCGCCGCAGGGCGTGCTGCGCTGGGCGCTCGACAACCTGCGCGAGCTCGCCGACGAGGCGCCCGCGCAGGCCGCGCGCCTCGCGGCGCTCGAGCAGTGGACGCGCGCGGAGTTCGAGCGCATCGCGCAGCGGCTGGCGCAGCGGCTGAGCGAGGGCCGCGTGCGCGAGTGCCACGGCGACCTGCACCTCGCCAACCTGGTCCTGATCGACGGCGAGCCGCTGCCCTTCGACGCGATCGAGTTCGACCCGGAGCTGCGCCACATCGACGTCGCGAGCGATGCGGCCTTTCCCTTCATGGACCTGATGGCCCACGGCCTGCCGCGTCTGGCCTGGCGTTTCGTCAGCGGCTGGAGCGAGGCCACGGGCGACCGCGGGGCGCTGGCGCTGCTGCCCTTCTTCTCGGTGTACCGGGCGCTGGTGCGCGCGAAGGTCGCGCTGCTGCGCGCGGGCCAGCTCGCGCCGGAATCGGGGGAAGGCCTGCGGCAGCTCGCCGCCTTCCAGTCCCGGCTCGCGCTCGCCGAGACGCTCGCGCGGCCGCGCCCGCGGCGCCTGGTGCTGACCTGCGGGCTCTCGGGCAGCGGCAAGAGCAGTGTCGCGCAGGGCCTGCTGGAGGCGCTCGGCGCGGTGCGGCTGCGCTCGGACGTCGAGAGGAAGCGCCTGTTCGGCATGGCGCCGACCGAGCGGCCGGCCGTGGGCAGCGCGCTCTACGGGCCCGACGCGACGCGGCGCACCTATGCCGAGCTGGAGGCGCTGGCGCGCACGCTGCTCGAAGGCGGCACGCCGGTGGTGATCGATGCCGCCTTCCTGCGCCGCGGCGAGCGCGACGCGATGCGAGCGCTCGCCGCCGGGCTCGGCGCGCGCTTCGCGCTCGTCGAGTGCCGCGCGTCGCACGAGGTGCTGCGCACCCGGCTGCGCGAGCGCTCGGCCGCCGGCGAGGACCCGTCGGACGCGGGCGAAAGCGTGCTGGACCTGCAGTTGCGCGTGCACGAGCCGCTGGGCGAGGACGAGCGGGCGCACGCCTGGACGATCGACACCGACATCCCGCGCGCCGAGCTCGCGGCGCTGGCCGATGCGGTGGCCGCGGCGCTCGGACGCGAGTGAGGGCCCGCCAGGCCGCTCAGCCCTCGCAGAGCGCGCGGATCTCCGGCGCCTCGACCGCGCGGATGCCGCCGCCCTCGCGGTGCGCCGCGAACACGCGCACCTCGGTGCCCTCGACCAGCAGCTTTCCGTCGCACCAGATGCGGTGGCGCTGCACGAAGCTCTTGCCGCGCCACTCGATCACCTCGGTCTCGATCGCGAGCCGGTCGCCGTAGCTCGCCGGGCGCAGGAAGCGCGTCTGCGCGTCGACGATCGGCGTGCCGATCACGCCCCAGCGCCTTTCCGTCTCGCGCCACGCCGGCACGCCCCGGTGCACGAAGTAGTGGCGGCTCGCCGCGTCCATCCAGCGGTAGAAGTTCGGGAAGTAGACGATGCCGGCGGGGTCGCAGTCGCCGAACTCGACGGCGACCTTGTGGAGCGCGTCGCTGTCGGCCGGTGCGGCGGGCTCGGCCTCGGCGGCCGGGCTGCGGGGAAGGGACTCGGGTGCGTTCATCGGGCGGTGGCGGGCTGGTGTTCCGGGGCGCCGGCGCGCGCGGCGGCCGGGGCCGGCTGCGCGGTGCGCGGCGACGGCGCATTGTCGCCGGGCCTGCGCTTGTAGAAGCGGATCGGCTGGGCCCTGAGCGGTCGCGGCGGCGCGCCGTGCGCGACCATCACCTGGTCGAGCGCGCGGCCGGCATCGTCGGCGAGTGCGGCCTTGCGCGCGGCCTGCACGGCCTGCACGCGCTGCGCCGCGGGCGTGTCGGGGCGCTCGCCGCCCGAGAGGTGGTCGACGACGTGCAGCAGGTTCTCCTTGCCGCGCTCGTTGGTGCTGCCGTAGCCCTTGATCAGCCGTCCGCACTGCGCGAGCTCGTGCCCGAGCGCCCAGTGCTCGCGGGTGCCGCGCACGACGCAGGCGAGCCAGCGCTCGATCAGCGACTGCTCCAACTGAAAACGGCTGCCGCGCCTGCGCTGGCCCTTCAGCCCCGCGACGAAGCGCAGCGCGAGGGCGCCGCGCACCGAGTGCGTGCCGATCTTCAGCGGCAGTGCCCAGGGCTCGCGGCCCTGCCTGCGGCGGCGCTCGTCCCAGGCGCTCAAGGCGCGAGCCAGGCCCTCGGGCAGCAGCGCCGCGAACTCCGGCACGCCGGGCTTGAAGTGGTCGTAGACGCGCACGATCTCGTCCGGCGCCGCGGCCACCTCGCGCCGCACGCGTGCCGCGCGGCTGTCGCGCAGCTTCAGCTCGGCCACACGCACGATGTCGTCGAAGGCCATCCACAGCGCGAGCCAGCGCGCCATTTCGGCCGTCACCGCCCGGCCGTTCGCGCCCGACGGATCGCTCGCCTTCTCGGCGTCGAGCACGCGCTGCAGGCGCTCGAGATACAGCTCGGCATACTTGCGGTCCTGGTAGTCCGCCAGGCGCGCCCAGCCGAGCTCGACGAGCTCCAGCGCCGGCTGCGGGAAGCGCGCGCGTGCCGCGTCGGGCAGCGGCACCGGCGGCCTGGCCGGTGCGGCGGCTGCGGCCGCGCCGTCGATTGCCTGCTGCACCGCCTGCTGCACGACCTGCTGCTGCGCGCGGCGCGCCTGCACCGCGTCGTAGGCCAGTGAAAAGCCGCGCAGGCTCGCCTCGACGCCCTTGCCGGAGCGGCGGATCGTCTCCTCGTAGGCACTGCGACTGAATGGCAGCAGCCCGGTGCCGGCGATGGCGCCGAACAGCACCGCGCTGATCACGGTGCCGGCCTGGCGCGCCATCGCCGCCATGTCCAGCACCTCGGCCTCGCGGCTGTTGCGCTGCACCGCGGCGAGCAGAGCTTCCTGCGCCATGCGGCCGTCGGCCTGCTGCATCTTCTCGGCCACGGTCAGCGTGCGCGCGCTGGAGCTCACCACTACCGTGCGGTCGGCGCCGGCCATGCCCAGCCCGATCTGGCGCGCGGTCTCCAGCAGCTCGGAGGAGACCAGCAGGTCGATCGCGCCCGGCACCGGGTTCAGGCTGAAGACCGGGCGGCGGCCGCCGAGCTCGCGGTCGGGGCGCGGGTGCACCTCGATGTAGTAGGTGGTCGCCCCGGTGCGCTGCGCGACGCCGGGGATGGAGGTGGCCTGCGCGCTGTGGCCGCTGTGCACGGCGGTGTCGTACAGCCACTCGGACAGCACGCCGCCGCCCTCGCCGCCGAGCGCGCACACCAGGATCGTCAGGGGGCGGTTGGAGCTCATGGGGTGATCCTCAATCGGCCTTCAGGCCGACCTCGCGGATGAAGGCGCCGAAGCGGGCGCGGTCCTGGTTCTGGCGCTCGACGAACTGCTGGCGGCTCATCGAGGCGGGCTCGCTGCCGATGCCCTTCATCACCTCGACCACCTTCGGGTTCGCGAGCGCCTTGTTGATCTCGGCGTGCAGCTTCGTCACCACCGCCGCCGGCGTGCCGCCGGGCGCGTAGACGCCGAAGATCGTGTCCGCGTCGAAGCCCTTCATGCCGGCCTCGGCAAGCGTCGGCACGTCGACCTGCGGCGAGCGCGTCGGGCTGCCGACGGCCAGCACCTTGAGCTTGCCGTCCCTGGCGTGGCGCAGGCCCGGGCCCGAGTCGAACATGAACTGGATCTGGCCGGCCAGCAGGTCGGTGAGCGCCGGCGCCATGCCGCGGTAGGGCACGTGCATCGCGTCGATGCCGGCCTGGCGCTTGAGCATCTCGCCCGCGATGTGCGGCGAGCTGCCGGTGCCGGCCGAGCCGTAGGAGAGCTTGCCGGGGTTGGCGCGCGCGTAGGAGACGAACTCCTGCACGTTGTTCACCGGCACCGACGGGTGCGTGACGAGGAAGACCAGCACGCGCGCCACCGACGCCACCGGCTGCAGGTCCCGCTCCGCGTCGAAGGGCATCTTCGTGTAGAGGAAGGGGTTGACCGTCACGGCGCCCCCGGAGCTCATCAGGAAGGTGTGGCCGTCGGCGCTCGCCTTGGCCACCGCCTCGGCGCCGAGGTTGCCGTTGGCGCCGGGCTTGTTCTCGACCACGACCTGCTGGCCGAGCTGCTCGGTCAAGGCGGTGCCGAGCGCGCGGCCGATCACGTCGGCAGCTCCCCCGGGCGGGAAGTTGACGACCAGCTTGATCGGCTTGCTCGGCCAGTCGGCCTGGGCAAAGGCGGGGCCGGCGACGGCCATCGAGGCGGCCAGCGCCAGCAGCGCGCGGCGGGTGGTCCTGAATTTCATCGTCTGTCTCCTTCGGTGGATCGAGGGCGGATTCCCGTCGTCGCGGGAATCTCGTTGCTTGCAGGAATCCTTGTCAGGCCGGGCGCAGCGCGCGCGTCACGCCCTCGCGCAGCCGCGCCATCCATCGCTCGGCCCAGCCCGGGTTCTTCACGACCTCGGCCCGGTAGAACGAGGGGCACAGCGTCGCGGCATGGGCGTTGGCGCCGCACAGCCCGCAGCCGACGCAGCCGTCGATGACGGTCGCGACCGGGTCGACCTTCAGCGGGTCGGGGTTGTCCTTGAGGGTCAGCGTCGGGCAGCCCGAGAGCCGGATGCAGGCGTGGTCGCCGGTGCACACGTCCTCGTCGACGCCGTACTTCACGCGCACCACGCGCTCGCCGCGCTTCAACTTGCCGGCGATCCAGGGCTTGATGCGGCGCTGGCGCTCGAGCTGGCACTCGCCCTCGGCGATGATGATCTTGAGGCCGTTGAAGTCGCTCGTGAGCGCCTCCTGCACCGTGCGGCGCATCGCGTCCACCTCGTAGGTGTGCACGGTCCGCATCCACTTCGCGCCCATGCCGCGCAGCGTGTCCTCGATGGTCTGGTTCTGGTGCGCGAGGCTCTGGTGCTTGTCGGCGGCGCTTTCCTTCGCTTCCTCGTCGGGCGTGGAGATGATGTCCTGCGTGCCGGTCGCCGAGGTGTAGCCGTTCTTCATGATCAGCAGCACCGCGTCGTCGCTGTTGAAGAGCGCGGCCTGCACGCCGGTGAGCAGCCCGTTGTGCCAGAAGCCGCCGTCGCCCATGATCGCGAGCGTGCGGCGCTGCATCATCGGCGACACGCCCGCGCGGCTCGCGAGGCTCATGCCGTAGCCGAGGATCGAGTGGCCGGACGAGAAGGGCTCGAAGGTCGCGAGCGCATGGCAGCCGATGTCGGCGGCGACGTGCACCGGGCCGACCTGCTGCTGCGCCAGTTTCAGCGCGGAGAACACCGGGCGCTCGGGGCAGCCGACGCAGAAGCCCGGCGGCCGTGCCGGCAGCGCGCCGGTGTCCTTCGCGACCGACTCGCGCCGCTGCGCGTTGCCCGCGAGCCACCGGCGGGCCTCGCCGAGGTCCACCTGCGGCAGGTACTTGCCGACGAACTCCAGCAGCCCCCCGGCCATCGCCTCGACGGTGTATTCCCCGGCGGCGGGCAGCAGGTCCTTGCCGTGCACGGGGGTCTGCACGTCGAGCCGGCGCAGCGCCTGGATGATGTCCTTCTCGATGTACTCGGGGCTGCCTTCCTCGAGCACCAGCACCGCGTCCTTTCCAACGCAGAAGCGCGAGACCTCCTCGGGCACCAGCGGGAAGGTGACGTTGAGCGCGAGGATCGGGATCTCGCTGTCGCCGAAGGCGTCGGCGAGGCCCAATTGCTGCAGCGCGCGCACGAGCGCGTTGTAGAGCCCGCCCTGCACGATCAGGCCGACGTTCCTGCGCGGACCGTCGAAGAGCTCGTTGAGGCGGTGCTCGGCGATGTAGCGCTGCGCGGCCGGAATGCGCTGCTCGGTCTTCAGCTTCTCGTGGCGGAAGGTCACCGGCGGGTGCGCGAGCCGCATGTAGTCGAAGCCGGCCGGCTCCTCGATCAGCGCCTGCGTCGAGACGCGCGGCGCGACGTTGTCCTTGCACTCGAACTTGCCGCGCACGTGGCAGGCGCGGATGCGCACCTCCATGATCGCCGGCATGTTCGAGGCCTCCGACATCGCGAAGGCGTGCCCGACCATGTCCACCATGTTGGCGAGGTCCGGCCGCGGATCGAGCAGCAGCAGCGTGGACTTCATCGCATAGGCGTGCGTGCGCTCCTGGATCACGCTCGCGCCCTCGCCGTAGTCCTCGCCGACGACGATCAGCGCGCCGCCGGTGACGCCCGGCGACGCGAGGTTCGAGAGCGCGTCGGCCGCGACGTTGGTGCCGACGATCGACTTCCAGGTGACGGCGCCGCGCAGCGGGTAGTGGATCGAGGCGCCCAGCATCGCCGCGGCCGAGGCCTCGTTCGAGCAGGCCTCCACGTGCACACCGAGCGTGTCGAGATAGGGCTTGGCCTGCACCATCACGTCGAGCAGGTGCGAAACCGGCGCGCCCTGGTAGCCGCCGACATAGGCCACGCCCGACTGCAGCAGCGCCTTGGTGATCGCGAGAATCCCCTCGCCGTGGAAGGTCTGGCCCGCGCCGAGCTGCAGCTGCGCGATTTCCTGGGTGAACTGGACTTCCATGATGCTGCCGGCCGGACGGTGCATGCCGCGCGGCCTCGTCTCCTGTGGCTGTGCATGGACTGTAGGCACCGGGTTTTCATTCGTCCATGCAATGCGCTTAGTGACTACGATTCGCGCCGTGCATATCAAGGACTTCGACCTCAACCTGCTGCATGTCTTCCAGGCGGTCTACGCGGCGCGCAACGTCAGCCGCGCGGCCGAGAACCTGGGCCTGTCGCAGCCGGCGGTGAGCCATGCACTCACGCGCCTGCGCCTGTCGCTGCACGACCCGCTCTTCGTGCGGGCCTCGGGCGGCGTCGCGCCGACGCCGAAGGCCGACCACTTTGCGCGCCAGGTCGAGGCGGCGATGAAGGTGCTGGACGTCGCGCTGCACGAGTCCGACGTGTTCGAACCGGCGCGCTCGCAGCGGCGCTTCGCGGTCTACATGAGCGACATCGGCGCGGACGAATTCCTGCCGCAGTTGATGCGCGAGGTGAGCCGCGAGGCGCCGGGGGTGCGGGTCGAGGTGGTGCCGCTCGATCCCGCGGCCATCGTGCCGGCGCTCGAGGACGGCCGCATCGACCTCGCCTTCGGCTACCTGCCCGAGGTGACCGGCACCGAGCGCGCGCGGCTGCTCGACGAGCGCTACGTGGTGCTGCTGCGCCGGGGCCATCCGCTCGCCGGCCGGCTGCAGGGGCGCGAGGCGCTGCAGCAACTCGACTTCATCCTCGTCAGCAGCCACGTCGAGCCGGCCCGCGCGCTGCACCTGCTCGGGCTCGAGTCGCGCATCCGGCTGACGCTGCCGCATTTCGCGGTGGTGCCCTCGATCCTCGCGGCGACCGACCTCGCGGTCGTGATGCCGCTGCGCCCGGCGCGCACCTTCGCCCGGCGCCATGCGCTGCAGGTGGTCGAGCCCGACCTGGGCCTGCCGCCCTTCACGGTGTGGCTGCACTGGTACTGGCGCTTCCACAACGATCCGGGCCAGCGCTGGCTGCGCGAGATCGCGCTGCGCATGCGCTTCGACGAAAGGCCGCACGATGAACCCGACGGGTCCGAACGGACAGCTTGAGCTCTTCGGCGCCGAGGCGGCGCCCCTGCCGCCGGGCTTTGCCTACCGGCGCGACTTCATCGACGAGGCCGAGGAGGCGGCGCTGCTCGCGGCGATCGCCGCGCTCGGGCTGCGCGAGGCGCGCTACAAGGAGTGGACCGCGCGGCGACGCGTCGCGAGCTTCGGCAGCGAGTTCGACTTCGACACGAACCGGCTGCAGGCCGGTGCCGCGCTGCCCGAGGCGTTCCGGCCGCTGCGCGCGAAGGCCGCCGCCTGGCTCGGCGTCGCGCCGGAGGCCTTCACCAACATGCTGGTGGCCGAGTACCGCCCCGGCACGCCGCTCGGCTGGCACCGCGACGTGCCGGACTTCGAGGCGATCGTCGGCGTGTCGCTGGCGGGCGCCTGCGAGATGCGCTTTCGCCGCTACCCGCCCGTGCCGTCGCGGAGGAAGGGCGCGCTGCTGAAGCTCGAGCTCGAGCCGCGCTCGGCCTACATCCTGTGCGGCGAGGCGCGCTGGGACTGGCAGCACGCGGTCGCGCCGACGCCGGGCCTGCGCTGTTCGGTGACTTTCCGCACGCCCGCGGCGCGCCGTTGAGGATTGGGCCGGGTCCCGGCCTCATTTCCGCGGCTCGGCCGCGGGTTCATCGCCCTATCGTTGCCGCCCACGCAGGCCGCCCCCCGGCGGCATCGTCAGAAAGGCTTCGCGATGTCCCCGCAATCCCTCCCGAACAAGATCCAGCCGAGCACCGGTCCGCGCCGGCTGCGGGTGTGCCGCGCGGCGACGATGCTGGTGATCGAGCCGCTCGATCCCTGCGGCGAGCACCGGCCGGTGCCGGTCGATCTCGCGGTGCTGGAGCGCTTCTCGCGGCTGATGGCCGCCCAGGGCTGGCAGGCGCATGTCTCGCGCCTGGCCTACGACCGCATCTACGCCGGCCAGCGCTTCTCGCTCGCCTTCCGCCGCGGCAGCGACGAGTTGCGCGACATGGGGCACGCGCTGATGGCGCGCCTCGCCTGAGGCGGCCGCCCCGGGCTCAGAACACCTGGTAGTTCAGCGGCTGACCCTCGCGGGTGCGGATGCCGTCGAAGCGCGTCGCGAGCTGCGACTGCATGCTGGTGGGCAGCGGCGCGAAGCCGGTGCCCTGCGTCAGGCGGTCGCCGTTCATGAAGCACCAGTAGAGGAAGCGCAGCGCCGCGTCGGCGCCGTCGGCGGAGGCCGGCAGCGCATCGACCAGCACAAAGCTCACGAGCGTGATCGGCCAGGTCTCGCCGCCCGGGCGGTCGAGCAGCGAGGCGCGGTCGTCGTTGCGGCGGTACAGGTCGCTCTCGAGGATCGCGCTGCGGAAGCCCGTCTCGGAGGCGGCGACGAAGTGCCCCGCCGCATTGCGCAGGCGCACCGTGGAGAGCCGGTCCTGCACCGAGCGGTCGTAGCTCACGTAGGCGATCGAGCCGGAATGCGCCTTGAGCGCACGCACCATGCCGTCGTTGCCCTCGGCGGCGACCACCTCGCCGGGCCAGCTCGGCGCCTGGGCCGCCCCGACCTGCTGCCGGAAGCTTGCCGAGACCTGCGCGAGGTAGCGCGTGAAGCCCTCGGTGGTGCCGGACTTGTCGGCGCGCACGATGCGCCGGATCGGCAGCGCCGGCAGCGCGACGCCGGGGTTGAGCGCGGCGATCGGCGCCTCGTTCCAGCGCGCGATGCGCCCGCTCATGATGTCGGCGAGCACCGGGCCGTCGAGCCGCAGGCGCTGGTCGCCGATGCCGGGCAGGTTCACCACCGGGACGATGCCGCCGACGAGCATCGGCAACTGCACCAGCCGGCGCTGCGCCAGTTCCTCCGGCGGCAAGGGCGTGTCCGTGCCGCCGAACTGCACCGTGCGCGCGCTGATCTGGCGGATGCCGTCGCCCGAGTTGGTCGGGCGGTAGCTCACCTTCGTGCCCCTGTCGCTCTTCGCGAAGGCCTGCGCCCAGCGCTCGTACACCTTGGACGGGAAGGTGGCGCCCGCGCCCTGCACCTGTGCGGTCGCGGGGACGGCCAGCAGTGCCGCCGCCACGCAGAAGACCGCCGCCCGCAGCATGCGGGCGGCCCGGAATGGATTCATCTTGGGGACCTCTTTGCCTGTGTCGAGTCGCGCGCCGCGGCCGGTGCCCCCGCATCGCCTCGCCTCGAGAAGGCGGGCCGAGGGCGGGATCTCCCCCTGGAGGCGGCCCGGTGGAGGGCGCTGGCGCGAAGGCGGAGAAATCCGCCTGCGCTTGCAACGTGCAAGAGGGATTATCTCTGATCGGGATCAAGCTTGACGCGTTCTGTTACTTGTGGGCGACCGCCCTGCCGCCCCTTGCATCGGCGCACCGTCCCCTTGCCGCCGCAGGGAGGCACACCGTGCGCCCACTCCCAGACTCCGGAACCGGGCTGTGCCCGCCTGCCTGCCCGCCATGCCGGGGCCGCACTTCCCCGCACGGCTCGTCCGGATGCGACGACAGGATCCTCGAAGCACCTCGGCGGCGCGCGAGGGCACTCGGGACGCGGGGCGCGGCCCCGGCGGGAGCGGGCGGGGACCGGCGACTGTGCCGTCCGGGAGCGCCCCCGGTCACGAGTCCCGCAGCACGGCGGCACGACACGGAAACGCGCCCCGGTTCTCCTGCCGCATTCTGCTCCCGCCCCCTTTCCCGGCCTCGTTTCGTGAAATCCATCACCTTGGGGAACCGGGGCTTCGTTCTCCCCCTGCGGTAATTGTTCACGCTTTTCTCGCTCCCCGGCGAAAAGCGGCGCCATTCCACTGCGGTAATAGTTCTCGCTTTGCGGGGTCGAGGTTACGGTTATGTAACTCGACGTGTAAGGCTTACACAAGGGAAAACCCCCCATTCGCTTTCATTCTCTTACGGTTGGGGGGTTGAGATCCACAGAATTCGGGTTCTTCGCAAGCCGGCTTCGATTCGAACCGGTTTTTCTTGCGGTCACCGGGACCACGTACCGGGGGCCTTCAACCCAAAATCGTTGGATTTCAAATGCGTTTTTCCATTCGGCCTTATCAGTCCCTGAATCTTCCTTTTGCCCTGTCCGCCTGCGCTCTGGCCGCTGTTTTGGCCGGTTGCGGTGGAGGCGGCGAGGATTCCTATTCTGATGCCGGCCTCGAACAAAACAGCGAAAACCTCGGCCAGGAAAGCGTGCACGACGCTTCCTATTCGAATGACGAGGTGGTCGCGGAAGACAATGCGAACTACGACCCCGTGCTGGGCGGTCGCGAACCGCTGGTGAACGTCATCGCGGCGGAATCCGCCGGGCTCGAGCGCGAATCGGTCGCGGCGACGAGCGGCGGCACCAACGCCACCACGCCGGGGGCCGTCTCGGTGCCCTACCCGACCGTCCACAACCTGAGCGTGCAGTGGGCGATCTCGGGTGACGACAACCTCAACGGCGTCGTGAGCGTGCGCTACCGCCCCTCCGGCACCAGCACCTGGCGCACCGGCATGGCGCTGACCCGCGTGCCGGCCGGCAGCAACAGCGTCGGCTTCTCGTGGACCAACCGCCACTCGGGCAGCATCCTCGACCT
>NZ_QXMG01000034.1 GCF_003569765.1 Caldimonas tepidiphila | reverse complement strand
TGCGAGGACACGCCGAGCATGAAGATGTTGGCGCCCGAGCAGAAGATGCGGTCGCGGGCACTGGTGACGACCACCGCGCGCACCCCGGGATGCTCGAAGCGGATGCGGTTGAGCGCATCGTGCAGCTCGATGTCCACGCCCAGGTCGTAGGAGTTCAGCTTGAGCTTGTAGCCCGGCCGCAGGCCGCCGTTCTCGTCGATGTCGAGCTTGAGCGTTAGCTTGAGCGTCGCGATCGCGCCATCGACGCTGAAGGACCAGTGCTTGTAGCGGGACGGGTCGGTCTGGTAGTCGACGCGGACGGTGTCGGCGGTGGCGGTCATGAGGGGTGCTCCTTGCGAGTCAGCATGCATGAAACTGCATGCACTGTTCGATGAGCTGCACGATATTGCATGCTTTGAGTTGCGTCAAGCACAGCGCTGCTCCGGATGAACCGGCAGCAGGGTCATTTCAGGAAGCGGGGAAGGAGGAAGGAAGGGGAATGCCGCGGCGGCGGGGTGCCGGGAAGGCGCATCCCTCCCGCTGCGGGCCGCGAGGCCGGCCGCAGGAAAGAGGAAGGAGCGAGGAAGGGACGGGCGAGGCCGGGGGTGACGGCGCTCAGGCGCGCCGGTCCGCCACGCCGGTGGCCTGACGCACGGCGCTGCGCAGGCCGGCGAAGGTCTCCGCGAGGGAGTGGCCGCTGGTGTTGTGGCTGAGGTCGGCCTTCGCGTAGAAGGCGGCGCGGCCCTCGAGGATGCGGCGCAGGTCCTCCATCGCTTCGCGGCTGCCGGACATCGGCCGGAAGTCGCCCTGCGCGACGACGCGCTTCATGTGGTCCTCGGGCTCCGCCTGCAGCCACACCGTGTAGCACAGCGACAGCAGCAGGTTGAAGGTGGAGGCATCCGACACGAGGCCGCCAGGCGTCGCGATCACCACCTCCGGGTAGAGCTGCACCGTCTCCTCGAGCGCGCGGCGCTCGTAGCGGCGGTAGGCGTTGGTGCCGTAGAGCGAGTGGATCTCGACGATGCTGCAGCCGGCGACCTTCTCGATCTCGCGGCTGAGCTCGACGAAGGGATAGCCCAGGTCCTCGGCGAGCATGCGGCCGAGCGTGGACTTGCCGGCGCCGCGCAGGCCCACCAGCGCGATGCGCGAGCGCCGCGTCCGGTCGTCGCCGGTGCTGGCGCCGAACAGCTCCGAGAGCTTGACGCGCGCCCGGTGCAGTTCCGCCTCCGAGCGGCCCGCGAGCAGCTCGCGGATCATCAGCCATTCCGGCGACGCGGTGGTCATGTCGCCGGTGATCTCGGCGAGCGAGCACTGCAGCGCCCCCGCCACCTGTTGCAGCACCAGGATCGAGGCGTTGCCGGTGCCGAGCTCGAGGTTCGCGAGATGACGCTCCGAGATGTCGGCCGCGAGCGCGGTCGCCTTGCGCGTCAGGCCGCGGCGCGAGCGCAGGCTGCGGATGCGCTCGCCGAGCGCGACGAGGTAGGCGTCCTTGCCTTCGGCGGCCTCGTCCGCCCTGCCCATCGCATCAACGAGGCGCGATTCTTCTTTCATGACGACGCTCTTCCCGGCCTCGCGAACGAGGCTTGGTGTTTACCCCACACATGCACTATTTTTCTTGACACAGATCATACCCCACGCGTATCGTCCTTTAACATGCACGATACTGCATGACCCCTCCCCGGGCAACGGAGCGATTCGACGAAAAGGGACTTGGCAGCGATGAGCGAGCAGCAGTTTCAGTCACTGGTCCGAACGATAACCCAGGCCCTGCAGGGGCGCCCGGTGGACGCCGCCCTCGAGGACTGGCTCAACGCGAGCTACGGCCCGGCGTCGCACTGGTTCCGCGACATGAAGGCCGCCTGCGAGGCCGGGGTGCGCGAGGGCTGGATGTGCAGGCACGAGGCGGGCGGCATCCGCTGGGGCCGCGTCGTCAAGCCCTCGGCCGAGACGGCGCAGTTCTCGGTCGACGTGGTCGACATGCAGGACTGCATCGGCCCGCACCACAGCCACCCCAACGGCGAGCTCGACCTGGTGATGCCGCTGACGCCCGACGCGCGCTTCGACGGCACGCCCGCCGGCTGGAAGGTCTACCCGCCCGGCAGCGCCCACAGGCCCACCGTCACCACCGGCCGCGCGCTGGTGCTCTACCTGCTGCCCGAGGGCAGCATCCAGTTCACGAAGGCCGGCGCATGAGCGCGGTGCAGGCCGCCACCGCCGCGCTCGACGCCCTCGTGGCCGCCGGCCGGCCCGCTTCCTGAACCCCGCGCGCGCCCCCGCGAACCGACATCCCGGAACACCAGGAGGAGACAAGTCCATGATGGCCGAGCTGCCCCCCGCCCCGCCGAACGCGTTCAACTTCGCGCAGCACCTGATCGAGGCCAATGCCGCGCGCGCGCAGAAGACGGCGTTCATCGACGACCACGACGCGCTGAGCTACGGCGAGCTCGCCGAGCGCATCCGCCGCGCCGCCGCCGGGCTGCTGTCGCTCGGGCTGCGTCGCGAGGACCGCGTGCTGCTGCTGATGCACGACTGCAAGGACTGGCCCGTGAGCTTCCTCGGCGCGATGTACGCCGGCCTCGTGCCGGTGGCCGTCAACACGCTGCTGACCGCCGAGGACTACGCCTACATGCTGGCGAACAGCCGTGCGCAGGCCGCGCTGGTCTCGGCCGCGCTGCTGCCGACGCTGCAGTCGGCGATGGCGAAGGGCCCGCACGAACTGCGCGAGCTGATCGTCTCGCGCCCGGGCGGCGAGCTGCCCGCGGGCGCCCGCGCCTTCGACGCGCTGCTCGCCGGTGCCGAGCCGCTCGCCGCGCCCGCGGCGACGCTCGCCGACGAGCCGGGCTTCTGGCTCTACTCGTCGGGCTCCACCGGCCGGCCCAAGGGCACGGTGCACACGCACGCCAACCCGTACTGGACCGCGGAGCTGTACGCCAAGCCGGTGCTCGGCATGAGCGAGGACGACACCTGCTTCTCCGCGGCCAAGCTCTTCTTCGCCTACGGCCTCGGCAACGCGCTGACCTTCCCGCTGAGCGTCGGCGCCACCGTCGTGCTGATGGCCGAGCGCCCGACGCCCGACGCCTGCTTCAGGCGCATGGTCGAGCGCCGGCCCACGATCTTCTTCGGCGCGCCCACCGGCTATGCCGGCATGCTCGCCTCGCCGAACCTGCCCGCGCGCGAGCAGGTCGCGCTGCGCATGTGCTCGTCGGCCGGCGAGGCGCTGCCGCAGGACATCGGCGAGCGCTGGACCGCGCACTTCGGCTGCGAGATCATCGACGGCATCGGCTCCACCGAGATGCTGCACATCTTCCTCTCCAACCACCCCGGCGACGTGCGCTACGGCACCACCGGCCGCCCGGTCGCGGGCTACGAGGTCGAGCTGCGCGGCGAGGACGGGCGGCCCGTGGGCGACGGCGAGATCGGCGACCTCTACATCAAGGGCCCGAGCGCGGCGCTGATGTACTGGAACAACCGCGAGAAGTCGCGCGAGACCTTCCAGGGCGGCTGGACCAAGAGCGGCGACAAGTACAGCCGCGACGCCGAGGGCTACTACACCTACGCCGGCCGCAGCGACGACATGCTCAAGGTCAGCGGCATCTACGTCTCGCCCTTCGAGGTCGAGGCCACGCTCGTGCAGCACCCCGACGTGCTCGAGGCGGCGGTGATCGGCGTGCCCGACGCCGAGGGGCTGACCAAGACCAAGGCCTTCGTCGTGCTCAAGGCCGGTCGCGACGGCGGCGACGCGATGCAGGCCGAGCTCAAGGCCTTCGTCAAGAGCCGGCTCGCGCCGCACAAGTACCCGCGCCAGATCGAGTTCGTGGCCGAGCTGCCCAAGACCGCCACCGGCAAGATCCAGCGTTTCAGGTTGCGCGCCCAGGAGGCGCGGCAAGAGGCGCGGCAGGAGGTGCGCGGATGAGCCGCACCCCGACGCTGCAGGGCCCGGTGCAGTTCGCCGACGTCGCCTGGGCCGGGCACCGGCACCGCATCGAGTACGCCCCCATCGCCCCCGAGCGCACCGGGCAGCCGCTGCTCGTGTTCCTGCACGAGGGCCTCGGCTCGGTGACGATGTGGAAGGACTTTCCGCGCGCGCTGTGCGAGGCGGCGGGCTGCCGCGGCCTCGTGCTGTCGCGCTGGGGCTACGGCCAGTCCAGCCCGCGCGAGGGCCACGAGAAGTGGCCGGTGGACTTCATGCACCGGCAGGCGCGCGAGTTCCTGCCGGCCTTCCTCGAGGCGATCGGCCACGACGCGGCGGCGGACCGGCCCTGGTTCTACGGCCACAGCGACGGCGGCTCGATCGCGCTGATCCATGCGGCGAGCTTCCCCGATCGCGTGGGCGGCCTCGTCGTCGCCGCGCCGCACATCTTCGTCGAGGACATGACGGTGGCGAGCATCGAGATGGCGCGCGACGGCTACGTCACGACCGAGCTGCGCGCCAAGCTCGCGCGCTACCACGCCGACCCCGACTCGGCCTTCTGGGGCTGGAACGACGTCTGGCTCGATCCCGGCTTCCGGCGCTGGAACATCGAGCCGCTGCTGCCGCAGATCCGCTGCCCGGTGCTGGCGATCCAGGGCCGGGACGACGAGTACGGCACGATGGCGCAGATCGACGGCATCGCCGACGCGGTGCCGCAGGCGCAGCTGCTCAAGCTCGACGACTGCGGCCACTCGCCGCACCGCGACCAGCCCGCGGCGCTGATGCGCGCCGTCGCCGCCTTCCTGCGCGGCCACGCCCGCGCGGAACCCCATTCGAACAAGACGCCGGCGAAGACCGGCGCGACCTCGCATCCCTGAGCCCGGTCCGGGCCCATCCGAAGGAGACAAAGCCATGAACACCCGTCGTCGTTCGCTCACCCTGCTTGCCGCGGCCGCGCTGGCCGCCACGCTGAGCGCCGGGGCGCACGCCCAGGCCAACGAGAAGATCAAGGTCGGCCTGATGCTGCCCTACACCGGCACCTTCGCCGCGCTCGGCACCGCGATCGAGAACGGCTTCCGCCTCTACGTGCAGGAACAGGGCGGCAAGATCGGGGGCCGCGAGATCGAGTTCTTCAAGGTCGACGACGAGTCCGACCCGGCCAAGGGCCCCGAGAACGCCAACAAGCTCGTCAAGCGCGACCAGGTCGACGTGCTCGTCGGCACCGTGCACTCCGGAGTCGCGATGGCCATGGCCAAGGTCGCCAAGGACACCAACACGCTGCTGATCGTGCCCAACGCCGGCGCCGACGCCGTCACCGGCCCGCTGTGCGCGCCGAACATCTTCCGCTCCTCGTTCTCGAACTGGCAGCCCGCCTACGCGATGGGCCTGGTGGCCGCCGAGCAGCAGAAGCACAAGACGGCGGTGACGCTGACCTGGAAGTACGCCGCCGGCGACGAGTCGGTGCGCGGCTTCAAGGAGGGCTTCGAATCCAAGGGCGGCAAGGTCGTGCGCGAGCTGAACCTGCCCTTCCCGAACGTCGAGTTCCAGTCGCTGCTGACCGAGATCGCCGCGCTCAAGCCCGACGCGGTCTACGTCTTCTTCGCCGGCGGCGGCGCGGTCAAGTTCGTCAAGGACTACGCCGCGGCGGGCCTCAAGGGCAGGATCCCGCTCTACGGCGCCGGCTTCCTGACCGACGGCACCCTGGAAGCGCAGGGCGCGGCGGCGGAAGGGCTGCTGACCACGCTGCACTACGCCGACGGCCTGAACAACGCCAAGGACAAGACCTTCCGGCTGAACTACGCGAAGACCTACAAGCTGCAGCCCGACGTCTACGCGGTGCAGGGCTACGACGCGGCGCAGATGCTCGCGGCCGGCCTGCAGGCCGCCGGCGGCGACATCAAGAAGCGCGACGCGGTGGTCAAGGGCATGGAGCAGGCCAGGATCGACAGCCCGCGCGGCAGCTTCACGATGTCCAAGGCGCACAACCCGGTGCAGGACATCTACCTGCGCAAGGTGGAAGGCAAGGAGAACCGCGTGGTGAGCGTCGCGGCCAAGAACCTGGCCGACCCGGCACGCGGCTGCCGCATGACGCAGTAAGCCGGCCTGCCCCCTTCCCTCCTTCCCGGCGGGAGCACCCCGCATGGACCTGACCACCTTCCTGATCCAGTGCCTCAACAGCGTGCAGTACGGACTGCTCCTGTTCCTCGTGGCCAGCGGCCTGACGCTCATCTTCGGCATCATGGGCGTGATCAACCTCGCCCACGGCAGCTTCTACATGATCGGCGCCTACATGGCGTTCACGCTGGCCTCGCTCACCGGCAACTTCCTCGTCGCGCTGCTGCTGGGCATCGTGCTCGCGGTCGCCTTCGGCTACCTGCTCGAATGGGGCTTCTTCAGCTTCCTCTACGAGCGCGAGCACCTGCAGCAGGTGCTGATGACCTACGGCCTGATCCTGGTGTTCGAGGAGCTGCGCTCGATCCTCGTCGGCGACGACGTGCACGGCGTGGCCGTGCCCTCGTGGCTGGCCGGCTCGATCGAGATCGGCAACGACATGAGCTATCCCGTCTACCGGCTCTTCATCTCGGGCGTGTGCCTCGCGCTGGCAGCCGGCATGTACTTCATGATCCAGAAGACGCGCCTCGGGATGATGGTGCGCGCGGGCTCGACCAACCGCGAGATGGTGCAGTCGCTCGGCATCAACATCTCGCTGCTCTACCGGCTCGTGTTCGCCGGCGGCGTGGCGCTCGCGGTGCTCGCCGGCATGATCGCCGCGCCCGTCGCCTCGGTCTATCCGGGCATGGGCAGCTCGGTGCTGATCCTAAGCTTCGTGGTGGTCGTGATCGGCGGCATCGGCTCGGTCAAGGGCGCGCTGGTCGCGGCGCTGCTGATCGGCTTCGTCGACACCTTCGGCAAGGTGTTCTGGCAGCAGGCGGCCGGCGCCCTGGTCTACGTGCTGATGGCGGTGATCCTGCTGTGGAAGCCCGAAGGCCTGTTCAAGCAGGGGACCTGAGATGACGAGAACTTCCCTCCTCGGCTGGCTCGTCGCGATCGGGCTGCTGGCGCTGCTGCCGGTGATGCCCGAGCCGATCGGCGGCGAGTTCCACATGGAGCTCGGCGCCAAGGTGCTGATCATGGCGATCTTCGCGCTGAGCCTGCAGCTGCTGGTCGGCTTCACCGGCCTCGTGAGCCTCGGCCACGCCGCCTTCTTCGGCTTCGCGAGCTACATGGTGGCGATGCTCGCGCCGCAGTCCGAGGCCGGCAACGGCTGGTGGCTGCTCGCGGCCTCGGTGGGCGGCTCGGCGCTGCTCGCGCTCGTGATCGGCTCGCTCGTAATGAGGACGCGCGGCATCTACTTCATCATGGTGACGCTCGCCTTCGCGCAGCTCGTGTACTTCGTGTTCCACGACACCGATGCCTTCGGCGGCAGCGACGGCACCTACATCTACTTCAAGCCCGAGTTCTCGCTGCTGGGCTGGAAGCCGCTGGACCTGGAGCAGCCCGCGCACTTCTACTGGTTCACGCTCGCGCTGATGGGCCTGACCGCGGGCGTGCTCGGCCTGGTGCTGCGCTCGCGCCTCGGCCACGCGCTCGTCGGCATCAAGCACAACGAGCAGCGCATGCGCGCCACCGGCTTCGCGACCACCGGCTACAAGCTCGCGAGCTTCGTGATCGCGGGCGCGCTCGCCGGCGTCGCGGGCTTCCTGTTCGCGATCCAGCACGGCTACGTGAACCCGGAGATCCTGTCCTGGCACCAGTCGGGCAACGCGCTGCTGATGATCATCCTCGGCGGCCTCGGGAGCCTGCCCGGCGCGGTGATGGGCGCCTTCTCCTTCGTGCTGCTGTCGGAGTGGTTCTCCTCGCTGACCAAGCACTGGCAGCTGCTGATGGGTGGCTTCATCATCCTCGTCGTCGCGCTGATGCCGCAGGGCCTCGCCGGCGGCATCGCCTCGCTGCGCCAGCGGCTTGCCCGCCGCCCGGCCGCCCCCGCAACAGAAGCCCCGCCCGCCCGCCCGGCGGCGCGTCCCCCGGCCCGCGGCGGCGACGGCACCCCGCAGATCACGCCCCAGCACAAGGAGCAGACGCCATGAGCAGCAGCACCCCGATGCTCAGCGCCAGCGCGCTCACCCGCCGCTTCGGCGCGCTCAAGGCGGTCGAGGACGTGTCGCTCGACCTCGCCGCCGACCAGATCCATGCCGTGATCGGCACCAACGGCGCCGGCAAGTCCACGCTGATCAACCTGCTGTCCGGGGAGCTTGCGGCGAGCTCGGGCACGGTGCGGCTGATGGGCGAGGACATCACCGCCTGGTCGCAGCCGAGGCGCGCGAAGGCCGGGCTCGGGCGCAGCTACCAGCGCAACAACATCTTCCTGCCGCTGACGGTGCGCGAGAACTGCCGGCTCGCCGCGCAGACGCACGCGCAGCATCCGTGGAAGGTCTGGCAGTCGGCGCAGGCCTGCGCCTTGAGCTGCGGGCGCGCCGACGAGGCGATGGAGCGCGCCGGCCTCGCCGCCGCCGCGAACCGGCCCGCCGCGAGCCTGTCGCATGGCCAGAAGCGCCAGCTCGAGGTGGCGATGTGCCTCGCGACGCAGCCGCGCGTGCTGCTGCTCGACGAGCCGCTCGCCGGCATGGGCGCCGAGGAGTCGGAGCGCATGCTCGCGCTGCTGCGCCGGCTGCGCGAGGGCCACGCGATCCTGCTCGTCGAGCACGACATGGACGCGGTGTTCGCGGTCGCGGACCGCATCACCGTGATGGTCAACGGCATGGTGATCGCGTCGGACGCCCCCGGCGCGATCCGCAGCAACCGCGACGTGCAGAACGCCTACCTGGGCGAGCACGCCTGAGGGCCCCGCGATGAACGACAAGACGACCTCCGGCGAGCCGCTGATCGACGCGCAGGGACTGCACGCCTGGTACGGCAGCAGCCACATCCTGCACGGCATCGATTTCCGCCTGCACCGCGGCGAGACGGTCGGCCTGCTCGGGCGCAACGGCATGGGCAAGTCCACGCTGATCCGCACCCTGCTCGGCCACGTGCGCCAGCGCGAGGGCCGCATCCGCGTGCAGGGCCGCGACCTCTCGAAGGGACAGCCCTACGAGGTGGCCAAGCTCGGAATCGCCTACGTGCCCGAGGGCCGTGGCATCTTCCCGACGCTCACCGTCAAGGAGAACCTCGTGATGGCGGCGCGGGCGGGCCTGCGCGGCCAGCGCGACTGGACCTTCGAGCGCATCCTCGAGACCTTCCCGCGCCTGTCCGAGCGGCTCGGCAACCTCGGCTCGCAGCTCTCCGGCGGCGAGCAGCAGATGCTCTCGATCGGCCGCGCGCTGATGACCAACCCGGACGCGATCATCCTCGACGAGGCCACCGAGGGCCTCGCGCCGCTGATCGTCAACGAGATCTGGCGCGTGATCGGCGAGATCCGCCGCAGCGGCCTGGCCACCCTGGTGGTGGACCGCAACTACCGCACCGTGATGGCCCACTCCGACCGGCTGCTCGTGCTCGAGAAGGGCCGCCGGGTGCTCGAGGGCCCGGCCGGCGAGCTGCAGCAGCGCCCCGAGGAGCTGGGACGCTACCTGGGGGTGTGAGCGGCGCGGGCCGGGCCGGTTTCCTGCGTTCGCCTCCTCTTTCGGGTTTTCCCCATGCCTCGTTGACAGGCTTGTGGACAACTTGGTGGCGGCGGGTGCAAGTAGTTGTTGCAGAAGGTTTTTCCTGCACTGCCTCGAAATGAGGCAGCGCAGGGCGCCCGCCCGGTGCGCGGCGCGCGGCCGCGGCGCTCAGGCGCCCGGCAGCAGCTGCCTGATCACCTTCACGAGGTCGGCGCTGCCGATCGGCTTGACCAGCCAGCCGCTCGCGCCGAGCTTCTTCGCCTCGTCGCGCTTGGCCTGCTGGCTCTCGGTGGTGAGCGCGAGGATGGGCGTGAAGCGCAGGATCTGGCGTGCCGCCCGGATCAGCTCCAGCCCGTCCATCTTCGGCATGTTGATGTCGGTGATCATCAGGTCGGGCTTGAGGCCGGCCTTGAGCTTGTCGAGCGCCTGGGCGCCGTCGGCGGCGGTGTCGACCTTGAAGCCGGCGATCTCCAGCGAGGACTTGAGGCTCATCAGCATGGTGGCGGAATCGTCGACGATCAGGAGGTGTTTCATCGTTTGCTTTCTTCGTTCGGGTGGCGGGGACTCTCCGCCGCCTGGGGACATGCCCAGGGCAGCAGCAGGCTGAAGACGCTGCCCACCCCGGGGTGGCTGACGACGGTGACGCGGCCGCCGTGGCTGGTGACGATGCCGTGCACCGCCGCCAGCCCGAGGCCGGTGCCCTCGCCGACAGGCTTGGTGGTGAAAAAGGGTTCGAAGATCTTGGGCTGCAACTCCGGCGGGATGCCCTCGCCGTCGTCGATCACGCGCAGCCGCGCCATCTTGCGCCGCCCGGGCACGGGGTCGACCTCGGGCGGCGCGGGCACGAGATCGGCCACGATGCGCACCAGCCCGCCGCGGCTGCGCATCGCGTGCACGGCGTTGTTCACGAGGTTGAGCAGCGCCTGCTCCATGCGCACCGCATCGACCCGCACCCAGCATCCGGCCGCGGCCTTCACGCTCAGCCGCACGCCGGGCGGCAGGCCGGCCTCGAACAGCGGGCGGCTGCGCTCGAGCAGCTCGTCCAGCGCCAGCGTCTCGATCTGCTGCGGCGTCTGGCGCGAGAAATCCAGCAGCTGCCGCACGAGCGCGCCCGCCTTGTGGCTCGCGGACAGGATGCGCGCGAGGTTGCGCGCCTGGCGCGAGCCCTCGGCCGCCTCGAGTTGGCACAGCTCCGCGAGCCCCATGATCGAGCCGAGCAGGTTGTTGAAGTCGTGCGCGATGCCGGCCGCCAGCGTCGCGATCGCCTGGAGCTTGTCGAACTCGCGCAGCCGCTCGTCGATCTGGCGCTGCTGGGTCACGTCGTAGATCGCGCCCTGCCAGACCACCGCTTCGCCGAGCTCCTGGTGCACCTGGCTGTGCACCCGCACCCAGCGCACGCGCTGCCCGGCGCCGATGAGGCGCAGCGTCGCCGGCTGCGTGCGCAGCGTCGCGCGGCTGCGCTCGAGCCCGGCCTTCAGGTCCTCCCGGTCGTCCGGATGGACCGCGAGGAAAAGCGGCGAGGCGTCGTCGACCAGCGTCGCCGGCTCCACCCCGCTCAGCTCGGCGAGGCCCTTGCTCGCATAGGGCAGGCGGTAGCGGCCGTGCGCGTCGCTCACCAGCCGGAACAGCACGCCCGGCATCTGCTCCGCGGTGCGCTGCGCCAGCAGCAGCTTGTCCTCCAGCGCCTTGCGCTGCTCCAGGCGCAGCAGCACGCAGTCGCTCGCCCCGCCGTCGCCCTCGCCCTGCAGCCTGCGGCTGGCGTTGAAGAGCACGTGCACGTCGCTGCCGTCGGCGGCGCGCAGGATCAGCGAGGCCTCCTCGACACGGCCCTCGAGCTGCAGCGCCGGCCGCAGCACCATCTGGTGATAGATGCGCGCGCCCGGGCTCAGCAGCTCATCGAAGCGGCGCCCCTGCAACGCGCCGGGCGGCAGCTGCAGCATGTGCAGCAGCGTCGCGTTCGCGGCGAGCACGCGCCCGTCGTCCGCGATGCTGAGCAGCCCGCACGGCATCGTGTCGGGGTCGAGCGGCAGTTCCTGGGCTGAGTGCGGCATCGGGGATCAGGCGGCGGCCTGCGCCAGGTAGTCGGCGATCACCGCGCGCGTCTCCTGCGGATGGCTCACATGCGGGCAGTGGCCGGTGGCGCGCATGCGCACCAGCGTGCTGCCGCGCAGCTGCCGGTGCAGGTACTCGCCCACCTCGGCCGGCACGACCATGTCCTGCGCGCACTGCATGATCAGCGCCGGCGTGCGCAGCTCGGGCAGCAGCGCGCGATGGTCGGAGAGGAAGGTGACGCGCGCGAACTCGCGCGTGATCAGCGGGTCGAGCGCGCAGAAGCTCTCGCGCAGCTCCTCGGCGAGCTCCGGGCGCTCCGGGTTCTGCATCACGGTGGCGGCGAGGAAGCTGGCCCAGCCGAGGTGGTTGCGGTCCATCAGCTCGAGCAGGCCCTCCAGGTCGGTGCGAGCGAAGCCGCCGCGGTAGTGCGGCGGGTCGTCGAGGTAGCAGGGCGACGGGGCGACGAGCACCAGGCGCTCGAAGCGCTGCGGCGCGCGCAGCGCGGCCAGCACGCCGATCATCGCACCCACCGAATGGCCGACGAAGCAGACCGGGTCGCCCCCCAGCGCCTCGCAGATCCCGATCACGTCCTGCGCGTAGCCCTCGAGGCTGCCGTGGCGGCTGTCGTAGGCGGCGCGGTCCGAGCGGCCGGCACCGACATGGTCGAAGCACGCCACGCGCCAGCCGGCCTCGAAGGCCGGCGCGACGTGCCGCCACATCGACTGGTCGCAGCCGAAGCCGTGCGCAAAGAGCAGCACCCGCCGCCCCTCGCCGCGGATGCGGACGTTGTTGCGGTGCAGGATCGCAGGAGCATCCATCGTCTTGCTCCGCGGCTCAGGCGCCGAGCGCCTGCGCGACCGCCTGCTGCAGCTGCGCGCGCCCGAAGGGCTTGGCCAGCCGGTGCGTCGCGCCGGCGAGGTCGGCGGTGTGCAGGTTGAACTCGGGCGACAGCACGCGCCGCCCGCCCGAGATCGCGAGGATCGGCAGCGCCGCGTGGCTGCGGCGCAGCTCGACGATCACCTGCGCGCCGTCGACCTGCGGCATCAGCACGTCGGTGATCACCAGGTCGAAGCGGCCCTGCGCGAAGCGCCGCAGCCCCTCGCCGCCATCGGCGGCCTCGGTCACTTGGTGTCCGTCGAGCTCCAGCATCTGGTGCACGGTGTCGCGCAGCAGCTCGTCGTCGTCGATCAACAGGATGCGGGCCATGCGGGGCCTCCTTCAGAACAGTTCGATGCGCGCACCCGGCTCGCCGGGCTGGGCCTCGGTCGCCGCGTCGGGGTCGCGGTGCAGCGCCTCGCTGGCCAGGTAGTCGGCCACCAGCGCCTGTGCGCGCTCGTCGAGGTCGGGGTTGTGCAGCCGGCCGCCGCGCAGCCGCGCGACCAGCTCGGCCGCGAGGGCCTGGCGCGCGTCGAAGGCGGGCGCGACGCGGTCGACGATCTGCTTGAACACGTCGTGGAACTGCGCCGTGTCGAGCAGCCCGGCGATGCCGTGGTCGAGTTCGGTGTTGTGCTGCGTCACCGCGGTCATCAGCATGCGGTAGAACTCGCGCATGTCGACGTAGCTCTCGTCGAGCTGGCGCGTTAGCGCCGACAGGCGCGCGGACTCGGCCTCGTTGTGCCGGGTGCGGGCCTGGAACTCCTCGCTGTAGCCGTTCTCGACCGTCTTCACCAGCGCGGCGATGTCGTGGTCGATGCGCCCGGCGGTCGCGTTCGACTCGGTCGCGAGCCGCCGCACCTCGCCGGCGAGCACCGCGAAGCCCCGGCCGGCCTCGCCGCCACGGGCCGCCTCGATCGCGGCGTTGATCGCCAGGATCTCGGTCTGGCGCGCCATGCGGCGGATCGTGTCGGTGAGATCCTGCAGCTTCTTCACCTCGCTCACGAGGCGGCCGAAATGCTGGCGCTCCTCGGCGATCTGCAGCGGCAGCTGCCGCACGAAGGCGCCGAGCTCGGCGATGATCGCCGCGTTCTGCTCGATGCCTTCCTGCATCGCCTCGCTCTGCTCGCGGGCATGCTGCAGGTAGTCCACCAGCCGCGACGACAGGCGCCGCAAGTCGCCCGCGCGCGCCATGCCGTCGAGCGCCTGCGTCTCCGACAGCGAGATGGCGCGCTGCAGCTGGGCGTAGACCTGCGCGTCGAGCTCGCCCATGCGCCCGGTGGCGAGGCAGGGCTCGTCGGCGGCGGGGACGATCGCCGCCGGCCCGGGCGCGCGCCGGGGCCAGCGCAGCGCGAAGCGCCGCCACAGCGACGGGGCGGCCGCCGCCGCGTCCTGCACCAGGGTCCTCAGGCCGGACATGGCTGCTCCTCGCCGGCCGCGCCGAGCACGGCCGCCAGCCACGGGTCCGCCGGCAGCGCGTCGATGCGCGGCGCGAGCGCCAGCAGCACCTGCAGCACCGCCGCATGCAGGTGCTCGCAACGGCCGAGATGCACCGTCGGCTTCTCCGCCTCGCGCAGGTACTGCATCAGCGCCTCCGCGTCCTCCACCGTCACCTGGCCTTCCAGCGCGGCGTGTTCCTTGAGATAACGGATGCCCATCAGATCAGCTCCTTCGGGTTGAGCACCATCAGCACGCTGCCGTCGCCCATCAGCGCGGTGCCGGCGAAGCCGGTGAGGCCGGCGAGCACGCCCTCGAGCGGCTTGAGGATGATGTCGCTGGCGCCGTGGAACTGGTCGACCACCAGGCCGACGTTCTCGCCGGCGATGCGCACCACCAGCACGGCAAGCTCGCCGTCGTCGTTGGCGAGCTCCGGCGCGTCGAGCGCGAGCAGCTCCCCGAGGCCGCGCAGCGGCACGATGCGCCCGCGCAGCACCGCGGTGCGTGCCTGCTTGAAGCGGTGGATGTCCTCGGCGTGCACGCGCACCGTCTCGACGATCAGGTCCATCGGCACGCCGAAGCGGCGGCCCGCGGCCTCGACGATCATCACGTTGGTGACCGCCATCGACAGCGGCAGCGACAGCCGGATCGTCGTGCCCAGCCCGCTGCGGCTCGACAGCGCGACCTGGCCGTTGACGCGCTCGACCGCGGTGCGCACCACGTCCATGCCGACGCCGCGCCCGGAGAGGTCGGAGATCGTCTCGGCGGTCGAGAAGCCGGGCAGGAAGATTAGCTGCACCGCGTCCTCGTCGGAGAGCGTCGCGGCGCGCTCGGCCGGCACCAGCCCCTGCGCCACCGCCTTCTCGCGCACCCGCGCCGCGTCGACGCCGGCGCCGTCGTCGTCGATCTCGATCACGACGCGGTCGCTGTCCTGCCGGGCGCGGATGCGGATCGTGCCCTGCGCCGGCTTGCCGGCGGCCAGGCGCCGCGCCGGCGGCTCGATGCCGTGGTCCAGGCTGTTGCGCAGCACATGGATCAGCGGGTCGGCCAGTGCCTCGATCACGTTCTTGTCGGCCTCGGTGTCCTCGCCCTCGATGAGGAGCTGCACCTCCTTGCCGAGCTTCTTCGAGATGTCGCGCACCAGCCGGCCGAAGCGCTGGAAGATCACGCCCACGGGCAGCATGCGCACCTCCATGATGGCGCGCTGCATGTCCTCGGCGATGCGGTTGATGACCGAGTACTGCGCCTTGATCTCGCGCGCCAGCTCGCGCTGCGCGAACACGCTCTCGGCGCGCTCGGCCAGGTAGGGCAGCGCGTTCTTGGCCACCACCATCTCGCCGATCAGGTCCATCAGCCGGTCGATCTTCTCCTGGCCGACCTTGAGCACGCGCTGAGTGCGCTCGCCGCCGCCCTCCTCGTCGCGGCGCGCCTCGCCGGCCTCGGCGGCGTCCGCCGCCTGCGCCTCGGCGCCGACCGCCGCGGGGCCGTGGCGGCGCGCCCAGGCGGCGAGCTCCGCCGCCGCGACGCCCGCGGGCAGCGCGTCGAGCGCGGCGAGCGCCGCGCCGCCCTCGGCCGGGGCCGCCTGCAGCAGCCCGCGCAGCGCGCGGCGGCCCGCCTCGGTCGCACCGGGGCTGCCGCCGCTGCGCGACAGCAGCTCGATCTGCTCGCCCCACAGCCGCAGCGCCTGCTCGCGCAGCACGGGGCTGTCGCCCGCGTCGGCCGCCACCGCATGCCACTGCAGCTGCTCCGGCACGAAGCGGAAGTGCTGCTGCAGATCCGCCAGCGGCGCCGTGCTCAGCAGCACGAGATCGAGGTTGCAGCGGTAGCAGTCCCAGTCGGCGAAACCCTCCCCCTGCGGCCAGGGCACGGCCGGCAGCGCCTGCACGTGCTCGAGCCCCGGCGCCGTCAGCACCAGGCGCCACGGGTCCTCGCCCTTGAAGAAGCACTCGGCCTCGGGCAGGTAGCGCAGCGCGGTGGCGCCCTCGTGCGCGTCGAGCAGCTCCCGAGGCAGGCGGGCGAGCCAGTGCGGCGCGGCCGCCGGCTGCGCCTGCGGCCTCACCACCGCCTGCGCCGCCGGGGCGGGCACCG
Source organism: Caldimonas tepidiphila (assembly GCF_003569765.1). Classification (GTDB taxonomy): domain Bacteria; phylum Pseudomonadota; class Gammaproteobacteria; order Burkholderiales; family Burkholderiaceae_C; genus Caldimonas; species Caldimonas tepidiphila. The sequence continues at coordinate 47,573 of NZ_QXMG01000034.1, read as the reverse complement.
CGCCGTCGAGCAGGCTGCGCAGCGCGCTGGCGAGCCGGTGCGAACGGTCCTCGGCGGCGCCGTCGAGCGAGCCCTGGCGCTCGATGCGGTCGACGAGCTCGGCGGTGTAGTCCATCGCCTCGAGCAGCGCGTCGGCGAGGTCGGGCCCGTAGGCCAGCTCGCCGTGGCGCACCCGGTCGAGGACGTCCTCGCCGGCATGCACCACGCGCTCGAGCGCCTTGAACTCGAACAGGCCGCAGTTGCCCTTGAGCGTGTGCACCGAGCGGAACAGGTCGTTGAGCAGCGCCGCGTTGGCTGGATCGCGCTCGACGTCGAGCAGGCGCTGGCCGATCGCCTCCAGGCACTCGCGCGCCTCGGTGACGAACTGGTCGAGGAGTTCGGCGGCATTCATTGCGGCACCTTCCGGGCGGCGCGCAGCGCGGTCGCGCGCTCGCCGAGCAGCAGCGCGGCGGTGAGCACGAGCGCCCCTGGCCGCGCGGGTTTGACGAGATAGGCGTTGGCGCCCGCGGCCAGCGCCGCGCTGCGGTCCTGCACCTGCGCCTCGGTGGAGACCATCACCACCGGCGCCTGGTGGCGCGCGGGCAGTCGGCGCAGCTCGCGCACGAAGCTGTAGCCGTCCATCTTGGGCATGTTGATGTCCACGACGTAGAGGTCGAAGGCCGCGTCCCCGGCCTGCGCGTGCACCTGCTCCAGCCCCTCGAGCCCGTTTCCGGCCTCCTCGACCTGCCAGCCCGCGTCGGCGAGCAGCTTGCGGTGGTACATGCGCACGGTGGCGGCATCGTCGATGACGAGGATGCGGGTCATTTCAGGGGCCTCTGGTGAACCATGGCGTCGGGGAAGCGGCGCACGTTGAACAGCGACGAGATCCGGCTCATCGACTCCGAATGACCCAGGCAGATGAAGCCCCCGGGCACCAGCGCGTCGTACATCGCCTCGGCGGCGACGCGCCGCGACAGGTCGTCGAAATAGATCAGCAGGTTGCGGCAGAAGATCACGTCGATGTCGCGGAAGCGCCGCGTGTCGTTCGCGTCGGTGAGGTTGACGCGGCTGAACTCGACCGACTCGACCAGCTCGCGCGAGATGCGCCACTGCCCGTCGGGCATCGGCTTGAAGTACTTGTCGAGGTAGGCCTGGGGCAGCTGCGCCACCGAGCGCTGCGAGAACACGCCGCGCTGCGCCGCGGCGAGCACGTTGGTGTCGATGTCCGAGGACAGGATCTCGACCTCGTAGGCGTCGATCTGCGCCCAGCGCTCGAGCAGGTAGATCGCGATCGAGTACGGCTCCTCGCCGGTGGACGAGGGCACCGACCAGATGCGGATGCGCTCGCCCGGCTGCTTGCGCGCCGCGACCTCGTCGAGCATGTGCCGCACCAGGCAGTCGAACTGGTAGGCCTCGCGGAAGAAGTAGGTCTCGTTGACCGTCATCGAGTTGACTAGGTGCTGCAGCTCCGCGCCCGAGGCCTCGAAGCGCAGCGAGACGAAGTAGTCGCGGAAATTCGACGCGCCCGTCGCCTCGATGCGCTCGACGAGGCGCTTGTCGACGAAGTAGCGCTTGCCCGCGTCGAAGCGCATCCCCGTCTTGCGGTAGAAGAACTCGGCGAACTTCTCGAAGTCCGCGTCCGAGATGGTCGGCTTGTCCGACCCCGCCGCCGATGAAACGCTCGGGGTTCTCATGCCGCGCGGATCCGCTCTTGCGCCAGCTCGGCGGCGAAGGAAATGTAGGGCTCGTCGGCGAAGCGCGCGCGCACCGCCTCGAGCGCCGGCAGCATCGCCTCATCGCCCACCTCGGCAGCGAGGTCCAGCGCGGCGCCGACCACGTTGACCTGCGTCTCCTCCAGCAGCACCCGGCCCAGCCAGCGCGGCACGTCCGCGTGGCGCAGCTCGCCCAGCAGGTTGACCGCGAAGATGCGCACGTCGCCGTCGGCGTCCGCGAGCAGCGCGTCGATCGACGGCGCCACCGCTGCCGGCAGCCCGGCGAGCACCTCGATCGCGCCGTTGCGCAGCGCCGCGTCCTCGCTGCGCAGCAGTGGCAGCAGCCCCTGCACCACCGGCTCGCCGCCGATGCGCGCGAGGCTCGCGAACAGCGCGGCGCGCACGCTCGCGTCGACCTCCCGCGCCAGCCGGGCGCACAGCGGCGCGGCCGCGGCCTCGTGCGTCGCGAGGTCGCGCGCGGCCCAGCGGCGCGCTTCCGCGTCCTCGTCGCCGAGCTGGGCGACGAGCCCCTCGAAGTCGCGCGCGTGGGCGCGCGGCTCGACGAGGTGCAGCGCCACGGTCCGGTCGCTCGTCTTCTTCAGTCCCATCACGGATTCCTTTGTTCCTTCAGCGCAGCCAGCTGCGCAGTTGCGCGGCGATCGCGCCGCAGGGCAGCACCAGCGAGGCGCCTCCGCGCTGGATCAGCTCCTGCGGCATGCCGAACACGACGGCGGTGTCGGCGGACTCGGCGACCGTGCGGCCCCCCGCCTGGTGCAGCCGCGTCATCGCCGCGGCGCCGTCGTAGCCCATGCCGGTGAGCATCACGCCGACGAGCTGCTGCGGCGCGAACACCTTCATGGCGCTGTCGACCAGCACGTCGACCGACGGGTGCCAGGGCATGCCGGCCGATTCGGGGCGCGGCAGCGCGTAGGGCTGGCCGCCGCGCAGGCTGACCGCGAGGTCGGTGCCGGCGCGGCCGATGTAGACCCGCCCGGGCTCGAGCGGCATCGGCGCTGCGACCTCGCGCACGTCGAGCGGGCACATCGCGTCCATGCGGCGCGCGAAGGCGTCGGTGAAGTTCAGCGGCATGTGCTGCGCGATCAGCACCGGCCACGGGAAGTCGGCCGGCAGCTTGGGCAGGATCTCCTCCAGCGTGCGCGGCCCGCCGGTGGACACGCCCACCAGCACCGCACCGGGCACCGCAGCCCCGTCCGGCGCGGGCCGCGCGGCGGCGGTCGGGGCCGCCGCTCGCGGAGGCACGGCCGGCCGTGCCGCCGGCTTTGCGGCGGGCTGCCCCGCGGCGCCCGACGCGCGGCCGACGCGTGCCCGGCAGGCCGCGCCCACTTTCTCGACGAGCTGCGCGCGGATGTCGTCCACGTGCAGCGAGATGGTGCCGCCGGGCTTGGCGATGAAGTCCACCGCGCCGAGCGCGAGCGCCTCGAAGGTCGCGAGCGCCCCCTTCTCGGTGAGCGAGGACACCATCACCACCGGGGTCGGGCGCGCCGCCATCATCAGCGACAGCGCGCTCAGCCCGTCCATCTCCGGCATGTTGATGTCCAGCGTCACCGCGTCGGGCTGCACCGCCAGCAACTGCTCCACGCCCTCGCGCCCGTTGCGCGCCACGTGCACCTCGTAGCCGGCTTCCGCCAGCACGCCGCCCAGCAGCTTGCGCATCAGCGCCGAATCGTCGACGACGAGCACCTTCCTCACGAACCGCCTCCGCTCCCCGCTCAGGCTGCCAGCGGCAGCTCCGTGTCGCCGCCGTCGGCGAAGCCCGACATCGCGCCGATCTCCTGGCCCTGCAGCAGGTGCTCGGGCTCGATCAGCATCACGAGGCGCTTGCCGCCGTCGAGGTTGGCGACGCGGCCGATCAACCGGCTCTGGTCGTGCGACAGCGCCGGCGCCGGCACGATCTGGCTGCGCGGGATGCGCAGCACCTCGGCCACCGAGTCGACGATGAACCCGGTGCGCATGCCCGCGAACAGGTAGACCATGATGCGCTGGCCCTCGTTGCGCTCGATCGTCGGCAGCCCGAGCCGCGTGCGCTGGTCGATCACCGGCAGCACGGTGCCGCGCAGGTTGATCACGCCCTCGACGAAGGCCGGCGTCTTGGGCACGCGCGTCAGCGCCTCGGGCACGCGCACGATCTCCTGCACGCTCATGATCGGCACGCCGAACTCCTCGGCGCCCAGGCGGAAGATCACCACCTGGGTGTCGTCGTCGGAACTCTCGTTCATCTCGTCCTCGTTGCGGTTCGTCGCTTCCTCGCCGGCGGCTCCCGGGTACTGCGCGAGGCGCCCGGCGCCCTCGATCGCCTCGCCGATCTGCGGCATGTGCAGCAGCCGGTCGGTGGCGATGATGGACACCAGCCGCTTGCCGCCGTCGAGGCGGCAGATCGACGAGAACTCCCGGAGCTGCTCGTCGGCCGCCAGCACGCCGGGCATCGCCTCGGCCTGCGAGCGCGGCACGCTCATCACTTCCTTGACCGCGTCGGTCACGAGGCCGACGTGCAGCCCGCCCGGCAGCCCGGTGACGACGATGCGCTGCTGCGCGCCGTCCTCGACGCTCGGCAGCCCGAAGAGCCGGCGCAGGCTCACCAGCGGCAGCAGCCGCTGGCGCAGCGACATCACGCCGACCACGTGGCCCGGCGCGTTCGGCAGCACGCTCAGGGAGTCGGGCATCTGCACGATCTCCTGCACCTCGGCGATGTCGAGCGCGTACTCCTGGCCTGCAACCGAGAAGGACACCAGGCGCAGCTCGTCGCTGCCGTCGGACTCGTCGTCAGCCTGCCCGCCGCCGGCCTCGACGCGGGCGCCCGCGCGGCCCGACGCGAGTCCGCCGCCGATGCCACTGAAGTGGCCCTCGACCAGCTTCGAGAAGTCCACCGTCAGCAGCATCTCGCTGCCGTCCCCGGCAGCGCGCTTGATGACGCCGGTGAGGTAGTCCGCGGCAACGATCGACTGGATGCTGTCGGCCGCCTCGATCTCGCCGGACTCGACGCTCACGACGCTCGCGACGCGGTCCACCACGAAGCCCAGCGGCTGGCCGAGGTTGATCACGAGCGCGCGGGTCGCGTCGTCGTGCGCGCACTCCTCGCAGCCGAAGAGGCGGCGCAGGTCGATGATCGGCAGCACGCGGCCGCGCAGGTTCGCCAGGCCCGCCAGCGAGGCCGGCGCCAGCGGCAGCCTCGCCACCTCGGGCACGCGGATGATCTCCTGCACCGGCCCCATCGGCACGGCGAACATCTCGCCCGCCACCGAGAAGGTGACGAACTGGTTGTTGCCGCCCTCGATGTCCTCGCCTTCGGCGGAGAACTGTTCGGATGCGCTCATCGCGCACCTCCTTCCTGTTCAGTGGGGTGGGTCAGGCGCTCTGGAGCTCGTCGGCGAGCGAGGCGATCTCCTCGATCGCGGCGGCCAGCTCCTCCGCCCCCTGCGACTGCTGCTTCGCGGCGCTGGCGGCCTCCTCGGCGGACTTCTCGGCCTCGGTGGCGGCCGAGGCGATCTGCTGCACCGCGACCTTGACCTGCGAGACGGCGGCGGCGATCTCCTGCGAGGCGGCGACCGCCTCCTTGTTGCCGCGCTCGATCTGCTGCACGTCGCCCTCGATCTTCAGCAGAGAGGCAGTGATCGACTTGGCCCTCTCCACCTCGCCGTGTGCCGCGGTGACGATCTCGTGCAGGTCACGCCCGACCAGGCCGATCTGGTCCTGGATCGACTTGACCATGTCCTTGATGCGGTCCGCGTTCTCGGCCGAGTCGTGCGCAAGGTTGCGGATGTCGGTGGCGACGACCACGAAGCCCTTGCCGTACTCGCCGGCGCGCGCCGCCTCGATGCTGCCGTTGACGGCGAGCATGTTGGTCTGGATGCTGACCTGCGTGATCGCGTCGACGATCTTGTCGATCTTGCGCGACACGAGCTCCAGGTCCTTGACCTGCTTGATGCTCGCCTGCGTGGCGGCGGCGCTCGAGGACACGCCGGTGATCAGCTCGTCGAGGTTGCGCTTGTTGTCGCCCATCAGCGCGGCGATCGCCTTGGAGCGCTCTCCGCCCTGCACCGCGCGCTGCTCGGCGAGTTGCGCGCCCTTCTCGATCTGCGCCACGGCAGCGGCGGACTCGGTGGTCGCGGCGGCCTGGGACTGCGCGCCCTTGCGGATCTGCTCGAGCGCCACCATGATCTGGCTCGCCGAGCGATTGATCTCCTGCACGGCCGACGACAGCTCCTCGGCGGAGGAGGCCACCTCCTCGGCGCTCTTGGCGATGTCGGTGGAGTTCTTCAGCTCGTCAGCGATCTCGGACAGGCCCTGCGCGGTCTGCTCGCACACGCCCAGCGCCTGCGTCTGCTCGCCCACGGTCTTGTTGGCCTCCTCGCAGGCCGCACCCTGCTCGGTGGCGGCGGCGGCGATCTGCTCGGCGCCCTTGAGCGCCTGCTGCGCGGCAACGTTGCTCTGACCGGCGGCAGTGGCGATCTCGGCGGCGCCGCCCGCGATCTCGGCCGCGTCCATGCGGATCTGCTCAAGCTGCTGCAGGATCACTCCGCCCTTCTGGACCTCGCCCTTGACGCGCTCGGCGGAATTGTTGATGCCCTCGGCGATGACCTGCACCTCGCCCTGGATCTGGCCGACGAGATCCTGGATCTGCTTGGCGCTCTTCTCCGAGGTCTCGGCGAGCGTGCGCACCTCGTCAGCGACCACCGCAAAGCCCTTGCCGTGCTTGCCGGCGCGCGCGGCCTCGATCGCGGCGTTGAGCGCGAGCAGGTTGGTCTGGTCGGCGATGCGCGCCACGGCCTTGACGATCTCGCCGATGTTGGCCGCCTGGCGCTCGAGCTCGGTCATCATCTTGACCGACTCGGCCTGGCGGTCCGCGGCGGTGGCGACGTTGCCGACCGTGGCCTGCACCTCGCCGTTGATCTGGGCGGCGAGCGTCTGCATGCCCTGCGCCATGTTCTGCGCGAGGGTGACGGCCTGGAGCTGGCGCGTGATCGAGCCCGAGACCTGGTTCATCGCGGCGAGCGATTCCTGCGCCGCGCCCGCGGCCTCCTCGGCACCGGTGGCGATCTGCTGCGTCGCGCGCTTGAGCTCCTCGGCGGCCGACGCCGCCTCGTTGATGCCCGAGGAGAGCTGGCTGGAGGCGGCGGCGACGCGCTCGGCGGCCTGCTGCTGCTTGGCCAGCGTGCGGGCGCGCTTGCGCTGCTGGTCGGCGTCGCGGGCGACCTGCTTGGACACCACGCCGGCGGCAGCGTGCACGGCGAACGGAGCGTCGGCAGCGGCAAGGGGCTTGCGGACGAGGGACATCGGGAATCTCCTGGAAGGGGCGCTCAGGCCGGCACGTTCGGAACCGCCGGACGCGGCTCGCGAGGGTTGCAAAACTCGGCAGCAAGGGCGGGGACGCCGCTGCGGCCGGGATCGGGCGCCGCGCGCCGGCCTGCTCGTCGGCCTGGTGGGCGGCACCTTTCTGCTTTTCGGTTCCGGCCCCGATCCGCTGCATCAGGCGAAGCCTGAGAGGGACTGCTCCAATGCCTGACACTTATTCAGGCATTTACCGGAGTGTTACGGGTGAGGAATTTGCGAGCGTGGCCGGGGCCGGCCCGCAGGGGAGACGCGGGCAGCCGTGGGCGACCCTCGCCGAGGGCGGGGGCCGGAGGGCGGGCGCCGGGCTGCTCAGTCCTGGTGCGGCGACACGAGGCCGTGGCGCACCGCGTAGAGCACGAGCTTCGGGAGGTCGCGGATGTTGAGCCGCTCCATGATCTGGGCGCGGTGCGTCTCGACGGTCTTGACGCTCAGCCCCAGGTCGTAGGCGATCTTCTTCATGTTCTCGCCCGCGGCGACGAGCTTGAGGATCTCGAGCTGCCGCGGCGTGAGCGGCGACTCCTTCGCCGCACTCTCCGGCGCCGGCGCCTGGGTCTGCGCGTCCTGTACTTGCGCAGGCAGGGGCGCCGGCTCCGGCACGGCGGCAGCCAGTGCGGCAGCCGGCGCGGCCGCAGGCGCCGCCGAGGAAAGCGCCTGCTCGACGACCGTGCCGGACACCGAGGGGCTCAGGTAGCGTCCACCCGCGCACAGCGCGTCGAGCGCGAAGCTCAGCTCGACCGCCGCGGCGTCCTTCAGCAGGTAGCCGTCGGCGCCCGCGCGCAGCGCCTGCATCACGAAGTCGGCTCCCTGGTACATCGAGACGATCAGCACCTTGGTGCCGGGGCTCGCCTGCTTGACGAGCGGCAGCGCGTCGATGCCGTTGAGCCGCGGCATCGTGATGTCGAGCACCAGCAGCGCCGGCGCGAGCTCCCGCGCCAGCGCGACCGCGCGCTCGCCGTCATCCGCCTCGCCGACGACCTCGTAGCCGTCGAAGTCCTCGATCAGCGACCGCAGGCCCGCCCGAACCAGCCGGTGGTCGTCCGCCAGGATGACTGTCGTCTTTTTCTTCATTGGATCTTCGTCTCGCTCTTCCAGGGCAGCACCGCCTCGACGCGGGTGCCCTGCCCCGGCGCGGAGGACACCGTCAGTTCGCCCCCTTGCAGGCGTGCCCGTTCCATCATGCCGACGAGGCCGAGGCTCGGCCGCTCGGCCTGCCGCGCCCCGGCCTGCTCCGCCGCGAAGCCGATGCCGTCGTCCGTGATGCGCAGCACCAGCCCGTCGGCGCTCGCGCCGCGCAGCTCGACCTCGATGCAGCGCGCGTCGGCATGGCGCAGCGCGTTGGACAGCGACTCCTGCACGATGCGGTAGCAGGCGATGCCGAGGTCGGGATCGAGCGGCTCCCTGCCCAGCGCCACCCGCAGCGAGATCGGGGTGCCGTGCAGGCGCTGCTGCTCCTCGATGTGCCAGCGCAGCGCCGCCTCCAGGCCCAGCGTCCCGAGCTGCGGCGGGTGCAGCAGCAGCGACAGGCTGCGCACCCGGCTGAGCGTGCGCTCGGTCATCGCGGCGGCGCTGGCGATCAGCGCCAGCGGCTCCTCGCCCTGCACGCGCCGCTGCAGCTTGGCGAACTGCACGCGGATCGCGCTCAGGCACTGCCCGATCTCGTCGTGCAGCTCGCGCGCGATCGAGCGGCGCTCGTGCTCCTGCAGCTCGATCAGCCGCCCCGACAGCGCCGCCAGCTCCTGCTGCACGCGCGTCACCTGGCGCTGCATCCGGTTCATCTCGTCGACATCGCGCACGATCTTCAGCACCGCCGGGCGGTCGTCGAAGTGCACCGCGCTGGTGCCGACCGAGGCCTCGAAGCGGCTGCCGTCGAGCCGGCACATCGTCCGCGGCAGGAAGCGCGGGTCGCGCTCCCCGCTCGCGAGGACGCGTTGCATGCGCTGCTCGACCCCCGACCAGTACGGGGGCAGCACGAGCCCGTTCAGCGGGTGGCCCTCCAGCACCTGCGTGCCGTCCGGGTCGAAGAGCTCTTGCGCGGCGCGGTTGGCATAGGTGATCCGGCCCTCCCGCACGATCAGCACCGCCTCGGGCAGCATCGCCAGCAGCTGGGCGAGCTCGTCCGCGCTGCGCCGCGCGCCGGCCTCGGACTCTCGTGCCTTGCGCGCGGACAGCCGCAGGCTGCGATGCAGCCGCCCGACCAGCAGGTACAGCAGCAGCCCGCTCAGCATCACGAAGACCCCGCTCTCCAGCAGGTGCAGCTGCAGCAGGCGCGGGCCTGCCGTGTAGGTCTGCAGCAGGTGGTCCGCCCCCGCGATCCAGAGGGCACTGACCACGACGTAGATCAGGGCGATGTTCAGCGGGGACAGCACACAGGCGCGCGCGGGCCGCTCGGTGCCACGGGACAGCATGAAGGACGACAGCTCAGCGGAAAAGGTACGGACGCCTGCAAGTGTGCACTCGTCCGCCCCGCGCCTGTCGCCGCGTCAAGCGCCGTTTGGCGGCGCTTTTCAGGCCTTATCGCCCGCCCTGAACAGGCCGAGGCGGGACAGGTCCGCCGCCGCCAGCAGCTCTCCTGCCGTCGCCTCCAGCGCCGGAAGCGGCTCGCCCAGCCGGCCGAGCCGCTCGATCAGCGCCTCGAGCCGCTCGTCGAAGAGGTAGGCCATCGCCCACGAGGGGAACCAGCGCTCCCCCCCGGCAGGGGTGACGGGCCACTCCAGCAGCATCTCGTGCCTCGGGTCCCGGCGGATGGAGTCCATCACCTCCTCCAGCGCGGCGCGCGGGCCCTCGAGCACCTGCGCGAAGTGATCCCCCGAGAAGAACAGCAGCCCGGTGACCCCGAGTCGCGCATTGCGCCCGGTGGCGACCTCGAGGATCCGGCGCGGCTCGGGCCCGCAGGGATCGACCCGGGCCCGGCTGACGTAGAAGACGCGGTGGACGTGAGGCATTTCATCGGTCCTTCCGGAGGTGCAGCGGCAGCGGAACCGGCGATCGGCTCGCCGGAAGCCGGGGCGCGACGCGGGGCGAGGCCATGGCGCGTTTCAGGAGACGGGCAGCCGCGGCGGCCGCAGGGCCGGGCCCGGCGCCGCTTGCTCGAGATAGTCGGTGACGTCCTCGAGCGGCAGCGGCCGGGCGAAGAGGTAGCCCTGCACCTCGTCGCAGGCGACCCTCTTCAAGAGGTCCAGCGTGTCCGCATCCTCCACCCCCTCGGCGACCACCGTCAGGTTCAGCGCGCGCGCCAGGTCGCAGATCGCCTTGATGAAGCCGTAGCGGCTCACGCCCTCGGAGGCCTGCGTGACGAAGGTGCGGTCGAGCTTCACGACGTCGACCGGGAAGCGGCGCAGGTAGGAGATGCTCGAGTAGCCGGTGCCGAAGTCGTCGACCGCGAGCTGCACGCCGAGCGCCTTGAGCGCGCGCAGCGTCTCGGCGGAGGACTCCATGTCCTCGATGAAGGCGCTCTCGGTCAGCTCCAGCTCGAGCAGGCCGGGATCGAGCCCGGTCTGCTCGAGGATCTGCCGCACCTCCGGCACCAGCTGCGGCGAGCGCAGCTGCCGCCCCGACAGGTTCACCGAGACCCGCAGCGGACGACCGAGCCGCACCACGAGCCGGCGCGTGTCGATGCAGGCGCGGCGCAGCACCCACAGCCCGAGCGCCTCGATCATCCCGGTCTCCTCGGCCACCGGGATGAACTCCAGCGGCGACACCAGGCCCCGCTCGGGGTGGCGCCAGCGCACCAGCGCCTCCATGCCGACCGACCGCAGCGTCCCCACCCGCAGCCGCGGCTGGTAATGGAGCTCGAACTCCTCGTTCTCCAGCGCGGCGCGCAGCTCGAGCTCGAGCGTCATCCGCCGCTTGGCCACGACGCTCATCTCGGGCAGGAAGAAGTGGTGGCAGTTGCGGCCCGCCGCCTTGGAGCGGTACATCGCGATGTCCGCGTGCTGGAACAGCTCCTCGCGGGTGCCGCCGTGCTCCGGGCTCATCGCGATGCCAATGGACGCCGACGGGAACACCTCCGCCCCGCCGATGCTCACCGGGGGCGCCAGCGCCTGCAGCAGCCGCGCGGCGATGCGCTCGGCGGACTCGCGGCCGTCGGCGCAATGCGCGACGACGACGAACTCGTCGCCGCCGCGCCGGGCCACGACGTCGCCGGCGCGCAGCACGGACTTGAAGCGGCGCGCCACCTCGCACAGCAGCGCGTCGCCGGCCTCGTGGCCCATCGAGTCGTTGAGCTGCTTGAAGCGGTCGAGGTCGATCAGCATCACCGCGATGCGGCCGTCGCGCGGCGCGAAGCGCAGCAGTTCCTGCAGGTGCTCGTTGAGGTAGTTGCGGTTGGGCAGGCCGGTGAGCGTGTCGTGCGTGGCGAGGTGCCGCAGGTGGAGCTCGGCCTGCTTGCGCTCGGTGATGTCGGTGTGGATGCCGGCCCATTCGCGCACCGCCCCGTCGGGCCCGGCCAGCGGCACCGCGCGCACGCTCATGTGGCGGTAGCTGCCGTCGGCGCGCCGCAGGCGGTGCTCGAACTGCGGCAGCACGCCGCCGCGGGTGGCATGCAGCCACATCGCCGTGGTCGTCCCGCGGTCGTCGGGGTGGACGGCGTCGAGCCAGCCCCGCCCCTGCAGCGCCTCGAAGGGCTGCCCGGTGAAGGCCGTCCAGGTCGGCTGCGGCTCGTCGAAGCAGCCGGCGGTCGAGGCGGTCCAGACGATCGCGCTGGTGGCGCTGACCAGGGTGCGGAAACGCTCCTCGCTCGCGCGCAGCGCCGACTCGGCCGCACGCCGCTCCTCGGCCTCGCGTCGCTGGTCGAGCACGAGCGCCGCGGTGTTGACCAGCATCGCCATCGACTCGCGCTCCCGCACGGTCGGCTCGCGCACCTCGCCGCAGTACGACGCGAGCGTGCCCAGCACCCGCCCCTCGAAGGACAGGATCGGCTGGGACCAGCAGGCGCGCAGGCCGTGGGCGAGCGCCAGGTCGCGGAAGTCGGCCCACAGCGGGTCGTTCGCGATGTCGCGTACGATGACCGGCCGGCCGAGGTGGGCCGCGGTGCCGCAGGAGCCGACGCGGGGGCCGATCGCCACCCCGTCGATCGCCGCGTTGTAGCCCTCGGGCAGCGACGGGGCCGCGCCGTGGCGCAGGTGCCGGCCGTCCTCGTCGAGCAGCAGGATCGAGGCCTTCACGAGGCCGCCCGAGCGCTCCTCGGCGACGCGGGCCAGGGCATCGAGCAGGACCGGCAGCGGCGCCCCCGAGATCGCGAGCTCGAGCACCTTCTTCTGACCCAGGGCCAGCGCTTCGCCACGTTTCTGCGCCGTGATGTCGACGACGATGCCGAGCATGCGCTCGACCTTGCCGGCGCTGCGGTAGACGCTGCCGTGCGCGCTGATCCAGTGCACGCTGCCGTCGGGCCAGACCACCCGGCACTGGAAGCGCCAGTCATGGTGCCGGCACAGCGCCTCCTCGATCGTGGCGCGCACGTCCGCGCGGTCCTCGGGATGGACATGCTCGAAGAAGGTCTCGCAACTCCAGTCCTCGACCGGTTCCGCGTAGCCGAAGCACCGGCCGCAGCGCAGCGAGCAGCGCATCGTGCGACCCTGCAGGTTCAGGTCCCAGTCGCCGATCTCGGCGGCCTCGAGCGTGAACTGCAGGCGCGAGGCAGTCTCGCGCAGCTCCTCGCGCGAGCGCTGCAGCGCGGTGACGTCCCGCGAGACCGACAGCAGGCGCTCGACCCGCCCCCCGCTGCCGAGGATGGGCGTGACCTTCACGTCCCACCACCTCGGGCTGCCCTTGGCCGTCGGGCAGAAGGCGTCGAAATGGCCGACCCGCCCCTGGCGCGCCGCCTCGAGCGCCGCCTCCATGAGCGGGCGGCCGTCCTGCGGCCAGAACGATGTCCACGCCCTGCCGCGCCAGCGACCGAAGTCGTCGATCTCCATCGCACATTGACCGTTGCCGTTCATCGCGAGCAGCGAGCCGTCGAGATCGAGCACCTTCACGCAGTCGGGGCTGCTCTCGAACATCCATTCGCTCAGTCCCGGGGAGCACGGCACCGCCCCCCCGCCCTCGCCCGTCGGCATCACGGGAGGCGGATCGAGGATCGGCAGGGGATCGGGCAGGGTCATGGCTTCGGGGCTGGCCTGGCAGGAGACGTGAGTGGGATTTCGGCCGGGCACGAGGCCGGACGCATCAGGATAAGCCCGAGCAGGAATGCTCCGATTCCCGAGGCCGCCGCCCGGGGGCCCGCGCACCGCGGGCCGCGCGGGCCCGCCGGCGGTTCAGGCCGCCACCTGGCTCCAGGCCTTCTCGAGCCGCTTGACGCTCACCGGCTGCGGCGTGCGCAGCTCCTGCGCGAACATGCTGATGCGCAGCTCCTCCAGCAGCCAGCGGAACTCGTCGAGCCGCGCGTCGGGGGTGCCCTTGAGCTCGGCGACGCGACGCTGCCAGCGCTGCTCGAGCGGGCGGATCTCGGCCAGCTTCTGCGCGTCGCGCGCCGGGTCGGCGCGCAGCTTGTCGAGCCGCAGCACGATGCCCTTCAGGTAGCGCGGGAAGTGCTGCAGCTGCGACCAGGGCGCCGTGCTCAGGAAGCGCTTCGGCACAAGCCGCGCGAGCTGCGCGGCGATGTCGTCGGCGACCTCCTTCGGCGCGCGGCTGTCCTTGAGCTTGCGCGCCGCGGCGGCGTACTCGGCGAGGATCGTGGCGCCCAGCCGCGCCACCTCCTGCGCGATCAGGTTCAGCCGCGTGCGGCCCTCGTCGATGCGCGCCTTGAAGCCCGCCGCGTCGGTGGGCAGCGGCTCGGCGAGGAAGGCACGCTCGAGCGCCACGTCGATGATCTGCTGGCGCAGCTCCTCCTGCGTGCCGAGCGCCATGTAGGCCACCGCCATCTTCTGCAGGTCCGGGACGTTCTTCTCGAGGTACTTCAGCGGCTCCTTGATCGCCAGCGCCACCAGCCGGCGCAGCCCGGCGCGGTGCTTCGCCGCGGCGATCTCGGGCTCGTCGAAGACCTCGATCTCGACGTGCGTGCCCTTGTCGATCAGCGCCGGGAAGCCGATCAGCGTCTGCGCCCCGCGCCGCACCTCCATCAGCTCGGGCAGCTCGCCGAAGGTCCACGCGGTGTACTGCGCCGGGGCGGCGGGCGGCGCCGGCGCCTTCCCGGCCGGCCGGACCTCGGCGCGCTCCTCGGGGCGCGCCTCGCGCGGCGGACGGCCGGCGGCAGGCGCGGCAGCACCCTTGCCGGCCGCCGGCGCAGGCGCCGCGGCGGTGCCGCCCACCTTCAGCGCCGCGAGCGCCTGGAAGGCGCTGCGCGCCTGGTGGCCGAGCTCGGCCTTGAGCGCCGCGAGGTTGCGTCCCATGCCGAGCTGGCGGCCGTGCTCGTCGACGACGCGGAAGTTCATGAACAGGTGCGGCGAGAGCTGCTCGAGCTTGAAGTCGCCGCGCTTGATGTCGAGCTGCGTCCTCTGGCGTACCGCGGCGAGCAGCGCCTCGACCAGGCTTCCCTGGCCGAAGGGGGTCGAGTCGATGAAGCCCTGCACGAAGTCCGGCAGCGGCACCAGCCGCGCACGCGGCTTCTGGTGCAGGCTTTTCAGCAGCGCCATCACCTTGTCCTTGAGCATGCCGGGCACCAGCCACTCGCAGCGCTCCTCGCTGACCTGGTTGAGCGCGTAGATCGGCAGCGCGACCGTCACGCCGTCCTTGGGGTCGCCCGGGTCGTGCAGGTAACTCGCGCTGCAGTCGATGCCGCCGAGGCGGATCGTCTTCGGGAAGGCGCCGCTGGTGATGCCGGCCGCCTCGTGCCGCATCAGCTCCTCCTTCGACAGCATCAGCAGCTTGGGCTGGCGTTTCACTTCCTCTCGGTACCAGCGCTCGAAGGTGTGGCCGGAGTAGACGTCCGGCGGGAGCTGCTGCTCGTAGAAGGCGTAGATCAGCTCGTCGTCGACCAGCACGTCCTGACGGCGCGACTTGTGCTCGAGCTCCTCCACCTGGCGCACCATCTTCTGGTTGTGCGCGAGGAAGGGCAGCTTCGTCTCCCACTCGCCCTCGACGAGCGCGGCGCGGATGAAGATCTCGCGCGCCTGCACGGGATCGACCTTGCCGAAGTTGACGCGACGGTTGTTGTAGATCACTAGGCCGTAGAGCGTCGCGCGCTCGAGCGCGATCACCTCGGCGGCCTTCTTCTCCCAGTGCGGCTCGAGCAGCTGCTTCTTCAAGAGGTGCCCGGCGATCCACGGCAGCCACTGCGGCTCGATCGCCGCGAGCCCCCGGCCGAACAGCCGCGTGGTCTCGACGAGCTCGGCCGCGACCAGCCAGCGCCCCGGCTTCTTGCTCAGGTGCGCGCCCGGATGGCGCCAGAACTTGATGCCGCGCGCGCCGAGGTACCAATCGTCCTCGTCGCTCTTGAGGCCGATGTTGCCCAGCAGGCCCGCGAGCATCGCGAGGTGGATCTGCTCGTAGGTCGCGGGGCTGTCGTTGAGCCGCCAGCCGTGCTCGGCGACGACCGTGTGCAGCTGGCTGTGGATGTCGCGCCACTCGCGCACGCGGCGCGGGCTGACGAAGTTGTCGCGCAAGAGCTGCTCGTGCTTGCGGTGGCTGAGCTTGTGCTCGCCCGTGCCGCCGCGCGACTCGCCGAGCCACTTCCACAGCCTCAGGTAGCCCATGAACTCCGACTTCTCGTCGTCGAACTTCTTGTGCTTCTCGTCGGCGGCCTGCTGCTGCTCCATCGGGCGGTCGCGCACGTCCTGCACGCTGAGCGCGGACGCGATCACCAGCACCTCGGAGAGGGACTGCCGCTCGCGCGCCTCCAGGATCATGCGGCCCACGCGCGGGTCGAGCGGCAGGCGCGACAGCTCCTTGCCGATTGGCGTGAGCTCGTTGGCGTCGTCCACCGCGCCGAGTTCGTTGAGCAGCGCGTAGCCGTCGGCGATCGCCTTGCGCGGCGGCGGCTCGAGGAAGGGGAAGTCCTCGACGTGCCCCAGACCGAGCGACTTCATGCGCAGGATCACGCCGGCGAGCGACGAGCGCAGGATCTCCGGGTCGCTGAAGGGCGGGCGCGACGTCCAGTCCTTCTCGTCGTAGAGCCGGATGCAGATGCCGTTGGACACGCGGCCGCAGCGGCCGGCGCGCTGGTTCGCCGCCGCCTGGCTCACGGGCTCGACCTGCAGCTGCTCGACCTTGTTGCGGTAGCTGTAGCGCTTGACGCGCGCCTGGCCCGAATCGACCACGTAGCGGATGCCGGGCACCGTCAGCGAGGTCTCGGCGACGTTGGTCGCGAGCACGATGCGGGGTGCTGCGCCCGGCTCGAACACGCGGTCCTGCTCCTGCTGGCTCAATCGCGCGAACAGCGGCAGGATCTCGACGCCGGGCGGATGGTGGCGCCGCAGGTGCTCGGCCGCCTCGCGGATCTCGCGCTCGCCCGGCAGGAACACGAGCACGGCGCCCGGGCCCTGGCGCCACAGCTCGTCCACCGCGTCGGTGATCGCGTTGTTCAGGTCGTAGTCGCGGTCCTCCTCGAAGGGCCGCCAGCGCATCTCGACCGGGTAGAGCCGGCCGCTGACCATGATCACCGGCGCCGGCCCGTGGCGGCTCTCGAAGTGGCGCGCGAAGCGCTCGGCGTCGATCGTCGCGGAAGTCACGACGATCTTCAGGTCCGGCCGCCGCGGCAGCAGCTGCTTCAGGTAGCCGAGCAGGAAGTCGATGTTGAGGCTGCGCTCGTGCGCCTCGTCGATGATCAGCGTGTCGTAGGCACGCAGCAGCGGGTCGGTCTGCGTCTCGGCGAGCAGGATGCCGTCGGTCATCAGCTTGACCGATGCGCCAGGCTGCAACCGGTCCTGGAAGCGGACCTTGTAGCCGACCACCTCGCCCAGCGGCGTCTCCAGTTCCTGCGCGATGCGCTTGGCGACGCTGGAAGCCGCGATGCGCCGCGGCTGCGTGTGGCCGATCAGGCCGGCGCCGCCGGCACCGCGCCCGCGGCCCAGCGCCAGCGCGATCTTCGGCAGCTGGGTGGTCTTGCCCGAGCCGGTCTCGCCGCAGACGATCACCACCTGGTGCTGGGCCATCGCCTGCGCGATCTCGTCGCGCCGGGCGGAGACCGGCAGCGATTCGGGGAATCGGATCTCGGGGACCGGGTTGGCCGGCGGCGCGCTGCGGGGCGCGCGGACGGGCCTCTCGGGCCGGTCAGGCCGGTCGGGGCGCGCGCCGGGCGCGGGGCGCCCCGTGGTGGAAGCGGTCA
This sequence comes from Caldimonas tepidiphila, assembly GCF_003569765.1. Classification (GTDB taxonomy): domain Bacteria; phylum Pseudomonadota; class Gammaproteobacteria; order Burkholderiales; family Burkholderiaceae_C; genus Caldimonas; species Caldimonas tepidiphila. The sequence goes on along the minus strand of NZ_QXMG01000034.1, from coordinate 30,335 downwards.
TCAGGGGCTTCGTGCAAAAATCCGGCATTATTTCAAAGCCCTCCCCGGCGGGCATCCCAACCCTTCCTCGCCCCTACCCCCAGCCCCGATGAGCCTGGTTTTTCCACATACCTTCGTGCCGTGGTTTCGCTCGGTGGCGCCCTACATCCACGCGCACCGCGGCAAGACCTTCGTCGTCGCGATCGCCGGCGAATTGGTCGCCGCCGGCAAGCTCGCCACCTTCGCGCAGGACCTCGCGATCATCCATGCGATGGGCATCAAGGTCGTGCTCGTGCACGGTTTTCGCCCGCAGGTCGAGGAGCAGCTGCAGGCGAAAGGCAAGACCTCGCGTTTCAGCCACGGCATGCGCATCACCGACGCGGTGGCGCTCGACTGCGCGCAGGAGGCCGCCGGCCAGCTGCGCTACGAGATCGAGGCCGCCTTTTCGCAGGGCCTGCCCAACACGCCGATGGCGCACAGCCAGATCCGCGTCGTGTCGGGCAATTTCATCACCGCGCGGCCGGTGGGCATCGTCGACGGCGTCGATTTCCAGCACACCGGCCTCGTGCGCCGCATCGACGCCACCGGCATCCGCCAGGCGGTCGAATTCGGCGCGCTGGTGATGCTGTCGCCCTTCGGCTTTTCGCCGACCGGCGAGGCCTTCAATCTCAGCATGGAGGACGTCGCGGCGAGCGCGGCGATCGCGCTGCAGGCCGACAAGCTGATTTACGTCACCGAGGTCAAGGGCATTCCGCTCGACCCGTCCGACCCGGGCAGCGAGATCGACACCGAGCTCGCGCTCGTCGACGCGAAGAAGCTGCTCTCCGCGCTGCCGAATCCGATCCAGCCGACCGATACCGCGTTCTATCTGCAGCACGCGGTGAAAGCCTGCGAGCAGGGCGTCGAGCGCGTGCACATCATCCCGTATTCCGTGGACGGCTCGATCCTGATGGAGTCGTTCACGCACGACGGCATCGGCACGATGATCGTCGACGAGAAACTCGAGAGCCTGCGCGAGGCCACCGCCGATGACATCGGCGGCATCCTGCAGCTGATCGAGCCCTTCGAAAAGGACGGCACGCTCGTCAAGCGGGACCGCACCGAGATCGAGCGCGACATCGGCCATTACACGGTGATCGAGCACGACGGCGTGATTTTCGGCTGCGCGGCGCTCTATCCCTACCCCGAGGCCCGCACCGCGGAAATGGCGGCGCTGACTGTTTCGCCCGCGGTGCAGGGCGAGGGCGACGGCGAGCGCATCCTCAAGCGCGTCGAGCAGCGCGCGAAGGCGATGGGCCTGACCAGCATCTTCGTGCTGACGACGCGTACGATGCACTGGTTCCTGCGCCGCGGATTCACGCAGGTCGATCCCGACTGGCTGCCCGAGGCGCGCAAGCGCAAGTACAACTGGGACCGCCGCTCTCAGGTGCTGGTCAAGAAACTGAGCTGAGGCGGGTCTTTGGCCCCCCGCGGCTCCCCGCCACCCACAATCCCCATTCATCCCCCAAGGAAAAAGGAAACGAGATGCCCCGCAACGTGCAATGCGTGATGCTGAAGAAGGAAGCCGAAGGCCTGGACTTCGCCCCCTACCCGGGCGAGTTGGGCAAGCGCATCTATGAAAACGTCAGCAAGGAAGCCTGGCAGGGCTGGCTGAAGCACCAGACCATGCTGGTGAACGAAAACCGCCTGAACCTCGCCGACGCCCGCGCGCGCCAATACCTGGCGCGCCAGATGGAGCGCTATTTCTTCGGCGAAGGCGCCGAGCAACCGGCAGGCTACGTTCCTCCCTCCGCCTGAAACCCGTTTCCGGCGCGGCATGCCGGTGCGGCGAAGGCGCGCGCCGGCATGCCGAGGCCCTCGCATCGCCGCGCCTGCGCAGACCGCCGCAGCCCCGCTTCCCCTTCCCCCGGCAGCCCCCGCCGACCTTGCGCCCGCCCGGTTCCCGGGCCTGCGATCACGCCGCGCCCGCACCTCCTTCGACGCAGCGCAACATCTCCGGAATGTGTTTGCGAATCATTCTTGTTTGCACATAGAATGCGCCCATCCCTTGAAGGAGATTCCCATGATCCGACGTATCGCCGCCCCGCTGAGCCTGCTTGCCGCCGCCCTGGCGACCAGCCCTGCCGCGTTCGCGCAGGAAAAGGTGCTGAACCTCTATTCGGCCCGCCACTACAGCACGGACGAGGCCCTCTACAGCAACTTCACGAAGGCCACCGGCATCAAGATCAACCGGGTCGACGCCGATGACGCCGGCATCCTGGCTCGCCTCAAGAGCGAGGGCAGCGCAAGCCCGGCCGACGTGGTGCTGCTGGTCGATGCCGCGCGCCTGTGGCGCGCGGAAGTCGACGGCCTGTTCCAGCCGGTCAAGAGCAAGGTGCTGGACGAGCGGATCCCGGCGACGCTGCGCAGCAAGGACGAGGGCCAGGGCCCGCAGTGGTTCGGTTTCTCGACGCGCGCCCGCGTCGTCGTCTACAACAAGACGGCGGTGAAGAAGGACGACGTCGATACCTACGAGGAGCTCGGCGACCCGAAGAACAAGGGCAAGGTCTGCACGCGTTCGGGATCGCACCCCTATAACGTCTCGCTGTTCGGCGCGATGATGGAGCACCTCGGTCCGCAGAAAACCGAGCAGTGGCTCAAGGGCGTCGTGGACAACATGGCGCGCGCCCCCAAGGGTGGCGACACCGACCAGATCAAGGCGGTCGCAAGCGGCGAATGCGGCATCGCGATCACCAACACCTATTACCTCGCCCGCCTGATGCGCTCCTCCTCGCCCGACGATCGCGCGGTGATCGAGAAAGTGGGCGTGGTGTTCCCGAACCAGCAGAGCTGGGGCACGCACGTGAACATCGCCGGTGGCGCGGTCGCCCGCAATGCCCCCAACCGCGAGGCGGCAGTCAAGTTCCTCGAATACCTGGCGAGCAACGACGCGCAGAACTATTTCGCCAACGGCAACAACGAGTGGCCGGTGGTCAAGGGCCTGCGCCTGAGCAATCCGGCCCTCGAGGCGATGGGCGACTTCAAGACCGAGACGATTCCCGTGTCGGTGGTGGGCATGAACCAGGTGAAGGTCCAGCAGATGCTCGACCGCGTCGGCTACAAGTAAATCCCCTGCCGGCCCGCCCGGCAAGCACTCCCGAACCCGCAGTGCCGCAAGGCCTGCGGGTTTCTTGTTTCCCGAATATGCAGGCAAACGAGGGGTTCGAAGGCAGGGGCGCTTGTGAAGCGCCGGAGGTGGCGTTAATATCGCGCCCCATGGAGGTGCCACAGCACCATTTGTTCAACTCCCAAGGCTGCAAATCACATGGCTACTTACCACGAACTCCTCGCCCAGAGACAAGAACTTGAAAAGCAAATCGAGGCCGCGCGCAAGCAGGAACTCGCGGATGCCATCGCCAAGGTCAAGGCCCTGATGTCCCAGTACGGTCTGACGATGGCCGACATCACCAGCAGCAAGGCCTCGTCCGCCAAGGGCACCAAGGTCGCGCCGAAATACCGCAACGCGGAAACCGGCGAAACCTGGACCGGCCGTGGCCGCCAGCCGAAATGGGTCGAGGCGGCACTTGCTTCCGGCAAGAAGCTGGAAGACCTGGCCGTCTGATTTCCTGCGGACCGATAAACACGGGCGGCCCGTTCCGCCCCACGCTGCTTGACAAGCCCGCCTCGCGCGGGCTTTTTTCATGCCTGCCCGTCTCTCGGGCAGCGCCCCTTCCTTCTGGCAAAAGGGGAATTCCGGCCCGAGTCCTGCGCCCGGCATGCCCGGAACACAGGAGAAACACCGGGCACGAGAACAGCCTTTTGTAAAGGGCGTGGCCAGCCGTTTCCGGCGCGCCGCACTCCTTTCTTCCGAAGGGAAAACGTTTCGTCCCAAGGCCCCGGCCGCACCGCTGCGGCGCCGGCCGGGCACAATCGCGCCCATGCCCCGCCGCCCTGCCCCCGCTCGCCTCGCCCCCTGGGCGCTGATGGCGCTGCTGCTGCTGAAGGCGGCCCTGCCGGGCGTGCTGGTCGCGGCGGCGCAGGTGAACGGCGTCCGGCTGGTGGAGCTGTGCACCGTCTACGGGGTGCAGACGATCGCGGTCGATCATCGGGGGGCGCCGCTCGACGGTGCCCCGGCCGGCAGCGGGGACGTGCCTGCGGCGACCGGTTGCGCGCTGGCCTCGCTGCCCGCCTTCGACCTGCCGGTGGGCGAAGGAACACCGCCTGCGGCGCCGGCAGCCCTTGCCGGCCCCCGGGTGGCCGCGGCGCTCGACGCGCCGCCCGCCGACGACCCCAGCCGGACCTGGTGGTCCCGCCTCAAGCAGGCCCCGCCGCAGGCCTGAACCCCCTGCCGCCGCGCCGTGAACCCTCCTCCCGGGCTCGCGGCGCTCCCGGGCACGCGGCCGCTGCCGCGTGCCTGTCCTGCACGAGACGACGAAGACCATGAAACGATTCCTGATTGCCGCGACCGCGCTCGCGCTGTCGCTGCTGACCTCCGCCCACGCCCACGACTACCAGCTTGGCCCGATCCGCATCGCCCACCCGTGGGCCCGCGCCACGGTGGCCGGCCAGCCCGCCGGCGGCGCCTACCTGAAGCTGGAGAACGCCGGCCCGGCCGACCGGCTGCTGTCGGTGCGCTCGCCGGTGGCGGCCTCGGCCGAGCTGCACCTGATGACGATGGACGGCAACATCATGCGCATGCGCGAGGTCGACGCCATCGCGCTGCCGGCAGGCCAGACGGTGGAATTCAAGCCCGGCGGCCTGCACATCATGCTGACGGGCCTGAAGGCGCCGCTGAAGCAGGGCGAGCGCGTGCCGCTGACGCTGCGTTTCGAGAAGGCCGGCGAGGTGAACGTCGAGCTCGCGGTGGAGTCCGCCGCCTCGTCGGGCGGCGACAAGCCGGCCGCGGGCGCCGCGACGAAGCACCACCACCACTGAGGACCCGCCTCCGGCGCGACCTCTCCCCCCGCTCAGCCCGGGCCGTCGAGCGCCCGGGCTGCGCCGAGCAGCGCCGGATTCTCCGCGGTGATGACCCAGGTCGGCATCGCGTCGAGGTAGCCGCGGAAGCGCCCCTTGGCGACGAAGCACTCGCGAAAGCGCGAGCGCGCGAACCAGTCGCCCAGGCGCGGCACGATGCCGCCGCCGATGTAGACGCCACCGTGCGCGCCGAGCGCGAGCGCCAGGTTGCCGGCCACCGAGCCGAGCAGCGCGCAGAAGAGTTCGAGCGCGGCGACGCAGTCGGCATCGCCACCGCCGAGCGCTGCCTGCGCGATCGCCGGCGCGCCGAGCACGGCGGCGGGTCGCCCGGCCAGCGTGCAGACCGCCTCGTAGAGATTCTCGAGCCCCGGCCCGGACAAGGCCCGCTCGGCGGAGACATGCTCGAAGCGCCGGCGCAGCACCGCGATCACCTCGGCCTCGAAGTCGTCGCCGGCCGCAAGCGTCGCATGCCCGCCCTCGCCGTTGATCGCCACCCAGTGCCCGCCCGGCACCGGCAGCAGCCCCGAGACGCCCAGGCCCGTGCCAGGGCCGAGCAGCGCCTTCGGCGCGCCGGCCCGTGCCTCGCCGCCGCCGATCGCGCGCAGCTCGCCCGGACCCAGCCCCGGCAGCGACAGCGCCAGCGCGGTGAAGTCGTTGAGCACGAGCAGGCGCTCGAGGCCCAGTGCCTCCCTCAGCTCCCGGATCGAGAAGGACCAGGACAGGTTGGTCATCTGCACATGGTCGCCGCTCACCGGGTTGGCAATGCCGATCGCGCACCACGCCGGCTGCGGCTTGGCATGCTGCGCGAGGTAGTGGCGCATCGCGTCGAGCAGGCCGGCATGCGCCGCGTTCGGATAAGTCGCCATGTCGGAGATCGGCGCGTCGGGGGCCGCCAGCCAGCCGAAGCGGGCATGGGTGCCGCCGACGTCGCCGACCAGGCGGGGGTAGGTGTCCGGGTGCATGGGCAGGCTGTGCGTCGGAGTGAAGGGCTCGGGGAATCTTAGGCCGCTCCCTGCCTGCACGCGCCGTGCCCGCGCGGGCGCGCGGCGCCTCAGCCGCGCGCCGGCTTCAGTGGCTGGCGCTCGCGCACCACGCGCAGCACGATTGCGGTCGAGGTGACCGACAGCATGCAGTACTTCTGCAGCACCGCGTCGAGGTGGCCGACGTCGCGCACCGCGATCTCCAGCACCCAGCTGTCCTCGCCAGTGACGTTGTAGGCGCTCAGCACCTCGGGCGTGTCCTCCAGCGCGCGCAGCATGCGCGACTGCTCGCAGCGTCCCACCCGCACCACGGCGCGGATCGCGTAACCGAGCCGCGCGGGATCGACCACCGCACGGTAGCCGGTGATCACGCCGGCGGCCTCGAGCCGCCGCACGCGCTCGGTCACCGCCGGCTGGCTCAGGTGCACCCGGCGGCCGAGCTCGGCCATCGAGATGCGTGCGTCGGCCTGAAGCTCGGCGAGGATGCGGCAATCATGTATGTCGAATTCAAGGTTCACGGCAAAACTCCTTTCCCTCCTTGATTTTCAAGGAGAGAGGCCGCGTCTTCCTTCGAAACGCCATTCACCGCTGCGAGCGGCTTTCATACGATTTCCGGCATGGAACTCGCCTCCCCCGTCTCCGCCGCGTCGCGCGGCCCCGGCCTGCCGCCGCTGATCCTCGCCTGCCTCGCCGCCACCTGGCTGATCTGGGGCTCGACCTATCTCGCGATCAAGTACGCGCTGCCGAGCTTCCCGCCCTTTTTCCAGATGGGCAGCCGCTTCCTCGTCGCCGGCCTGCTGCTGTTCGTGTGGATGCGCTGGCGCGGCGCGCCGCTGCCCGACGCGCGCCAGTGGCGCAACGCGGCGGTGGTGGGCGCGCTGATGCTCGGCGGCGGCATGGGCGGCACCGCGGTCGCGGAGCAGACGGTCGGCTCGGGGCTGGTGGTGGCCTTCATCGCGGTGGTGCCGCTGATGATCGCGGCGCTGAACCTGCTGTGGCGCGTCTACCCCGCCCGGCACGAGCTCGCCGGCATCGGCGTCGGGCTCGCCGGTGTGCTGATGCTGACGCAGGGCAGCGGTTTCCAGTCCTCGCCGCAGGGCCTCGCGGCGATCGCGATCGCCTGCCTCACCTGGTCGCTCGGCAGCGTGCTGAGCCAGCGGCGGCTGCCGCTCGCGCCCGGAGCGATGGGCTTCGCCAGCGAGATGATCTGCGGCGGCGCGCTGCTGCTCGCGCTCGCGCTGCTGACCGGCGAGCGGCCGCAGTGGCCGCCGCAGCCGCTCGCGGTCGCCGCGTGGTCCTACCTCGTCGTGTTCGGCTCGCTCGTCGCCTTCAACGCCTACATGGTGCTGCTGGCGCGGGCGAGCACCGGGCTCGCGTCGAGCTACACCTTCGTCAACCCGGTGATCGCGATGCTGCTCGGCGTCGCGGTGGCCGGCGAGCGCATCAGCGCCTACGAGTGGCTCGCGGCCGGCGTGGTGCTCGCCGGCGTGCTGCTGATGCTCGGCGGCGCCCGGCTGCGGCCCGGGCGCTGAGCCGGCCGCGCCGGCGGCTCAGGCCGGCGCCGCCTCCTCCCGCTGCGGCAGCTCGCCGCCACGCCAGGCGCGGATCGCGCAGTACTTGAACTCCGGGATCTTGCCGAAGGGGTCGAGCGCCGGGTTGGTGAGCTTGTTGATCGCCGACTCGCGGTAGCAGAAGGGCACGAAGATCGCGCCGCGCGGCGAGCTGTCGTCGGCGCGCGCGTAGAGCGTCACCTGCCCGCGGCGCGACGCGAGCGTGATCAGCTCGCCCGGCTGCGCGCCCAGCGCCTCGAGGTCCAGCGGGTGCACGAAGGCGACCGGATCGGGCTCGAGCGCGTCGAGCACGCTGGCACGCCGCGTCATGCTGCCGGTGTGCCAGTGCTCCAGCTGCCGCCCGGTGATCAGCACCAGCGGGAACTCGGCGTCGGGCCGCTCGTTCGCGGGAATCACGTCGGCCGGCACGAAGCGCGCGCGGCCCGTGGCGGTCGGGAATGACTCGGTGAACACCACCGGCTGGCCCGGCGCGCCCTCCTCGGGGCAGGGATAGGTCACCGCATCCTCGCGCTGCAGCCGCTCCCAGCTGATGCCGGCGATGCTCGGCATGCTGCGCCGCATCTCGTCAAACACTGCGCCGACGTCCGGGTAGTCCCAGGCGAGCCCGAGCCGCTGCGCCATCTGCTGGATGATCCACAGGTCCTGGCGCGCGTCGCCCGGCGGCGGCACCGCCTGGCGGCCGAGCTGCACCAGCCGGTCGGTGTTCGTGAAGCTGCCGGTCTTCTCGGGGAAGGCGCTCGCGGGCAGCACCACGTCGGCCAGCGCCGCGGTCTCGGTCAGGAAGATGTCCTGCACGACGAGGACGTCGAGCGCGGCCAGCGCCTCGCGGGCGTGGTTCGCGTCGGGGTCGGACATCGCCGGGTTCTCGCCCATGATGTAGAGCCCGCGCACCTCGCGCGCGAGCGCCGCGTCCATCACCTCGACCACGGTCAGGCCGGGCTTGTCGTCGAGCGCGGCGCCCCAGAACCGCTCGAACTTCTCCTTCGCCCCGGGCGCGTCCACGCGCTGGTAGTCGGGGTACATCATCGGGATCAGGCCCGCGTCGGACGCGCCCTGCACGTTGTTCTGGCCGCGCAGCGGGTGCAGCCCGGTGCCGGGGCGGCCGATCTGCCCGGTCATCAGCGCCAGCGCGATCAGGCAGCGCGCGTTGTCGGTGCCGTGCACGTGCTGGCTCACGCCCATGCCCCACAGGATCATCGAGCCCTTCGAGGTGGCGTAGGCACGCGCGACCTCGCGCAGCGTGTCGGCGTCGATGCCGCAGAGCGGCGCCATCGCCTCGGGGCTGTACGCGGCGACATTGGCCTCCAGCTCCTCGAAGCCGATCGTGCGGCTCTCGATGAAGGCCGGGTCGATCAGCCCCTCGTGGACGATCACGTGCATCATCGCGTTGAGCATCGCGACGTCGGTGTCGGGCTTGAAGGCGAGGTGCTTCCACGCCAGCCGCGACAGGTCGGTGCGGCGCGGATCGCAGACGACGAGCTTCGTGCCCCGCTTCACCGCGTTCTTGATCCAGCTCGACGCGACCGGGTGGTTCACGCTCGGGTTCGCGCCGATCACGATCACCACCTCGGCCTTGAGCACGTCCATCACCGGGTTCGACACCGCGCCGGAGCCGATGCCCTCCAGCAGCGCCGCGACCGACGAGGCATGGCACAGCCGCGTGCAGTGGTCGACGTTGTTCGAGCCGAAGCCGGTGCGCACGAGCTTCTGGAACAGGTAGGCCTCCTCGTTGCTTCCCTTGGCCGAGCCGAAGCCGACCAGCGCGCGGCCGCCGTGCGTGTCGCGGATCGCGCGCAGCCGGCCTGCCGCCAGGTCGAGCGCCTCCTCCCAGCTCGCCTCGCGGAAGGTCTCGTGCCAGCGGGCGGGATCGAGCGGCAGGTCAGCGCGCTTCGGCGGCGCGTCGGCGCGGCGGATCAGCGGTTTGGTGAGGCGCTGCGGGTTGTGGATGTAGTCGAAGCCGAAGCGGCCCTTCACGCACAGCCGCCCGTGGTTGGCCGGGCCGTCGCGGCCCTCGACCTGCACGATGCGTTCGTCCTTGACATGGAAGGTGAGCTGGCAGCCGACGCCGCAATAGGGGCAGACCGACTCCACCTTGCGGTCGGGCTCGACGACCGGCGTGCTCAGCGCCACGACCGGCGCGAGCACCCTCTCGAGCGGCGCCGGAAATGCGCCGGCCGCCCGCCCCGCAGGCGAGCGTGCCGCGGTCGCGGACGCCGGCGACAGCGCGCCCGTCGGGCAGGCCTGCACGCACTCGCCGCAGGCGACGCAGGTCGATGCGCCCATCGCGTCGTCCATGTCGAACACGATCTTCTCGTGCGCGCCCCGGTAGGCCAGGCCGATCACGTCGTTGACCTGCTCGTCGCGGCAGGCGCGCACGCAGCGCGTGCACTGGATGCAGGCCGCGAGGTTCACCGCGATCGCGGGGTGCGACAGGTCAGTCGCCGGCTGCACGCGCGCCTCGAAGCGCGGCTCGCCCACGTCCAGTCGCTCGACCCACTGCTGCAACTCGCTGTCGGCACGGCGCGCGGCCGGGGGCACGTCGGACTGCAGCAGCTCGAGCACCATCTTCTGCGCGCTGCGCGCCCGCGGGCTCGCGCTCTGCACCTGCATGCCCGGCGAGGGCTTGCGGCAGCACGAGGGCGCGAGCGTGCGCTCGCCGGCGATCTCGACCACGCAGGCGCGGCAGTTGCCGGCGGGCGTCAGCCCGTCGCCGTGGCACAGGTGCGGGATCTCGACGCCGTGGCGCTGCGCCGCTTCCAGGATGCTCTCGCCGGCCTCGGCCTGCACGGGCTGGCCGTCGAGCGTGAAGTCGATCGCTTCGATTCGGGGGGAAAGGACGGCGTTCATGCGAGGCCCAGCTCCTGCGGGAAGTAACGGATGACGCAATCGACCGGGTTCGGCGCGGCCTGACCGAGGCCGCAGATCGACGCATCGCGCATCACCTGCGACAGCTCGGCAAGCAGCCCGGTGTCCCAGCTCTCGCGCTCGACAAGCGCCCTCGCCTTCGCGGTGCCGACGCGGCAGGGCGTGCACTGGCCGCAGGACTCGTCCTCGAAGAAGCGCATCATGTTGCGCGCGGCGTCGACCGCGCGGTCGCAATGCGTGTCGCTGCTGGAAAGCACCATCACCGCCGCGGAGCCGATGAAGCAGCCGTGGAACTGCAGCGTGTCGAAGTCCAGCGGCGTGTCGGCGAGGCTCGCCGGCAGGATCCCGCCCGACGCGCCGCCCGGCAGGTAGGCATAGAGCTCGTGGCCGTCGAGCATGCCGCCGGCGTACTCGTCGACGAGCTCGCGCAAGGTGATGCCGGCCGGCGCCAAGTGCACGCCCGGCTTCTTCACCCGGCCCGACACCGAGAACGATCGCAGGCCCTTGCGCCCGTTGCGGCCCTGCGCGGCCAGCCACTCGTGGCCGCGCTCGAGGATGTCGCGCACCCAGTACAACGTCTCGAAGTTGTGCGCGAGCGTCGGCCGGCCGAACAGGCCGACCTGCGCCACGTAGGGCGGCCGCAAGCGCGGCATGCCGCGCTTGCCCTCGATCGACTCGATCATCGCGGACTCCTCGCCGCAGATGTAGGCGCCGGCGCCGCGGCGCAGCTCGATCCTCGGCAGCGTCATGCCCGCGGGCGGCTCGGCCTGCAGCCGCGCGAGCTCGCGCTGCAGCAGCGCGCGGCAGCCGTGGTACTCGTCGCGCAGGTAGATCCAGATCGCGTCCACGCCGACCGCCCAGGCCGCGATCAGCATGCCCTCGAGGAAGCGGTGCGGATCGCGCTCGAGGTAATGCCGGTCCTTGAAGGTGCCGGGCTCGCCCTCGTCGATGTTCACCGCCATCAGCCGTGGCGCGGGCTCCGCGCGCACCAGGCGCCACTTGCGCCCCGACGGGAAACCGGCGCCGCCGAGGCCGCGCAGGCCCGAGTCCTCCATCGTGCGCAGCACTGCCTCGACCGGCCGTGCGCCCCGCAGGCACTCGGCCAGCGTGCGGTAGCCGCCCGCGGCACGGTAGGCGTCGAGGTCGACGGCCTCCGGGATCCCGTCGTCGACCTGCCCCGCCGCGACGCAGGCCGCGACCGCCTCGGGCGTCGCGTTCGGCACCGGTCGCTGATGCACCACCGCGACCGGCGCCTGCTCGCAGCGCCCGACGCAGGGGGCCTCGAGCACGCGCACGTCGGCACCGAGCAGCGCCGGCAGCTTCTCCATCAGCGCCTTCGCGCCCGCCATCTCGCAGGACAGGCTGCCGCAGACGCGCACCGTCAGCCGCGGCGGCGCGTCGAAGCCACCCTCGGCGTTCTCGCGCACCACGTCGAAGTGGTGGTAGAAGCTCGCCACCTCGTGGACCTCGGCCTGCGACAGGGACATCAGCTGCGCCAGCGCCGCGAGGTGCGCGGTCGTGAGCCGGCCGAAGCGGTCGTTGAGCGCGTGCAGGTGCTCGATCAGCAGGTCACGCCGCAGCGGGGCGTCGCCGAGCGTCTCGCGCACCTCCCCGAGCGTCGCCGGCTCGACCTGCCGGCCCTTCGGCTGGCGGCGCTTGCGCTCGCGCAGCGCGGCGTCCAGCACCTGCAGCGGGATCACCGCGGTGTTCATCGCGCCACTCCGGCTGCGGGCTTCAAATCGGCTTTCGCATGCATATTGGGTGTCTCCTGCAGGCTTGTGATGTCGGAGAAGCGTAACGACAATGCCGCAGGGAAATATGCAGAACTGCGCATATTCGGCCCTGCCCTGCCTATGCACGGGAAAGAGAAGGACACCATGCTGCGCATCACGATACGCCCCCACTGGGAACTCGTTCCCGAGCGCGAGAACGCGGTCGACACGACCGGCCTGCTCGTGCTGCTCGCCGCGGTGCAGGACACCGGCTCGCTGGCGCAGGCGGCGCGCAGCGTCGGCTGGTCCTACCGGCACGCCTGGGGCCAGGTGAAGCAGGCCGAGGCGCTGTTCGGGCGGCCGCTGATCGACGCCGGCCGCGGGCGCGGCTCGACGCTGACGGAGGTCGGGCTGAAGCTGATCTGGGCCGACCGGCGCATCGCCGCGCGGCTGTCCCCGCTGCTGGAGTCGCTCGCGTCCGAGCTGGAGGGCGAGCTCGAACGCACGCTGGTGCTGGAGGACGCGCGCGCGGTGCTGCGGCTCGACGCGAGCCACGGCTTCGCGGTCGCGGCACTGGTCGAGCAGCTGGAAGCCGGGGGCACCACGGTCGAGCTGCGCTACCGCAACAGCCTGGAGTCGGTCGCGGCCCTGGCGCGCGGCGAATGCGACCTCGCCGGCTTCCACGTGCCGAGCGGCGAGCTCGAGACGCCGGCGCTCGCCCGCTACCTGCGCTGGCTCAAGCCGGCCGAGCACCGGCTGCTGCACCTTGCGCACCGCACGCAGGGCCTCTTCGTGGCGCGCGGCAACCCGAAGCGCATCCGCTCGCTGGCGGACCTGGCGCGCGCCGACGTGCGCTTCGTCAACCGGCCCGAAGGCTCCGGCACGCGCGTGCTGACCGAGCTGCTGCTGGCGCGCCAGGGCCTGTCGCCCCAGCAGGTGGCGGGCTACGACGACACCGAGCTGACCCATGCGGCGGTGGCGGCCTACATCGCCAGCGGCATGGCCGACGCCGGCATCGGCGTGCAGACCGCCGCGACGCGCTTCGGGCTGCACTTCATCCCGCTGCTGCGCGAGCGCTATTTCCTCGCACTGCCGGCCGCCGCGCTCGGACGGCCGCAACTGCAGCCGGCGCTCGCGCTGATGCAGTCCCCGGCGCTGCGCGCGGCGATCGCCGCGCTGGCCGGCTACGACGCGCGCGACACCGGCCGGCTGCTGTCACTGCGCGAGGCCTTCGAGCTCCCCGGCTGACCCAAGGGAGCCGCTCCTGCCCGCCAGGGAATCCCGCTCAGCGGGATTCGGCCGGCGTCGCGGAGTGGTTGCGCGCCTGCAATGCGGGACGGAGCGCTTCCGGCGGCGCGGCAGCCGCCTGCCGTTCCGCCAGGGTCTTGTTGATCTCCAGGCCGCGGCGGTAGTAGTCCTCCGCGACCACGGGATCCGGCTGCCGGATGGCGATCACGGTGGTCGCCACCCCCGCCACGATGACCAGCGACGGGCCGCCCAGCACGAGCCACATCATCGGCTCGCGCCACCACGGTCCGGACTTGGGATCCGATTCGGAACGATTCTTTGCGGCATTCATGAGGTACTGCTCCTTGGTGTGCGGTGCCGTCATCGCGGCACCAGGAAGGTGGACTTCTCGATCACGCGGTGCGAGGGCGTATCGCCCTCGGCACGGCGTTCGATCTCGAAGCGGATCGGATGGGTGCTGCCGGCCAGCGGTGCAGCCGCCTCGGCAGACAGTTGCACGCGCACCGGCACCCGGCGTGCGCCGGCGGGGCCGACTTCGACGACCTCGGCATCCGCGACCTTCAGCCCGGGGATGCCGGCGACGTCGATGCGATAGCGCTGGACGGCCTCGGTCGTGTTCATGATCTGGAGTTGATAGACGTTCTCGATCCGCCCCTCCTCGACGATTCTCGCAAGGGTGCTGCGGTCGCGGATGACGTCCACCTTGAAGGGGCTGCGCTGCGCGACGCTGACCACGAACGCCGCCGAGATCAGCACGAGGATCGCGCCGTAGATCAGCACGCGGGGGCGCAGCGCCCGTCGGAACATCTGCCCGCGGCTCCAGCCCTGCGCCAGTCCGTTCTGGGTGGAGTACCTGACGAGCCCGCGCGCGTAGCCCATCTTGTCCATCACGCCGTCGCAGACGTCGATGCAGGCGGCGCACCCGATGCACTCGTACTGCAGGCCCTTGCGGATGTCGATGCCGGTCGGGCAGACCTGCACGCACAAGGTGCAGTCGATGCAGGCGCCGAGCCCGAGCTGCTTCGGGTCGGCCTTGCGGCTGCGCGAACCCCGCGGCTCCCCCCGGGCTTCGTCATAGGTGATGATCATCGTGTCCTTGTCGAACATCGCGCTCTGGAAGCGCGCGTAGGGACACATGTACTTGCAGACCTGCTCCCGCAGGTAGCCGGCATTGCCGTAGGTGGCGAAGCCGTAGAACAGCACCCAGAAGGTCTCCCAGGGACCGAAGCCGAGACCCAGCGCTTCGGCGGCGAGGGTATGGATCGGGGTGAAGTAGCCGACGAAGGTGAAGCCGGTCCACAGGCCGATCAGGATCCAGACCAGCTGCTTGGCGCCCTTGCGCAGGAGCTTGTCGAGGTCCCAGCGGCGCTGGTCGAGTTTCATGCGTGCCGCACGATCCCCTTCGATCCTGCGCTCGACCCAGCCATAGATTTCGGTGTAGACGGTCTGCGGGCAGGCGTAGCCGCACCACAGTCGCCCCGCCACTGCCGTGAAGAAGAACAGGCCGAGTGCCGACAGCACCAACAGGCCCGTCAGGTAGATGAAGTCCTGCGGGTACAGGACGAGATTGAAGATATAGAAGCGGCGCGCCCCGAGGTCGAACAGCACGGCCTGCCGGCCGTTCCATTCGAGCCAGGGCAGCCCGTAGAAAACCAGCTGGGTGAGCCACACCAGGGCCCAGCGCCAGCGGGTGAACCAGCCGGAGACGGCCCGGGCGTAGATCCTGGGCTGGGCCTGGTAGAGCGAGACCGTCCTGACGCCCTCTCCCGCATCAGGCGCAGGAGGGGGCGAGTCGGACAGTCGGGGGCCGGGTGAATTCATGCTGTGATCGCCGCTGAGGAACACCGGATACGGAGATCAGGCCCCCAGGGATACAGGGGCGGCGTGTCGCCGCCCCGCTGCTCACTTGGAGGAGCCGGCCTGGGCAGTCTGCGTCGTGTTGGACAGGTTCCACACATAGGCCGCGAGCACGTGGATCTGCGGCTCGGTCAGCTTGTGCGCATGCGCGGGCATCATGTTGTTCTTGCCGTTCGTGATGACGCTCACGATGGCCTGCTCGCCCCAGCCGTGCAGCCACACCTTGTCGGTGAGGTTGGGGGCCCCCATCGCCTGGTTGCCCTTGCCGTCGGCGCCGTGGCATGCCGCGCACGCCGCGAACTTCGGCTTGCCGAGTTGCGCCGCGATCGAGTTGTGCGCGCTGCCCGAGAGGCTCAGCACGTAGTGGGCGAGGTTGCGCACGTCCTCGGCCGAGCCGACGGCCGCCGCCATCGGGGGCATCACGCCGGTGCGGCCGTTCGCGATCGTCTGCTTGATGGTCTCGTGCTCGCCGCCGTAGAGCCAGTCGCCGTCGGTCAGGTTCGGGAAGCCCTTGCTGCCGCGTGCATCGGAGCCGTGGCACTGCGCGCAGTTGTTGACGAACAGCCGCTCGCCGATACCCATCGCCTGGGAGTCCAGGGCGAGTTGCGCGGCGTCCTTGGACGTGAACTGGGCGTACAGCGGCTCCAGCTGGACCTTTGCCTTCTCGACTTCGGCGTTGTACTGGCCGACCTGCGACCAGCCCCACTTGCCTTGATAGACGCCCAGGCCGGGATACAGGACGAGGTAGACCGCGGAGAACACGATCGTGATGATGAACAGCCACATCCACCAGCGCGGCAGCGGGTTGTTCAGTTCCTGCAGGTTGCCGTCCCAGACGTGCCCGGTGGTGTTGTCCTCGGCGGACATGACCGTGCGGCGGCTGGCGACGACCAGCACGAACACGCAGAACGCCATGCCGGCGATGGTGATGGCGGCGATGAAGATCGCCCACCCGCTGCTGAAGAAGTCACTCATGGTTCCTCCTCCTCCTTCTTATTCAGACTGGAAGGGCAACTGGGCCGCTTCCTCGAAATTGCCTTGATTCCGCCGTGAGTAGGCCCAGGCGCAGATGCCCAGGAAGCACAGCAGCGCGAGCACCGTGACGATGGAGCGGAAGTCGTTGACGTCCATGACGAGCGCTCCTTACTTCACTGCGGTGCCGAGCACCTGCAGGTAGGCGATCACGGCCTCCATCTCGGTCTTGCCCTTGACCTCGTCGGCGGCCTTGGCGATCTCCTCGTCGGTGTAGGGGACGCCCACCTTGCGCAGCGCGGCCATCTTCGGCGCGATCTCGGCCGGGTTGAGCGCGGCGTTGACCAGCCAGGGATACGAAGGCATGTTCGACTCGGGCACCAGATCACGCGGGTTGATCAGGTGGATGCGATGCCATTCGTCGCTGTACTTGCCGCCGACGCGGTGCAGGTCCGGACCCGTGCGCTTGGAGCCCCACTGGAAGGGGTGGTCGTAGACGAACTCGCCAGCCACCGAGTAGTGGCCGTAGCGCAGCGTCTCGGCGCGGAAGGGACGGATCATCTGCGAGTGGCAGTTGTAGCAGCCTTCGCGGATGTAGACGTCACGCCCGGCGAGCTGCAGCGCGCTGTAGGGCTTGAGGCCCGTCACCGCCTCGGTCGTCGACTTCTGGAAGAACAGCGGCACGATTTCCACCAGACCGCCGAAGAGGATGACCACCAGGATCAGGGCGATCATCAGGAAGTTGTTGGTCTCGATGGTCTCGTGCGAGAAACCACCGGACTTCTTTTGCTCAGCCATGTCGGATTCCTTTCAACTGCAGGGGCTTCAGGCGTGGGCTGCAGCAGCCGGGATGGCGGCGGCCGCCGGCTTGCCCCGCATCGCCGTCATCACCATGTTCCAGGCCATGATCACCATGCCGGTCAGGTAGAGGGCGCCACCGGCCAGGCGGATCACGTAGAACGGATAGGAGGCCTTCACGCTCTCGACGAAGCTGTAGGCGAGGGTGCCGTCGGCGTTGACCGCGCGCCACATCAGGCCCTGCATCACTCCGGCGATCCACATCGCGGCGATGTAGAGCACGATGCCGATGGTGGCGACCCAGAAGTGGAGTTCGATGGCCTTGACGCTGTACATCGTCTTCTGGCCGAACAGGCGCGGCAGCAGGTAGTAGAGCGAGCCCATCGAGATCAGGCCCACCCAGCCCAGCGCGCCGGAGTGCACGTGGCCGACGGTCCAGTCGGTGTAGTGCGACAGCGCGTTGACGGTCTTGATGGCCATCATCGGGCCCTCGAAGGTGCTCATGCCGTAGAACGACAGCGACACGATCAGGAACTTCAGGATCGGGTCGTCACGCAGCTTGTGCCAGGCACCGGACAGCGTCATGATGCCGTTGATCATGCCGCCCCAGCTCGGCGCGAGCAGGATCAGCGAGAACAGCATGCCCACGCTCTGCGTCCAGTCGGGCAGCGCGGTGTAGTGCAGGTGGTGCGGACCCGCCCACATGTAGGTGAAGATCAGAGCCCAGAAGTGCACGATCGACAGGCGGTACGAGTACACCGGGCGCTCGGCCTGCTTCGGAACGAAGTAGTACATCATCCCGAGGAAGCCTGCGGTCAGGAAGAAGCCCACCGCGTTGTGGCCGTACCACCACTGCACCATGGCGTCCTGCACGCCAGCGTAGGCGGAGTAGCTCTTGAGGCCGCTGACCGGCACGGCCGCGCTGTTGACGATGTGCAGCAGCGCGACGGCCAGGATGAAGGCGCCGTAGAACCAGTTCGCGACGTAGATGTGGCGCACCTTGCGGATGCCGACGGTGCCGAAGAACACCACCGCATAGGCAACCCACACCGCGGCGATCAGGATGTCGATCGGCCACTCCAGCTCGGCGTATTCCTTGCCGCTGGTGAAGCCCAGCGGCAGCGAAACGACTGCGGACAGGATGACGGCTTGCCAACCCCAGAAGGTGAAGGCAGCGAGCTTGTCGGAGATGAGGCGCACCTGGCAGGTCCGCTGGACCACGTAGTAGCTGGTCGCGAACAGTGCGCAGCCGCCGAACGCGAAGATCACCGCGTTGGTGTGCAGCGGACGCAGGCGCCCGTAGCTCAGCCAGGGGATGCCGTTGATCAGCTCGGGGAAGGCCAGCTGAGCGGCGACCACGACGCCGACCAGCATGCCGATCACGCCCCAGATCACGGCCATCACCGCGAACTGGCGCACGACCGTGTCGTTGTAGTTCGCAGCCCGCGCGGCTGCGAACGTTGATGTCGAACTCATGGCACCTCTCTCCAAAATAAGGTCTTGAAATGACGTCGGAATTATTCGGGCGGCTACCGAAGACCCACTTGAGGCGTGTCAACGGATGGGGAAACCCGTAGGTCTATACGGGGAGACCCGGAGGGCGGCAGGTCGTCGAGCAGGATGCGCTCGCCCTCCCTCTCGATGTTCTCGAACTGGCCGGAATGGAGTGCCCACCAGAACAGGCCGATGATCAGGAACACCAGCACCACCGACAGCGGAATCAGCAGGTAGAGAATGTCCATCGTCGTGTTCAGGCGGGTTGGGGGCGGCTTGCATCGCCGGGAAGGTCTCGCGACGCCTCGCGATCCGCGCCGCCGGAGCGGGCGAGCCGGGTGGCGTTGAGCACGACGAACAGCGAGCTGCCCGCCATGCCCAGCCCCGCCAGCCAGGGCGGCATCCAGCCGACGAGCGCGAGCGGGATCGACACCGCGTTGTAGAGGGCCGACCAGGCGAGGTTCTGCCGGATGATGCGCAGCGTGCGCACGGCCAGCGCGCGCGCCTCGACGATGTCGCCGAGCCGGCCGCTCAGCACCGTGAAGTCGGAGCGCGCCTGGGTCAGCGGCGCGCCCTGCCCCATCGCGAACGACACGTCGGCCTTGGCGAGCACCGGCCCGTCGTTGAGCCCGTCGCCCACCATCACCACCCGCAGGCCCGCCTGCTGAGCCAGCGTGACCGCCGCGAGCTTGTCCTCCGGACTGGCGCCAGCCTGCACGTCCTGCACGCCGAGCTCGTCCCCCACCACGCGGGCCGCGGCCGGCCGGTCGCCCGACAGCAGCTTGACCTTCACGCCCTGGGCCTGCAGCGCCGCCAGTGCCGCGCGGGCATCCGGCCTCAGGCTCTCGACGAAGCCGAAACGCGCCACCGTCACGCCGTCGCAGCTCAACCAGGCTTGCGGCGCATCGGCCTGCATCCGGCGATGTCCGTCCACGGGCTTGCCCAGCTGCCACAGGCGTCCTTGCGCGTCGCGGCCCTCGAGCCCCTGGCCGGCCACTTCCCGCACCTCGCTCCAGGCGGCGGCGGCGCCCGAAGGTGCGGCCTCGCGCAGGGCGCGCGACACCGGATGCAGCGACAGCGCCGCCAGCGAGCCGGCATGGGCCAGCACCGCCTCGCGGGACCAGCCGGCCACCGGCTCCACCTCCGCCAGCGCGAGCCGGTCCTGGGTCACGGTGCCGGTCTTGTCGAAGACGAACAGGTCGGCCTGCGCGAGCGCCTCCAGCGCCTGGAGCCGCTGCACCAGGATGCCCCGCCGCGCCAGCGTACCGGTGGCCGCCAGCAACGCCGAGGGCGTGGCGAGCGAGATGGCGCAGGGGCAGGTGACGATCAGCACCGCGACCGCCACCCACACGCTGCGCGACGGATCGATGAAGCTCCAGGCGAGCGCCGAGCCGGCCGCCGCGATCAGCACGCCCCACAGGAAGGGCACGGCGACCCGGTCGGCCAGCCGGGCGAGCTCGGGCCGGTCGAGCGAGGCCCGCTCCATCAGGCTGACGATGCGTGCGTAGCGGGTGTCGTCGCCGACCCTGTCGACCCGCATCACCACCGGCGCAGAGAGATTGAAGCTGCCGGCGACCACCGCGTGGCCCGGCGAGCGCAGCACCGACCGGGACTCGCCGGTCAGCAGGGCCTCGTCCACCTGCGCGCTGCCCTCGAGCAGCGTGCCGTCGGCCGGGAAGGCCTGGCCGGCACGCACGCGCACCCGGTCGCCCACGCTCAGCCGCCGCAGCGACACGGCCTCGACCGTGCCGTCCTCGCGCAGCCGGTCGACCGTCTCGGGCAGACGCCGCATCAGGCCCTCGAGCGCCCCCGCGGCCCTGCCGCGCGCCTTCAGCTCCAGGTGCCGGCCGCACAGCAGGAAGAACACGAACATCGTCAGCGAGTCGAAATAGACCTCGTGACCGAAGATGCCGCCCGGGTCGAAGGTGGCGCCGGTGCTGGCGACGAAGGTGACGACGATGCCGATGCTCACCGGCACGTCCATGCCGATGCGGCGCGCCCGGAGATGGGCCAGGGCCCCCTTGAAGAACGGGCCGGCGGCGAACAGCACCACCGGGATCGACAGCAGCCAGCTCGCCCATTGCAGCAGCTGCCAGATGTCGCCCGTCATGTCGCCCGGCGTCGAGTAGTAGGTCGGCACCGCGTACATCATCACCTGCATCATGCAGAAGCCCGCGACGAAGAGGCGCCACAGCGAGCGGCGCTGCTCCGCGCGCCGCGCCGCCTCGGCCTGCACCGACAGCGCCGGATAGGCCCGGTAGCCGGCCTTCTCGACCGCCTCGACCAGGGCCGAGGCCCGGGTGCGCCGCGGGTCCCAGCGGACATGGGCCCGCCTCGTGGCCGGCAGCACCTCGGCCGACAGCACGCCCGGCAGTCCCTGCAGCGCCTGCTCGATCGTGATCGAGCAGGCCGCGCAGTACATGCCCTCGATCGCGAACACCGAGTCGCCCGTGCGCGCACCGCCCTCGCCTTCACTCCAGCGGGTGAAGGTATCGAGTTCGGCCGGATCGTCGAGAACGGCGGCGTCGCCGGGAGATGGCAACGCGCCGCCCACGCCGGCCGGGCTCGGCGACAATGTTTCAGCAGGGTGCATCAGCAGGAGCCGCCCGGGGCGGTACGGCAAACGGGCGCCGTGCGAAGCACAGTCATCTCAACCCTTGCCGAGTGTGAATCTACGAAATGCCTCCGACCCAGGCCATGACATATGTCAAGACCGCCGCGTTTGCGGTCCTGAGCGCGGCGCTCTCGCTGTGCGGGCTGCCGACTCTTGCCCAGGACGCGGCCCAGAAGCTGCCCACCGTGAAGCTGAATGCCGGGCTCCACGTCATCGAGGCGGAGGTGGCGCGCACGCCCGAGGAGCGCGCGATCGGGCTCATGCATCGCAAGGAAATGCCGGCCAACCACGGGATGCTGTTCGTCTTCGAACAACCGGCGACGCAGTGCTTCTGGATGAAGAACACGCTGCTGCCCTTGTCGATCGCCTTCCTGGCGGACGACGGGACGGTGGTGAACGTGGCCGACATGAAGCCGCAGAGCCTGGATTCCCACTGCTCCAAGGCACCGGTGCGGCTCGCGCTGGAAATGAACAAGGGCTGGTTCGAACGGCGCGGCATCCGCGAAGGCAGCCGCCTGAGCGGGCCCGGTTTCACGCCGGCCCGCTAGGACCCGCCGGCACGATCAGCAGGAAAAGAAAAAAGCCGGCCCTCGCGGGCCGGCTTTTCGGTTCGGGCGGAAAAACCGCTCAGGCGAAATTCGCTTCCGCGAATTCCCAGTTGACCAGATTGTTCAGGAAGGTCTCGACGAACTTCGGGCGCAGGTTGCGGTAGTCCACGTAGTACGCGTGCTCCCACACGTCCACCGTCAGCAGGGGCTTGTCGGCGGTGGTCAGCGGCGTGGCGGCGTTGCTGGTGTTGACGATGTCCACCGAGCCGTCCGACTTCTTGACCAGCCAGGTCCAGCCGGAGCCGAAGTTGCCGACGGCCGACTTCGAGAAGGCTTCCTTGAAGGCCGCGTAGCTGCCGAACTTGGCGTTGATCGCGTCGGCCAGCGCCCCCTTGGGCTCGCCGCCGCCGTTGGGCTTCATGCAGTTCCAGAAGAAGGTGTGATTCCACACCTGCGCCGCGTTGTTGAAAACGCCGCCGCTGGACTTCTTGATGATGTCCTCCAGGCCGAGCGATTCGAACTCGGTGCCCTTGATGAGGTTGTTGAGGTTCACCACGTAAGCGTTGTGATGCTTGCCGTAGTGGTACTCGAAGGTTTCCTTGCTCATGTGGGGCGCGAGTGCGTCCATCGCATAGGGCAGCGGGGGCAGGGTATGTTCCATCGTGTCGATTCCTTTCAAGGTGCGCATCGTAGGCCGCGGCGATTTTAGGCAGAGCTTCACATTTCTGCTGGCGGCGCCAGCGGTGCCGGCGGGGTCTCCACCGCGTCGACCGTCGCCTGCAGGCGCCCGTCGGCCAGCACCGCGACCAGCGACTGGCCGGGTTGCAGCCCCTTGACGGATGACAGGCCGCGACCCGCGGGATCTTCCAGGTAGGCATAACCGCGCTGCAGCACCCGGGCCGGGTTGACGCTCGTCAGCCGCGACTCCAGGGCCTGCAGCCGCCGGGCCTCCTCGCGGCAGCGGGCCGGCGCCGCGCGCTGCAGCCGTTCCCCCGCCTGTCTCAGCCGCTGAGCCGCGAGCGCCTGGCGCTGGCGCACCGAGGCGGCGAGCCGCTGCTCGAGCAGGCTCAGGCGCCCCCGCAGGGCCTGCACGCGTTGCGACGGGCGCGACAGCCTCAGCGACAGCTGGTCCAGCCGCTGCGCGTCCCGGTCGAGCCGGCGCTGGACGCCGCGCTGCATCGCCTGCGCCACCGCGCCCAGCGCCGCGAGGCTGTCGTCCCGACGAGGCGCCGACAGTTCGGCGGCGGCAGTCGGCGTCGGTGCGCGCAGGTCGGCCACGAAGTCGCAGATGCTGAAGTCGGTCTCGTGCCCGACCCCGCAGACCACGGGCAGCGGGCAGGCGGCCACCGCGCGCGCCACGCGCTCGTCGTTGAAGGCCCACAGGTCCTCGAGCGAGCCGCCACCGCGGCACAGGATCAGCGCGTCGACCTCGGCCCGCTCGCCCGCCAAGCGCAGCGCCCGCACCAGCGCCTCCGGCGCCTCCGGCCCCTGCACCAGCGAGGGATAGACCACCACGCCGACATGCGGCGCGCGGCGCGCGAGCGCGGTCAGCACGTCGTGCAGCGCCGCCGCGTGCAAGGAGGTCACGATCCCGAGACGCCGCGGAAACGCCGGCAGCCGCCGCTTGCGCCCCGGATCGAACAGCCCCTCCGCCTCCAGCCGCGCCTTCAGGCGCAGGAACTGCTCGAACAAGGCGCCCTGCCCGGCCGGCCGCATCGCCTCCGCCACCAGTTGCAGGTCGCCCCGTGCGTTGTAGACGGTCAGGCGGCCGCGCACCTCGACGAGCATGCCCTCGCGGGGCTGGAAGTCCAGCAGCGAGGCCGCGCGGCGGAACATCGCGCCGCGGATCAGGGCGGGCTCGGCGGCCTCGTCGTCCTTCAGCGCGAAATAGCAGTGCCCGCTCGGCGCCCGCGTGAAGCTCGACAGCTCGCCGCGCACCGTGCAGGCGGCGAAGCGGGCGGCCAGCGCATCGGCCACCGCCTGCAGCAAGGCGGACACAGACCAAACCAGCCGTCCCTGTCCCGGGACGGCTTCGCCCCTCGAGCCAAGGGGGCCCATCAGCGCGCTCCCGGGGCAGGGAGCATGCCCGTCCGAGGCGAGAACTCCACAAGCCGGCGCATCCGGGACTTGCGTGCGAGTGCTGCTGTCACGCTCTCGTAATGCGGTGCAAGTGCTTGATTTGTCACTGCTTTTTGATGCTTAAGTTTGCGGCAAAATGTTCAAAGCCGCATGAAATGGGGCTTCGCGGGCAGTCGAGGGGGGTTTACCCACAAAGTTATCCACAGGAAAAGTGGATGAGTGGGGGCTTGACAAGCCGGCACGAAGCCACCGGTCGCGCGCCCCCGGGCAAGCGTGAACTTGTGTCGAGGAAGCGGGGTGCGGCAGTTCCCGTGCCCGTGCTTGCGGCGATAATGCGCGGCTGTCTTGAACGCTCTCGAGGACCGGATTTGCTTTCGATCATACAAGCCGCTGGCTGGCCGATCTGGCCGCTGATTCTGTGTTCGGTGGCTGCGCTGGCCCTCGTGATCGAGCGCTTCGCCAGCCTGCGCGCGGTGCGCGTGGCGCCCCCCAACCTCGTCGAGGAGGTGGTGACGGTGACACGCACCGGCCTGCCCTCGCCGGACGTCGTGAACAAGCTCGCGCAGAACTCGCTGATGGGCGACGTGCTCGCCTCCGGCATGCGCGCCCTGCTCGCCGAGCCGGGTCTCAGCGAGGACAAGCTGCGCGGCGCCTTCGAATCCGCGGGCCGCAGCGCCGTGCACCGCATGGAGCGCTACCTCAACGCGCTGGGCACCATCGCTGCCGTCGCACCGCTGCTGGGCCTGCTCGGCACCGTCGTCGGCATGATCGAGATCTTCAACGCGCACGGTGGCGGAGTCGGCACGCCCGGCGTCGCGGGCGATCCGCAGCAGCTCGCCCACGGCATCTCGGTCGCGCTCTACAACACCGCCTTCGGGCTGATCGTCGCGATCCCGGCGCTGACCTTCCACCGCTACTTCCGCCGCCGCATCGAGAGCTTCACGCTCGACCTCGAGCAGGCGGCCGAGCGGATGGCGTCGCACCTGCTGCGCTACACCCACGTCCGTTGAGGCGCGCGCGATGGCGATGAACTTCCGCAAGCGGCCGGTCGACGAGCCGGAGATCAACCTGATCCCCTTCATCGACGTGCTGCTGGTGATCCTGATCTTCCTGATGCTGACGACGACCTACTCGCGCTTCACGGAGCTGAAGGTGAACCTGCCGGTGGCCGACTCGGACGCGGCGCGCAACCGGCCGCGCGAGATCGTCGTGTCGGTGTCGGCGGAGGGGCAGTACGCGGTCAACCGCAAGCCGGTCGACGGACGCCACGTGGAGTTGCTGGCCGGCGAGATGGCCGCTGCGGCCGACGGCCACAACGACATGATGGTGATCATCTCCGCCGACGCGACGGCCGCCCACCAGAGCGTGATCAACGTGATGGACGCCGCGCGCCGCGCCGGGCTCAGCCAGCTGACCTTCGCGACCCGGACGCAGGGCGGCGAGGGCGGGCGCTGAGACGACAGCCTCGCCGCCCGCCCGCTTGAGCCCCCCCTCCCCCCGCCCGACGCCGACCCAGCGGCTGCAGGCCGCCTGGCTGCGACGCGGCCCGCTGGCCGTCGCGCTGCTGCCGGTGGCAGGCGTCTACGGGCTGCTGCACGCGCTGCGCACCGTGCTCTACCGGGCAGGCCTGCTGAAGCGGCATCGCCTGCCGGTGCCGGTCGTCGTCGTCGGCAACGTGATCGCCGGCGGCGCCGGCAAGACGCCGACGGCGATGGCCCTGGTGAGGCATCTGCGCCGGACGGGCTGGCACCCGGGCATCGTCTCGCGGGGGCACGGCGGCCGGGCCGAAGGCACGCGCCCGGTCGGCGCCGCGAGCGACCCGGCGGACTGCGGCGACGAGCCGGTGCTGATGGCCCTGCGCACCGGCGTGCCGGTGCAGGTCGGACGGGACCGGGTGGCCGCCGCGCGGGCGCTGCTCGCCGCGCACCCGGAGATCGACGTGCTGGTCTGCGACGACGGCCTGCAGCACCTGCGCCTGGCGCGCGACCTCGAGGTGCTGGTGTTCGACGAGCGCGGCGCCGGCAACGGCTGGCCGCTGCCGGCGGGCCCCTTGCGCGAGAGTGCCGGCCGGCGTGCCGACCTGCTGCTCTACAACGCGCCCGCCCCCTCCACTCCCCGGCCGGGATTCCTGGCCTGCCGCGCAGTGGGGCCGGCCGTGCCGCTCGCCAACTGGCGCGCAGGCCGCACCGACGGGATGCCGCTGGCGGACCTGCGGGGGCGCCGACTGATGGCGGCGGCAGGCATCGCGCACCCGCGCCGCTTCTTCTCGATGCTCGCCGCGCAGGGCCTGGAGTTCGAGCCCTGCCCGCTGCCGGACCATCACCGCTACGCCGCGCTGCCCTGGGCCGGCCGGGACTTCGAGGCCGTGCTCGTCACGGAGAAGGATGCGGTCAAGCTGCGCCCCGGCCCCGGCAACGAGCCGGTGCGGGTCGTGACGCTAGACTTCGAGCCCGAGCCCGGCTTCTTCGCCGCCCTCGACTCCCGGCTCGAGAAGCTGCGCCGGCGCTGATTCCCGCCACCCCGATTTCCCACGCAGGACCCCTCCCATGGATACCCGTTTGCTCGAATTGCTGGTCTGCCCGGTGTGCAAGGGCCCGCTCGAACACCACCGCGACGCGCAGGAGCTGGTCTGCCGCGCCGACCGGCTCGCCTTCCCGGTGCACGACGGCATCCCGGTGATGCTCGAATCGGCGGCCCGGGTCGTTCCCGAGCCCGAGGAGCCGAAGCCGGCGCTGTCGCTGCCGCCCGCGCCATGAGCTTCACCGTCCTGATCCCGGCGCGGCTCGCCTCGACGCGGCTGCCCCGCAAGCCGCTGGCCGACCTCGCCGGCAAGCCGATGGTGGTGCGCGTCGCCGAGCGTGCGCAGCGCAGCGCCGCCCGTGCGGTGGTCGTCGCCACCGACGAGGCGGAGATCGTCGCGGCCTGCGCCGCGCACGGCGTGCAGGCGGTGCTGACGCGTGCCGACCATGCCACCGGCAGCGACCGGCTCGCCGAGGCCTGCGAGCAGCTCGGCCTCGACGGCCGCGACCTGGTCGTCAACGTGCAGGGCGACGAGCCCTTGATCGACCCGGCGCTGATCGACGCCTGTGCCGAAGTGTTGCAATTAAGCAACGATTGCGTCATGAGCACGGCCGCGCACGAGCTGCGGGAGGTCGAGGAGTTCACCAACCCGAACGTCGTCAAGGTCGTCCTCGATGGCGCGTCGCGGGCGCTGTACTTCTCGCGCGCACCGCTGCCCTGGTGGCGCGACGGCTTCGCCGGCGGCGTGCATAGCCTCCCCTCGCCGGCCCCGCTGCGACACATCGGCATCTACGGCTATCACGCGGGCTTCCTGCGCCGCTTCCCGACGCTGCCGCCCAGCCCACTCGAGACGGTCGAATCGCTCGAGCAGCTGCGTGTGCTCTGGCACGGCGAACGCATCGCGGTGCATGTCACGCAGAACGCGCCCGGCCCCGGCGTCGATACCCCGGAGGATCTCGAGCGCGTGAGGGCCATGCTCCACAGCGGGGCGTAAGCTGACGAGAGGAAACTGCATGCTATCCTCGGCCGTAACAAAAACACGCCGGTCTGAGACAGCTCCCTGACACGGTGCTCCATCTGTATAAGGAACTCCATGCGATTGATTCTCCTGGGCGCGCCCGGCGCCGGTAAAGGTACGCAAGCAGCCTTCATCTGCCAGAAATACGGCATTCCGCAGATCTCCACCGGTGACATGCTGCGTGCCGCCGTGAAGGCCGGCACCCCGCTGGGCGTCGAGGCCAAGAAGGTGATGGACGCCGGCGGCCTCGTCAGCGACGACATCATCATCGGGCTGGTGAAGGAGCGCATCGCCCAGCCGGACTGTGCCCAGGGCTTCCTGTTCGACGGCTTCCCGCGCACGATCCCGCAGGCCGAGGCCATGCGCAGCGCCGGCGTCAAGCTCGACCTGGTGCTCGAGATCGACGTGCCGGACGAGGCGATCATCGAGCGCATGAGCGGCCGCCGCGTGCACGTGGCATCGGGCCGCACCTACCACGTCAAGTACAACCCGCCGAAGCTCGAGGGCCGGGACGACGTGACGGGCGAGGAGCTGATCCAGCGCGAGGACGACAAGGAAGAGACGGTGCGCAAGCGCCTGCAGGTCTACCAGAGCCAGACCCGCCCGCTCGTCGACTACTACTCGCAGTGGGCCGCCACCGGCGACGCCCAGGCTCCGCGCTACCGCAAGATCAGCGGCGTGGGCAGCGTCGACGAGATCACCGCGCGCGCGCTCGAGGCGCTCGCCTGAGCCCTTCGTCCCCGCGACACGACAAGCCGCTCGCCGAGCGGCTTTCTTTTGCCCGAGAATTGACGTTGACGTAAACGTCAAGACGAACGATCCACACACCACCTAAGAGGAGCACAAGACATGGACATCCAGGGCAAGGTCTTCATCGTCACCGGCGGCGCATCGGGGCTCGGCGAGGGCACGGCGCGCATGCTCGCGCGCGAGGGCGGCAAGGTCGTCGTGGCCGACCTGCAGGCCGAGAAGGGCGAGGCGCTCGCGGCGGAGCTCGGCGGCGCCTTCGTGCGCTGCGACGTGTCCTCGGAGGACGACGGCCGCGCCGCGGTCGCGCGCGCCTGCGAGCTCGGCAAGCTCGTCGGCCTCGTCAACTGCGCCGGCATCGCGCCGGCAGCCAAAACGGTCGGCAAGGACGGCGCGCATGCGCTCGCGCTCTACACCAAGGTCCTGACCGTCAACCTGATCGGCACCTTCAACATGATCCGCCTCGCCGCCGAGGCGATGTGCCGCAACGAGCCCGAGCCGACCGGCGAGCGCGGCGTGCTGATCTCGACCGCGAGCGTCGCCGCCTACGACGGGCAGATCGGCCAGGCTGCCTACTCCGCGTCC
This sequence comes from Caldimonas tepidiphila, assembly GCF_003569765.1. GTDB lineage: Bacteria > Pseudomonadota > Gammaproteobacteria > Burkholderiales > Burkholderiaceae_C > Caldimonas > Caldimonas tepidiphila. The sequence goes on along the minus strand of NZ_QXMG01000034.1, from coordinate 1,795 downwards.
AAGGGTGGCGTGGTCGGCATGACGCTGCCGATCGCGCGCGACCTAGCGCGCAACGGCATCCGCAACATGACGATCGCGCCGGGCATCTTCGGCACGCCGATGCTGTTCGGCATGCCGCAGGAGGTGCAGGATGCGCTCGCCGCGAGCGTGCCCTTCCCGAGCCGGCTCGGCACGCCGGCCGACTACGCGAAGCTCGTGCACCAGATCATCACCAACGACATGCTCAACGGCGAGGTGATCCGCCTCGACGGCGCGATCCGGCTGCCGCCGAAGTGAGCCGAGCGCCGGCGGCAGCCGGCACGCGATGTGCATGCTGCCGCTGCCGATGAAGCCCCTGCACGCCTTCCCTGCCTCGCCTCCCCGCGGCCACGGCCGCGCCGCAACGCGGCTGCTCGCGATCGCGTCGTTGGCGCTCGGGCTGCTCGCCTGCGCCCCCCTCGCCCCGCCGCCCGCGCTGCGCGCCGACCAGCCCGAGTTGGCGACGGCCGCCGTCGCGCAGGCCGGCTGGAGCGGGACACGCCACGCCGTGGCCGCGGCGCACCCGCTCGCCGCGGAGGCGGGAGAGCGGCTGCTGCGCGCGGGCGGCAGCGCGCTCGACGCGGCGATCGGCGCGCAGATGGTGCTGGCGCTGGTCGAGCCGCAGTCGAGCGGCATCGGCGGCGGCGGCTTCCTGATGCACTGGGACGGACGGCGGGTGCAGGCCTACGACGGCCGCGAGACCGCCCCGGCGGCGGCCGACGAGCGCCTGTTCCTGGACGCCGCCGGCCGCCCGCTGCCCTTCGCCGAGGCAGTGGTCGGCGGCCGCTCGGTCGGCGTGCCCGGCCTCGTGCGCATGCTCGAACTCGCGCACCGCCAGCACGGCCGGCTGCCCTGGGGCGCCCTGTTCGAGCCGGCGATCGGGCTGGCCGAGCAGGGCTTCGAGATCGGCCCGCGGCTGCACCGGCAACTGCAGGACGACCCCCACCTGCGGCAGGACCCGCTCGCGCGCCGCTTCTACTACCGCCCGGACGGCAGCGCCCTGCCGGCGGGCACGCGCCTGCGCAACCCCGAGCTCGCCGCGATCCTGCGCCGCATCGCCCGCGAAGGCAGCAGCGCACTGCACACGGGCGAGGTGGCGCAGGCGATCGTGCGCGCGGTGCGGGAGCACCCCCGCCATCCGGGGACGCTGACGCTCGCCGACCTCGCCGGCTACCGCCCGCTGGAGCGCGAGCCCCTGTGCCATGACTGGCAGGCCTGGCGGCTGTGCGGCATGCCGCCGCCCTCCTCCGGCGCGATCGCGATCGGGCAGATCCTCGGCCTGCTCGCGCACCGGCCCGCGGGGCAAGCGCTGCAAGCGGGCCTGCCGACGCCGCAACTGCTGCACGACTACAGCGAGGCCGCCCGGCTCGCCTTCGCCGACCGCGCGCTCTACGTGGCCGATCCCGACTTCGTGCCGGCGCCCGCCGGCGACTGGCGCTCGCTGCTTGCGCCGGCCTATCTCGCCGAGCGCGCCCGACTCATCGGCGAGAAGGCGATGGGCCGGGCCCCGGCCGGCACGCCCGGTAGCGCGGCCGAGCGCACCGCGCTCGCGCCCGACTCGAGTCCGGAACTGCCCGCCACCACCCACATCTCTGTGATCGACGCCGCAGGACGCGCGGTCGCGCTGACGAGTTCGATCGAGGCGCAGTTCGGCGCGCGGCTGATGGTCGGCACCGGCGCGGGCCGCGCCGGCGGCTTCCTGCTGAACAACCAGCTCACGGGGCTTTGTTGCACAAATGGCAGCGAGGGCGCCGGGCGGGGCGTGGCTTGACAGCGC
>NZ_QXMG01000033.1 GCF_003569765.1 Caldimonas tepidiphila | reverse complement strand
CGCTGTCAAGCCACGCCCCGCCCGGCGCCCTCGCTGCCATTTGTGCAACAAAGCCGGCTTGACCACCCCTTGGATGATGCGGTCGGGGCTGTAGGGATTGCGGCTGCGCTCGGTGACGTAGGCGGAGGTGGTGAGCTTCTCCGAGCCGGGCGCGGCACCCGGCCACAGCGGGATCTCCTGCCCTTCCACCAGCGGCGCGGCCTGCACGCCGGCGCTGCCCATGCCCACGATGCCGAGCGTCAGGACGAATCGCGTCAGGGAACGATGAATCGACTTCATTTGTTTTCTCCACTCCTGGTTTTTTCCGGCCCGGGGCCGCCACGGATTCTCCCCAAACGGAAACCGATTCCGGGAGCCCTGATTACCCGTATTTTCATAAAAACTGGAACACTGAATACCTGCAGGAAATGAAATGTCTGCGGGACAATATCCAACTCGACATCCCACATATTGGGACCATTCAACGACAAGGAATCGGAAAAGATGGAAATCCGCATTGCCCGGGCCGACGATGCCGCGAACATCAGTGCGCTGCTCAAACGCGTCGCCCCTGCCTTCACGCTGCATCCGCAAGGACTCGGCGCCGAGGCCTTCCTGCAGGGGCTCGAGCCGGAGGCGGTGCGGGGCTTCCTGACGGCAGAGAACGTCGTCTGCCACGTCGCGGTCGCCGGAGCGCGCCTCGCCGGGATGCTCGCGATCAGGGAGCACCGCCACCTCTTCCGCCTCGCGGTCGACCCCGCCTTCCAGGGTCGGGGCACGGGCCGCGCGCTGTGGCGGCAGGCGCAGGCGGCGGCGCTCGCGGCCGGCAATCGCGATCGCTTCACGGTCGATTCGACCCGGTCCGCGCTCCCCTTCTACGAGCGCCTGGGCTTTCGCGTGACCGGACCCCTCGTCGAGACGCGCGGCCTCGCCTTCGTGCCGATGGAACTGCGGCTCGCCGCCGGCACGCCGTGACGCTCAGTCCGTTTCCGTCCCCAGGGCCACCGGTTCGGAACGGCCCGACTCCACGCTCCTCATCGCCGCGACGCCGCACAGCGCCGCCCAGGCCCCGGCCTCGGCACCGGCGCGCTGGCCGAGGGAATCGGGCGTCGCGGGCTTGAACAGCCGGTCCTGCAGGCCGGCGTCGCCGCCGAAGTGGCCGCGCGGCCCGTGCGGCACCCAGATCCGCGTCGCAGTGCCCCGGTTGGGCAGCACGTGGATCTCGTCGGCCGGCGGCTGCGGCCACGGGTGGCGCTCGTGCTGGCGCACCTCGATGCGGCCGTGCAGGCCGTTGAGCGCGAGCTGGTAGCCCTCGATCGGCATGTAGGTGTTGAGCGAGTAGCTCACCTGCACGCCGCTCTCGTAGCGCAGGCAGGCGCTCATCGTGTCGGGGATGTCGATCTCCTCGCGGAACACGCAGGCGTCGCGCAGGTAGCCGTCGTGGCGCGAGGCCTCCTCGTACAGGCCGTGCAGCCAGGGGTCCTGCCCGATGTCGAGGTGGAACTCGCAGCGCGCCGCGTGCTCGCAGCCCCGGCAGCGCTGCCCGCGGAAGGGGCCGCGGCGGCCGTAGCGGCGCAGCTCGCCGCGCGCGAACACCTCGGCCGGGCGCGCCTGCACGAACCAGTTGAGCAGGTCGAAGTGGTGCGAGGCCTTGTGCACGAAGAGGCTGCCGGAGCGGTCGCGCCGCGCGTGCCAGCGGCGGAAGTAGTCCGCGCCGTGCTGCACGTCGAGGTACCAGTGGAAGTCCACCGACTGCAGCTCGCCGATCGCCCCCGACAGCAGCAGCTCCTTCACCTTCGCGAAGGTCGGCGTGTAGCGGTAGTTGAAGGCCACGTCCACGCGTCGCCCGGTGCGCCGCTCGGCGTCGAGGATGCGGCGGCACTGCGCGGCCGTGACCGCCATCGGCTTCTCGGTGATGACGTCGGCGCCCGCCTCCAGCGCCTGCACGATCGCCTCGTCGTGCAGGTCGTCGGGCACGCAGACGATCACCGTGTCGGGCCGGGTGTCGCGCAGCATCTCGCCCAGCCCGGCGTAGACCGGCACCTCGATGCCGATCGTCGCCGGCGCGCGCTCGCGCCGCAGCGGGTTGCTGTCGCACAGGCCCACCAGCTCGATCCAGGGGTGGTAGTCGGCGACGAGCTCCCGCCCCCACATGCCGACGCCGCGGTGGCCGAGGCCCACCAGCGCCAGCCGCCGCTTTCCGGGCTGTGCGGCCGCCATCACTTCACCCGCGCCAGCAGCAGGTTGCCCTCGCCCAGCAGCCGGGCGGCGGCCTGCTCCTCGTTCGCCTTGCCGTAGGCGACCTGCTCGAAGACGTCGCGCACGAACTTGTTGACCCGCGCGTGCTCGAACAGCGGCGAGGGCTGCGTGACCTTGCCCGCCTCGCGCAGCTGGCGGATCTGCTCGTAGGCCTGCATCTCCACGGCGCCGATGCGGTTCTCGGCGACGAGCTGGCGGAACTGGCTGCGCGCCAGCGGGATGCCGCGGCTGTTGACGAGGATGCGCGAGGCCTCCGCGTCGGTGAGCAGGAAGCCGATGAACTGCGCCGCGAGCTGCGGATGCTTCGTGTTGCGGCTCGCGGCCAGCACCATCGCGGCGCGGCCGAGCATGCCGGTGGACTTCGCGTCGGGCAGCGTCAGGAAGGGGCCGATCTCGGCCTGCTGCCCGGCGGCGAGCGCACCGGTGCGCAGCCGCGTCGCCGAGTCCCAGGCGCAGTAGCCGAGCCAGTTGCCGTTGACCCAGTCGGGCTGCTGCTCGGTGGGCTTGTCGGCGCCGCCGAGCGAGGCGCGGTAGGGCTGCGGCACGCCGACGTTGTCGCTGGTGATGCGCTTGTAGGCCGCGACCCAGTCGCGCACCGCCTCGGGCGACATCGCCACCTTCGGCTCGGTCGGGTGCACGTAGGGCTGGCCGTGCTTCTGCTGCGCGTAGGTGTGCGCGAGCAGCAGCATGTCGAGGCCGTCGCCGTCGAGCACGTAGGCCTTGTCGCCGAGCTTCGCGCGCACCTGCGGCCCGAGCGCGAACAGCTCGTCCCAGGTGCGCGGGATCTGCAGGCCGGCCTTGTCGAAGGCGCTGCGGTTCCAGACGAAGACGCGCGCGGTGAAGGACGCGGGCAGCGCGTTGAGCTTGCCCTTGACGCTGCCGACGCGCAGCGCGTCCTCGCCGAACTGGTCGAGCCCGAGCTGCGCCGGATGCTTCGCGAGGTCGAGGAAGCCGTCGCCGTTCTTCGAGAACATGGACAGCCAGGCCCAGTCGAGCTGCATCACGTCGGGCTCGGTGCCGCCGGCGATCTGCGTCGTCAGCCGCTCCAGGTAGCCCTGCCAGCCGCCGTACTCGGCCTTGATCTTCACGCCGGGATGGCGGGCCTCGAAGGCCTCGATCGCCTTGAGCGTGAGCTGGTGGCGCTCGTTGCCGCCCCACCAGGAAAAGCGCAGCGTGGCGGGCGCGCCCTGCGCCAGCGCCGCCGGGATGCCGCCTGCGGCCAGCGCGCCCGCGGCGCCTGCGGCCAGGAAGGTTCTGCGTCGGATCATGTCTCGGTCTCCTCTCGTTCCCTCAGTCGGGGTGTCGTCTCTCGTCGTCGTCGGCCGCCCCTCGCCGGGGGCTCGGAAGATCAGATGAAGTGGTGCAGGTACTCGGTCAGGCAGAGCATCGCCATCGCCTGCCCGTAGGGCATCGCGGTCAGCGGGATGCGGCGGTAGAAGTCGAGGTCGGAGCCCATCGCGGTGCCGAAGGACACTTGGCGCAGCTCGCCGCGCTCGTCGATGTGCTCGATCACGCCCCGCACCGCGTTCAGCGCGGTGGGCAGGCAGGACGCGTCGAGGTAGCGCTTGCGCACGCCCTTGAGCAGGCCGTAGGCGAAGCCCGCGGTGGCCGAGGCCTCGACGTAGGACGCGGGATCGTCGAGCAGCGTGTGCCACAGCCCGGTCTCGCGGTCCTGCAGCCGGCACAGCGCCTCGGCCTGCGCGCGCAGCGTGCCGACGAGGAACTCGCGCAGGTGGTCCCCGGGCGGCAGCTCCAGCAGCTCGATGAACTCGGGGATCGCGATCGTGACCCAGCTGTTGCCGCGCGCCCACAGCGCGCGCGCGAAGTTGTGGCGCCCGTCGAAGGTCCAGCCGTGGAACCACAGGCCGGTGCGGGTGTCGGCGAGGTACTTCACGTGCAGCAGGAACTGGCGCTTGGCCTCCTCGACGTAGGCCGGGCGGTTCAGCACCAGGCCGATCTTGGCCAGCGGCAGCACGCACATCATCAGCGTGTCGTCCCAGAGCTGCTGCGGGTTCTCGCTGTTGAAGACGATGTGCTGCAGCCCGCCCTCCTCGGTGCGCGGCATCTCGTGCATCACCCACTCGGCCCAGACCTCCAGGTAGGGGCGGTAGGTGCTGTTGCCGGTCTGCTCGTAGAGGTGGGCGAGCGTGAGCATCGCCGCCATCGTGTTGACGTTCTTGGTCGGCGTGCCGGCGCGGAAGCGCTCGGCGAACCAGGACTTCATCGTCTCGAGCGCCTGCGCGTCGTGCGAGATCTGGTGGTAGCGCAGCAGGCCGTAGAGGCCGACGCCGTGGGTCCACTCCCAGTCGTTCCAGCCCTTGGTGTCGATCACGCGGCCGTCGTCGAGCCGCAGCAGGAAGTCGCCGCCGCTGTCCTCGATGTGCACGAGGCGGTGCACCAGGCGATGGATCAGTCCGTGCAGCTGGGCGGGGGTGTGGGAGGTCGGGAAGTTGGCGGCCATGTCGTTCGCAGCGGTGTCGGTGGGGGTGGGGAATCGGGAGGCAGGATCAGGAATCGAGCGCCTGCAGCCAGCGCGCGTGGTAGGGGATAAGGCCGGGCACCGGACAGGGGGTGACGCGGCACAGCGCGTCGGGCGAGGTCTTGCGCCGGCTCCAGCGCGACAGCAGCCAGGCGCCGCGCGCGGTGCCCTCGAGGGCGTCCTCGCTGGCGAAGCACTCGTGGCCGGGCAGCAGCGCGGCGAGCGCGCCGAGGAAGACCGGGTTGTGCGCAAGCGGCCCCTCGACCACCAGCGGCGAGGCGCCGCGCAGCCGCGTCACGAGCGTGGCGCTCAGCTGCGCGCAGTACAGCGCCGCGAGGGTCGCGCGAGCGGCCTCGCCGAGCTGCGCCGAGAGCGGCCCGGCGAGCGCCTGCCCGCCGCGGCGGACCTCGCCGTGGCGCGCGCGGAAGGGCCCGCCCTGCTCGGAGAAGGCCGGCAGCGCCACGGTGTCGCTCTCGACGAGCCGCACGAGCGCCTGCAGGCTCGCGGCCTCGGGCCGTGCGCCGTCGAGCAGCCGCTCGAACTCGCGCCCGCCCATGAAGCGCGCGGTGGGCGTGGGCGTGCCGAGCACGCTGACGTTGCCGAGCATGTCGTCCGCGGCGCGCAGGCCGTCGAGCGGCGCACCGGGCGCCATCACCACGGTCCAGGTGCCGGAGGACAGCAGCGTCATCGCGGCGCGATTGCGCAGGTGGCGGGCGAGGCAGGCGTTGCTGTCGTGCACGCCGGCGTGGACCTCGCAGTCCGCCGGCAGGCCCAGCTGCGCGGCGCGCGCCGGCGTGACGCGGCCGAGCACCTGCCAGGCCGGCACCACCGGCGCGAAGCGCGCGGCCCAGCCCTCGGCCTGCGCGAAGTCCGAGAAACGCTCGCGCGCCGGCTGCCACAGCTGGGTGTGGCAGCCGAGCGACGAGGGCTCGCTCGCCGCCACCCCGCACAGCCACCAGGCCCAGTACTGCGCGTAGGGCAGCAGCACGCGGGTGCGGGCCCAGGCGCCGGGGTGGCGGCGCTGCAGCCAGTGCAGCTGCCGCGCGGCGTTGAGCCCGGCGGGCAGGTCGGGCGCGAGGGTGAGCTCGAAGGCGTCGCGACGCACGTCGTACTCGGCGGCCAGCTCGTCCGGGCCGTCGAACTCGTAGTCGAGCGGCTCCCAGGCCAAGCCCTCGTCGCCGAGCGCGACCAGGGCCGCGCCGTGCGTCGTCGCGATCGCGCGCCGGCAGCGCGCCGCCAGCGGCGAGGCGGCCAGCGTTTCACGGATCCAGGCGGCGATCCCGTGCACGTCGAGCGCCGGGTAGCCGAGCGCGGACGCGACGCTGCGGTTGGCGCGCTCGTGGCGCGCGCGCAGCCCGCCGTCCTCGGCCACCATCAGCAGCTTCGCGCGGGTCTTGCCGATGTCGAGCACCAGCGTCAGGTCGTCGGGGGCGGCCATCGTCTCAGTCCAGGTGGAACATCTGCGGCAGCGGCTCGACCACCGGCGAGCCGTCGGGGTGGGTGCGCATCAGGTCGGACATGTGCGCCCACCAGCGGCGCATCACCGGGTGCTGCGGCAGCGCGTCCATCGCATGGCCGGCGCGGCGGCGCAGCACCGCGAACAGCACGTGGTGCTGCTCGTCGAGGTAGATGCTGTAGTCGCTGATGCCGGATTCGCGCAGCAGCGCGGCGAGCTCGGGCCACAGCGCGTCGTGGCGCCGCCGGTACTCCGCCGCGCGGCCCGGGTGCAGGAACATGCGGAAGGCGATCTTCTCCATCGGCGCGCCCTCGGCTCAGACGATGCCGCTGCTCGGTCCCGCCGCGGGCCGCACCTGCGCGACGCGCGCGCGGTAGCCGCTGGCGCGGTAGGCGCCCACCGGGTCGGCCGCGCCTCCCCGCTCCAGGCGCAGCATCTGCAGCAGCGGCGTGACGTCGGTGTGGAAGGCACGCTGCAGCGTCTGCGTGGCCATCAGCGCGTCGTTGGCGTCCTGCCAGCCGGCGAGCGCCTCGCGGTCCACCAGCAGCGCCTGCGCGTGGCTGCGCTGCACCGCGATCGCGCTCGTCATCAGGCTCTCGATCGGGTCGGTCACGTTGTGCGACTGGTCGAGCATGTAGGCGGGGCGGAAGTCGGGCCCTTGCGAGCGCGCCGCCTCGACCAGCTCGTTGAAGACCAGGAACAGCCGGTAGGGGTCGACGCTGCCGCTGTCGAGGTCGTCGTCGCCGTACTTGCTGTCGTTGAAGTGGAAGCCGCCGAGCTTGCCGGCGTGCACCAGCCGCGCGACGATCATCTCGATGTTGGTGTTGGGCGCGTGGTGGCCGAGGTCGACCAGGCAGCGCGCCTTCTCGCCCAGCGCCTGCGCCGCAAGCAGGCTCGAGCCCCAGTCCTGGATCACGGTGGCGTAGAAGGCGGGCTCGTAGAGCTTGTGCTCGAGGAACATCTGCCAGTCGGCCGGCAGCGCCGCGCAGATGCGGCGCGCGCTCTCCAGGTAGCGCTCGAAGGCGCGGCCGAAGTGCTGCTGGCCGGGGAAGTTGGCGCCGTCGCCGACCCACACCGTGAGCGCGCGGCTGCCGAGCTGGCGGCCGATCTCGATCACCTCCAGGTTGTGCTCGACCGCCTGCTGGCGCACCGCGGCGTCGGTGTGCGTGAGGCTGCCGAACTTGTAGGACAGGCGCTGGCCGCGCTGGTCGGAGAAGGTGTTGGAGTTCACCGCGTCGAAGCCCAGGCCGAGGGCCGCCGCGTGCTCGCGCAGCTCGCGGTAGTCGCCGCAGCGGTCCCAGGGGAAGTGCGGCGAGACGGTGGGCGTGCAGCGCACCAGCTGCTGGATCACCGCGCAGTCCTCGACCTTGTCGAACACGTCGCGCGGCTCGCCCGGGCCGGGGAAGCGCGCGAAGCGGGTGCCGCCGGTGCCGACGCCCCAGCTCGGCACAGCGACGGCGAAGCCCGCGAGCCGGGCCTTGATCGCATCCAGCTCGATGCCGCGGCGCGCGAGCTGCTCGCCGAGCGCGTCGTAGTCGGCGCGGACATCGGCCGCGCGGGTCGCGTTGTGGGCCTCGACCTGGTGCGGGTCGAGCACGGTCCTGCTCATGGACGTCTCCTGTTCGTTCGTGTTGTCGTTCAGCGCGGGAAGGCGGCGAGGTTACCGGCGTCGACGTTGAGGATGTTGCCGGTGGATTTGGCCGAGAGGTCGCTCGCGAAGAAGTAGGCGGCCTCGGCCACGTCCTCGGGGTAGACGCTGCGCTTGAGCATCGAGCGGTCGCGGTAGAAGGCCTCGAGCTGCTGCTCGTCGATCCGGTTCGCGGCGGCGCGCTCGCGGCTCCAGTCGCCGCTCCAGATGCGGCTGCCGCGGATCACCGCGTCGGGGTTCACGACGTTGCAGCGGATGCCCAGCGGCGCGCCCTCGAGCGCGAGGCTGCGCGAGAGCTGGATCTCGGCGGCCTTCGCGGCGCAGTAGGCGCTCGCCTGGGGGCTGGCGACGAGCCCGTTCTTGCTCGCGATGAAGACGATGGAGCCGCCGATGCCCTGCGCCTTGAAGGTGCGGAAGGCCTCGCGGCCGACCAGGAAATAGCCGGTGGCGAGGATGGACTGGTTGCGCGTCCACAGCGCGAGCGAGGTCTCGTCGATCGGCGCGGCCGACGCGATGCCGGCATTCGACACCAGGATGTCGAGGCCGCCGTACTCGAGCACGGCCTGCACGTAGGCGCGCTGCACCGAGCCCTCGTCGGTGACGTCGCAGGCCACCGTGCGCACCGCGTCGCGGCCGTGGCGGGCGCGCAGCGCCTCGCCGGCCTGCGCCAGCGCCTCGGCATCGATGTCGAGCAGCACGCAGCACGCGCCCTCGGACAGGAAGCGCTCGGCGATCGCGCGGCCGATGCCGCCAGCGCCGCCCGTGACGAGCGCGGCGCGGCCCGCCAGCGGCTTGGCCGGCGGCATGCGGCGCAGCTTGGCCTCCTCGAGCAGCCAGTACTCGATGTCGAAGGCCTCCTGCTCGGGCAGGCCGACGTAGCGGTCCACGCCCTCGGCCTCGCGCATCACGTTGATCGCGTTGACGTAGAACTCGGCCGCGATGCGGGCGGTGGCCTTGTCCCTGGCGAGCGAGACCATGCCGATGCGCGGCAGCAGCACGATCACCGGGTTCGGGTCGCGCACGGCGGGGCTGTCCGGGCGGCGGCAGCGCTCGTGGTAGGCGGCGTAGTCGGCGCGATAGGCGGCCAGCCGCGCCCCGATCTCCTGCGCGAGCGCCTCGCCCTCGAGCGCGTAGACCGACTCGGGCAGGATCATCGGCCGCACCTTGGTGCGCAGGAAGTGGTCGGGGCAGGAGGTGCCGAGCGCGGCGAGCCGCTCCAGCTCCGCGCCGTTGACGAACTCCACCACCGCGGCCTGGCGGTCGACGTGCGCGAGCTTGTGGCCGGACTTCGACGCGAGGCCGCGCAGCACCGGCAGCACCCGCGCGAGCACCGCGTCCTGGCCCGCCGCGTCGAGGCTCTCGTGCAGCGCCCCGCCGAAGGCCGGGCGGCGGCCGGCCGCGCGCTGGCGCTCGAGCCAGCCCTGGGCCTGTGCGATCACACCGACGGTGTTCTCGTAGCAGCTTTTCGCGTCGTCGCCCCAGGTGAAGAGGCCGTGGCCGGCGAGCACCACGCCGCGCAGCCCGGGGTTCGCCGCGACGTAGCGCTTGAGCATCATGCCGAGCTCGAAGCCGGGGCGGCGCCACGGCAGCCAGCCGACGCTGCCCTCGAAGACCTGGCGCGTCAGCGCCTCGCTGCGCTCGGTCGCGGCGATCGCGATCACCGCGTCGGGGTGCATGTGGTCGACGTGGCGGTAGGGCAGGAAGGCGTGCAGCGGCGTGTCGATGCTCGCCGCGCGCGGGTTCAGCGCGAAGGTGCAATGCGGCAGGTAGCCGACCATCTCGTCCTCGTGCTCCGGACCGCGGTACAGCCCCTCGAGCGCGTGCAGCTTGTCGAGGTAGAGCGTCGCGAAGCCGTCGAGCTTCATCGAGCCGAGATCGCCCCCGGAGCCCTTGACCCACAGCACCTCGGTGTCGGCACCCGTGAGCGGGTCGCGCTGCACGAGCTTGGCGGAGGTGTTGCCGCCGCCGTAGTTGGTGATGCGCAGGTCGGAGCCGAGCAGGTTGGAGCGGTACAGCAGCAGCGCGGGCTCGTCGAGCGAGCGGGCGTGCTGCTCGTCCCAGCGCGGGAAGTCGGCGGCGGAAGGCGTCATGGAGTCGTTTCCTGTGTCTCGGTTGGCGTTGGCGTGGAGCGAAATTTAGGCAAGCCGACACATAAGATCCATCGCGAGATTCTTATTCAAAACATAATTCGGGCTTATGAATCTTCTCCCAGCTCCCACGGCATCGCGATCCTGCCGCCCCGAGACCGCCGACGGGGCCGGACAAGGGGGCGTCAGCCCGGGAAAACACCGAGCGCAGCCGCCAGCGGGCGCGGCCGGCAAGCGCGCCCTCCCACGGGGTTGCTCCGGAGGCCAGGGGCGCCCGGCAACGGGGGCGTCCCGATGAAGGACCTGTCACTGCGCCAGCTGCGCGGCCTCGTCGCCTTCGCCGACAGCGGCAGCGTCACCGCCGCGGCCGACGCGCTCGGCATCAGCCAGCCGGCCGCATCGATGCTGCTGCGCCAGCTCGAGCAGGAGCTCGGCGTGCCGCTGGTCGAGCGGCGCGGGCGCGGCGCGGGGCTCAGCGACGCGGGCCGCGCGCTGCTGCCCCACGCGCGCGCCGTGCTGGACGAGCTGCGCCGTGCCGAGGAAACGCTGTCACGGCGGGCGGGCGGTGCGGCCGGGCAGCTGCACCTCGGCGTGGTGCCGACGGCGAACTACTTCGCGCCACGGATGCTGACGGAGTTCGCGCGACGCGAGCCGGGGGTGGGGTTCAAGCTGTCGGTGGGCCGGCGCGACGAGATCCTCGCGATGCTCAAGGAGCACCGGCTCGACATCGCGATCGCGGGCTACCCGCCCGGCGAGGCCGAGGTCGAGGCCGAGAGCTTCGCGCGCCACCCGCACTGCATCGTCGCGTCGCCTGCGCACCCGCTCGCGCAGGCGCGGCGCATCGCCTGGACGACGCTGCGCGACGAGCCCTTCATCTTCCGCGAGGCCGGCTCCGCGACGCGGCTCTTCCTGGAGCACCTGCTGCAGGCGCAGTCGCTGCAGGTCAACGTCACGCTGGAGCTCGCGGGCAACGAGACGGTCAAGCAGGCCGTGATGGCGGGCATGGGCATCAGCTTCATGTCGGCGCACGCGATCCAGGTCGAGCTCGACGCCGGCCGGCTCGTGGTCCTCGACGTCGTCGGCATGCCGAAATGGCTGGACTGGTGCTTCCTGCAGCGGCGCAACCAGGCGCTGGGCGGCCTGAACGCGCGCTTCCGCCAGTTCGTCGTCGAGCGCGGCGCCGAACTGGCCGCCTGCCGCAGCCTGTGAGCAAGGCGGCGCCTCAGCCGCCGCGCTCGAAGCGGTCCAGCACCGCGCCCGAGCTCGCGCTCGACGCGTTGAACGCGAACTTCGCCAGCACGCCGCGCGTGTAGCGCGGCGGCGGCGCCGTCCACGCAGCGCGGCGGCGCACCAGCTCCTCGTCGCTCACGTGCAGCTCCAGCAGCAGCCGGCGCGCGTCGATCGTGATGCGGTCGCCCTCCTGCACCAGCGCGATCGTGCCGCCGGCCGCCGCCTCGGGCGCGACGTGGCCCACCACCATGCCCCAGGTGCCCCCGGAGAAGCGCCCGTCGGTGATCAGCCCGACGCTCTCGCCCAGGCCCTGGCCGATCAGCGCGCCGGTGGGCGCGAGCATCTCCGGCATGCCGGGGCCGCCCCTCGGGCCCAGGTAGCGCAGCACCATCACGTCACCGGCCCGGATGCGCCCGGCCATGATCGCCTCCAGCGCCGACTGCTCGTCGTCGAAGACGCGCGCCGGCCCGGTGATCGCCGGGTTCTTCAGCCCGGTGATCTTCGCCACCGCGCCCTCGGTGGCGAGGTTGCCGCGCAGGATCGCGAGGTGGCCCTCGGCGTAGATCGGCGCGTCGACCGGCCGGATCACGTCCTGGTCGGCGCGCGGCGCGTCGGGCACGTCGGCGAGGGTCTCGGCGAGCGTGCGGCCGGTGATCGTCATGCAGTCGCCGTGCAGCAGTCCGGCGTTCAGCAGCAGCTTCATCACCTGCGGGATGCCGCCGGCGCGGTGCAGGTCGATCGCGAGGTACTTCCCGCTCGGCTTGAGGTCGCAGATCACCGGCACCCGGCGGCGCACGCGCTCGAAGTCGTCGATCGACCAGTCCACCCCGGCCGCATGCGCGATGGCGAGGAAGTGCAGCACCGCGTTGGTCGAGCCGCCGGTAGCCATGATGACGGAGACGGCGTTCTCGATCGACTCGCGCGTGACGATGTCGCGCGGCTTCAGGTCGCGGCGGATCGCCTCGACCAGCACGCGCGCGCTCTCGCGCGTGCTCTCGAGCTTCTCGTCCTCGACGTTGGCCATCGTGCTCGAGTACGGCAGGCTCATGCCGAGCGCCTCGAAGGCCGAGCTCATCGTGTTGGCGGTGTACATGCCGCCGCAGGAGCCGCTGCCGGGAATGGCGCGGCGCTCGATCTCGCGGAAGTCCTCGTCGCTCATGCGACCGGCGCTGTACTGGCCCACCGCCTCGAAGACGCTGACGATGTTGAGGTCCTCGCCCTTGTAGCGCCCGGGCAGGATCGTGCCGCCGTAGACGTAGATTGCCGGCACGTTGGCGCGCAGCATGCCCATCATGCCGCCCGGCATGTTCTTGTCGCAGCCGCCGATCACGAGCACGCCGTCCATCCACTGCCCGCCGACGCAGGTCTCGACGCAGTCGGCGATCACCTCGCGCGACACGAGCGAATATTTCATCCCCTCGGTGCCCATCGCCATGCCGTCGCTGATCGTCGGCGTGCCGAAGACCTGCGGGTTCGCGCCGGCGGCGCGCAGCCCCTCGACCGCCGCGTCGGCGAGGCGCTGCAGGCCGGAGTTGCAGGGCGTGATGGTGGAGTGGGCGTTGGCGACGCCGATCATCGGCTTGCCGAAGTCGGTCGGCTGGTAGCCCATGCCGTAGTACATCGAGCGGTTCGGTGCGCGCGCCACGCCCTCGGTGATGTTCGCGGAGCGGCGGTTGATCTTCGGGGTCTCGGCCATCGGTCTGTCTCCTGTGCGGGGGATCGCCGCAGGCAAGCGCCTGCCGGCCGGACCTCACGATAGGCCCGCCCGTGCGCGCCAGGCGTGATTGACCCTGCCGGCAGCCTCCCTTGGGGCGGCGATGAATGCCGCTCGCAGCAATCGGGATGCCGCGCCGCTGCACGACTTCCGGACACTCGTCCGGAAATCGGACACACCCCCGGGGGAAACCCTGCTCGGCGGGCAGACAGTCCCCCTCGCCGCAAGCCGCGGGTCAACCCGCACGCCGGACAGGAAAGTCCTTTCGGGTCAACCACTTGCAATCGAGAGCCGGGACTGGCACCGCTCTTGCGAAAGCGCTGGCGGACCGTTCCCATTGCAGCGACGGTCGGCGCCCACCGAGCGCCCGCAACATCGACCAGGAGACACCATGCACGTCCCATTCGTTCGCCGCACCTTCCTCGGCCTGGCCGTAGCGCTCGCCGCCAGCGGTATCGCGCAGGCCCAGCAGGCCAAGGAAATCCGCATCGCGCACATCTACAGCAAGACCGGTCCGCTCGAGGCCTACGGCAAGCAGACCGCCACCGGCTTCATGATGGGCCTGGACTACGCCACGCAGGGCACGATGACGGTGGCGGGCAGGAAGCTCGTCGTGATCGAGAAGGACGACCAGGGCAAGCCCGACGTCGGCAAGTCGCTGCTCGCCGCCGCCTACGGCGACGACAAGGCCGACATCGCGGTCGGCCCCACCTCCTCGGGCGTGGCGCTGGCGATGCTGCCGGTGGCCGAGGAGTACAAGAAGATCCTGCTGGTCGAGCCCGCGGTGGCGGACTCGATCACCGGCGACAAGTGGAACAGGTACATCTTCCGCACCGGCCGCAACAGCTCGCAGGACGCGATCTCGAACGCGGTGGCGCTGGACAAGGAGGGCGTGACGATCGCGACGCTGGCGCAGGACTACGCCTTCGGCCGCGACGGCGTGGCCGCCTTCAAGGGTGCGCTCAAGAAGGCGAAGATCGTCCACGAGGAGTACCTGCCGACCAGCACCACCGACTTCACCGCCGGCGCGCAGCGCCTCTTCGACAAGCTCAAGGACCAGCCCGGCCGCAAGGTGATCTTCATCATCTGGGCCGGCGCGGGCAACCCGTTCAAGATCGCCGACCTCGACCCGAAGCGCCACGGCATCGAGATCGCCACCGGCGGCAACATCCTGCCGGCGATGACCTCCTACAAGCAGTTCCCCGGCATGGAGGGCGCGACCTACTACTACTTCGGCATCCCGAAGAACCCGGTCAACGAGTGGCTGGTGTCCAACCACTACAGCAAGTACAAGACCCCGCCCGACTTCTTCACCGCGGGCGGCATGTCCGCGGCGATCGCGGTGGTCGAGGCGCTGAAGAAGACCGGCGGCGACACCAGCACCAACAAGCTCATCAAGACGATGGAGGGCATGAGCTTCGAGACGCCGAAGGGCCGCATGACCTTCCGGCCGGAGGACCACCAGGCGATGCAGTCGATGTACCACTTCAAGGTCAAGGTCGACCCCGCCTTCCCCTGGGGCGTGCCGGAGCTGGTGCGCGAGATCAAGCCGGAGGAGATGGTGGTGCCGGTGCGCAACAAGCGCTGAGCGAGCGCCTCGCCTTGCGAGCCCGCGGCGCGTGCCGCGGGCGTCTGTCGGCCGCGCCGCGGCGCCCCTGGGGGACCCTTCCGTGCTCGAGACCCGAGACCTCACGATCCGCTTCGGCGGCCATGTCGCGGTGGACCGCGTCAGCTGCGCCTTCAGGCCCGGGCAGCTGACCGCCATCGTCGGCCCGAACGGCGCCGGCAAGACCACCTACTTCAACCTGATCTCCGGCCAGCTCAGGGCGAGCAGCGGCTCGGTGCACCTCGACGGCGAGGACATCACGCGGCTGCCCGCGCCGCTGCGCACGCGCCGCGGGCTCAGCCGCGCCTTCCAGCTCACGCAGCTGTTCCCGAACCTGACCGTGCTCGAGAACGTGCGCCTGGCGGTGCAGTCGCGCCACGGCGGCGGCCTGAAGCTGCTGAGCGTGTGGCTCGACCACCGGCAGCTGATCGACGAGGCGCATGCGGTGCTCGAGGCCGTGCGCCTCGCCGACAAGGCGCAGGCCCACGCGTCGAGCCTGCCGCACG
This sequence comes from Caldimonas tepidiphila, assembly GCF_003569765.1. Classification (GTDB taxonomy): domain Bacteria; phylum Pseudomonadota; class Gammaproteobacteria; order Burkholderiales; family Burkholderiaceae_C; genus Caldimonas; species Caldimonas tepidiphila. The sequence continues at coordinate 49,004 of NZ_QXMG01000033.1, read as the reverse complement.
GCGACCAGCGCAAGCTGGAGGTGGCGCTGATGATGGCGCTGGACCCGAAGGTCTACATGTTCGACGAGCCGACCGCCGGCATGAGCGTCGACGAGGTGCCGGTGATCCTCGACCTGATCCGCGCGCTGAAGAAGCGGCGCGACAAGACCATCCTGCTCGTGGAGCACAAGATGGACGTGGTGCGCGAGCTCGCCGACCGCATCATCGTGCTGCACAACGGCGAGCTGCTCGCCGACGGCGACCCCGCGCGCGTGATGGCGCTGCCGGTCGTGCAGAGCGCCTACATGGGCACCGTCCCGGTGGAGGCCGCGGCATGAGCGCGCAGAACGCGAGCCGCGCCGCGCCGCTGCTGCGCCTCGAGGGCGTGCACACCCACATCGGCGCCTACCACATCCTGCACGGCGTCGACTTCGAGGTGCCGCGCGGGCAGGTGACGATGCTGCTGGGCCGCAACGGCGCCGGCAAGACCACGACGCTGCGCACGATCATGGGCCTGTGGCCGGCGAGCCGCGGCCGCGTCACCTTCGATGGCGAGACGATCGGCGGGCCCGAGCGGCGCCTCGCGACGCCCGACATCGCGCAGCGCGGCATCGCCTACGTGCCCGAGAGCATGGGCATCTTCGGCGACCTGACGGTCAAGGAGAACCTGCTGCTCGCCGCGCGCTCGGCCCGCACCGCGGACGATCTCGACGCGCAGCGCCTCGACTGGATCTTCGGCCTGTTCCCGGCGCTGAAGAAGTTCTGGCTGTATCCGGCCGGCAAGCTCTCGGGCGGGCAGAAGCAGATGCTGTCGGTCGCGCGCGCGATCGTCGAGCCGCGCAAGCTGCTGCTGATCGACGAGCCGAGCAAGGGCCTCGCGCCCGCGATCATCCAGAACCTGATCGGCGCGCTGCGCGAGCTGAAAAGCACGCAGACCACCGTCCTGCTCGTCGAGCAGAACTTCGGCATGGCGCGCGCGCTCGGCGACACGGTCGCCGTGATGGACGACGGCGCGGTGGTGCACCGCGGCGCGATGGCCGAGCTCGTCGAGGACGAGGCCCTGCAGCAGCGCCTGCTCGGGCTGTCGCTCGACGCCCATCAGTGATCCCCAGGAGACAGCCCATGGACACCGCCACCGTGGCGAGCCCGGCCCCGGCCACCTCGCCCCCCAGTGCGTCGCCGGCTGCCGCGCCGGTGCCGCGCACCCGTTTCGACTTCGTCCCGCTGCTGCTCGTGGCCGCGCTCGCGCTCGGCGCGCTGCCGCTGGTCGGCTCGGTGCCGACCTGGCTGACACTGACCGTCGCCGGTCTCGCGATGGGCATGATCGTCTTCATCATCGCCTCGGGCCTGACGCTCGTGTTCGGGCTGATGGACGTGCTGAACTTCGGCCACGGCGTGTTCATAGCGCTCGGCGCCTTCGTCGCGACCAGCGTGCTCGGCGGCATGGCCGACTGGACCGCCTCGGCCTCGCTCGCGCGCAACCTCGTCGCGGTGTTCGCCGCGATGGCGGTGGCGATGGCGGTGGCCGGTGCGATCGGCTACGCCTTCGAGCGCGTCGTGGTGCGCCCGGTCTACGGCCAGCACCTCAAGCAGATCCTCATCACGATGGGCGGCATGATCATCGGCGAGGAGATCATCAAGGTGATCTGGGGCCCGCAGCAGATCCCGCTGCCGCTGCCCGACGCGCTGCGCGGCTCGCTGCTGCTCGGCGACGCGGCGATCGAGAAGTACCGCCTGCTCGCCGTCGTGATCGGCGCGGTGGTGCTCGCGGCGATGCTCTACCTGCTCAACCGCACCAAGATCGGCCTGCTGATCCGCGCGGGCGTGCAGGACCGCGAGATGGTCGAGAGCCTCGGCTACCGCATCCGCCGCCTCTTCATCGGCGTGTTCGTCGTCGGCTCCGCACTCGCGGGCCTCGGCGGCGTGCTGTGGGGCCTGTACCAGCAGATGGTGGTGCCGCAGATGGGCGCACAGATCAACGTGCTGCTCTTCATCGTCATCATCATCGGCGGCCTGGGCTCGACGCTCGGCTGCTTCGTCGGCGCGCTGCTCGTCGGCCTGATGGCCAACTACACGGGCTTCCTCGCGCCGAAGGTCGCGCTCTTCTCCAACATCGGGCTGATGGTCGCGGTGCTGCTGTGGCGGCCTCAAGGCCTCTACCCGGTGACCAACCGCTGAAGGGGGCCGACGATGCTTCGACGACTCCTCTCGCACGACCTGCCGCGCAGCCCGTGGCTCGCGGCGGCGCTGGTGCTGATCGTGCTGGCGCTGCTGCTGGTGCCCTTCGCGATGCCGGGCAGCAAGACGCTCAACGTCGCGGCGAAGATCCTGATCTTCATCGTGCTGGTGGCGAGCTACGACCTGCTGCTCGGCTACACCGGCATCGTCAGCTTCGCGCACACGATGTTCTTCGGCATCGGCGCCTACGGCGTCGCGATCGCGTCGACCCGCATGGGCGAGGGCTGGGCGGCGCTCGGCGTCGGCACGGTGCTCGCGCTGCTGCTGTCGCTCGCGCTGTCGCTCGTGATCGGCCTGTTCAGCCTGCGCGTGAAGGCGATCTTCTACGCGATGATCACGCTCGCGGTGGCCTCCGCCTTCCAGACGCTCGCGTCGCAGCTGTCGGAGTTCACCGGCGGCGAGGACGGGCTCACTTTTCGCGTGCCCGAGTGGCTGAGCCCGAGCTTCGAGCCCTTCGAGAACGAGGTGTTCGGCGTGCTGATCGACGGCCGGCTGATCAGCTACTACCTGCTGTTCGCCTGCGCCTTCGCGCTGGTGCTGCTGATGCTGCGCATCGTGAACTCGCCCTTCGGCCGCGTGCTGCAGGCGATCCGCGAGAACGACTTCCGCGCCGAGGCGATCGGCTACCGCACCGTGGTCTACCGCACGATGTCGAACGTGCTGTCGGCGCTGTTCGCGACGCTCGCGGGCTGCCTGCTGGCGCTCTGGCTGCGCTACAACGGGCCGGACACCTCGCTGTCCTTCGAGATCATGCTCGACATCCTGCTGATCGTCGTGATCGGCGGCATGGGCACGATCTACGGCGCGGTGATCGGCAGCGTGCTGTTCGTGCTGGCGCAGAACTACCTGCAGGACCTGATGCGCCTGGCCTCGGGCGCGGTCGAGGGCGTGCCGCTCGCCTCGGAGCTGATCTCGCCGGACCGCTGGCTGCTGTGGCTCGGCGTGCTGTTCGTGCTGTGCGTCTACCACTTCCCGAGCGGCATCGTCGGGCGGCTCCGCCAGCGCATCCTTCCAACCGCTCCCCGGGGAGACGCCGCATGATGCATCCCGCCTCGCACTACGTGGCCTGTGCCGGCCGCGAGATCCATTACACCGAATGGGGCGCCCAGCACGCCGAGACCGTCGTCGCCTGGCACGGCCTCGCGCGCACCGGGCGCGACATGGACGAGCTGGCGCAGCACCTGTCCGCGCGCTACCGCGTGATCTGCCCGGACACGATCGGCCGCGGCCTGTCGCAATGGAGCCCGGACCCGGTCAACGAGTACCGGATGGCGTTCTACGTGCAGCTCGCCACCGCGCTCGCCGACCAGCTCGACCTCGACCGCTTCCACTGGGTCGGCACCTCGATGGGCGGCGCGATCGGCACGCTCGCCGCGGCGACGAGCCTGCGCGGGCGCATCCGCCGCCTCGTGCTCAACGACAACGGCCCGAAGCTCGCCGACGCGGCGATCGAGCGCATCCGCAGCTACGCCGGCAACCCGCCCGCCTTCGAGCGCGTCAGCGAGCTGGAGCAGTTCCTGCGCACCGTCTACAAGCCCTACGGCTGGCTGTCCGACGCCCAGTGGCGCCGCATGGCCGAGACCTCGGTGCGGCGCCTGCCCGATGGCCGCGTCACGCCGCACTACGACCCGGCGATGGTCTCGCAGTTCGTGCACCATCCGCGCGACTACGAGCTGTGGGAGGCCTACGACAGCCTGGACATCCCGGTGCTGTGCCTGCGCGGCGAGCATTCCGACCTGCTGCTGCCGGAGACGGTGGAGGAGATGCGCACGCGCGGCCCGCGCGCGGTGGTGGTCACGATTCCCGGCTGCGGCCACGCGCCGGCGCTCAACGTGCCGTCGCAGCTGGAGCTGATCGAGCGCTTCCTCGGCGCCGGCTGAGGCCCTGGCGGGGCTGCATGCGCAGCGGCGCGTCAGGACGCACAGGCCCGGCTGCTGCGGTGACCTGCGTCCGGCCGCAGCCGGCCTCGGCACGAAGGCCCTTGCCCCGCGGCGGCGCGCGGACACGAGGCCGCCGGGCAGGCGGGGATCCGCGATCTCCTAGAATCCGCCGATGCCCCGCTGGCTCGCCGCCCTGCTCCTCGTCGCCCTGCTGCCCTGGCAGTCCCTCGCCTGGGCTGCGGACACGGCGTGCGAGCACGGCGTCCACGAGGCCTCGCATGCCGTGGCGCACTGGCTGGGCGAGGCCCATCACCACCACGACGACGGCAGCGTCCACGAGGACGACTCGGTCGAATCCCTGCTGCACCTGCACGCCGACAGCCACCTGAACTCGGTCAGTGTGCTTCCCGCCGAGCTGACCTGGCTGCCGAGCCTCCCGCCCTCCAAGGGGCCGCCCTCGCTGCATTCCTCCTTGCACCCGGCGCCCTTCCTGGAAGGCCTGCGCCGTCCTCCCCGCATTCGCGGCTGACCTCGCCTCGGCCCCGGCTCGCCTCGTGCGTGCCGGATCTCCCGTGGCCGAACGGCCCGCCGGGCGGCAGCGCGCCCGCGGGTGGCCACGCTTCATCCCCTTCCAGACAACGTGAACATCGAACGATGGCTCGCGCCCTGCCTCGTGGCCGGCGCGATCTGGGCTGCGCCCGTGTCGGCGCAGCCGGCGCCGGCCCCTGTCCCGACACTGGCGCAGGCCGTCGAGGCGGCCTGGCAACGTGCCGTGACGGCGCGCGACGCCCGGGGCCGCGAACGGCTGGCCCGGGCCGCGCATGCGGCGGCATCGAGCTGGATGCCGGCGGCGCCGGCCGTGGAGCTCTCGCACCGCGACGACCGTTTTCACCGCGCCACCGGCAACAAGGAGACCGAGCTGGGTCTTGCCGTGCCGCTGTGGCGGCCCGGCCAGCGCGGTGCCCGGTTGGCCGCCGCCGATGCGCAAGCCTCTACCGCCGAGGCCGCCACGCGCTCCGCCCGGCTGCAGCTGGCCGGAGAAGTCCGCGAGGCGGCCTGGGCCCTGGTCGCCCGGCAGGCCGGCCTGCGGCTGGCCCAGGAGCAGCTGCGCAGTCTGCGGCAACTGGCGGATGACGTGGACCGGCGCGTTGCCGCCGGGGATCTGGCGCGCAGCGATGCCCTGGCCGCGCGCAGCGAACAGCTGAGCGCGGAAGGCGCCCTCGCACAGGCCGGCCAGGAACTGACTGCTGCGCAGGCGCAATGGACGCAGCTGACCGGGCTGCCGCCGCTGGAAGCCCCCGGCGAGCCCCCCTCGGTCACCGAGGAGGTGAGCGCGCATCCGGAACTGCTGCGCGCGTCCCTGCGTGTCGAAGCCGCCCGCCGGCAGCTCGAGGCGCTGCGCCGAAGCCGGCGGGAGGCGCCCGAGCTCATGTTCAGCGCACGCCAGGAGACGCCCGGCAGCGGCCAGGCCCGGGAGAGCAGCCTGGCGGTCGCGCTGCGCCTTCCCCTGGGAATCGATGCCGGCACCCGCGTGGAGGAGGCGGCCGCGCTGAGCGAGCACGAGGTGGCGGAGGCCGAGCTGCACCAGCTGCGCCAGCGCCTGGAGATCGACACGCAGACGGCTCGCGCCGGAGTGCAGTCGGCCGAGCAGCAGCTCGCCGCGGCGCAGGCCCGTGCCGAGCTGCTGCGGGAGCGGGCCCGGCTCATCGACAAATCCTTCCGCGCCGGCGAGACGGCCTTGCCCGAGCTGTTGCGCGCGCTGGCGGCCGCTGCCGAAGCCGATGCCGACGTCTCCCGCCAGTCCGCGGCGCTCGGCCTCGCCCGCGCCCGCCTCCATCAATCCCTGGGACGGATGCCATGACCCACCTTCATCCTGCCGATCCGCGCCGCCGGGGCGGGCCCGCCTGCGCGGCCCTGCTGCTGGGCGCGGCCCTCTCGTTTTCCACCCTTCCTGCGCTCGCGGGCCCCGGTGCCCACGGCCCGAACGGCGAGCACCTGGATGCCCCGGCCGCGGCTCAGGCCCCGGCGGCGGCGCACCCCCGGCTGGAAGCGCATTCCGAGCTGTTCGAGCTGGTCGCGACGCTCTCCGGCAGCGAGCTGTCGCTGCTGATCGACCGCTACGAGACCAACGAGCCGGTGCTGGGCGCCCGGGTCGAGGTCGAGGCCGGCGACCGCAAGGCCACGGCAAGCTTCCACGCCGACCACGGCGACTACGCCATCGACGACAAGGCTTTCGTGCAGGCGCTGTCGCAGCCCGGCGAGCACGCGCTCGTCTTCACGGTGATCGCGGGGGACGACGCCGACCTGCTGGACGGCACCCTGAGCGTTCGCGAAGCCACGGAGGGCCACGTCCATGCCGACGTCTCTCCGCTTCCCCTGATCGCCACAGCGCTCGCCGGCCTGGGCGTGCTGGCCGGGGCGCTGTGGTGGCGTCGCCGCCGGACCGACCGCCGCCACGGCGGGGAGGTGACGTGATGAAGCGCAAGGATTCATGGAAGGCCGTCCCGGCCTCGCTGCGTGCGCTGGCAGGAGGGATGGCCTTGTTCATGGCCGCGGCGGCGCACGCCGGCCCCGGGGCCCACGGCCCCAACGGCGAGCATCTCGACGCTCCTGCCGCCAGCGCCAACGCCTCGGGCCTCGCACGCCTGCCGGACGGCAGCGTCAACATCCCGAAGCTCGCGCAGCGGCGCATGGAGATCCGCACCGTGCTGGCGCCGCTTGCCGAGGCCGGCCCCAGCGTCCCGCTCAACGGCCGGGTGCTGATCGACCCGAACGCCGGCGGCCGAGTGCAGGCCATGCACGGCGGGCGCATCGAGCCTGGGCCCAATGGCCTGCCGGTGGCCGGCCAGACGGTGCGCAAGGGGCAGGTGCTCGCCTGGGTGCGCCACCATGCCGAGCCCTACGAGCAGGCGGGACAGCAGGCGCAGCTCTCCGAGCTGCGGGCCAGTCGAACCGTGGCCGAGCAGCGCGTGCAGCGGCTCGAGGCGCTGGAGGGCACGGTGCCGCGCAAGGAGATCGAGGCGGCGAGGGCCGAGCTCGCGAGCCTGCGCGAGCGCGAGCGCGGCATCGGCGGCAGCCTCAAGGCCCGCGAAGCGCTCGTGGCGCCCGTCTCGGGCGTGATCGCGAAGGCGGAGGTGCTCAACGGGCAGGTGGTCGAGGCCCGCGAGGTGCTGTTCGAGATCGTCGATCCGGCCCGGCTGCTGGTCGAGGCCGGCACCGCCGACCCGGCGCTGCCGGCGCGCATCGAGGGCGGCACGCTCGCCGGCATCGAGGGCTCGGAGCTGCGCCTGGTGGGCGCCTCCCGCAGCCTGCGCGACGGGCTGCTGCCGCTGACCTTCCGCCTGCAAGCGAAGGCTGGCGCGACGCCTCCTGCGCTCGCCGTGGGCCAGCCGGTCACGGTGCTCGCGCGGCTGAAGGACCGCGTCGAGGGCATCGTGCTGCCGGCGCAGGCCGTCGTGCGCAACGCGGCCAACGAGCCGGTGGTCTGGATCAAGGCGGGTGCAGAGCGCTTCGTGCCGCAGCCGGTGGTCTTCCAGCCGCTGGACGCCCGCACGGTGATCGTCACCCGGGGCCTCTCCGCCGACAACCGCGTCGTCGTGCAGGGCGCGCCGCTCGTCAACCAGATCCGGTGAGGCCCGCCTGATGTTCAACTGGATCGTCCGCTACAGCCTGGCCAACCGGCTGTTCGTGCTGGCCGTCGCCGCGCTGCTGATGGCCTGGGGGGCCTTCTCGGCCTGGCGCACGCCGGTCGACGTGTTCCCCGATCTCAACAAGCCGCTGGTCACCGTGCTCACCGAGGCCGGCGGCATGGCGCCCGAGGAGGTCGAGCAGCTCGTCACCTTCCCCGTCGAGACCGCCCTCAACGGCATGCCGGGGGTGACGCGCGTGCGCTCGACCTCGGGCGTGGGCCTGTCGATCGTCTATGCCGAGTTCGACTGGGGCACCGATGTCTACCGCAACCGGCAGCTCGTCTCGGAGCGCCTCGCGCTCACGCGCGAGCAGCTGCCCGAGGGGATCGTTCCGATCATGGGCCCGGTGTCCTCGATCATGGGCGAGATCATGCTGATCGCGCTGCCGCTGGGCGAGCCCGGCAGCGCACCGGACGGCGACTCGCCCGGAGGTGTCCGCGCCGCCACGCCGATGCAGGCACGCGAGTACGCCGACTTCGTGCTGCGCCCGCGCCTGCTGTCCATCCCCGGCGTCTCGCAGGTGATCCCGATCGGCGGCGAGGTACGGCAGCTGCGGGTGGAACCCGACCCGGCGCGCATGGCCCAGTTCGGCGTCACGCTCGACCAGCTCGAGCAGACGCTGCGCGGCTTCTCCGGCAACGCCGGCGGCGGCTTCATCGACCTCAACAGCCGCGAGTACCTGATCCGCCACCTCGCGCGCACCCACCGGGTCGAGGACCTGGCCGGCCTGCCCGTCGCGTGGCGCGACGGCCGGCCGGTGCTGCTGGAGCAGGTCGCGAAGGTCGGCTTCGCCGCGGGCCTCAAGCGCGGCGACGCGGGCTACAACGGCGCGCCGGCCGTCATCCTCAGCGTGCAGAAGCAGCCGGCGGCCGACACCGTGCAGCTCACGCGCGAGATCGAGGCCGCGCTCGGCGAGCTCAAGCAGGGCCTGCCGCCGGGCCTGAGCGCGCCGCGCGTGCTGTTCCGCCAGGCCGACTTCATCCAGGCCTCGGTCGGCAACGTCACCGAGGCGCTGCGCGACGGCGCGATCATGGTGGCGATCGTGCTGTTCGCCTTCCTGCTGTCGGCGCGCACGACGCTGATCTCGCTCGTCGCGATCCCGCTGTCGCTCGCGGTCACGGCGCTCGTTTTCCGCGGGTTCGGCCTGTCGATCAACGTGATGACGCTCGGCGGCCTCGCGATCGCGATCGGCGAGCTGGTGGACGACGCGGTGGTGGACGTGGAGAACATCCTGCGGCGCCTGAAGCAGAACTACGCGCTCGCGAATCCCTTGCCGGTGCTGGAGGTGGTGCGGCAGGCGAGCGTCGAGGTGCGCTCGGGGATCGTCTACGCGACCGTGATCGTCGTGCTGGTGTTCGTGCCGCTGTTCGCGCTGCCGGGCATCGAGGGGCGGCTGTTCACGCCGCTCGGCATCGCCTACATCGTCTCGATCCTCGCGTCGATGCTCGTGTCGATGACGGTCACGCCGGTGCTGTGCAGCTACCTGCTGCCGCGCATGAAGCGGCTCGACCACGGCGACAGCCCGCTGGTGGCCTGGCTCAAGCGCCAGGACGCGAGGCTGCTGGCCTGGTCCTTCCCGCGCGCCAAGGCGCTGATCGCGGTGGCGACGCTCGCGGTGGCGGCCGCCGCGGCCACGGTGCCCTTCTTCCCGCGCGCCTTCCTGCCGGCCTTCAACGAGGGCTCGCTCGTGCTGTCGCTGATGTTCAACCCCGGCACCTCGCTGGCCGAGGCCAACCGCATGGGCGCGGTCGCCGAGACGCTGATCGCGCAGGTCCCGGAGGTGACGCAGGTGGGCCGGCGCACCGGCCGCGCCGAGCTCGACGAGCATGCCGAGGGCGTGCACTCGGCCGAGATCGACGTGGACCTCAGGCGCTCCGAACGCGACCGCGAGGAGGTGATGGCGGCGATCCGCACGCAGCTCTCGACGCTGCCGGCGGCGGTGGCGATCGGCCAGCCGATCTCGCACCGGCTCGACCACCTGCTGTCGGGCGTGCGCGCGCAGATCGCGCTGAAGGTCTACGGCGACGATCTCGACGGCCTGCGCGGCACGGCCGAACAGCTGCGCCAGCGCCTCGCGGGCGTGCCCGGCCTCGTGGACCTGACGGTGGAGAAGCAGGTGCTGATCCCGCAGATCAGCGTGCGGCTGGACTACCGGCGCGCCGCGCAGTACGGCATCACGCCGGCGCAGGCCGTGCGCACGCTGCAGGCATTGACCGACGGCGCCCACGGCGCGCAGATCGTGGACGGCGCGCGCCGCTACGACCTGGTGCTGCGCCTGCCCGACGAGCGCCGCAGCCCGCAGGACCTGGCCAACGTGCTGATCGACACGCCCGCGGGCCGCATCCCGGTCTCGGCGATCGCCACGGTGGAGGAGAGCGACGGACCGAACCAGATCGGGCGCGAGAACGGGCGGCGGCGCATCGTCGTCTATGCCAACACCGACGGCTCCGACATGGGCCGGGTGATCGGCGACATCCGCGCGGCGATTGCGGCGACGGCGCTGCCCGTGGGCACCTTCGTGAGCCTGGAGGGCCAGTTCCAGGCGCAGGAGCAGGCCACCAGGCTGATCGTCGGCCTGTCGCTCGTGTCGCTCGCGATGATCTTCCTGGTGCTGTACTCGCGCTACAGGTCGGCCGTGCTCGCCGGCCTCATCATGGCCAACATCCCGCTCGCGCTCATCGGCAGCGTGGTCGCGATGTGGATCGCGGGCGTGACGCTGTCGGTCGCGTCGATGGTCGGCTTCATCACGCTGGCCGGCATCGCCACGCGCAACGGCATCCTGAAAGTCAGCCACTACATCAACCTGTGCCGGCTGGAGGGCGAGAGCTTCGGCCAGCCGATGATCGTGCGGGGGTCGCTGGAGCGGCTCACGCCGGTGCTGATGACGGCGCTGGTCGCGGCCTTCGCGCTGGTGCCGCTGCTGCTCGCCGCCGACGCGCCGGGCAAGGAGATCCTGCACCCGGTGGCGGTGGTGATCTTCGGTGGATTGGTCAGCTCCACGCTGCTTGACACGCTGCTGACGCCGGTGGCGTACTGGCTCGTGGGCGAGCGGCCGACCCGGCGCCTGATCGAGGCAGCGGACGCCGAGGGCGCGATGCCATCGGCTGCCCGGGAGGCCTATTGATTCCCACGACCGCTCTATCCCTGACCCGCGGGCTGCTGCGGCGCCGCCCGTCTTTGCCTGCAAAGTGCGCCTCGTTCCATTCCCTTGCGGAGACCTCCCCATGATGAAGAAGCTGTTCACGATCGCCCTGCTCGGTGCCGCCGCGCTGTCCTTCAACGCCGCGCACGCCCACGGCGACGCCAAGCCGCGGCACGGCGGCGTGGTCCAGACCGCCGCCGACCTGTCGTTCGAGCTGGTCGGCGGGGCCGACGGCGCGACGATCTACGTCGAGGATCACGGCAAGCCGCTGGACAGCGCCGGCATGAAGGGCCGGCTGACGGTGCTCAACGGCGCCGAGAAGTCCGAGGCCGAGTTGAAGCCGGCGGGCGACAACCGGCTTGAGGCCAGGGGCGTCAAGCTCGCCAAGGGATCCAAGGCGGTGGTCGCCCTGAGCACCCCGCAGCAGAAGACCATCACCGTGCGCTTCACCGTGAAGTAAGGACAGCCCGAGGGCGCGAAGCCCGCGCCACCTTCCCGCCTTGCGGGACGGGCGGCCGGTGCCGGGGGCCGGGGCGAACGAGACGACGACGTCTGCCTGCAGCGAGTCCGAACACGGCCCTCCGCCCAGCGAGAGGCACCTCGTGCCAGGGGCGTGGCAGTGCAGGAACCCTCGCAGAACCGGCCATGCGGCCCGGCATCCGCGCCGGGCCCGCCCCGCGAGGACCGCCTTCGACGTGCACCTCCTCCCCGCCCGAGCAAGCGCTGCGGCGCGGTGTCGCCCTATCTCCGCCGCCTCAGGCGGTACAGCGCCAGGGACAGCGCCAGCAGCGCGGCGACCGCGACGGGACGCTCCACCCGGTCCCACACCAGCGGCCGGTAGCCGCCGCTGACGCCCTCGTCCTCCCGTGCCGGCTCGAAGAGGTTGCCGTGGCCGGGCGCCGCACGCCGGTCCTCGAACTGCCGGCTCTCGAGGTAGGCCGCCGCCACGCGCTCGGCGAGGGCGGGGAACACCGCGTGCCCGAGCATGCCGAGCCTGCCGAAGCCGCCGACGACGACTTCCCGGCGCGGGCGCCGCGCCAGGCCGACGATCGCCTCCGCCACCCGCTCGGCCGAATAGACCGGCTCCGGCGCCCGGGCCTCTCGCCCGGTGTAGTTCGCCGCGTGCCGGAAGATCGGCGTGTCGGTCGTCGAGGGCAGCACGGTGCAGGCATGGATGCCGGGCTCGTCGAGCAGTTCGCCGCGCACGCTCTCGGTGAGCCCCCGGATCGCCCACTTGGTGGCGGAGTAGACGCTCGCGTAGGGCGCGCCGATCGCGCCGAGCACCGAGGCGTTGTTGACGAGGATCCCACGCCCCTGCCTGCGGAACTGCCGCACCGCAGTCCGCGTCCCGCAGAGGTAGCCGAAGAGGTTGATGCGGATGAGCCGCTCGTGGTCGGCCGCGGGAATCTCCTCGATGCGGCCCAGCGCCAGGACCGCCGCGCTGTTCACCCACACGTCGATGCGGCCGCAGGCCTCCACGGCACGTGCCGCGAGGGCCTCGACCTGCTCGTCCTGGCTCGTGTCGGTCGGCACGCACAGTGCCCGGCCGCCGAGCGCGGCACATTCCTGCTCGACCTGCCGCAGCAGCCCGGCACGCCGCGCCGCGAGCACGACGGTCGCGCCCTGGCGTGCGAAGAGATGCGCGGTCGCGCGGCCGATGCCGCTCGAGGCCCCGGTGACGACCACCACCGCGTTGTTGAGGTCCTTCATGTCGACCCTTTCTCGGGGTCGGCCTGCGGGGGCCATGCGTGGCGCGGCCGCAGACCGCAACAGGGGGTTCAGTGGCCGCGCGCGTGTCGCGAACGGCGGGAGGAGCGGCCGGCACCCATCACGCCCAGCGCGAGATCGACGACCGTGCCCAGGACGAGGTGGGCGAGCAGCCCGCGGGCATGCGCCTGCCACGGGTACTCGCCCGGCGGGGCCGAGAGGCCGCTGAGCGCATTGAGGCCCTCGTCCTGCACGAGGAAGAGCCCGAGCCCGAACAGCGGCCCCCGGGCCATGCCGAGCCCCGCCATGCGGTCGCGCAGCCCGGCGGCATAGAGGGCGGACGGCCCGATGCCGAGCCCGTAATGCAGCGCGATGCCGGCCGGATGGGGCTGGCGCGGCGAGAGCTGCACGCCGGCCATCTCCGCGACCCGGTTCACCGCGACATGCGAGGGGTCCAGCCCCCCCGGGCGCACCTGCTCCGTGCGGCGCCGCGCCTCGGGGTCCTCGTACGTGAAGGCGAACCAGTCGGCCCGGTCCATGACCCAGACGGCGGCCGCGCCGGCGAGGGCGCCCTTGACCAGGTCACCCATGAGGCTGCCGCCCCCCGTGTCCGGAAGGTGCCTGTGGTGGTGGTGATGCATCGTCGATCTCCCTGAAGCGCAGGAACACATGGCTCAGAGCGCGAGCGGGGACCTGCGGCTGCCGGGGGCTGTCCTTCCCCGCAGCCGCTGCCTGCCGCCGCTCGCGCACGGCTCCTCCTCCTGCCTGGGCCGACCGGCTGCCGGCGGCTTGTTCGACGAGTGGCGCGTGACGGTGAGATCACCCCTCCCCTGCGGAGTGCAGCCGCTTTCGCGATGCAGCCGGCGCCCGCGCCTGCGAGGCAGGGAGCAAATTCGGCACCTGCTGCGGACGATTGCGCGGCGGTGCGTGCGCGCCACCTGCCCGGCCGGCGCTCCTCAGCGGATCAGCCGTTCGAGCTCGCGAGCGATGGCTCGGGCGTCGAGCGCCCGGTGGTCCAGCGTCAGCGACAGGTAGCCGTCGCGCCGGAAGGCGCGGTCGATCTCCAGCAGCACATGGGTGCGCTCGGTCTCCGGCACGAAGGAGACCTCGACCTCGTTGATGCTCCAGCGCCCCGCCCCGACCGGCCGGTACTCGAGCTCCTGGTAGCAGCCGCTGCGCGAGCGGAAACCTCGGCCCTGGAGATAGCCCTTCTCCACGTCGGCCCGCATCATCTGGAAGCCCGCCAGCTCCATGGCCGACAGGAACGCCGCCTGCGCCGAGGTCGGCACGATGCGCAGGAAGTCCTCGTCGCCGGGGTCGAGCCCAAGATCGATCTCGAGCCCGGTCTGCAGCCACACGCGGGTGCGGTTGTCGCGGCAGGACAGCTCCGTCAACGGGGTCTCGGCACCGATCGCGCAATGCACCGGGACGACCTTCGTTTCCTGCGGCTGGAGCGTGAACGATGCCGGGAGCTTCCAGCTGTCGAGCACCTGCTTGCCGACCACCTCGCCGTTGCCGGTCTCCACCTCGACGCGGGTCAGCAGCGCGATGGTCAGGCCCGAGACGGCCTGCGGCGTGCTCCCGCCCCTCGCGACCACCTGCCCGCGGAAACTCCCGCCGGGCGAAACCAGGGCGTTTTCCAACTGCAGGTCGACGGTCGCCGCGCCGATCCCCATCGAACTCAGAAGCTTCCTGAACATGCGTCGTTTCTCCGTTGCCGATCGATGCCCGCGCCGGCCATCCCGCTGCCGGCCCCGCGGAAATGGTAGGCGCGCTGCCCTCCCCCCGGCAACTCGCCCACGGCCCGGGCGACCGGCGCCGCGCTGCGGCGAGGCCGCCGGGCTTGCGGGTGGATCCCCGGGCACCCGTCCGGGAACGAGGACAGTGGTCGAGCGCGAGCCCCGTGCCGGTGCGGGCGCCGGACAATACGGCCTCACCTCAACGCAAGAGAATGCCTGTGAAGACCTACGACATCGAAGTGCAACGCCTGAAGTCGCTGAACCACGACAAGGGCCTGATCGAGATCGGCATCGACGCGCTGGTGCTGCCTCGCTCGGCGCGGGACGACCAGCTTCCCGCCAGCTGCCTGCGCCTGCCCGTGGAGCACGCACGCTCGCTGATGATGCTGCTGAAGCAGCAACTCGCCGAGCTGGACAAGCTGCAGCCGCGCAGCCGGCGTTCCGGACGGAGCTGAGCCACACGTCGGCCTCCCGGCCGCTCGCCGGTTGCGGCGAGATCGCGCTCCTGCGGCGATGCGGAAGCGGTCAGGCGGCGGTGCGGCCCGCGAGTCCGCGGACGCTCAGCCCTGCAGTTGGGGGCACAGATTCTTCGTGACCTGCGCGCAGACGTTCTCGCCGGTGGCCGTCAGCCGCAGCGCGCCGCCGTCCCACTTGAGCCAGTCCAGCGCCACGTAGTCGTCGATGTAGCCTTCCGGTATGTCGGCGGCGCGACGGCGCCTAAGCTGGTCCACCGTAGTCAGCAGCGCGTCGTGCAGGACTTCGCGCCTGAGGGCGGGGGACGCGTGAGCCGGGTATGTCATGAAGTGCTCCTTGTTGAAGACCCACCATACCAGCCGCCCTCGCCGCGCATGTGTTCATGTGTACGAGGCAATGGCAAGCGAGTGCGAGCGGGCCTTGTCCCCGCCCCTGAAATGCCGCAGGCTCGGCCTCGTCACCGCCGACGGGCGGCGTCGCCCCCCCTATCTGAAGGATCACTCATGAGCGCCCCTCGTGTCTCTCTGCTGCTGACCGCGGCACGCATCGCCACCTTCGAGCAGCAGCGGTCGCTGACCAATGCGAGCGGCTTCTTCTTCGAGCGCGACGGGCGGCTCTTTCTCGTCACCAGCCGCCATGTCCTCGTCGACGAGCCGAACGGGCATTTCCCGGACCGCATCGAGATCGAGATCCACACCAGCGAAAGCGATCTCGGCCAGTCGGTCCGGTTCTCAATGCTGCTCTATCGCGACGGCAAGAGCACCTGGCGGCAGGGCAGCGACACGGGCGGGGACATCGACGTGGCGGTGCTCGAGCTCGATCGCGCCGCCCTGCCCGACAGCAGCGTCCTGCAGGCCTTCACTCCCTCGCACCTGCAGCGCTCGCTGGACGAGGTCGAGGTCGGCAGCTCGGTGCTGATCGTCGGCTTTCCGCTCGGCTTCCACGACACGCTGCACCATCTGCCGGTGGTGCGCCAAGCGGTGATCGCATCCGCCTTCGGCATGCGCTTCCAGGGCCTGGGCTACTTCCTCACCGACGGCCGCACCCACCGCGGCACCAGCGGCGCGCCGGTGGTCATGCGCGACGCGGCGGCGACCGCCGGCGGCGAGCCCCTGCCCTGGAAGCTCCTCGGCGTGCATTCCGCCCGGCTGGACATGGCCAACCGGGACCTCGCGCAGGACGAATCGCTGGGCCTGAACTGCGCCTGGTACGCCGACATGCTGATGACGCTCACCGCGCCCTGAATCGCGGAGAGGCGCGCTTCATCGGCGCCGAGATCAGCGTGACGTCCACCCCGGTACTCGCGCACAGCAGCAGCCCAGTCATCCGGCGCTGCTGCGCAAGCTCGCGAGCGACGCCTTCTGACGCTCGCCGTCGAAGTTGCCCGGCGCCAACCAGCGCACGAAGGCGTCACGCAGCACGGACCACTCGCTGTCGATCACCGAAAACCACGCGGTGTCGCGCGAGCGCTGCTTGTACACGACGGCCTGCCGGAATACGCCCTCGAACTGGAAACCGAGCCGCTGCGCCGCCTGACGCGAAGGCGCGTTCAGGCTGTCGCATTTCCATTCATAACGACGGTAGTGCAGCTCGTCGAACACGAGCCGCATGAGCAGGTACTGCGCTTCCGTGGCTGCCCGGGTGCGTTGCAGCGCCGGCGAGAACGCAACGTGCCCGACCTCGATCACGCCGTTTGCCGGATCCATGCGCATCAGTGCCAGGGTGCCCACCGCCCGCTGCGTCGCCCTGTCCACCACCGCGAAGTGCAGGGGATCGGGACTCCCGGCCGCAAGCTCCAGATGGGCTCGAAACCGGGTGTCGTCTGCGAACGGGCCGACCGGCATGTAGGTCCACTGACGCCCGTCGGTGGCGGCCTGATAGGCCCGCCAAAGGTCCCCCCCGTGGCGCGCGGGATCAAGCGGCTCCAGCACGCAGTAATCGCCTTTCAGCGGCATGCGCTGCGGCAGCGCCCTCGGCTGCCAGTCAGGAATCGCGCCGCCAATCGGCTGGCCATACTCGTTCGTCCGCTTGTTCATCACTAAAAAATCAGCAATTCCCTCGGTGACCGTCCTCATGCAAGTCCCGATCCGGATTTCCGGGACTTTCCAGGCACCGGCTCAGTCGCGCGGACGCAGCCCCGGCAGGAACTCGATGCCGGTGCGCTGCACCAGTTCGCCGTAGCCGATCGGGGTGCCGGCGCGCGCCTCGTCCGTGTTCTCGATCCAGTGCGCCCAGGCGCGGTTGCTCTGCGGGTCGTAGACAAGCTTGAAGAGGTGCGTCGGCACCCAGACCCGCCCCGGCCCGATCGTCTTCGGCGTGCGGGTGTCGTGGAACGGCCCGGTGAAGACGTAGACCGGACCGCTTGCGCGCATCGCGTAGTCGCGCGTCGCGCGCTCGATCCCCGCCCAGGAACCGCGGTTGTTGGCCGGGGCCTGCGGCACCATGTTGGCCAGGCTGAAGCTCTGCGCCATCGCCTGCGCGGTCGGCATGTCGCCGGCCGGCGCCATGTGGCCCCGGTCGTAGCCCGAGCCGGCGTAGTCCTCGAGCAGCGCGCGCTCGGCCGACGGAAGCCGCGCGTCGGCGAAGAAGCGGTTGGTGCGCACCTCGTCGTCGGCGTCGAGCAACTGCTCGCGCGACAGGCGCTCGACCACGAACACCGGCGTCTTGCTGCGGCCCGAATGCAGGATCGCGAACGCGTCGTAGCAGAGGTCGCGCGGCATCCGCTCGCGCAGCGCGGTCAGGCGCGGCAGCTCGCCGGGGAAGAACTGGCGGCACTCGGAGAAGCCGGTGAGCTGCTCGGTCGCCGCGGGGGTGGAGGAACTGCTGCTGCCGCCGCAGGCGCTCAGCGCCAGGCCGCAGGCGGCGGCCAGGAGGGTCGGGACGAATCTCATCGGCGCGGACTTTACAGGCAGTGCTCCGCGCCCGCGTTCCCTCAGTTCCCGGTCGCCCAGCCCATCGCCGTGCCGGCGAATCCGCGCACCCCGCCGAACAGGGGCGCCACTCCCCGCCACAGGCCGGCGAGCTGCTCGCCGAGGGGCAGTCGCTCGCCTTGCGTCAGGTAGAGCCAGGCGCCGAGCGCGAGGTTGGACGCCGCGAGCAGCACGATGGCGATCAGGACGCCCCGCTGCCGGCCGCCGCGGGCGGTGCCCGAAGGCTTGACGACTTTCTTTCCCATTCCTCTTTTCCGTTCCTTCTTCTTCGCAGCCGTCGTGAGATGCGGGACGGGCCGGGCTGTCGGCGGCACGCCTGCGTGTCCTCGCTCAGAACCCGCCGGTGAACTGGTAGCGGTCGGCCGGGTGCCACAGCGTCGCCACCGACGCGACCTGCCCGCGCGAGCGCGTGCGGCGGCTCAGCACGAGGCAGGGCTGGCGCGCGTCGATGTGCAGCATCGCGGCGACCTCGGGCGGCGGCAGCCGCGCCTCGATGCGGAAGTGCACCCCCTCGAGCGGCGCGACGCGCATCAGGTGCTCGTTCGCGGTGGTGCGGCCGAAGTCGAGGCCTAGATAGTCGGGCGCGAGCGCCGGGTTGACGTGGCGGTCCTCCACCTGGATCGGCAGCTCGTTCTCGTAGTGCACGACCACCGAATGGAACAGCGGCGCGCCCGCCGCAAGCCCGAACTGCGCCGCCAGCGCGCCGCCGGCCCTGACCCGCTCCAGCCGCTGCAGCTCGGCGCGGTGCCGGTGCCCGCGCGCGGCGATCTCCTCGGCGATGCTGCGGATCTCGAGCAGCGTCGAGGCGGACTTCGGCGGCGCGACGAAGGTGCCCGAGCCCTGCACCCGCACCAGCACCTGCTCGTCGCTCAGCTCGCGCAACGCGCGGTTCGCGGTCATGCGCGACACGCCGAACTCCGCCGCCAGCGCCTGCTCGGAGGGGATCGCGTCGCCCTCCTTCCAGTTGCCGGCGCGGATGCGCGCGAGGATGTGCTCCTTGATGCGCCGGTAGGCCGCCGGCCTCGCCTCACGCGCCTGGTCCATCGCCCGTCCCTGCTCCCGTGGCCGCGGCGCCGCGCCGCGGGTTTGTCCCGAGCCCTGCCGCACGCCCGCCGGATTGGCAGGCACGGGCCCGGGGTCTATAGTGGCCCGGACTTGTCTATACAAATCCGCAGAAAAACCACTGCACTTGTATATGCATTATCCGGTCGCGGGCCGGGCCCTGTCCATGCGCCGGGACGGGCCGCCGGCCGGTGCCGCATGCCTCCGGGAGAACGTCATGAGCGACGCCAGCCTTCCCCTCCCCGACCCGCGCGACGGCCGCGGCCGCGTGGTGCGCGCGCCGCGCGGCGTCGAGCTGCACTGCAGGAACTGGCTCACCGAGGCCGCCTTCCGCATGCTGCAGAACAACCTCGACCCCGAGGTGGCCGAGAACCCGGCGCAGCTGGTGGTCTACGGCGGCATCGGCCGCGCCGCGCGCGACTGGGCCAGCTTCGACGCGATCCTCGACGCGCTGTGCGAGCTGGAGGACGACGAGTCGCTACTGATCCAGTCCGGCAAGCCGGTCGGCGTGTTCCGCACCCACCCGGACGCGCCGCGGGTGCTGCTCGCGAACTCCAACCTCGTGCCGAAGTGGGCCGACTGGGCGCACTTCGACGAGCTCGACCGCCGGGGCCTGATGATGTACGGCCAGATGACTGCGGGCAGCTGGATCTACATCGGCAGCCAGGGCATCGTGCAGGGCACCTACGAGACCTTCGCCGAGGCGGCTCGGCAGCACTGCGGCGGCAGCCTCGCCGGGCGCTGGATCCTCAGCGCCGGCCTCGGCGGCATGGGCGGCGCGCAGCCGCTGGCGGCGAGCTTCGCCGGCGCCAGCTCGCTGATCGTCGAGTGCCGCCAGTCGAGCATCGACGCCCGGCTGCGCACCCGCTACCTGGACCGGCAGGCGCGCGACCTGGACGAGGCGCTCGCGCTGGTGCGCCAGCACTGCGAGCGCGGCGAGGCGGTGTCGATCGGCCTGCTCGGCAACGCCGCCGAGGTGCTGCCGGCGCTGGTGGAGCGCGCGCGCGCCGGCGGGATGAAGCCCGACCTGCTGACCGACCAGACCTCGGCGCACGACCTGCTGCGCGGCTACCTGCCGGCCGGCTGGAGCGTCGGGGAGTGGCTCGCGGCGCAGGCCGACCCGGCGCAGCACGAGCGCCTGCGCGCCGAGGCGGCGCGCTCCTGCGCGCGGCACGTGCAGGCGATGCTGGACTTCCAGGCGATGGGCGTGCCTACCTTCGACTACGGCAACAACCTCCGGCAGGTGGCCTTCGACGCGGGCGTGCGCAACGCCTTCGACTTCCCCGGCTTCGTGCCGGCCTACATTCGGCCGCTGTTCTGCGAGGGCAAGGGTCCTTTCCGCTGGGTCGCGCTGTCGGGCGACCCCGAGGACATCCGCCGCACCGACGCGCGCATCAAGGAGCTCTTCCCGGACAACGCGCACGTGCACCGCTGGCTCGACATGGCCGGCGAGCGCATCGCCTTCCAGGGGCTGCCCGCGCGCATCTGCTGGCTCGGGCTCGGCGAGCGCGACAAGGCGGGCCTCGCCTTCAACGAGATGGTGCGCACCGGAGAGCTGCGCGCGCCGATCGTGATCGGCCGCGACCACCTCGACACCGGCTCGGTGGCGAGCCCCAACCGCGAGACCGAGGCGATGCGCGACGGCAGCGACGCGGTCTCCGACTGGCCGATGCTCAACGCGCTGCTGAACACCGCGGGCGGCGCGACCTGGGTCTCGCTGCACCACGGCGGCGGCGTCGGCATGGGCTACTCGCAGCACGCCGGCATGGTGATCGTCGCCGACGGCAGCGAGGACGCGGCGCGGCGCCTGGCGCGCGTGCTCGTCAACGACTGCGGCTCGGGCGTGATGCGGCATGCCGACGCCGGCTACGAGGCCGCGGTCGAGGCGGCGCGGCGCCACGGCCTGAAGCTGCCGATGGTGCGGCCATGACGGGCGAGACGCTGACGCTGCGGCCCGGGCGCCTCGCGCTCGCCGAGCTGCGCCGCCTCTGGAGCGCGCCGCGGCGCGTCGTGCTCGCCGACGAGGCCTGGGGGCCGGTCGCCGAGGCGGCCGGCACGATCGGCCGCATCGTCGCGCGCGGCGAGCCGGCCTACGGCATCAACACCGGCTTCGGCAAGCTCGCGCGCACCCACATCGCCGACGGGCAGCTCGAGCAGCTGCAGTACAACCTGATCCGCTCGCACGCGGTCGGCACCGGCGCGCCGCTCGACGACGCGGTGGTGCGGCTCGTGCTCGCGCTGAAGGTCGCGAGCCTCGCGCGCGGCTGCTCCGGCGTGCGGCCGGTGGTGATCGAGACGCTGCTCGCGCTGCTCGACGCCGGCGTGATGCCGCTGATCCCGTCCAAGGGCTCGGTGGGCGCCTCGGGCGACCTCGCGCCGCTGGCGCACATGACGCTCGCGATGCTCGGCGAGGGCAGCGTGCGCGTGCAGGGCCGCACCGTGCCGGCCGCCGAGGCGCTGGCGCGGGCCGGCATCGCGCCGCTCGCGCTCGCGCCCAAGGAGGGCCTGGCGCTGATCAACGGCACGCAGGTCTCGACCGCGCTCGCGCTGCACGGCCTCTTCATGGCCGAGCGGCTGCTGGAAGCCGCCGCCGCGGTCGGCGCGCTCGCGGTGGACGCGGCGCGCGGCAGCGACGCACCGTTCGACGCGCGCGTGCACGCGGTGCGCGGCCAGCCCGGGCAGATCGCGCTCGCCGCGGTCTACCGCGAGCTGCTCGCCGGCAGCCCGATCCGCCGCTCGCACCTGCTCGCCGACGAGCGCGTGCAGGACCCCTACAGCCTGCGCTGCCAGCCGCAGGTGATGGGCGCCTGCCGCGACCTGATCCGGCAGGCCGCGGGCACGCTGCGCATCGAGGCCAACGCGGTCACCGACAACCCGCTGGTCTTCCCGGCGCACGACGAGGTGATCTCGGGCGGCAACTTCCACGCCGAGCCGGTGGCCTTCGCCGCCGACATGCTGGCGCTCGCGATCGCCGAGATCGGCGCGCTGTCCGAGCGCCGCATCGCGCTGCTGATCGACGCGACGCTCTCCGGGCTGCCGCCCTTCCTGGTGCAGGAGCCGGGGCTCAACTCCGGCTTCATGATCGCGCACGTCACCGCCGCGGCGCTCGCGTCCGAGAACAAGTCGCTCGCTCACCCGGCGAGCGTGGACAGCCTGCCGACCTCCGCGAACCAGGAGGACCACGTCAGCATGGCGACGTTCGCCGCGCGCCGGCTGCACGAGATGGCGGTCAACACCGCGACCATCGTCGGCATCGAGTGGCTCGCCGCTGTGCAGGGCGTGGACTTCCACCGGCCGCTCGCGACCTCGCCGCGGCTGCAGCGCCTGCACGCGGCGCTGCGCGCGCAGGTGCCCTTCTACGACCGCGACCGCCTGCTCGCGCCCGACATCGAGATCGCCGCGCAGCTCGTGCGCCAGGGCGCGGCGGGCGCGCTCTACGGCGAGCTGTTCGGCCCGATGTGGCGCGTGCGCGGCCCCTCGGGCGAGGAGCCCTACCCGTGCGACGCGCCGCCGAGCTGAGCCGCTGGAGCGGCCGCGTCGACGCCGACGAGGGAGAGGCCGGGCGGCGCTGGCACCAGCAGGTGCGGGCGCTCGATACCACGCAGCCGCCCTCCCCTGGCGTCGCGCTGCTCGGCTTCGCCTGCGACGCGGGCGTCGCGCGCAACCAGGGCCGGCCCGGCGCGCGCGACGGCCCGGCGGCGCTGCGCGCGATGCTGGCGAACCTGCCGCTGCGCCGCTGCCGCTCGATCTTCGACGCCGGCGACGTGGTCTGCGAGGCCGGCCCCGACGGCACCGCGGGCCTCGAGGACGCGCAGCAGGAGTACGCGCAGGCCGTGGAAGACCTGCTCGCGCACGGACTGCTGCCGCTCGGGCTCGGCGGCGGCCACGAGATCGCCTTCGGCAGCTTCCAGGGCCTCGCGCGGCACCTTGCCGCCGCACTGGGGCACGACAGGCCGCCGCACATCGGCATCGTCAACCTCGACGCGCACTTCGACCTGCGCGCCGGCGAGCGCCCGAGCTCCGGCACGCCCTTCCGCCAGATCGCCGAGGACTGTGCGGCGCGCGGCTGGCCCTTCCGCTACTGCTGCCTCGGCGTGAGCGACTTCGCCAACACCGAGGCGCTGTTCGAGCGCGCGCGCCGCCTCGGCGTCACCTGGCGGCGCGACGAGGACATGGGGCCGCTCGCGCTCGACGCGACGCTCTCGGTGCTCGACGCCTTCGTCGCCGGCGTCGAGCATGTCTACCTGACGATCTGCCTCGACGTGCTGCCCGCGGCACTCGCGCCCGGTGTCAGCGCCCCGGCCGCCCGCGGCGTCGGCCTCGACGTGATCGAGCCGCTGCTGGACCGTGTCGCCGCGTCGGGCAGGCTGCGGCTCGCCGACATCGCCGAGCTGAACCCGCACCTCGACCTCGACGGCCGCACCGCGCGCGTCGCGGCAAGGCTGCTCGGCCGCGTCGCCGAGGGCGCGAGCGTGCACTGGCAGGACCTTTCCGGAGAACGGCGATGAGCGATGCGCCGCGCTGGGATGCGCTGTGGCTCGACGTGCAACTCGCGACGATGGCGGGCGACGCGCCCGACGGCTACGGCACGATCCGCGACGGCGCAATTGCGGTGCGCGACGGGCGCATCGCCTGGCTCGGCCCGCGCACGGCGCTGCCGGCTGGCGCCGAGGCCGCCGAGGTGCACGAGGGCCGCGGCCGCTGGCTGACGCCGGGGCTGATCGACTGCCACACGCATGTCGTTTACGCCGGCAACCGCAGCGACGAGTTCGAGGCGCGGCTGGAGGGCGCGAGCTACGAGGAGATCGCCCGCCGCGGCGGCGGCATCCTGTCCACGGTGCGCGCGACGCGCGCCGCCGGCAAGGAGGCGCTCCACGCCGCGAGCCTGCCGCGCGTGCTGAACCTGCTCGCCGAGGGTGTCACGACGCTCGAGATCAAGTCGGGCTACGGGCTGGAGCCGGACACCGAGGCGCGCATGCTGCGCGTCGCGCGCGGCTTCGGTCGACGCCTGCCGCTGCGCGTGCGCACCACCTTCCTCGGCGCGCACGCGCTGCCGCCGGAGTACGCCGGCCGCGCCGACGACTACGTGGCGCTGCTGTGCGACCACATGCTGCCGGCGCTGGCCCAGGAGGGTCTGGTGGACGCGGTGGACGCCTTCTGCGAGCGCATCGGCTTCACGCCGGCGCAGACCGCACGGCTGTTCGATGCCGCCGCGCGCCTCGGCCTGCCGGTCAAGCTGCATGCCGAGCAGCTCTCCGACCAGGGCGGCGCGGCGCTCGTCGCGCGGCACCGCGGGCTGTCGGCGGACCATCTGGAGTGGCTGTCGCCGGCCGGCATCGCCGCGATGGTCGAGGCGGGCACCGTCGCGGTGCTGCTGCCCGGCGCCTTCCACTTCCTGCGCGAAACGCGCCTGCCGCCGATCGAGGCGCTGCGCGACGCCGGCGTGCCGCTGGCGGTGGCGAGCGACTGCAATCCCGGCACCTCGCCGATGCCCTCGCTGCTCGCGGCGCTGAGCCTGGCCTGCACGCTGTTCCGGCTCAGGCCGCGCGAGGCGCTCGCCGGCGCGACGCGCCACGCCGCGGCGGCGCTCGGCCTCGCGCACGAGATCGGCACGCTGGAAGTCGGCAAGGCGGCCGACTTCGCGCTGTGGGACATCGAGCGGCCGGCGGAGCTGTGCGCGACGCTCGGCTTCAATCCCTGCAGCGAGGTGGTGGTGGGCGGACGGGCGCGCTCCCCGAGGCTCGCGGACTGAACCTCCTTGCCCGGTACTGCCCCTCGCCTGCACGTCCATCGCTTGCCCCAGGGCAAGGGCCGTCCGTGCAGGCACGAAGTCCGGTTCGCCCCGGTCGCTCGTGCGCCTTCGGTCGCATTTCATTCCGGCGTCGTCCCGCCCACCTCTTTCGGCTGACGCCGGTTTCTCGAGCGAGCAGGCCTGCAGCGGATGCCATCGGCACCCAGGCGCCTTTCCTTCGCTGGAAAACGTTGCCGCTCCTTATCTGCCCGGAAGCCGGAATTCGGTGCCGGAACATATCCGCCGCCTCCGAACAAATCCGCTGCGTGACCGTGCCTTGCTGCAGGTAGGGAATTTAATTTCAGATTACATTAGGATGCTAAAATTGAACGATTTGGGCCACAATGTCGCAGTCTTTGGTCGGCCAATCCAGAGATATTCTCGAGAAAGTAATCGACAGCGCACTCGACGCATTCGTGCTCATCGATTCGGACAGCATCGTCATTGCATGGACGAGGCAGGCCACGGTGATGTTCGGCTGGTCGAGCGAAGAGGCGGTCGGGCAATCGATTTCTGAATTGATCATTCCCCCCGGACTCCGGCAGGCCCACCATGCCGGCATGAGGCGCTATCTGGAAACGGGCCAGCATGCCGTGATAGGCCGGCGCATCGAGATCAATGCCCAGCACAAGGACGGGCGCATCTTCCCGGTCGAACTCGCGATAAACGTCGCCGACATCGACGGGCGCAGGATATTCAGCGCAGCCTTGCGGGATATCACGGAGCGAAGAGCCCTCGAGGAGCAATACCGCTTCACATTCGAAAAGGCACCGATCGGTATCGCGCACCTCACGCCCGACGGGAAAATACTGCGAGCCAACCCCAAGGCGGGTGACATCCTCGGTTATTCCATGGCGGAGTTGGCCGATGTCCAAACGGATACCCTCTCCCACCCCGACGACAGGGAAATCGCCCTCGCCCCCCTGAGAGCCCTGCAGTCCGGAGCCGAGGAATCCGTCGCCTACGAAAAGAGATTCTTCCACAAGAGCGGAAGAATCGTCTGGCTGAAGATCTCATTGTCGATGCTGCGCGAGTCGGGGCCCAGCCAGGGCACCATCATGGCGGTCTTCGACGACATCACCGAAGCCAAACTCGCGCACGAGCGGGCCGAGCAACTGGCTGCGGTGCTCGAAGCCACCCCCGATTTCGTCGGCTTTGCCAACGTGACGGGACAGGCCTTGTACATCAATCGGGCCGGCCGGGAGATGGTCGGCCTGCCACTGGACAAGAGCCTGGCGGGGGTTTCGATCAAGGAAAAGTACCCGCCCTGGGCCTACGAGATCGTGCGCAAGGGGATAGAGCACGCCCTGAAGGAAGGCTCCTGGAAAGGAGAGTCGGCGCTGATTTCGGCCAGCGGGAAGGAAATCCCGACATCGCAGGTCATCATCGCGCACAAGGACCGGGACGGCCGGCCCAACTACATTTCCACCATCATCCGGGACATCGCGGAGCGATACCGCACGGAGCAGGCCTTGCGGGAGATGGATCGCCGCAAGGACGAGTTTCTCGCCATGCTGGCGCACGAACTGCGCAATCCCCTCGCGCCGATCGGCACGGCGGCCCAGATCCTGAAACTCAAGGGCCTCGACGAGGCCCGGGTCGGCAAGGCGAGCGAGGTGATCGCCCGTCAGGTCGAACACATGACCGAGCTGATCAACGACCTGCTGGATGTTTCCCGGGTCACGCGGGGATTGATCGAGATCGAGTCGGAGCCGGTGGACCTCGGCAGTGTCCTTGCGGACGCGATTGAACAGTCGCGTCCCCTGATCGAGGGGCAGCAACACCATCTTGTGGTTCACCCCGCTGCAGAGCCGCTTGCAGTCCGGGGCGACAAGACCCGGCTGGTGCAGATGCTCGCCAACCTCCTGAACAACGCCGCCAAGTACACCCGCAAGGGCGGAGAGATCGTGCTGGGGATCACGGCCGACGCCGACCACGCCACCATCAGCGTTCAGGACAACGGCATCGGCATCCCGCCCGACGTGCTGCCGCATGTCTTCGATCTTTTCACCCAGGCCAAGAGGTCTCCGGACCGCTCCCAGGGCGGTCTGGGCCTCGGCCTCGCCCTGGTGAAGAGCCTGGTGGAACTGCACGGCGGCACGGTGACCGCGAGGAGCGACGGCCCGGGCAAGGGCAGCGAGTTCTCCGTCCGGCTCCCCCGCCTGCACGACATCCCGGCGATTGCAGGCGCGGCGAAGGAACGGCCGGCCGAGCGGGAAGGCGGACGGAAGCTGAGCGTGATGGTCGTCGACGACAACGTGGACGCGGCGCAGACCCTGGCGGTGCTGATCGAGTCGCAGGGGCACGAGGTCACGGTCGTGCACGACGCCCGCGATGCCCTGGAGCGCGCGAGGGTGTCGAGGCCGAAAGTGCTCCTGCTCGACATCGGCCTGCCGGACATGGACGGCTACGAGCTGGCCCGGTGCATGCGCTCGGTTCCCGGGCTGGCGGATTCGCTGCTGATCGCCCTGACCGGCTACGGGCAAGCCGAGGATCTGGAAAAGTCGAAGGCTGCCGGCTTCGACCATCACCTGTTGAAGCCTGCGGACACCGGCAGGCTCCTCTCCCTGCTCGAAGCCTCGGCAGCAGGCGGCTCGAGGCACTGAAGCCGCGGGAAGGGACGTCCCGTGCGGGCGCTGCCGTCCTGCGATGCTCGACAGGAGTCCTTCACGGCGGCATCGCGTTTGCCCACCGGATGCGACTGCTGATCCGAAGCTGTCCCGGCACGGCGATCATCGCTGCAGGCAGGGCGCGCCCTTCTCCCGCTCGTGTCGTGCGGCTTGCCTGCCCCCGGGAAAGCCGAAACGAGAAGGAACCTTCCGATGCACCCTCGTCCCGAAGCGTCCTCCCCGCGTCCGGAGCACGCGGCGGCGAAGCGTGAGGACGAAGATGCCGTTCGGCACGAACCTGCCGCGGCCCCACCAGCTGCTGCCCCCGTCACGGGCCGGGAAGTGAACCCGGGCCCCGGTCACCGCCCCTTCGGCCCGCCGCCCTGGCCATTGCTCCTAGGCGAGGGCCGGGCGCTGTGGGAGCTGGGCGTCTTCCTCGCCTGCTGGCCCGGCCTGCGCCTCGCGCCCCGCGGCGACGGCCACCCGGTGCTGCTGCTGCCGGGCTTCCTGATGGCCGACTGGCACCTGCTGCCGCTGCGCGCCTTCCTGCAGGACCGGGGCTACGCGGTGCACGGCTGGGAGGCGGGCATCAACCGCGGGAACTGGGAAGTGATCGACGCGCACCTGCTGCCCTACCTGTGGCAGCTGCGCCGGCGCCACGGACGCCGCCCGAGCCTGGTCGGCTGGAGCATGGGCGGCATGTTCGCGCGCGAGCTCGCCAAGCGCTGCCCGGACGAGGTGCGCTTCGTGATCACGCTCGGCAGCGCGTTCACGGGCGATCCGAAGGCGAGCAACGTCTGGCCCCTCTACGAGCAGCTCAGCGGCCACCAGGCGAGCAGCCTGCAGCGGCACGGACTGTTGCGCGAGCCGCCGCCCGTGCCCTCGACCTCGGTGTTCAGCCGCGTCGACGGCATCAACGACTGGCGCTGCTGTGTGCAGGAGGACACGCCGCACTCGGAGAACATCGAGGTCGTCTCCAGCCACCACGGCCTGGGGCATCACCCCGCCGCGCTCCTCGCGATCGCCGACCGCCTCGCACAGCCGGAGGGCGCCTGGCGGCGCTTCGTCTGCCCCCCGTGGGCCCGGCCCCTGTTCCCGGCTCCGGGGCGCCCGTAGTCCGCGTCCCTCGGGGAACAGGCCCGGCGGCCTCTCACGCGCTGCCGCGGCCGGCGGCAGCACGGCCACGGCGCAGCGCCATCCAGCCGAGCGGGAGTCCGATCAGGGCCAGCGCCAGCAAGGAAGGCACGCCGCCGTTGTTGCCCCCCTTGCGCCAGCCGCCGTGCACCGTGCGGCCGTCGCGCATCGGCTCGAACACCGCGCCGCTCGTCTCGGGGCTCGGCTCCTGCGCCAGAAAGCCGTAGTTGAGCAGGCGGCCGTTGAGCCGCGTCATCGCCGAGGGCATCAGGCGCTTGAGCGTGACGGCCGCCTTGCCGAAGCCGCCGATGACGACCTCGGCCCGCGGCCGGCGCGCCAGCGCGACGACCGTCTCGGCCACCTTCTCCGGCGGGTAGACCGGCGGCGCGGCCCGCACGCGGTGGTGGCTGTAGTTCGCCGCGTGCTCGTAGAACGGCGTGTCGATGACGGACGGCAGGATGGTGCAGACGTGGATCTCCGGCTGGTCCAGCACCTCCTGCCGCAGCGCCTCGGACAGGCCGCGGATCGCGAACTTGCTCGTCGCATAGGCCGAGGAGTCCGGCTTGGCCAGCCGGCCGACGATCGAGGCATGGTTGATCAGCACGCCGCGCCCGCGTTCGCGGAAATGGCGCATCGCGGCCTTGGCGCCGTACATCGTGCCGAAGACGTTGGTGCGCATGACCTGCTCCCAGACCTCGGTCGGGATGTCCTTGAAGCGCCCGAACACACCGACGCCGGCGTTGTTGAACCAGATGTCGATATGGCCGAAGCGGCCGATCGCCTCGCGGGCCAGCCGCTCCACCTCCTGCTCGCGCGTCACGTCCGTCGGGACAGCGAGCGCCGTGCCGCCAAGCTCGGCGCACTCCCGCTGCGCGTCGCGCAGCATCTCCTCGCGCCGGGCAGCGAGCACCACCGTCGCGCCGCGCCGCGCGAAGGCATGGGCGGTCGCGCGGCCGATGCCGCTGGACGCACCGGTGACGACGACCACCCGACCTTTGAAAGAACCCTCCTGCATCGATGACTCCCTTTGTCCGCTGCAGTGCAGCATCTGCAAGGCCGGCGGGGGCTGAGCGCGCGTCGGAAACGGAGCGCGGCCTGCCCGCCACCGGATGGAACCCGGCGCAGCGGCGGGCAAGCCGGCAGCAGTGCGCGAGGTGTGTCCGGCGATCAGCAAGGCTCACTCCCGCAACGGGCGGCGCCGACCGATGGCCTTGCCATGCAGGCCGCGCGCCGGGCACCCCGCTTGCCGGTTGCGGCCTTCATCTCCTCTTTCCTCACCCCTCCTCAACTTCGTCACCCGCGACGTCGCGGCGGCCCCTGCCGCGGCTCGTGGCATGGGACCGATCCACATGGGAATCCTCGAAAAGTTCGGCGCGGCCTACGCGCCCCGCAGCCTCTGGACCGAGGTGCCCGCGCTCGGCATCCGCATGCATGCCCGCGGCTGGCAGGAAGGCCATGCCGCTGCGGCCACCATCCCGGTCGTGCTGGTGCACGGCCTGTCGCTGTCGAGCCGCTACATGGTGCCGCTGGGGCGGCGCCTCGCCGCGCTCGGTCACATCGTGTTCGCGCCCGACCTGCCCGGCTTCGGCCGCACCCCGCCGCTGCCGGACCCGTCCCAGCCTGCCGGACCCGACGTGCGCGAGCAGGCCGACCAGCTGCTCGCCTGGATGGACGCCTGCAGGCTGGGACGGGTCGTGCTGCTCGGCAACTCGGTCGGCGTCCAGGTCGTGACCGACCTGGCGGTGCGCTTTCCGCAGCGGGTGGACCGTCTGGTGCTGATCGGCCCCGCTCCCGATCCGCGCTACCGCACGCCGCTGCGCCAGTATTCGGGCGTGCTGGCGAACATGCCCTTCGAGCCGCCCTCGCTCACCCCGATCATGCATCTCGACTACGCATCGGCCGGCATCCCGCGCATGGTGCAGCAGCTGCGCCGCACGGTCGGCGACCCGATCGAGCAGC
Organism: Caldimonas tepidiphila; assembly: GCF_003569765.1. Classification (GTDB taxonomy): domain Bacteria; phylum Pseudomonadota; class Gammaproteobacteria; order Burkholderiales; family Burkholderiaceae_C; genus Caldimonas; species Caldimonas tepidiphila. The sequence goes on along the minus strand of NZ_QXMG01000033.1, from coordinate 18,671 downwards.
GGCTGCCACAGGTCGAGGCACCCGCGCTCGTCATCCGCGGCCAGCACGACAAGACGCTGTCTCAGGAGTGGGCCGAGGAGTTCACGCGGCTGCTGCCGCGCGCCGGACTGGTCGTGATCGACCGCGTAGCGCACAACGCCCACTACGGCGCGCCGCAACTCGTCGCCCGGCTGATGCACGACTTCCTTCTGTCCCCGCGGGCGTCGGCCACCGAGGCAGGCGCCGGGCTGCTCCCCGGCGCGGTTCCCGATCCGCAGTTCGACCCCCTCGCCCCGTGGCGGCCGCTCTCGACCCGCAGCCACGGCACGCTCGGCTACCTGGGCGTGGCCGTGGCGCTCGCCGCGCCGCACCTGGTGGCCAGCGGTCCGCGCACGCGCCGGCTGCTGACCGTGGCCGGCCTGTTCGCCCTGGCATGCAGCCTCTTCACGGACCACGAGCACGGGAAGGTGCGCAAGATCCCCTTGCCGGCGCGGCACAACATCGATGCCTTCACCGGCATGCGGATGCTCGCGGCCGCGGGCCGGGGGCTGCGCGGCGAGCCGGCCGCCGGACGCTGGGCCGTCGTCGCGCTCGCCGCCTCCAAGTTGCTGGAGGCATTCGCCACCCGGGTGCCGACCGGACCCGCGCGCCGCATCGATCTGGCCCGTCCCCGCCTGCCGGCCGAGCCCATTGCGGCGCTGGCGCCCCAGGAGGCATCCGCGCAGCGGCCGCGGGGCGAGCAGCGCGTGTCGCTCTGACGCGTGGCGCGAGGCTTTCCGCCGGAGGCAGGAAGCCTCGCGGCGGGAGCGGCGCGTGCGTGCCTTCAGCGCTGCGAGGGCTGGCCGGACGGGGGCCGCCTGGTCCGAGCCTGCGACGCCTCGTCAACGGCCCTTGGCCGGCGTACCGGAGGCGTCGCGCTCGGCCTCCTGCTTGACCTCGCGCGCCGCCTCGACCTGTCCGGCGCCGCCGAGCTTGGCCACCGCCTGCCTGCAACCCGGCTCGTCGCCGGTGCCCGGGTCGATGAAGGGGAGGACCGCCGCCAGCGGCGACACGAGGGCGGCCAGCGCGGCGGCGGCCGCGGCCTTGCCGCCGATCGCCGCCGTGTCGAGGCGCACCTGCGGCTCGCTGAAGCTGCCCTGCACGTGCACCGGCGCACGCAGCGTCAGCGGGCTGAAGTCCTTGGGGCGTGCGCGAAGCGTCAGGTTCAGCCGTTCCTCGCGCAGCGACACGGCGCCGTCGACCAGCACGGTCGTGTCGGCGGTGTCGATCACCGCCACGTCGGGACGCAGCCGGCCGTCCTTCGCCTCGATGCGGGTGACGGCGCAGTTCATCGCCAGCGGCTGGTCGCCCTTGATCACCACGCCGAGCGCCTGGGCCAGGTCCAGTCCCGCGCCTTCCATCACCAGGTGCGAGATGCGGCCGTTCTGCACCCAGGTCGTCGCCTCCCCGTCGAGCGAGCCGAGCAGCTCCGCGGCGGAGCGGCCCCGGCCCCTGAGGTCGGCGCGGCCGCTGAGCACGCCGCTGACGTAGGAGGGCGGCGGCTGGCCGGTGCGGGCGCGCTCGTCGGTCGGGTTGCGGGGGCTGAGCCAGCGTTCGAGCCGGATGCCGGCCCAGCGCAGCTGGGCCCGCCATTGCGCCGTCCGCTCGCTCGCGTCCAGCACGAGGCGGCCGCCGAGCTCGCCGTCGGCGGTGCGCGCCACCAGCCGGTCCACGCTCAGCACGGCGCCGCGCAGCCCGATCACCCCTTGCAGCGGCCGGATCTGCTGCGCGAACACGTCGCCGAGGCGGACCTCCTTCAGGTCCACCTTCACCTCGGCGTTCATCGCCTTGAGCGCGGGCAGGTCGAACTCGCGGTCCGGCAGCACGCGCCCGCCGCGGCGGGGCTCGGACTTGCCGCCGGTCCCGGCACCGAACGCGGGGGCGAGATCCGCGAGCACCAGCCGCTCGCCGCGCAGCTCGCCCTGGAGCAGGGGCGTCTCGGGCCCGACATCGAAGGCGAAGTCGCCCGCGAGGCGGCTGCCGCCCACCGTGAGCCGCTCCACAGCGAGCCGCCAGACCTGGCCCTCGTGCTGCAGGCGGCCCGCGCCGTCGAACTTCGCGGTGCTCGGCAGCGTCACGCCGAACAGGCTGCCGGCGTCGCCCAGCGTCGGCCCCGAGAAGCTCACGCGGCCGTCGAAGCCGGTCAGGCGCAGCGCCTCGCGCACGCGGCCATCGAAGTCGAAGCGCGTCTCGCCCACCCCGGCCTCGATGCGCACCGGCACCGGCTCCACGCCCTCGCCCTTCGCCATCAGCGCCAGCGCGCCGCTGCTGGCCAGGCGCAGGAAGAGCGGTTCGCCCCGGTAGCGGCCCTCGGCGTCGATGCGCAGGCCGGCGCCCTCGCTGCCGGCCTGCACGTCCCGCCCCTCGTGGGTGCGGATGCGGGCGTCCGCCGCGAGCTTCAGCGGCTGGTCCAGCACGGTGACGCGCCCGTCGCGCACCGTCAGGCGGTCGAACACGGGCAGCTCGAGCTCGGAAGCCTTCTTGTCGGCAGGATCGGAGGGGCCGAACTGCCAGTTCGCGCGGCCGTCGGCGGTGCGGTGCAGCAGCGCCTCGAGGGTGTCGACCTCGAAGGCGGAGACGTGCAGCGGCTCGCCCCCGCGCCGGGCCGCGAACAGCGTGGACCAGGGCAGCCGCGCATTCAGCGAGCGGGCCTCCACCAGCGGGCGCGCCTGCTCGCCCTCCGCCCAGGCGGGGGGCCCGATGCGCAGCAGATCGGTCTTCAGCCGGATCGGCCCGAGCAGGTGCATCCGGAAGCCCTCCTTCAGGCTGACCTCGCGCTGCAGTTGCCGCTGCAGCATGCGCTCGATCGGACCGCCCGCGAAACGCCAGCCCAGGGCCTCGCACAGCAGGAGCACGAGCAGCAGCGCCCCCAGCGCGCCCAGCGTCCAGCGCAGCCAGCGCGGCGCCTCGGAGAATTTCGCGACCATCGATGCACCTTCCTCGGCGAGACCCGGAGGGCGCGTCCCGGACGGAGCGCAGGCGCTGCGGGCATCAGGTGATGCAAGGACTCCTGCAAACGGCATGCCTTGCGACGGCGCCGGCGGATCCCGCGCCCCGGGACCTCGCGGCGCGGGCGCGAGCCGGCCGCCGCGTCATGCCGGGAAGTCGGGTCGCTCGCGCCAGCGCGACAGCGCCTCGCCGATCGCCGCAAGCGCGGCCACCCGCACCAGCCCCTCGGGCGCACGCCGGCCCAGCGCCGGTGCGCCGCCGCCCACCCACAGCGCAACCCCGCCGGGCAACTGCTCCCGCAGCTGCGCGAGGCTCGCCAGCACCAGGTTGCGCTTCATGCAGCCCGTGACGCTCAGCGCGACGATGTCGGCCCGCCAGGCCGCCGCCGCAGCGGCGATGTCGTCCAGCGGCACCTGCACGCCCAGCGACAGGCACTCGGCGCCCTCCAGCGCGAGCAGGGCCTGCGCCATCAGCAGGCCCAGACCGTGGGGCTCGCCCGGCATCGTGGCGAGCAGCACCCGCGGACTTCCCCGGCCCGGGGGCAGGCCGAGGAGGGCCTCGTGCAGCACGGCCTGCACGCACTCGGTGAACAGGTGCTCCTCGTAGATGCGCAGCTCCCCCCTCATCCAGGCCTCGCCGACCCGGGTGGCGAGCGGCGCGACGAACTCGATGACGAAGTCGCGCAGCCCGAGGCGGTTGCGCGCGCCCAGCAGCGTGTGGCGCAGCGCCGGCGCGTCAGCGCGCCCGAGCAGCGCGAGCAGCTCGTCCGCCTCGCCGTCGCGCCCGCCCTTGCGCCGGACCCCGGCGGGCGACGGCGCCGGGGCGGGGGTCGCGCCGGCGAGCTCCTGCAGCTCCGCCAGGCTGCGCGACACCAGCTGCCCGGGCCGGTGGCCGGCGTCCATCAGGCGCTTGATCACGCGCAGCTTCTCCACCTGCGCCGGGGCGTAGCTGCGTTCGCCCAGCGCATCGCGCCCGGGCTGCGGGAAGCCGTAGCGCCGCTCCCACACGCGCAGCGTGTCCTTGCCCAGCCCGGTGTCGCGCTCGACGTCGGCGATGGACAACTCGCGCAAGTTCACTTCTTTTGTCATGGACAAATTGTTGATCACGAGGCGATTTGCGTCTAGCATTCCCATCAGCACCTGTTTTGTCCTAGACAAACAGGGCCGTGGCAGTGCTTCCACCGCACCTCCTTCCGCGGGTCGGGCGCGCCACCTTCCGAACCGATGGAACCTGATGGAGTTGCTGATGAGAAAGATCCTGCTCGCTACCGCCCTGACCTTCGGCTCCTTCGCCGCGCAGGCTGCGGACATCGTCGACACCGCCGTATCGGCGGGCACGTTCCAGACGCTGGTGGCTGCCGTCAAGCAGGCGGACCTCGTGAACACGCTCAAGGGCCCCGGGCCGTTCACGGTCTTCGCCCCGAGCGACGAGGCCTTCGCCAAGGTCCCGAAGGAGCAGCTCGACGCGCTGCTGAAGGACAAGGCCAAGCTCACCCAGGTGCTCACCTACCACGTCGTGCCGTCGAAGGTGCTGGCCAAGGACGTGAAGGCCGGCTCGGTCCCCACGGTTCAGGGCAAGGCGCTGACGGTCAGCACGCAGGGCGGCGTCTCGGTCGACCAGGCCAAGGTGGTGAAGACCGACATCGTCGCCAGCAATGGCGTCATCCACGTCATCGACCGGGTGCTGATGCCCAAGTGAGGCAAGGCGGGGCACGTGCGCGGCCGCGGCGCCTGCCCGGCCGGCGCCGGGCCTCCGGCGGGAGAGCGCCGGGCGGGCCCCGGACGCCCCCGCCCCTCAACCCATCTGGCTCTGCAGGTAGTTGGGCAGCCCCACGAGGTCGATCAGGCGCAGCTGCTGCTCCAGCCAGTGCGCATGGTCCTGCTCGGTGTCCTCGAGCATCGGCAGCAGCAGCCCGCGCGTGACGTAGTCGCGCTCGCCCTCGCACAGCGCGATCACCTCGCGCAGGTCATCCACGACCGCCAGCTCCACCGCGAGGTCGTTGCGGAAGATCCCGGGCACGTCCGCCCCCACGTTCAGCTCCGCCGGCCTCATCCGCGGCGTGCCGCCCAGCATCAGGATGCGCCGGATCAGCGCGTCGGCGTGGGCGGTCTCGTCCTCCATCTCGTGGGCGATGCGCGCCGCCACCCGGTGCAGCCCCCACTCCGACAGCATGCGCGAATGGATGAAGTACTGGTCACGCGCGGCCAGCTCGTTGGCGAGCAGCGCGTCGAGGGCGGCGAGGACGGCGGGGTTTCCTTGCATGCGGAAGACCATTTCTTGATCGTGGAAACGGCCGATCTTGCCTCAATCCCGCCGGACCGGTACTGACGCGCTCTGACCCAGCAGCGGGACGACGCCGCCACCCCGGCCCGACCTCCGATGGGCGATCGCCTGCCCTCCCCGCCCATCCGGCCGGTGCGTGCGCGCAGCGTCGGGCTTGCAAACGAGAATTATTCTCAATACAGTGGCGCTCCAAGGACAATCGCGCGGGGGCCGGTGCTCCCGCGTCCCCCGGTGGGAGGAGAGGCGGAGATGGGCGACAAGGACTGGCCGCTGGGCGTCGGGATGGCGGGCCGCCGCCGGCGGCGCTGGCAGGAGCAGGAGGCGGCGCGGCGCGTCGAGCTGCAGCGCCACGCCGAGCTGGTGAGGGAGCACGGCGTGCTGCTGCGCGAGCTCGCGGCCGCGCAGCAGCGCTGCTCGCGCGCGATCACCGCGGGCGCGGCCTGCATCGCGGAGCAGGAGGCGCAGTTGGTGCGGCTGCGCGGCGAGCTGATCGTGCGCGACACGCTGGTCGCGGTGCTGCGCGACGCACTGGCCGGCTTCCCCGCTCTCGCGTCCTGCGCGTCCCCGCGTCCCGCGGACGACCCGCACGCGCGGATCGCCGAGCTGGAGCGGGAGCTGGCCCACTGGCGCCGCCAGGCGCTCGGGTCCCGGCCCGAGGCGGGCGGAACCCCGGGCCCGGCGCAGCCGCACAACGGCGAGCCGCTGCCACCCCACGGCGCGCTCGGCTCGCTGCGCGACAAGGCGGTGCTGTGGGTCGGCACCGGGGCCGCGGCGCTGCCGGCCTGCCGGCGCCTCGTCGAATGCACCGGCGGGCGCTTCCTCCACCACGACGGCGCAGACGCCGGGCCGGCGACGCAACTCGAGACCAGCCTCGCCGCCGCCGATCTCGTCATCTGCCAGACGGGCTGCCTGAGCCACGACGCCTTCTGGCGCGTCGAGGACCACTGCCGCCGCCACGGCAAGCGCTGCGTGCTGGTCGACACCGCCGGCGCCGCGAGCCTCGCGCAGGGGCTGCACGCGGTGCCGGTGCACCGAGCCGTGCCCTGAGGCGGCTGCCGCTGCCGCATCCGCAGCCGGGCCACCGCGGGGACAGCGCGAGCCCGGGTCCGCTCCTCGCGGTGAGCGGCCCGCGCGCTGGCGGCGCGGCCGTCGCCACGGTCTGAGCGAAGATGTCGCGGTAGCGGGTGTCGAGCGGCTTCCCGATGCCGAACACCCGCGGGCGCTGCTTGCCGGGCTTCCTGTGGCTCACCCGGTCCACCACGATCCAGTCGTCGAGCAGGTTCCGGCCGGCTGCCGTCCCCGCCGCACGGGTCATCCCCCCTGCGCGACAATCGCGCCCCATGTCCGCCCGCCCTGCCCCCGCCGCCCCTGGAACGCCCGGCTTGCTGCACAGCGCCTTCTACGAGTTCGTGCCGCTCGCCTCGCCGCGCGCGGTGCTCGACGCGCTGCGCGTGCTCACCCGGGAGCTGGAGGGCAGCATCATCGTGGCCGCGGAGGGCATCAGCGGCGCGGTGGCCGGCGCCCCGGAGGCGGTGGAGACCTTCGAGGCGGCACTCATCGGCGACCCGGCTTTCGGCGGCGCCTTCGCACGCATCGTGTTCAAGCGCAGCGCCTGCACGACGCGCCCCTACGCCCAGATGGCGCTGCGCCTGAAGCCGGAGATCGTCGCCTTCGGCGTCGACGGCGCGTCCGGCCCCGAGCCGCAGCGCGAGGACGCCGGCCGGCTCGGCCCGCAGGCCTGGCGCGAGCTGCTCATGCAGGACGACGTGGTGGTGATCGACAACCGCAACAGCTTCGAGTACCGGCTCGGGCGCTTCCGCGGCGCGATCGACCCGGGCGTGGGGAGCTTTCGGGAGTTCGCGGACTACGCGCGCGCGCATGCGCCGGCCTGGAAGGCGGCCGGGCAGCGCGTTGCGATGTACTGCACCGGCGGCATCCGCTGCGAGAAGACCGCGGGCTGGATGCGGCAGGAACTCGGCCTCGAGGTCCTGCAGCTCGACGGCGGCATCCTGAACTACTGCCAGACCCTGCCCGACGCCGACCGCGACTGGCTCGGCGAGTGCTTCGTGTTCGACAACCGCATCGCGCTCGACGCGCGGCTGCGCGAGACGCCGACCACCGCGGCCGAGGTCTACGACCCGGCGCGGCCGGACGAGGCCTGGCGGCTGGAGCGCGCGCTGCGCCTCGACGCCGGCGCGGCGGGCGGCGACGGCAGCGCGCGATGACGCGGCCGAAGCCCGACTGGGCGCCGCCGATGCGCGACGGCGTCAGCGCGAGCTGCGTCGTGATGCCCTCGCGCGCCTGGCCGAACGTGCTGGCCTTCCTTGCGGAGCGGCTGCCGCTGGTGCCCGAGTCGGACTGGCGCGAGCGGCTCGCGCGCGGCGAGGTGCTCGACGCGCAGGGCCGGCCGCTCGCGGCCGACGCGCCCTGCACGCCGCACGCGCGGCTGTGGTACTGGCGGCAGCTGCCGCCCCAGCCGCGCATCCCCTTCGAGGCCGAGGTGCTGTTCCGCGACGAGTGGCTCGTCGCCGCTGACAAGCCGCACTTCCTGCCGATGACGCCCAAGGGCCGTTGGCTGCAGGAGACGCTGCTGGTGCGGCTGAAGCGGCAGCTCGGCATCGAAACCCTGGTGCCGATGCACCGGCTCGACCGCGAGACCGCAGGCGTGGTGCTGTTCAGCATCCGGCCCGAGACGCGCCACCGCTACCAGGCGCTGTTCCGCGACCGGCAGGTGCGCAAGGTCTACGAGGCGCTCGCGCCGTGGCGCGATGACCTCGCGCTGCCGGCACTGCACCGCAGCCGGCTCGAGGAGTGCGAGGGCGAGTCCTTCATGCAGATGCGCGAGGTGCCGGGCGAGCCGAACGCCGAGACAGGCATCGAGCTGATCGCGCGCCACGGCGAGCTGGCGCACTACCGGCTGCGGCCGCACACCGGCCGCAAACACCAGCTGCGTGCGCACCTGGCGGCGCTCGGCATCCCGATCGTCGGCGACACGATCTACCCGGAATTGCAGCCCGCGATCGCGCCGGGCGCCGAACCCGACTACGACCGCCCGCTGCAGCTGCTGGCGCGCGAGATCGCCTTCACGGACCCTGTGACCGGCGAGGCCCGCCGCTTCGAGAGCCGGCGCCGACTGCGCCTCGGCGGCACGGCGTATTGACGCCGTACCCTCGGGGGAACGGCGCTTGCTTGGCGGTGGAAGCGCAGTCCCGCGCCCGCCCCCAATTGCGTGAGGAGGAGCCGACATGGTCTACGGAATCCCGCTGAGCCGCTTCCTGCGCGAGCTCTACGACGAGATCAACGAGGACGACGTCTTCAACGGCGCGGCGACGCTGGGCTTCTGGCTCACGCTCGCGATCTTCCCGGCCATGATCTTCGTCATGGCGCTGCTGCCCTACCTGCCGATCCCGAACGTCGACCGGGCGATCATGGACCTGCTGGGACAGGCCTTGCCCGCGAACGCCGCGGAAATGTTCTCGGGCGTGGTGTCCGAGATCACGAGCAAGCCGCGCGGCGGGCTGCTGTCCTTCGGATTGCTCGCGACGCTGTGGGCGGCGTCGGCGGGCATGTACGCGATCATGCAGCAGCTCAACAAGACCTACGACGTGGAGGAGGCGCGCAGCTTCATCCGCGCGCGCCTCACCGCGCTCGGGCTGAGCATCCTGTTCGGCGTGCTGGTGATCGGCGCCTTCTCGCTGATCGTGGCGGGCGGCATGATGCAGGACTGGATCGGCAACCGCTTCGGCTTCAGCCAGACGCTGCTGACCTTCTTCGTGGTGTTCCGCTGGGTGATGATCGTGCTCGCGCTGCTGCTGGGCTTCGCGCTGATCTACTACTGGGGCCCCAACGTCAAGCAGGACTTCGCCTTCATCACGCCGGGCAGCCTGCTGAGCGTGCTGCTGCTCATCCTCGCCTCGCTCGGCTTCCAGTTCTACACCGCCAACTTCGAGGACTACAGCGCCACCTACGGCAGCCTCGGCGCGGTGGTGGTGCTGATGATGTGGCTCTACATCGCGGGCCTGGTGCTGCTGCTCGGCTCGGAGATCAACGCGCTCGTCGAGCACCACGCGCCGCAGGGCAAGGAAAAGGGCGAGAAGGTCGAGGGCCAGCGCGAGCGGCAGGGCGTCCCGGGCCGGCCGGACGGCCCCCCGCCCCGCGCCCCGGTCACGCCGCTGCGTCGTCCCCGCTGAGCAGCGCGCGCACTCGCACGAGCGGCCCGATGTGCCACCAGCCGGGCAGCAGGCGCCGCACGCGCGCCTGCGCGAAGCGGTCATCGATCAGGTAGACGACGCCGCGGTCCTCGGGCGTGCGGATCACGCGGCCGGCGGCCTGCACCACCTTCTGCAGTCCCGGGTAGAGATAGGTGTAGTCGTGACCGGCACCGAAGGCCGCCTGCATGCGCGCCTTGATCTGCTCGTTGACGGGGTTCAGCGGCGGCAGCCCGAGCGTCGCGACGAAGGCGCCGATCAGCCGCTCGCCGGGCAGGTCGATGCCCTCGCCGAAGGCGCCGCCGAGCACCGCGAAACCGATGCCCCGCCCGCCTTCCGCGAAGCGCGCGAGGAAGGCCTCGCGCTGCGCGGGGTCCATGCCGCGCGACTGCTGCCACATCGGGATCCCCGGATGGCGCTCGGCGAACAGCGCCGCGGCGCGCTCGAGGTAGTCGAAGCTGCTGAAGAAGGCGAGGTAGTTGCCGGGCTGCGCCGCGTACTGCCGCGCCATCAGCGCCACGATCGGCGCGAGCGAGGCCTCGCGGTGCTGCCAGCGCGTCGAGACGTCGGCGACGACGTGCACGCGCAGCTGCTCCGCCCCGAAGGGCGAATCGACGTCCACCCAGGCCGTGTCCTCGGGCAGGCCGAGCAGGTCGGCATGGAAGTGCCGCGGCACGAGCGTCGCGGAGAACAGCGTGGCGGTGTGCGCGGCGGCGAAGCGCGGCGCGATGAAGGGCGCCGGCACGACGTTGCGCAGCCCCAGCCGCGAGCCGCGACGGCCCCGCGCACCCTCGGCCGGCGCCGCGTCGCGCGCCAGCTCGAACAGCGAGTGCGCGCCGAAGAGCTCGAGCACGCGCGCGAAGTGCAGCGCGTCGAAATGGAAGGCGAGCAGCTCGCTGTCGAGGCCGGCGGGATGCTCGGCAAGGTGCTCCGCGATCGCCGCGCTCGCCTGCTGCAGCGCGCCGGCGAGCTTCGCGGGCGGCTCCTCGTACGCCCGGTAGTCCTCGGCCTGTTCGCGGTTGAGCGCATTCCAGCAGCGGTTGAGCCGCTCCAGCGGCGACTTCAGCGCCGCGGGCGCCGAGCGGCGCAGCCGCGCAAGCACCGACTGGTCGAGCTCGGCCGAGTACATGCGCCGGGCGCGCTCGACCAGGTTGTGCGCCTCGTCCACCAGCAGCGCGACGCGCCGCCCGTCGGCCTGCGCGAGGCCGTGCAGCAGCGCGTTGAGGTCGAAGTAGTGGTTGTAGTCGCCGACCGCGACGTCGCACCAGCGCGCCAGCTCCTGCCCGAGGTAGTAGGGGCAGACCTCGTGCTCGAGCGCCACCGCGCGCAGCGACTCGCGGTCGAGCAGCCGGCCGTCGAGCGCCGCGAGGCGCGCGCCGGGCAGGCGGTCGTAGAAGCCGCGCGCGAGCGGGCAGGACTCACCGTGGCAGGCCAGCTCCGGGTGCTCGCAGGCCTGCTCGCGCGCGACGAGCTCCAGCACCCGCAGCGGCATCGCAGCCGGCGCGTCCCCCTGCCCCCCGCCGCGCAGCAGCGCCAGCGCGTCGAGCGCGAGCCGCCGCCCCGGGCCCTTCGCGGTGAGGAAGAAGACGCGGTCGATCGCCTGCCCGGGGCAGGCCTTGAGCAGCGGGAACACGGTGCCGACGGTCTTGCCGATGCCGGTGGGCGCCTGCGCCATCAGGCAGCGGCCGCTGCGCGCGGCGTTGTAGACGGCCTCGGCGAGCTGGCGCTGCCCGGGACGGAACTCCGCGTGCGGGAAGCGCAGCGCCGCGAGCGCCGCGTCGCGCGCCTCGCGGTGCGCCAGCTCCCGTTCGGCCCAGGCCAGGAATCGCTCGCACAGCGCCTCGGCGAAGGCACGCAGCGCGGCCGCCTCGTGCCGCTCCTCGAGGACGGTCTCCTTCTGCGTGCCGACGTCGTAGTAGACCAGCGCCAGCTGCAGCTCCGCGAGGCCCAGCTTCTCGCACAGCAGCCAGCCGTAGACCCGGGCCTGCGCCCAGTGCAGCGCACGATGGTTGTCCGGCAGCGTGGCGAGGTCGCCCCGATGGGTCTTGACCTCGTCGAGCCGGTTCCGGGCCGCGTCGTAGCCGTCGGCGCGGCCGCGCACCGTCAGCGCCTTGTACTCGCCGGCGAGGCTCAGCTCGGCCTGGTAGCCGGCGCCGCGCCGCGCCGCGACCGCCGCGTGGCCGGCGATGCCTTCCTGCGCGGTCGGCGAGGGGGTGAAGCGCAGGTCGAGGTCGCCCGTCCTGGCGGTGAACTCGCACAGCGCGCGGACGGCGACGAGGTACTTCATGGCGGACACCGCAGGCCGGCGGAAATGGGGTGCCCCGATTGTCGCGGAGCCCGCACCGCGCAGCGGCCGGGACACCGCCGCGAGCCGTGGCGCACTGCGCAGGAAAGCGTTGCGCGCACGCCCCCTTCGGGACGAGTCCCCTGCCCGGTGTCCGGGGACGAACGCGGGGAGCGGTGCCGCCCCACGCGCCGGGGAACACCGGTTGCTGGTCGCGAGGCCCTGCAGCAAGCGAAAGGACCCAGTATGTGCGGCAACTCGATCCCGGGCGGACCGGCCGGGGGCGGCTCGACCGGGCGGGCTGCCGCAGCCCCCGTCCCGGGCCCGGCGCCCCGGCGCGGGCGGGCCGGGTGCCACCAGCGCCGCAGCCCGCGCGAGTCGCCATGAGCATCGACGCAGCGACGCTGGCGTTCGCCTTAGGCAGGAGCTTCCTGTTCGTGCTGGCGGCGATCCTGCCGATCCTGAATCCCGCCGCCACGGCGCCCGTCTTCCTGGCGATGACCGAGGGCGCGGACGACGCCACCCGCGCGCTGCTGGCGCGGCGCATCGCCCGCAACATGTTCGTGCTGATGCTGGGCTCGATGCTGGTCGGCTCCTATGTGCTGGACTTCTTCGGCATCTCGCTGCCGATCGTGCGCGTCGGCGGCGGGCTGATCGTCGCCGCCACGGCCTGGAGGATGGTGACGGCAACGAGCGAGACGGTGGCGACGCACACCGAGCTGGCCGGCGCCTTCACCCCCGAGCAGGCGCAACGCCAGGCCTTCTACCCGCTGACCTTCCCGATCAGCTGCGGGCCGGGCTCGATCGCGGCGGCGATCACGGTCGGCGTCTGGCTCCACGACGCCAGCCCCGGCATCCTGCTGGCGCGCATGGCCGGCGCGGTCGCCGGCCTGCTGGTGACCGGCGTGGTGATGTACATCGCCTTCCGCTATGCCCGGAAGATGCTGAAGCCGCTCGGCGAGGCCGGGGCCATCGTCTTCCTGCGGCTGTCGTCCTTCATCCTGCTGTGCATCGGCGTGCAGATCGTCTGGGACGGCGCGAGCCAGTTGCTGCGCGAGGTGCTGGCCGCGTCGCAACGCTGAAGGGCGCCGCCGCAGCGCTGTACCGGTCGCGCGCCCCCTTCAGCCTCGTGCCGCGAACCAGTCCGGTCCGCGCTGCAGCGCCCGCCCCTGCGCCTCGAGCCACAGCAGGTGCGCCGCGAGCGAGCGCCGCGCCACCGGGTGCAGCGCCGGCGGCACGTCGTCGTAGACGCGCGGCAGCAGCGCGTCGAGCGCGCCGCCGCCGAGCTCCTCCAGCACGCGCAGCACCTTGGCCTCGCGGGTGCGGCGATGCCGGATCAGCCGGCGCAGCGCGCGCTCGGGCTCGGCGATCAGGAAGCCGTGGCCGGGCGCGAGCCAATCCAGCGCCTCGCCGAGCAGCGCCTCGAGCGACGCCAGATAGGCGCCCATGTCGCCGTCGGGCGGGCTGATGACCACCGTCGAGCCCTGCATCACGTGGTCGCCGGTGAAGAGCGTGCGCTCCTCCTCCAGCAGGTAGCACAGGTGGTTGGCCGCGTGGCCCGGCGTGTGCAGCACGCGCAGCGTCGCGCCCTCCCCGAGCGGCACCCGGTCGCCGTGGCGCAACGGCCGCTCCGGCACGAAGCCGAGGTCCTGCCACTCCTCGTGCAGCGCCGCCATGCCGAGCAGCTCGGCCCCGGTGCGGGCCTTCAGCGACTGCGCCGCCGGCGAATGGTCGCGGTGCGTGTGCGTGACGAAGATGCGGCGCACCGGCCCCGGCGCTGCCGCCAGGATCGCTTCCACGTGCGCCTCGTCGGCGGGGCCGGGATCGATCACCGCGCAGTCCTGCCCGGGGCCGGCGGCCAGCAGGTAGGTGTTGGTGCCGGGCCCGGTCATCGCGCTGCCGTTCGGCGCGGTGACGCGCCACACCCGCTGCGACAGCCGCACCACGCGCCCCGGCTCGAGCGCGTAGCGCGCGTGGCCCCGGCCCTGCGGGTCGATGCGCGCGATCTCGGCGTAGCACGGCTCGTCCGGATGCACCGGGCGCGGGCCGCGCGGGCCGTCGGCCATGCGCGGCATCGTCAGCCGGATCTCGCGCAGCGCGCGCACCTGGGCGAGGCCCGTCTCGACGCTGACGAAGCCGGCGATCGCCTCCAGCGTGCGCCGCGTCGGGTTGGGCAGGCGCATCGCGTCGGCGCGCTCGAGCGCGTCGGCCGGCCGCAGCCACACGTGCTCCAGCATCTCGGCGCCGTCCGGCGCCGCCTGCTGCCCCGGCGGCATCGCCGCGACGAAGAAGCGCGTGTCGAAGCGCCGCGGCAGCCCCGGCGGCGTGAGCCAGTGGCTGTGGTAGGCGAGCCCCGGCGCATCGAGGCGCAGACCGGACTGCCGGCACAGCGTGCGCAGGTCGGCCTCGCCGCGGCGCAGCGCCGCCTGCAGCGCCGCGACGGTGCCGGCCGGCACCGCACCGGCGCCCGCGACGGGGGCGGCGAGCAGCACACCGCACTCCTCGAGGCACTCGCGGATCGCGGCGACGCAGTAGGCCAGCCCGCCCGACTCGACGCCGAGCCGCGCGCTCGCCGCGGCGTCGTCGAGCCCGGCCTCGGCGGCGGACCAGCCGCGGTCGGCCGCGTCGAGCGTGCCGCCGGGGAAGACCCAGGCGCCGCTGCTGCGGTCGCCCGCGCGCTCGGCGCGGCGCAGCAGCAGGACCTCGACGCCCTGCGCGCCGTCGCGCAGCAGCACCAGGGTCGATGCGGGCCGTGGCAGGGCCGCGGGCGCGGCGGCCGGGGGAGAATGCTCGTTCGATGTCATTGCCCGATTGTGCTCGGCCCGTGAAAACGCTACTCGTCGTCCACCACTCGATGACCGGCGGCAGCCTGCAGATGGCGCGCGCCGCCGCGGACGGCGCCGCGACCGAGGCGGCGGTGCGCACGCGGCTGCTGCATGCCGCCGACGCGCAGCCCGCCGACCTGCTCGACGCCGACAGCTACCTGTTCGCGACGCCGGAGAACCTGGGCTCGATGGCGGGGCTGATGAAGGACTTCTTCGACACCCACGAGTAGGCGGTGTGGACAGGCCACCCGCGAGAGCAGACTCCATGGACATGAACATGGACAGTCGCGGGAGGCGTGATGATGAACCGAGTGGGGGGTGGTTTACCCCGAACATTTTTCACATTGATGGTGGGGCAAGCCGGCGCGTGGGCAACCGGCTGGAACCGCCGCTTGCGGCGGCCGTCCACAGGCCGAGGAACGAGTGCCTGTGGGCGGGCCGGTTGTCCACCGTTGGCGCGCCAGTGTCGGGGAGCGGTGGGCGGCGAGAGTACCCGGCGCAGCCGGGCTGTCCACGGGCGAGGGACGAGTCGGTGGGCAGTCGAGTCCGTCCACGGCGGGCGCGCGCACCACTGCGGAAGCGTGCTCCATGGCTAACCTCGAACTCATCAAGTACACGCCCATGCGTGCAGTCGTTGAGGGTGGCAGCGTTCGCTGGGAACCTGACAAGCTAGGCCGCCGCCTCGACGATCTGCCACAGATCTTCTGGGACAGTGGAGAGCCCTGGGTTGAAGCGAACCACTGGGCTCTTACCAAGGCCACGAGCACGCTCGGCGGCCACATCAAGACCGTCACGGCGTTGATGAAGCATCTCGCCGCCTACGCGTCGTGGCTGGAGTCCGTGGAGCTGGACTGGCGGCATTTCCCGATGATCAACAAGCACCGCGCGATCGTGCTGTTCCGTGGGCATCTGATTGAGCAGCGGAACAGGGGGAGCCTTGCGTCGTCCACCGCGAAAGAGCGGATGGCCGCTGTGATTCAGTTCTACCGTCACGCCCAGACCTACGGGTTCGTCCGCCCGAAAGCGCCGATGTGGAAGGACCGCCAGGTGGTCGTTCGCTACTACGACACGGTCGGCTTCGAGCGGTCTCTCATGCGCATCAAATCCGAACTCTCCATCCCGAACAGGCGTCGGGAGGGGCTGCGTCTGGAGGACGGCCTCACGCCTCTCAGGAACGAGGACGCGGTCCGGCTGCTCACGTACGTCAAGGATCGGGGCCAGAAGGAGCTTTACCTGATGCTGTCGCTCGGGGTACTAACCGGAGCGCGCATCGAGACCATCACAAGCCTTCGTGTCACGGACATTGAGAACGCGTACCCCGATGTGCAGACGCCTGACAGCTACCGGCTGCGCGTCGGCCCTGAAGTGGGCGTGAAGACCAAGTTCGACGTGGATGGCGAGCTGTTGGTGCCGAAGGACCTCATCGAGGAACTCAAGGAGTACACCGCTTCCAACGACATGCGAAGGCTGCGGCGAAAGGACAAGGCGGACAAGGAGGACCGAGGGCTGCTGTTCCTCACCGTCAGGGGCAATCCTTACGAGTCCGAATCGTTCAACCGCCTAATGACCGACCTTCGGCGGTCTACGGTCAAGGCCGGGCTGCGCTTCATAGAGAGTTTCAAGTTCCACCATACGCGGGCCACCTTTGGCACATGGCTGATGGAAGTGGCATTGAGGGTTGCGGACGTGAAAGCGGCAGTGGCCTTCGTGAAGGCCGCGATGCTGCACAAGGACGAGAGGACCACTTTCCTGTACGTTCGCTTCCATCGGGAGGCGCCTGTGAAGATGGAGATCGCCAGAGAGTTCAGCGCTGTCTTCTCAGGTGTGGTGAAACGCGACTGGAGCCAGTATCGTGCATGACGACCTGCTGCATCGTCCCCGGACGTTTCCGGGCCTTCCTCTCGGCAAGAATGAGACGGTGCCCGACCTCAGGCGTCTGCTCTACAAGGGCGGCGCGGGCGCTCGGCCGGCTCAGGCAGATCAGGCGATTCGCGAGGGGTTGCTAGGACAGGTTCTGCCTGAGCGGATCGAGCTGGTTCACCTGATCCATGAAAACCTCTCCGGGAAGTTCGCTGGCGGAGGCCGCGCTCAGACGCTTCGCGGCGAGGTTAGACGCATCAGGGACTTCTTCAAGTGGGCGGACGCCTCTGGGGCCACGCTGAGCACCTCTACCGTGCTGGGCTCCTATCTTGAATGGTCCGAGCATCTTCTTCGTCGTGTCAAGGCGAAGGAACTGAAGATGCGCTCTGCCTACGGCCTGGTGATGGCGG
Source organism: Caldimonas tepidiphila (assembly GCF_003569765.1). Taxonomy (GTDB): domain Bacteria; phylum Pseudomonadota; class Gammaproteobacteria; order Burkholderiales; family Burkholderiaceae_C; genus Caldimonas; species Caldimonas tepidiphila. Next base: position 1,834 of record NZ_QXMG01000033.1, on the reverse strand, counting down.
TCGGTGGGGTTCTGGATGGGGTGTTGGGCCGCGCAACGCCGATGGTCGAACTGACGCGGATCAGAAGGCCGAAGGGGCGAAAGACCCCCCAGGGCGCCAAGGCGGACAAGCAGAACCTGCAGGAAACCTTTGCGTTTGGCCACCTGCTCGCGGACATCTGCGACGGGCTCCCTCTCGGCGTGATCTGGGGTCCCTTGGTGGCGCGAATCCCCCTGCAGGGCGGCGGCGAGATTTCCCTTTGGGGAGGCGGACGACCCCTATCGAAACCCAATTCGGAGCGGGTTCCCAGCAAGGTACACGCGTCAGCTAAAAAGATGCTTGCGTACGAAAACGACCGCACGATGAATCATCGGATGCGCCGGGCGCGCGTCAACCTGCGGATCGAGGCGGAGCTGTGCATGTTCATCGGTCAGACCGGCATGAACCTAGCGAATGCCCAGCAACTTCAGTTGTGCCACTTCAGCTACTCCAGTGACATCGACGGGTACAAGGTCCGTGACCACAAGAACAGGCGCGGCGGCGAAGTGCTGTTCGAGATCTACAGCGAGTACCGGGGCCATTTCGAGCGTTACCTCGCGTGGCGCAGGGAACTCTTCTCGGAGTCGGAGCTGCTCTTCCCGTTCCTCAGGCGAGGTGCGCGCGAGTGCAAGCAGCTCGATTTCCGCAATGTCAAGAACGCCTGCAAGCAGGCAGGTGTTCGATGGGTGCCCGCCAGCGTGCTGCGCGGCACCCGGGTGAACTGGCTGCTGCGGCGCAGCCGTGACCCGGACCTGACGGCCGAGATGGCCCAGCATCACAAGCAGACCCTGCTGGACGTCTATGAGCGCCCTTCGCAGCAGGTCGCAGTGGTCGAACTCATCCGGTTCTGGAGCGCCCACGACCCCACGCTTGCCCGCAAGAAGCCGTCGCTCGCGGTGGCACCCGGATCGTGCAACGGCACTCCAGTCGCGTCGTCAGCAAAGCCTGAATCTGCGCCCAAGCCGGACTGCAGGACCCCGTCTGGCTGCCTCTGGTGCGAGCACCACCGGGACATTGACTCTCAGGACTACGTGTGGTCTGTGGCCAGCTTCCGCCATCTGAAGACACTGGAGCTAAGCAGGTACTGCCCACCGGTGAAGGAACGCGGGGCCACCCACCCTGCCGATCACGCGATCCAGCGGCTGAGCGAGAAGCTGGCCTGGTTCCGGGATTCAAACGCCCAGCGCCGAGGCTGGGTCGATGAAGCGCTGGCCCGCATTGAAGAGAGCGCGTACTCCGACCAGTGGAGCCACCTGATCGAGGCCATGGAAGGACAATCCGAATGAAACTCAACCTGCAGGAGTTAACCCTCAAGGTCGGCAGTGCCACCACTTCGCCAGCATTGCCGAACTACCGGCCGCCGTCATGGCCGCCTCCCCGCGACTGGCCCGTGGTCATCGACAAAGAAGGTGCCATCGTCACCCGCTGGGGCGATCCCATCTGGGATCTCTCGCCCTGGGAGGGGAGGCCGTTCCAACTGAACTTCGGCGACGGTGAGAAGGCGGGCCGGGGCGAGGGCCTCGACCGCGAGAACGCCGACCTGCTGAGGCTGGTGGTGACCTGGCTCGCCTGGGGCCCCAGGGGTGCTGGCAAGGGGACTACGCTTCGGAGTCACGTCACAAAGGCCAAATCGGTTATCGCCGTGTGCAGCCGCAACGGGATTAGCGCGGCCTCGTTGACGCGCTTCCCGAAGGTTCTGGAGCTTGTGCCAGGGGCTCTCGCGCCCAGCAGCTACGAGGCCACGATTGCGCTCCTCCACCGGGCTCTGTTGCACAAATGAATTGAGGGGGAGCTTCCCCTGACCCCGGGCGGAGTT
>NZ_QXMG01000032.1 GCF_003569765.1 Caldimonas tepidiphila | reverse complement strand
TCGTCGTCAAGGCGCTCGACGGCACCGCCAGCTCCGTCAAGATCACCATCAAGGGCACCAACGACGCGCCGGTCGTCGGTACGGCCACTGTCACGCTGTCCGAGGAAGGCCTGCCGGGCGCCAACCCCGACAACGTCGGCAATCCCGACACCACCAACACCGTGACTGCAAGCGGCACGCTCAGCATCTCCGACGCCGACAGCAGCAGCTGGACGGTGACGCTCCTGCAACCGGCAGACCACTTCACTTCGGGCGGACAACCCCTCCAGTGGAGCGGCAGCGGCAGCAGCAGCAGCCCGCTGATCGGCAGCGTCGGCGGCCGCACGATCCTGACGGCCACCATCGACGACGGCGGCCGCTACTCCGTCACGCTCTCGGGTCCGATCGATCACCCCGATCGCAGCAGCGAAGACGTGCACACCGTGCCGCTGCGCGTGCAGGTGTCGGACGGCGCGGGCGGCGTCAGCTTCGGCACCCTCAATGTGCGGATCGAGGACGACAGCGCCGTCTTCACCGCGGCGCCCGAGGCCGCCTCCGTGATGCGCGGCGACGGCGCTACCTTCGTCGGCAACCTGAATCTGAACTTCGGCGCCGACGCGGGTCCCACCAAGGCCCTCGCCTTCAGTGGCGGGGCGGGGGTCGATGCGCAAGGCTTCATCACCGCCACGCACACCGCCGAGAACGGTCAGCAGGTGACGCAGCACCTGCTCTACCAGGGCATGAAGCTGAGCTACGTCGCCGGCCGCACGCCCGGCTCGCTGGTGGCCGTGGCGACCGACGGCACGCAGGTCTACACGGTCACGCCGGACACCGCCAGCGGCACCTACGGCGTCACCATGCTTCGCCCGCTCGACGCCACCGTCTACACGGCCAGCATCTTCGGCGACATCAAGGGAGGCAACACCGGCACCTACTCGTACGGCGATGTGAACAACCGTTTCGTGATGACGGTGGTCGGCAAGGACGCACAGGGCCAGACCGCCAGCGTCAATACCAACAACGGCTATTTCGGGGTTGCCAACAACTTCATCGATCACAGGGAGACGCTCACCTTCAACTTCAGCACCAACATGAAGGCGGTGACGCTCAAGATCGACGGCCTCTCGGCGGGCGAGACGCTGCACTACAGGATGCTCGACGCCAACGGCAACGAGGTAAGGTCCAGCTCTATCGCCGGGAGCGGCTCTAACGGCTCCGAGCAAGAGGCTCTGCTACCCACGGGCAAGGACTTCAGCCAGTTGGTGATCGCGGGCGGCAGCAGCTCGAGCTTCCGCGTCGGGCTGGTATCGGTGTCCGGCGAAAGCAGCGAAGTCCCGCAGAGTACCCCTCTGAGCGTCACCGGCAGGGATGCCGACGGCGATGCCGCGAGCAGCACCGTCAGCCTCACCTTCACCCCCCGCAACGAGATCATCGGCGGCACCGGCAACGACACGATCAACGGCACGTCCTCGAGCGACTGGATCCACGGCGGCACGGGCAACGACACGATCAATGCCGGCGCGGGCAACGACGTCGTCGTCGGCGGCTCTGGCAGCGACGTCCTCACCGGGGGGGCCGGCTCGGATGTCTTCAAGTGGAACTTCGGGGATGGCGGCACCGCCTCCGCGCCGGCGATCGACCGCATCACCGACTTCGACAACTCGACAGGCGGCGACAAGCTCGACCTGCGCGACCTGCTGGTCAACGAGAACGGCTCGAACCTGAACAGCTACCTGAACTTCACGTTCGACCGCAGCGCCAATGCCACGAAGCTGGAGGTCAGCACGGCCGGCAACGGCACGGTGGATCAGGTGATCATGTTCTCCAACGTCGATCTGGTGAGCGGCTTCAGCAACAACAGCCAGATCATCAACGACCTGATCAGCCGCGGAAAGCTGCTCGTCGACGGCAGCGTCTGAGCCCCGGACGCGGGGCCCGCTGCGAAAGCGGCGGCCCGCCGCGCGATCCCGGAGGAGGATCGCAGGGGTGCGCTCAGCGCCGGCCGGGCTGCGCCGCCGCCGCCGCGGCGTGCGCCCCGACCCAGGGGCCGGTGATGCCGTCGACGCCGCAGGCCCACACCGCCTCGGCGTCGCTCGCGCTGCGCAGGCCTTCGGCATACACCGCCCATCCGATGCCGTGCAGCATCGCGACGAGACCGCGCAGGAAGTCCGCTCGGGCGCGGTCGCTGGTCAGCCCGAGCGACAGCGAGGCGTCGAGCTTGACGTAGTCGAGCCCGGCCTCGTAGAGGCCCTCGATCTTCGACATGCCCCAGCCGGCGTGCTCGATGCCCACCTTCACGCCGAGCGGGCGCAGCTGGCGGCTGAGCTCGCCGAGGACGGTGAGCTGCGTCACCGCCACCTGCTCGCTGACCTCCACGCAGAGCAGCCGCGCCGCCTCGGGCCGGGTCAGCAGGCAGGCGCGCAGGCGCACCACGAAGCTGCTGTCGAGCAGCGAGGCGGCCGCCACGTTGACTCCGCGGCTCAGGCCGTCGGCCTCGATCTGGCGCAGCGCCAGCCGCACCGCCAGCAAGTCGGCCTCGGGCGCCAGGCCGACGCGCAGGGCCCAGGGCAGCCACCGGGCCGCGGGCTCGAAGGGGCCCTGCTCGCGCAGTCGCAAGCGCAGCGGCGCCTCGAGATGGATCAGGGCGCCGCTTCGGGCGACCACGGAATAGGCGCCCACCGTCGCCGCGCCCTGCTCGAGCGCGCTCGCGAGGAGCTGCCGCCACTGCGATTCGCCCACCGGCGCCGGCTGCTCCCCGCCGGGCAGCTCGGAGCTCGCGTCCACCGCGAAGTCGCCGCGCGCCGCGGCACGCGCCTCGGCACGCGCGAGCGCCTCGTCGGCACGCTGCATCAGCACGTTCGGCGCCTCCTCGGGCCGCCACGCGACGGCGCCGATCGCCACCCCGACCTGCTGCCAGCGCGCGAGCGCGACGCGCAGCGCCGCCTGCAGCTTGCGGGCCGCGGCGCTCGCGTCCCCCTCCATCGCCAGCAGCGCGAAGTCGCTGCCGTTGAGCCGGCCCGCGATGCACTGCCCGGAGCCCGCGCCGCCGAGCGCCGTCGCCACCGCGCGCAGCAGCGCGTCGGTCTCGGCGCGGCCGAGCTCGCGGTTGATCTCGGCGAGATGGCTCACGCGCACCAGCGCCAGCGCGGCGGCGGCCGGAGCATCCTCCCGCTCCGCGAGGCTCAGCAACTGGCGCAGGAAATGGGACCGGTTGGCCAGCCCCGTGAGCTCGTCGCTCTGGGTCTGCTGCCGCAGCGCCTCGATCTGCGCGGACTGCTCGCCGAGCATGCTCTGCAGGCGCTGCACCACGTTGTTCATGGCGCGGCTCAGTTCGCGCAGCTCCGGCACGGAAGGCTCGGGCATGCGCACGAAGCGGCGCTCGAGCAGCGCGCGCGCCTGCGCCACCGTGTCCTGCAGCGGCGCGCGCAGCCGGCGGATCACCAGCGCTCCCGCCGTCGCAGTGAGCAGGCCCACCAGCGCCAGCCAGCCGGCGGTGCGCACCGTGCCGCGCCACAGGTCGTCATGGGCGAAGCTGGAGGCGCTCACCACCTCGATGCGGCCCATCGGCCGCCACCCATCCATCAGCTCGGCGAAGCCGGGAACCGACTCGAGGGGCACCGCCCTGACGAACCAGCCGGGCGCGTCGGCCGGCTGCGATTCGGCGGCCTGCTCGACGAGCACGCTCCCGTCCGGTCCCAGCAGCCGGATGCGCTGGTAGAAGCCGGTGTTGAACTGTGCGGCGATCGCGATCTCGGCCTGGGTCACGCCGCCGCCGAGCTGCGAGAGGCTGAGCGCCAGCGCCTGGGCGTTGTCGCTGTTCTTGAGCCGCAGCTGCGTCTCCAGGTAGCCGCGCGCGGCATCGACGCTGACCGCGACGCTGCCGAGCAGGGCCGCGACGATCGTGACGAGCAGCAGCAGCCAGAACTGACGGATCATGGACATGGTGTCCCCTCGGGAAACTCGATCGGATTGCTCACATGAGGCCTTCCAGGCGGGTCTTGGTGATCACTTCCCGCCAGCGCGACAGCCGCTCGACCGGATTCCCGGCGGTCACGGAGCCGGTCCCCTGCCACAGACCCTCGGCACTGAAGCTGAAGACCGGCCGCAGGTCGGGCCGCAACGAGGCCTTGAGGATCTCGGGCCGCAGGTTGTCGAGCAGCAGCGGCTCGGCGGAGGGCTGCGCGTAGTAGGCGAGCACCATGTGGGCCACGGAGAGGCCCTCCACCTCGGCCCGAACATAAACCAGCCGCAGCCGTGCGCTCGGCACGCCGGCGGCGATCAGCGAGAAGTACTTGGCGATCGAGTAGTCCTCGCAGTCGCCGGCACCCCGCCCGAGCAACTCCACCGGGCTGGCCCACTGGTCGGCCAGCCCGGTGGTCTCGAGGTCGTCGGCGTAACGGATGCGCTCGTTGAAGAAGCGGTTGACGATCTGCAGCCGCTCGGCCTCGGGCCGCTGCCGCGCCGCCGCGAGCGTCGCCTCGAGCGCCTGCACGCCGGACACCGCAAGCGGCCCGTGCTGCTGCGCGGCGGCGCGCATGCGCACGACATCCCACGCTTGGGGCTCGACGGAGAAGAGCAGCAGCAGCGCTGCCGCGACATGGCAGAGCACGCGCAAGCGAAGCCGCTTGGCGCCACTGCCTGCGGACTCCGGGCTTGCCCTCTCGCTTCGTGCCATCAAGGGCATATCGACCATCGCGACCGCAATTTGAGCCGGGCCACCATGCCGGCGCGGGTTGTACAGAGTTGCAGATGCGCGACTTCCGTAGAGTCTTGCCGCTGTGCCTGATAACACACTCAGGCAAAGTAAACTTGATCGAAATTAGTGACAATTCGTTATCATTCTACGACCTTCGCGTCCTTCTTCCTTCCGGGAAGCCGGGACTTCCGCGTGACCTCCTCAACTGCCTTCTCCCTATGCCGCGTCTCAAGCTTCTCAGCATTGCCTCTGCTCTTCTCTGCTGTGGCGCTGCACTGGCGCAGCAGGCGTCCGACCCGCTGCAACTGAGCACCCAGAAGGCGATCGTCACCAACCCGGAGGTCACGGCGCGCTTCCACGCCTTCCAGGCGGCCGACCACGAGATCGGCGTCGCCCGCGGCGCCTACTATCCGCGCCTGGACGTGAACGCCAACCTGGGGCGCACGCGCGACCGCACCGATCTGCAGCCCTCCACCTACCGGGGCGTGAGCTACCGGGGCGCCGGGCTGAGCGTGACCCAGCTGCTGTGGGACGGCTTCGCCACGCGCAAGGAAGTGGGCCGCCTCGGCCACGTGAAGAACGCGCGCTACTTCGAGTTCGTCGACGTCAGCGAGCAGACCGCGCTCGAGGCGGCACGCGCCTACTACGACGTGCTGCGCTACCGCCAGCTGGTCCAGCAGGCGGAGGACAACTATGTCCAGCACAAGGTGTTCAACGACCAGATCGAGAGCCGCTTCAAGGCCGGCGTGGGCCGCGGCGTGGACGTCGACCAGGCCGGGGCGCGCCTGGCGCTCGCGGAGTCGAACCTCGCCACCGAGCTGGCCAACCTGCACGACGTGAACGCGCGCTACCAGCGCATCGTCGGCGAGGCGCCGCCGCCGGCCGCAGCCCTCGGGCCGCTGCTGAAGGAGGGGCTGCCCGGCAATGCGCAGGAGACGGTGGCGCAGGCATTGGCACGCAACGCCGCGATCAGCGCCGCCATCGAGAACCTGCGCGCCGCCCGGGCGCAGGCCGAGGGGCAGCGCGGCACCTACCAGCCGCGCCTGGAGGCGCGGGCGCGCACCAGCACCGGCGAGAACCTGAACGGCAACATCGACCAGCAGCGCGACGTGACCGCCGAGCTGGTGCTGAACTGGAACCTGTTCAACGGCGGCAGCGACCGGGCGCGCAGCCGCCAGCTCGCCGACCTGATCGCGCAAGCCGCCGACGTGCGCGACCGCACCTGCCGCGAGGTGCGGCAGACGGCGGCCATCGCGCACCACGACACCGACAAGCTGGGCACGCAGCTGCGCTACCTCGCACGCAACATGGCGGCGATCGAGCGCGCGCGCGACTCCTACCGGCAGCAGTTCGAGATCGGCCAGCGCAGCCTGCTCGACCTGCTCAACGCGCAGAACGAGGTCTACACCTCGCGCCGCGCCTACGCCAACGCCGCATACGACCTGCACATCGCCTATGCGCGTGCGCAGGCGGCCCTGAACTCGCTGACGGGAACGCTCGGCCTGTCGCGCGTCGACACCGGTGCCGCGATCGAGACGGGCTGGAGCGCGGGCGAGGACGCGGCCGAGCGCTGCCCGGTGGTGGACAGCACCCCGACGGCAACGCCGCTGGCGGAGCTCGACGCCCGCGCCAAGGCGCAGGCCGAGGCCCGCGCGGCAGGTTCGCAGCCCCAGCCGGCGCCTCCGGCCACCCGGCCCCAGTAAGCACGCTCGCGCGCCGGCGGCGCGGAGCCGCCCCGGGCCGGCTCCGCGCCGCTCCTCACGGAATCGGCATCTGGCGCGCGATGCTCGCGCGCAGCCGCGCCGCCATCACCGCGCCGGCCGCCCGCATCACCTCGAGCGCCAGGGCGGGATGGCACTGCGTCATCTCGTCGAAGCGCTGCGGCGTCAGCGTCCACAGCAGGCAGGGCGTCATCGCCTCGACGCTCGCCATGCGCGGCCCCTCGCCGAACAGCGAGGGCTCGCCGAGCACCGCGCCCGGCCGCAGGATCGCGACCTTCAGGCTGCCGGGCGGCCCGCCCCGGCGGAACACCTGCATCGAGCCCTGGCCGAGGAAGTGCATGCCGCGGGCGGTGTCGTCCTGGCGGATCGCCAGCTCGCCCGCGGCCACCTCGCTGCGGTCCAGGTAGCCCCCCAGCAGCCGCCACTGCGCCGCGTCCAGCCGCGGCCGGAAGGCGTCCTCGGTGTTCAGCAGCTGGATGGCGTCGACCAGTTCCTCGAAATCCATGCGCGCTCCCCGGCGGTTCCCATGCTGGGCGGGGCGGCTCAGGACGCGGCCGGCAGGAAGGCGGCGGCGAGCGTCGCGAGGCCCCAGGCGAGCAGCAGCAATCCGGCGACCCGGCCGATCCAGTGGCCGGCGGGCGCGAGCTTCTCGACCAGCACGAACAGCGCGAGCGCGGCGATCCAGCCCAGGTTCATCACGCCGCCGACGAACAGCAGCAGCATCAGCATCGCGCAGCAGCCGAGGCAGTCCCGTCCGTGGCGCGCGCCCATCAGGAAGGCGCCGCGCCGCCCCTCGCGCCAGTGCGCCAGCACGAACTCCAGCGGCGAGCGGCAGTGCCGCAGGCAGCGCTGCTTCAGCGGCGTCCACTGGTAGATGCCGGCGGCGACGAACACCGCGCCGGCCAGGCCGATGCTCGTCGTCTCCATCATCGGCGACAGCAGCGCCGCCTGCTCCAGCGCGAACTGCAGCGCCACCGCCAGCGCGCTGAAACCCGCCCACACGGCGAGATAGCCCGCGGCGAAGGGCCCCGCCCCGCCCGCGGCCTCGCCGCGCGCCCGGCGCGTGCGCGCGATGCCGTCGTACAGCAGCACCATCGGCGCCGCGCCCGGCAGCATCATCGCCGCCATCATCACCACCCACATCACCCACATCAGCAGCGCCTGTCCCGGCGTCCAGGGCCCGGACATCGGCATCGCCATGTCGCCCATCTGCTGCATCATCCCGGCGCCGGACCACAGGTAGGCCCAGGCCAGCGCGACGACCAGCAGCAGGCCGCCCGCGACCAGCCACCGCTCGTGCCGCAGCGCGGCCCTCAGGATCGACGCGCCGGCCATGTCCCGCCTCCGGACAGCACCTGCTGCGCGCAGCGCCGCGAAAGCGCTGCCGCGCTCAGGCGGCGACGCCCTGCGGCGTGTGGACCACGTACGCGAGCGTGCTGTGCGAGCCGCGGGTCTCGAAGGGGATCGCGCCCTTGCAGCGGATGTCGGCCGACGCCACCTCGCCCTTGATGTGCTCGAAGCCCTCGGGCAGCACGACCTGGATGCGGAGCTCCGCGCCGGTGACCGGGTTGCGGATCGGCTCGACCTCGGTCTCCAGCACGCCGTCGATCGCCAGGCGCGCGCTGCGCGCCTCCTCGTCGAAGTCCAGGCTCACCGGCGCGAACACCGGCTCGTGCATCTTCGTGACGATCAGGCTGAAGATGTGGAACAGCGTGCCCTGCGCCGAATGCTGCCCCGACATGATCTTGAACAGCGCCTCGCGCTGCGCGGGGCTGGCGCGCTCGTCGAGGATCGGCTGGGCCTGCCCGTTGCCCTCGTGCAGCGGCCCCGGGAACCCGACCAGGACGAAGAAGGACAGGCCGTCGAGCACCACGTCCTCGAAATGGCCGCGGGTGATGCGCATCCCCAGCAGCCCCTTGCACTCGCCGTGCGTCGGCGGCGCGTTGAAGTCGCACGGGCACCCGTAGGCGCAGATGCAGTTCTTGATCCATTCGCCTTCGAGGCGCCAGTCTGCCAATGCCATGGCTGCACCCTCCTCTCGGCTCGGGGATGAAGCGTCCGGAAGCCGGCGCCGAGGACCGGCCCTGCACTCCAAGCTACGCCGTTGCCGGGAGGCCCATACCCCCTATTCGAGGGGGTGCTGCGGGCTGGATCCTTGACAGATCTCCTTTCCCATGAAATGGCGTACAGCCCGCCGCCGGGCAGGAACTTTGCCTGCGGCAGGACATGCACGAGCCGGCCCCGCACGACGACACGCGCCTGAACCTGCGCGCCGCCTTCCTGCTCGGCCTGGTGACGAGTACCTTCTCGACCGTCGCGGTCTCGCTCGGCGCCGCGCGCATCGGCCGCGACGTCGGGGTGGACTGGATGATCGTCGCGTCGCTGCTGATGCGCGATGCCGCGTTCCAGGCCGAGCCGGGCTGGCCGGTGCTCGCGCTCGGCATCCTGATCCACCAGTCCGCCGACATCCTGTGGGCGGTGGTGTTCTTCGGCCTGCTCGGCCGCTGGACCGCGCGGCTGTCGCCGCCGGCGATCCTGCTCGCCGCGGTGCCCTGGGCGCTGCTGACCTCGGCCATCGAGTGGTTCCTCATCGTGCCGCTGCTGCCGTTCCGGCAGCCGGCCTTCACGCTGCTGCAGGCCTACTGGCTGGGCCTGGTGGTGCACCTGCTGTCCGCCTCGCTCTACCCGCTGTTCCCCTGGGTGCGCGACCGGTTGGCGCGGCGCGTGCCGTCCCCGCACCGCCGCTTCGCCGCGCGCTGGGGCGCGCTCGCGGCCGGGGGCACGCTGCTGCTCGGCGTGCTGGCCGCGCTCGGCAGCCAGCAGCGCGAGCTGCCGCACCTCGGCGGCGACACGGCCCGGGACCGCGACTACATGCGCCACATGGCGGTGCATCACGAGCAGGGCATCGAGCTCGCGTCGCTCGCGGCGAAGCAGGCCGCCGACCCGCAGCTGCGCGCGCTGGCGCGGCTGATGATCGCGACACAGAAGGGCGAGGTGGCGATCCTCGCGCAGTGGTGGCGCAGCTGGTTCGACGCGCCGCCCGCCTTCGTCTGCTCCGAGCAGGAGCGCGCGGCGATGCCCGGCCTGCTCGACCCCGCCCGGCTCGCGGCGCTGCGGCGCCTGCGCGGCGGCGAGTTCGACGCCGCCTTCGTCGACGCGATGAGCTTCCACCACCGCGGCGCCATCGCGATGGCCGACGCGGCGCTGCACCGCGCCGGCGACCCGCGCCTGCGGCTGATGTCGCACGCGATCGTCCACGAGCAGCGCGGCGAGATCGCGCTGATGCACGGCGTCGAGGGCGTCCCGGCCGTGACGATGGCGACGCGCGCGATGTGGGCGAGGGCCGGCGAGCACCCGGCCGACCGGCCGCAGGGGCTGCCGCAGCAGCGCCGCGACGGCGAGCGCGGCAGCGCCGGCACCCGCTAGCAGCGGGCGCGCAGGGGCTTGTTCAGCAAGGCGCCGGAGCCGGGCTCACTTGCCAATGCAGAACCGGCTGAAGATCTCCCCCAGCAGGTCGTCCGAGCTGAACGCGCCCGTCACCTCGCCGAGCGCGTCGTGCGCGAGGCGCAGCTCCTCGGCCAGCAGGTCGAGCGCCTGGTCGGCGCTCCTGGCGTGCAGCGCCGCCAGCTCCAGGTGCTCGCGCGTGCGGCGCAGCGCCTGCACATGGCGCTCGCGCGCGATGAACAGCCCCTCGGGCTGCGCATGCCAGCCGGCGATCTCCAGCAGCGTGCGCCGCAGCAGGTCCAGCCCCTCGCCGGTGCGCGCCGACAGCGCCACCACCGCCTCGCCCTCGCCCGCCCATCCCGAGGCCGGCGGCGCCGCGCCCGCGTCGAGCTTGTTGAAGACATGCATGCGGCGCACGTTGGCCGGCAGCCGCCGCGCGATCTCGGCTTCGCCCGCGTCGTAGTCCGGCTGGCCCAGCCGCGTGAGGTCGTGCAGGAACAGCACCGCATCGGCCGCGCGGATGGACTCCCAGCTGCGCGCGATGCCGATGCGCTCGACCTCGTCCGTCGCCTGCTCGCGCAGCCCCGCGGTGTCGATCACATGCAGCGGCACGCCCTCGATCTGGATCGTCTCGCTGACGCGGTCGCGCGTGGTGCCGGCGATCGCGGTGACGATCGCGAGCTCGGCGCCGGCCAGCGCGTTGAGCAGGCTGCTCTTGCCCACGTTGGGCTGGCCCGCCAGCACCACCGTGATGCCCTCGCGCAGCAGCGCCCCCTGGCGCGCGCGTTCGAGCACCGTGTCCACCGCGCGCTGCAGGGCGCCGAGCTGGCCCCAGGCGTCGGCCTTCTCGAGGAAATCGATCTCCTCCTCCGGGAAGTCGAGCGTCGCCTCGACCAGCATGCGCAGCCGCACCATCCCTTCGCGCAGCGTCTCGATCTCTTTTGAAAAGGCGCCGCTGAGCGAGCGGCTGGCCGAGCGCGCGGCGGCCTCGGTGCTGGCGTCGATCAGGTCGCTCACCGCCTCGGCCTGCGCGAGGTCGAGCTTGTCGTTGAGGAAGGCGCGCTCGGTGAACTCGCCCGGCTCGGCCAGCCGCAAGCCGATCTCGCGCCCGGCGGCGAGGCAGCGCGCCAGCAGCAGCTGCAGCACCACCGGGCCGCCGTGCGCCTGCAGCTCGAGCACGTCCTCGCCCGTGTAGGAGTGCGGCGCGGGGAAGTGGATCGCGAGGCCCTGGTCGATCGTCGAGCCGTCGGCCTCGCGGAAAGGGATCAGCGTCGCGTGGCGCGCCTTCAGCTTCTGGCCGCACACCGCCTCGATCAGCGGCTCGAGCTTGCGGCCCGAGGCGCGCACGATGCCGACCGCGCCGCGGCCCGGCGCGGTGGCGATGGCGACGATGGGGTCGTGATGGCGGGGCAGCATGGCGGGGATCACTCCGGGAAAGGGCAGCGGGATTGTCGGGCAGCGGCACGCGGCGCGCCGCGCCCCATGAAAAACGCCCCGGGGCGCGGGGCCGCGGGGCGTCGGGTACGGCGCGGGGGCCGGCTTACTTGTTCAGGCCCAGCTTGCGGTTGATGTACCACTGCTGCGCGATCGACAGGATGTTGTTCGTGATCCAGTACAGCACCAGGCCGGCCGGGAAGAAGAAGAACATCACCGAGAACACCAGCGGCATGATCCACATCATGCGGGCCTGCATCGGGTCCGGCGGGGTCGGGTTCAGCCAGGTCTGGAACAGCGTGGTGAGCGTCATCACGACCGGCAGGATGAAGTACGGGTCCTTGGCCGACAGGTCGGTGATCCAGCCCACCCAGGGCGCGTTGCGCATCTCGACCGAGGACAGCAGCACCCAGTACAGGGCGATGAACACCGGCATCTGGATCAGGATCGGCAGGCAGCCGCCGAGCGGGTTGACCTTCTCCTCGCGGTAGATGCGCATCATCTCCTGCTGCATCTGCTGCGGGTTGTCCTTGTGGCGCTCGCGCAGCTCCTGCAGCTTCGGGCCCACGGCCTTCATCTTGGCCATGGAGCGGTAGGCGCTCGCGTTGAGCCCGTAGAAGGCCGCCTTCAGCAGCACCACCAGCGCGACGATCGCCCAGCCCCAGTTGCCGATGAAACCGTGCAGCTTGTCGAGCAGCCAGAACAGCGGCTTGGAGATGATGGTGAACATCCCGTAGTCCTTCACCAGCTCCAGCCCCGGCGCCAGGGCCTCCAGGCGCTTCTCCTCCTGCGGGCCCGAGTAGAGCGTGGTGTCGACGGCGCGGGTCTGGCCGGGAGCGAGCTGCTCCATCGGCAGCACCATCGCCACCGTGTAGCGGCCGGTCTGCGGGTTCTTCGTGACGCGGAACTCGCGCTGCGCCGAATCCGTCTTCAGCCAGGCCGACACGAAGTAGTGCTGCACCATCGCGACCCAGCCTTGGGTGCCGGCCGGCGGCACCGCGACGCCGCCCTTGTCCAGGTCGCCGAAGTCGATCTTCTGGAACTTCGACGTCTCGCTGTAGATGGCGGGCCCGGTGAAGGTCGAGGTGCCCATCATGTAGTTGCCGCTCTCGGCATAACCGTCGCGCTCGATCTGCAGGTAGAGCTGCGGCGTCGCCGGCTGCTCGCCGGTGTTCGTCACCTCGTGCTTCACCTCGACCGCATAGCTGCCGCGCTTGAAGACGTAAGTCTTCGCATACTTCAGGCCGCCGATCTCCGGCGACTCGAAGCGCACCTGCAGCGAGTCCTGGCCGGGCTCGAGCGTGCGCGGACCCGGCATCGGCGTCATCAGCGTGGTGTGGTTCGGGAACGCGGGGCCGGCGTCCACGCGGTTGATCAGGCCGGACTGCGCGACGTAGAAGCGCTGGCCATCGCGCTGCATCAGCACCACGGGGCGCTTGGGATCGTGCTCGTCGGCGTGCTTGAGCAGCTCGAGCCGGATCAGGTCCGCGCCCTTCGCGTCGATCGTCGCCTGCACCACGTCGGTGGTGATGGCGACCTTCTCGGCCGCGACGGTGGCCGGCGGCGGGGTCGGCACGGCCGCGCCGCCCGTCGTGGCGGGTGCCGGCAGCTGCGCCTGCGGCGCGGCGCCGGGCGCCTGCGCACCCGAGACCGCCGGCGCGGGCGAGAACATCGTGGGCCGGCCGGTGTGCTTGTTCCACGCGTCCCACAGCAGGACGAGTGACATCGTGAACACCAGCCACAGGATGGTGCGGCGCATATCGGTCATGGAGGCGGCTCTTTGGTGGGGGCTTGGGTGGAAGTGGAGGAAGCTTCCTCGCCTGCGGCGGCGCGCTCGCGCGCGAGGCCGGGCAGGCGGGTGAAGAGGCGGGGCGGCTGCGCGGGAACCGGGTCGCAGCCCCCGGCGCACCAGGGATGGCAGCGCGCGAGGCGGCGCAGCGTGAGGTAAGTGCCCGCCCACGCGCCGTGCCGCTCCAGTGCGCCGAGCGCATAGGCCGAGCAGGTCGGCTCGAAGCGGCAGACCGAGCCCAGCCAGGGGCTGAGCAGCAGCCGGTAGCCCTTGACGAGCAGGATCAGCAAGGCGCGCATCGGGAGGGGATCGGCGGCCCGGGCGGCGGGCGAGTGGACGCTCACGGCCTTCAGTCCGCGGCGGCTGCCGCGGGACCGGGGGCCGCGCTCGGGCGCGCGTGCGCAGGCGGCGGCGCGCCGCGGGCGCTCAGCCGCTTCGCGGCCTGTGCCAGCAGCGCATCGAGCTCCTCGCGCACCGCGTGGCGCAGCGCGTCCGAAGCGGCGCTCGGGAACTCGGCCTTGTCGATCGGGCTGCGCAGGCGCAGCACCCACGCGCCGCCACGCAATTGCGGCAGCGCGCGGGCGGCGGCGGCATGGATCTGGCGCTTGAGCAGGTTGCGCGTGACCGCGCGGCGTGCCAGGCGCTTGGGCAGCACGGCCCCCACCCTCACCACCGCAGAGGGGGGCGAGGCGGGGCCGGGCTGCAAGTCATCCACAGGCTGTTGTTCCAGAGGGACTTCGCCTGTTGACAACTTGCCTCTCGGCGGTGCAAGAACCGGTGAGTAGTGCACCACGAAGTGAGGGCTTTTCGCCAGCACACGCCCCTGCCCGCGGTCCAGCGCGGACTCGAAGTCGGCCTTGTCCTTCAGCCGCCCGAGGGGCGGCAAGGCGCGATTCAGCACGGAGGCCGGCTGGCGGCCGTCGGGCTTACAGGCCCAGGCGCTTGCGGCCCTTGGCGCGGCGCGCGTTGATGACGGCGCGGCCACCGCGGGTCTTCATGCGGACCAGGAAACCGTGGGTGCGGGCGCGGCGGACCTTGGAAGGTTGATAGGTGCGTTTCATGATGATGTCCTCTTGTCGGCCCCGGCAAACGGGGACAGTGCTTCGCGTTCAAAGCGAAGCCCGCCTCTCCTGCGGCCACGGCCCTTCGCCGAAAAGGCGAGCTTCTCTGCGGGGGGCGTGTGGCGCCACAGGCGCTGTGGCGGGCTTCCTGGCTTTCTCGAGGCCGCGTCGCGGGGAGCCTTGGAGCACGAAGCGCGGGATGCGTCCGGTGCGACTCTGCTGGCTGCGGACTGCCGCCCCCGGCCTGCCGCTTTCGCTGGCAGCCTCGGGCGCGATCCTCCGCAGGCGGATTCGGGAAACCCGCGATTACAGCAAAAACCTCCTTGCCGGTCAATGAGTTAGCCCGAGAGCCCCCAGGAAGGACATGTGTCACGCCGGCGGGCAAAGTTGTGGATAACTTGCGGACAAAGGCGCTTTGGGCGGTAGAATCCGGGCGCTCCAGAAGAGGTTTTCCACAATCGATGAGCTCCACCCTGTGGCAGCAGTGCTGCGAACGTCTCGCGGCGGAGCTGCCTGAACAGCAATTCACGACCTGGATCCGCCCGCTCCCGCCGGGCGTGGTCTCCGCCACCCCCGAGGGCAACCCGGTGGTGTCGGTGCGCGTGCCCAACCGCTTCAAGCTCGACTGGATCCGCAACCAGTACGGCAGCCGCATCGAGGCGCTGCTGACCGAGCTCGCGGGCGAGCCGGTGCGCCTGGAGCTCTCGCTCGCGCCCCGCGAACCCGCGCCGCGGGCGCAGGCCACCGCCACCGCCGGCGCCACGACGGGCGCCAACGGCATCGTGCAGCTGCCGCTGCAGGGCCTGCTGCAGCCCGGCCCGCCGCCGCTGCCCGAGACCGCGTCGCCTGCGCGCACGCGGCTGAACCCGGCGCTGACCTTCGACAACCTCGTGCCCGGCCGCGCCAACCAGATGGCGCGCACCGCGGCGCTGCACGTGGCAGGCGCCCCGGGCCAGATGTACAACCCGCTGTTCATCTACGGCGGCGTGGGCCTCGGCAAGACCCACCTGATCCACTCCGTCGGCAACGCGCTGCTCGCCGACAACCCGAACGCGCGCGTGCTCTACCTGCACGCCGAGCAGTTCATCTCGGACGTGGTGAAGAACTACCAGCGCAAGACCTTCGACGAGCTGAAAGCGAAATACCACTCGCTCGACCTGCTGCTGATCGACGACGTGCAGTTCTTCGCCGGCAAGGAGCGCACGCAGGAGGAGTTCTTCAACGCCTTCGAGGCGCTGCTGGCCAAGCGCGCGCACATCATCATGACCAGCGACACCTATCCCAAGGGTCTCGCGGACATCGACGAGCGCCTGACCTCGCGCTTCGACTCGGGCCTGACGGTCGCGATCGAGCCGCCCGAGCTCGAGATGCGCGTCGCGATCCTGATGAAGAAGTCCGACGCCGAGGGCACCGAGATGCCCGAGGACGTGGCCTTCTTCGTCGCGAAGAACGTGCGCGCCAACGTGCGGGAGCTCGAAGGGGCGCTGCGCAAGATCCTCGCCTACTCGCGCTTCAGCCACAAGGAAATCAACATCCAGCTGGCGCGCGACGCGCTCAAGGACCTGCTGTCGATCCAAAACCGGCAGATCTCGGTCGAGAACATCCAGAAGACGGTGGCCGACTTCTACAAGATCAAGGTCGCCGACATGTACAGCAAGAAGCGCCCGGCCTCGATCGCCAAGCCGCGCCAGATCGCGATGTACCTGGCCAAGGAGCTCACGCAGAAGAGCCTGCCCGAGATCGGCGAGCTCTTCGGCGGCCGCGACCACACCACCGTGCTGCACGCGGTGCGCAAGATCGGTGGCGAGCGCACCAAGGACACCGAGCTGAACCAGCAGCTGCACGTGCTGGAACAGACGCTCAAGGGCTGACGGCGCGGTGAGGCCGGAATCCACACCCCCTGTGGAAAACGCCGTCAAGGGACAAGGCTGGGGACAGTTCCCGAACAACTCCCCCCTTGTCCACAGCCCCCGGCCGTCCGCGGAAGTTGTTCGCATCCGGGGTGCGGATCCCGGACACCGGCGCCCCATGCTTTTCCCCGAGCCAAGTCCTTGAGGGAAAAAGAGAAAATAGACTTGTCCACAAAGAACCAGCCCCTCTACTACGGCTACCAATCCAAGAGGTTGACATGATTGTCTTGAAAGCAGCGCAAGAAAAAGTGCTCGGCACCCTGCAGGCGGTCTCCGGCATCGTCGAGCGCCGGCACACGCTGCCCATCCTGGCCAACGTGCTGATCCTCAAGTCCGGCAACCAGGTCGAGTTCGTCACCAGCGACCTCGAGATCCAGGTGCGCACCACCGCGCAGTTCGACGGCGACGCCGACGACTTCGCCACCTCGGTGGGCGCGCGCAAGATGATCGACATCCTGCGCTCGATGCCCTCGGACCAGAACGTCACGCTCTCGGCCGCGCAGAACAAGCTCACGCTCACCGGCGGCAAGAGCCGCTTCACGCTGCAGACCCTGCCCGCCGAGGACTTCCCGCTGGTGCAGGAAGCGCACGACTTCGGCCCGAGCTTCTCGGTGCCGCAGCAGACGCTCAAGAGCCTGATCTCGCAGGTGCACTTCGCGATGGCGGTGCACGACATCCGCTACTACCTCAACGGCATCCTCTTCGTCGCCGAGGGCAAGACGCTCACGCTCGTCGCCACCGACGGCCACCGCCTCGCGCTCGCGCAGGCCACGCTCGACGTCGAGTGCCCGCGCCAGGAAGTGATCCTGCCGCGCAAGACGGTGCTGGAACTCCAGCGCCTGCTGAAGGACGAGAAGAAGGACGAGGCCGAGGAGGGCGGCGGCCTGATCGAGATGCGCTTCGCCGGCAACCAGGCCAAGTTCGTCTTCAGCGGCATGGAGTTCGTCACCAAGCTCGTCGAGGGCAAGTTCCCCGACTACAACCGCGTCATCCCCAAGGCCCACCGCAACAGCGTCACGCTCGGCCGCGCGCCGCTGCTGGCGAGCCTGCAGCGCGCCGCGATCCTGACCAGCGAGAAGTTCAAGGGCGTGCGCCTGAACTTCGAGCCGGGCCTGCTGCGCATCGCGTCGAGCAACGCCGAGCAGGAGGAGGCCAAGGAGGAGATCGAGATCGACTACGGCGGCGACTCGATCGAGATCGGCTTCAACGTCACCTACCTCGTCGACGCGCTCGCCAACATGAGCGTCGACATGATCACGATCGCGCTGCAGGACAGCAACAGCTCGGCGCTGATCACCATCCCCGAGCAGAGCGGCTTCAAGTACGTCGTGATGCCGATGCGAATCTGAGCCGCGTCCCGACCGGACGCAGCGCGAGCGAGTCCCGGAAGCTCGCTGTCACCTTCCGGATGCCCGCCACCAGCGGGCATCACCGTTTGAAAGAGGCACCCCATGTCTGAGCAGAACCTGAGCAACGCCCCCGAGCCGCAAGCCGCTGTCGCAGCCGCCGACGCCGGCTACGGCGAATCCAGCATCCAGATCCTGGAAGGCCTGGAGGCAGTGCGCAAGCGCCCGGGCATGTACATCGGCGACACGTCCGACGGCACCGGCCTGCACCACCTCGTGTTCGAGGTGGTCGACAACTCGATCGACGAAGCACTCGCGGGCCACTGCGACGACATCGTCGTCACGATCCACACCGACAACTCCATCTCCGTCACCGACAACGGCCGCGGCATCCCCACCGGCGTGAAGATGGACGACAAGCACGAGCCCAAGCGCAGCGCGGCCGAGATCGCGCTGACCGAGCTGCACGCGGGCGGCAAGTTCAACCAGAACAGCTACAAGGTCTCGGGCGGCCTGCACGGCGTGGGCGTGTCCTGCGTCAACGCGCTCTCGAAGTGGCTGCGCCTGACCGTGCGCCGCGAGGGCAAGGTGCACTTCCTCGAGTTCCGCAAGGGCGTGCCGCAGGACCGCGTGCTCGAGCAGCGCGGCGGCTTCGAGGTCAGCCCGATGAAGATCATCGGCGAGACCGACAAGCGCGGCACCGAGGTGCACTTCCTGCCCGACGAGGAGATCTTCTCCAACATCGACTTCCACTACGAGGTGCTGGCCAAGCGCCTGCGCGAGCTGTCCTTCCTGAACAACGGCGTGAGCATCCGCCTCGTCGACGAGCGCAACGCGAAGGAGGACAACTTCGCCTACGCCGGCGGCGTCAAGGGCTTCGTCGAGTTCATCAACAAGGGCAAGACGACGCTGCACCCCAACATCTTCCACGCCACCGGCGAGAAGCTCAGCGACCAGAACACCAACATCGCGGTGGAAGTGGCGATGCAGTGGAACAGCGGCTACAACGAGTCGGTGCTCTGCTTCACGAACAACATCCCGCAGCGCGACGGCGGCACCCACCTCACCGGCCTGCGCGCCGCGATGACGCGCGTCATCAACAAGTACATCGAGGACAACGAGCTCGCCAAGAAGGCCAAGGTCGAGGTCAGCGGCGACGACATGCGCGAGGGCCTGGCCTGCGTGGTCAGCGTCAAGGTGCCCGAGCCCAAGTTCAGCAGCCAGACCAAGGACAAGCTCGTCTCGAGCGAGGTGCGCGGCCCCGTCGAGGACATCGTCGGGCGGCTGCTGACCGACTACCTGCTCGAGAACCCCGGCGACGCCAAGATCATCTGCGGCAAGATCGTCGAGGCCGCGCGCGCCCGCGAGGCCGCGCGCAAGGCGCGCGAGATGACGCGCCGCAAGGGCGTGCTCGACGGCCTGGGCCTGCCGGGGAAGCTCGCCGACTGCCAGGAGAAGGACCCGGCGCTGTGCGAGATCTACATCGTCGAGGGCGACTCCGCAGGCGGCTCGGCCAAGCAGGGCCGCGACCGCAAGTTCCAGGCGATCCTGCCGCTGCGCGGCAAGATCCTGAACGTCGAGAAGGCGCGCTACGAGAAGCTGCTGGCGAGCAACGAGATCCTGACGCTCATCACCGCTTTGGGCACCGGCATCGGCAAGACCGGCGCGGGCAACGGCAGCGACGACTTCAACCCCGACAAGCTGCGCTACCACCGCATCATCATCATGACCGACGCGGACGTGGACGGCGCCCACATCCGCACCCTGCTGCTGACCTTCTTCTACCGCCAGATGCCGGAGCTGGTCGAGCGCGGCCACATCTACATCGCGCAGCCGCCGCTCTACAAGGTCAAGCACGGCAAGGACGAGCAGTACCTGAAGGACGCGCACGACCTCGACGCCTACCTGCTGAAGGTGGCGCTCAAGGACGCCGAGCTGCACACCGGCGACGCGGCAGGCACCGTGCTCAAGGGCGAGGTGCTGGAGGCGCTGGCGCGCCAGTACGTGCTGGCCAGCCAGGTGATCGACCGGCTCGACAAGTGGACCGACGGCGAGGCGCTGCGCGTGCTCGCCAGCGGCCTGGAGCTCGACCTCGACAGCCCCGAGGCCGCGCAGGCGAGCGCCGCGGCGCTGAAGGCCGCGCTGCACGACGCCGAGGTGACGGCCGAGACCGACCCGCGCCTGGACAAGCAGTACCTGCGCATCAGCCGCCGCCACCACGGCAACGTCAAGAGCAGCGTCATCAACGCCGACTTCGTGCACGGCGCCGACTACGAGGTGCTGTCTACCGCGGGCAAGACCTTCAAGGGGCTGCTGGGCGCCGAGGCGGTAGTGCGCAAGGGCGAGGGCGAGAAGGCCAAGGAATCGAAGGTCGGCGACTTCCGCGCCGCGATGGCTTGGCTGATGCAGCAGGCCGAGGGCTCGGTGGGCCGCCAGCGCTACAAGGGCCTGGGCGAGATGAACCCCGAGCAGCTGTGGGAGACCACGATGGACCCGAGCGTGCGGCGTCTGCTGCGCGTGCAGATCGAGGACGCGATCGAGGCAGATCGCGTGTTCACGATGCTGATGGGCGACGAGGTCGAGCCGCGCAGGGACTTCATCGAGAGCAATGCGCTGAGGGCGGCGAATATCGACGTGTGATCGGCTTTGCAACGCCAAAGATTGGCCGATCTTGCATCAAAGATCTGCCGGTCGGCGGGACTTGCCCAGGTAATCCGAACAAGGGCTGAGCCGAAGGGGCAGGGTGGAATCACCCTGCCCCTTTTCTTTACGTGCTTCGTCCACATGGGAGCCCGAAACACAAGTTTGCTGGGGCAACGATACCTGCTGCCAGGGCCATTACTTCTTTGCTGCTCCCCAAGGCAGCGCCTGCAAGCTTCGGCATGCATACGACCTCTCCCTCTGAGGTGATGCATGGGCGTCTACGGCACGAGAGGAATACAGCCGTCCCTTACGTCGTCTGTAACAAAAGTTGCCATGCATCTACATCTCTATATAGTTCTGACGCATTGAGAACAACCTAGGGGCCGTCAACCTCCAGGCCCTTTTCGGCTGGGAGTGGAGGGCTCCATGTGCTATTAGTAGTTGAAGGAGTGGGGCAAATGAATCAGAAAAATGCCGAGGGGACTGAAGGCCTCGGGGCTTGGGGCAAGATGGGTGTTTTGGCTCTTGTGCTTGCGTTGAGCGCGGGCGCGGTTGCGGCACCGAAGACGGGGTCCGGCGGAGATACCAGCACCAGCACCAGCACCAGCACCAGCACCAGCACTACGGGCAAGGGCTACGAACACTACATCGTCGGCAACGCTGCCGACTTCACCCGCAGCGCGTCCCCGGCCACGCAAGCCATCGTGATGATGGGCGGAGGCATTGATGTCGACGAGGCCTTCGCCTGGATGATCCAGAAGTCCGGAGGTGGTGACTTCGTGGTCATTCGCGCTGCCGGCACCGACGCCTACAACTCCTACATCTACAACATGAAGGGGGTGGACTCGGTCGAGACGCTTGTCATCAAGACGCGCGAGGCGGCGAACAGCACCTATGTGAACGAGCGTGTGCAGAAGGCGGAAGTGGTCTTCATCGCCGGAGGCGACCAGAACGACTACATCCGCCTCTGGAAGGGAACTGCGCTCGACACCACGCTCAAGACGCTGATGGAAAAGAAGGTGCCGATCGGCGGCACCAGTGCAGGGCTGGCGGTGCTCGGCCAGTTCGACTACACCGGCGCGAACGGCTCGATCACCTCTGCCGAGGCACTGGCCAATCCCTACGACAAGCGCATGACGCTCGACATGGGTTTCCTCACGGTCCCCGGCCTCGGCGGTGTCATCACGGACAGTCACTTCGTCACGCGGGACCGCATGGGGCGCATGCTCACCTTCACCGCACGGCTCATCAAGGACAAGTGGGTGTCCCAGGCGGCGGTACGCGCAGTCGGTGTGGACAGCGAAACCGCGTTGCTGGTGGAAGATGGCATCGCCAAGCGTGTCGGCAAAGGATCTGCCTACTTCATGCAGCCCAACACGGGGGCTCTAGTGACTTGCGAGGCGGGCAAGCCCTTGACTTTCCGCAACGTCGCAGTCGACCGGCTCTCGGGAGCCGGCACCTACAGCTTGAAAGACTGGGCAAGTTTTGACAGCTCCGTTGTGCGATACGACGTTTCCGCTGAAGCTGGCGTGCTCTTGCCGACAGGCAGCCCCTACTGACACCGGAATTGTGCTGCTGGGTGCACCGGGACGACCGGTAGCGCCCGACTTGCCTTTGGAGAAAGCGAACCGCGCGGCCTTTGCTCATGGAGGCCGATCCTCTGCCGCCACGATCAGTGACAAACCTGAAGTGTCG
This sequence comes from Caldimonas tepidiphila, assembly GCF_003569765.1. GTDB lineage: Bacteria > Pseudomonadota > Gammaproteobacteria > Burkholderiales > Burkholderiaceae_C > Caldimonas > Caldimonas tepidiphila. The sequence goes on along the minus strand of NZ_QXMG01000032.1, from coordinate 45,261 downwards.
GTTTCCTGCAAAGGCAGCGCCGTAGCATGTCGCGGTCTCACTCCTGAGCCCCGCCCATGCCCCTCCCCTCCGGCCTCTACGACCTCCTGCTCACCGAAGGCCTCGCCACGCGCATCGATCCGGCGCAGGCCGAGCTTCACCCGGCGACCCCGCACGAAGCCTCGGCCCTGCTCGTGGACGCCCTCGCGCGCCAGCTCGGCGCGATCCTGGAGGACCTGGGCGGTGACGGCGCCGACCGGGCGCAACGCCAGCTCGAGCTCGTCAACTCGCTGCTGGTCTCGCTGCGCCAGCGCCTGACCCCCCAGGAGGGCGCATCGTCCTCGCCTCACCCTGCAGCCGAGCTCATCGACCTGATCGCGGCGCCGCCGCGCCGTCTTGCCGCCATCGGTCGCAGCCCGCGGCCCGAGCCGCCCGAAACCGGTCTCGCCCTGCCCTGGCTCTTCACCGTCGGCAAGGGCTCGCCCTCGCTGCTGCAGGAGATCCGCCGCGAACTCGCCTCCACCGACCGGGTAGACATCCTCGTGAGCTTCATCACCGTCTCCGGCGTGCGCAAGCTGGAGGACGTGCTGCGGCAGATCACCGCGCTTGCGGCCGACGGGCAGACCGCCACGCGCATCCGCGTGCTGACCACCACCTACACCGGCGCGACCGAGATCCGCGCGCTCGACACGCTCGCGCGCCTGCCCGGCTGCGAGGTGCGCGTCTCGCTCGACGGGCGCCGCACGCGGCTGCACGCCAAGGCCTGGCTGTTCCACCGCCGCACGGGCTTCGGCTCGGCTTATGTCGGCAGCGCCAACCTCTCGGGCGCGGCGCTCACCGGCGGGCTGGAGTGGACCGTGAAACTCGCCGAGCGCAGCCAGGGCCCGCTCTTCGCCCGCGCCGCCGCGCATTTCGAGACGCTGTGGCAGGACAGCGAATTCCAGCCCTACGACCCGGAGCGCGAGGAGCACCGGCAGGCGCTGCGGCTCGCCCTGCGCCGCGAGGCGGGCGAGGCGCCCGCCGTGACGCCGGGCTTCTTCGACCTGCAACCCAAGACCTACCAGCAGGACATGCTGGAACAGCTCGCCGCCGAGCGCGCGCACGGCCGCTGGCGCAACCTCCTCGTCGCGGCGACCGGCACCGGCAAGACGATGGTGGCCGCCTTCGACTACCGCGACACCTGCCGGCGCGAGGGCGGCCGGCCGCGCCTGCTCTTCGTTGCGCACCGCGAGGAGATCCTGCGCCAGGCGTTGCGCACCTATCGCGAGGTGCTGCGCGACCCCGAGTTCGGAGACCTCCTCACCGGCGCCCACCACCCCGAGCAGCACCAGCACCTCTTCGCCACCATCGACAGCCTGCACAGCCGCGAGCTGCTGCACCGCTGCGGCGCCGATCACTGGCACACCGTCGTGATCGACGAATGCCACCGCCTCGCGGGCGAGCGTTTTCATGCCTTTGTCACCGCGGTGCGGCCGCGCGTGCTGCTCGGCCTCACCGCCACGCCCGAGCGCAGCGACGGCCAGCCGATCGCCGGCTACTTCGATGCGCGGCCCGACGGCAGCCCGGCGGTCGAGATGCGGCTGTGGCATGCGCTCGACCTGCAACTGCTCGCGCCCTTCGAGTACTACGGCTGCGACGACGACACCGATTTCTCGGCCGTGCCCTGGGAGCGTGCCGGCGAGCGCGAGGCGATCGACAAGCTCGTCACCGGCAACGACGTCCGCGCCCGCCTCGCGATCCGGGAGTGGCAGCGGCTGGCGGGCGACCCGCGCCGCTCCAAGGCGCTGGTGTTCTGCGTCTCGGTGGCGCATGCCGAGTTCATGACCGCGCAGCTCAACCGCGCGGGCCTGCCGGCCGCCTGCGTCGTAGGCGGCACCCCCGACGAGGAACGCCGCCGCGCGCCGCAGCGGCTGATGAGCGGGGAGCTCTGCGCGCTCGTCACGGTGGACCTCTACAACGAGGGCGTGGATCTGCCGATGGTGGACACGCTGCTGCTGCTGCGCCCGACGCAGAGCCCGGTGCTGTTCCAGCAGCAGATCGGCCGCGGCCTGCGCCTGTCGCCCGGCAAGGAGAGCTGCCTGGTGCTCGACTTCGTCGGGCAGCACCGCACCGAGTTCCGCTTCGACCGCCTGCTCTCCGGCCTCACCGGGCTGCCGCGCCGCGCGCTGCAGGAAGCGGTGGAGCACGGCTTCGGCAGCCTGCCGCCCGGCTGCCATCTGCACCTGCAGAAGCAGACGCGCGAGCAGGTGCTGCGCTCGCTGCGCGAGCTCACGCAGCAGAACTGGCGCCGTCTCACCGCAGAGCTGCGCAGCCACGTCGCGCTGCACGGCCGCGCGAATCTGCGGCTGGCGGACTTCCTGCACCAGCAGGCGCTGGATCTGGAGGACGTGTACCGCGACAAGGGGCGCAGCGGCTGGACCAGCCTGAAGCGCGACGCCGGGCTGCTGGTCGCCGCCGAGCCCGGCCCCGAGGAGGACTATTTCAGCCGGCGCCTCGCCGGCCTGCTGCATGGTGACGACGGGCGCCGGCTCGACTTCTGGGCGCGGCTCGGCCGCGACGGTGCAGGGCACGGCGCCGAACTGACGGCGGAAGACGCGCTGCGGGTGCAGATGCTGGCCTACCAGATCGACGGCGGCCGGCGCGAGGCGGCGGGCCACGCCGAGTTCCTCGCCCGGCTGGCGGCGCACCCGCCGGTTTGTGAAGAACTCGCCGAGCTGGCCGAGCTGCTGCAGGCGCGCAGCACGCTCGCCGCCACCCCGGTGCCCGGCCTGGAGGACCTGCCGCTGTGCCTTCACGCCGCATACGGCATCCGCGAGATCCTGACCGCCGTCGGCTGGCTCCGCGCGACGCGGCGCGCGCCCTTCCAAGCCGGCGTGCTGGCGCTGCACGAGCGCAGGACCGAGCTGCTCTTCGTCACGCTCGACAAGAGCGAGGGCTACCACGACCGCATCGCCTACCACGACTACGCGATCAGCACCGGGCGCTTCCACTGGCAGACGCAGAACAGCGCCGGCCCCGACACGAAGGCGGGGCGCCGTTATCTCGATGCCCCGGGCAACGGCTGGCGCTTCCAGCTCTTCGTGCGTCCCCGCAGGGACGAGCCCTACCGCGCCTGCGGCGAGGTCTACCCCGAGACGATCGAGGGCGACCGGCCGATGAGCATCGTGTGGCGGCTGGCCGCGCCGCTGCCGGCGCGACTGTTCAGCGAATACAGCGTGCTGCGGGCAGCGTGAGGGCGGGCCTCTCGCGCTGGCTCGCTCGCCGAGCGAGCCTGGGCGGCGGCCCTGCCTGTGCGCCCCCACACGTGGCCCGGCCCCGCGGCGGGAAGCCCCTCGGCCCGGCCTACCGCTGCTCTCCCCCGTCCTGCCGCCGCTCCCTCTCCCGCCGCGCCTGCAGCGCATCGCTGAAGGCCGCAGCCAGGATGCCGGTGGGCATCGCGATCAGGCCGATGCCCGTCACCGCGGTCAGCCCCGCCAGGATGCGGCCGGCCGCGGTCACCGGGTAGCTGTCGCCGTAGCCCACGGTGGTGAGCGTGACCACCGACCACCACATCGCCCGCGGGATGCTGCCGAACACCTCGGGTTGCGCCTCGGCCTCGAGGATGTACATCAGCGTGGAGGTGAGCAGCAGCAGCCCGAGCGCGAAGCCGATGCTGGCCAGCAGCTCGAAGCGGCGCGAGTGCAGGGCCTCGCTGACGGCGTCGATCGCGCCGGAGAAGCGGCCCAGCCGCGCCAGCCTCAGCATGTAGGCCTGCGGGCCGATCGCCAGGAACAGCAGGGGCGCGATGGCCAGCAGGTCGAGCAGCGCCGCGGGGGACGCCATGTAGCGCAGGCGGCCCCGCAGGCCGCCGCCCTGGTCCGGGTCCTCCGCGCTGACCCAGACCCGCAGCAGGTACTCGATCCCGAAGAACAGCCCGATCGCGAGCTCGATCCACCAGAACAGCGCCTCGCGGCCGCGGGCGACGAGCGGCTCGGTCTCGAGCACGGCGACCGCGACGGAGATCAGGATGACCGAGACGATCAGCCGGTTGAGCGCCGAGAGGCCCGGTTCCGCGCGGGCGGAGGGCTCGAGCTGGCGGTACAGCCGGGCGCGGGCATCGGCAAGTCGGCGACCCAAGGGTCCGGATCCTGTGCTGTGCGGTGGCGGGAAGGGGGAGGTCCATCATAGGGCCGGCACCAGCGTCCCCGCGCCGAGGGCATCGCCCCTGCGAGGAAATGGATTACGCGATTCAATTGTCCGCAATCCATTTGGCGTTTAGATTCCTTGCCATGACTTCGCCCGCCTCCCCCTCGACGCGCTGCAGCGACGCTGCCGCCGACCGGCTCGCGCTGGACCGGCAGCTGTGCTTCGCGCTGTACTCGTCGTCGCTGGCGATGACCAAGCTCTACAAGCCGCTGCTGGAGCCGCTGGGCCTGACCTACCCGCAGTACCTCGTGATGCTGGTGCTGTGGGAGGGCGACGGGCTCGCGGTGTCGGCGCTCGGCGAGCGGCTGCGGCTCGACTCCGGCACGCTCACGCCGCTGCTCAAGCGCCTGGAGGCCGCGGGCCTGGTGCGGCGCGAGCGCGACAGCGCCGACGAGCGCCGCGTGCGGGTGCGGCTCTCGGACGCGGGCCGCGCGCTGCGGGCCGAGGCCGAGAAGGTCCCCGAGCAGGTCGTCTGCGCCAGCGCCTGCGACCTGGCGGAGATCGCCGAGCTCACCCAGCGCCTCGCCGCGCTGCGCGAGCGGCTCGCCGGCGCCGGCGGCGGCTAGGCCCCTTTTCCCTCCTTCACCTTCCCTCCACCCCTGACCCCAAGGAAAGCCACCATGACGCAGAAGCTCGAGAACGTCCTCTACACCGGCCACGCCACCGCCACCGGCGGCCGCGAGGGCACCGCCCGCTCGTCCGACGGCGCGCTCGACGTCAAGCTCACCACCCCGAAGGAGCTGGGCGGCAACGGCGCCTTCGGCGTGAACCCCGAGCAGATGTTCGCGGCCGGCTACGCCGCCTGCTTCATCGGCGCGATGAAGTTCGTCGCCGGCCAGAAGCAGATCGCGCTGCCGGCGGACGTGAAGATCGACTCGGCGGTAGGCATCGGCCCGATCCCGAACGGCTTCGGCATCCGGGTGGCGATGACCGTCAGCATCCCCGGCATGGACCGCGCGCAGGCCGAGGAGCTGGTGCAGGCGGCGCACGTCGTCTGCCCCTACTCGAACGCGACCCGCGGCAACATCGAGGTGGACCTGAAGCTCGCCTGAGGACCGGACCGCCACCCTGCCCCGACACGGCGGCCGCCCCCCGCCCGGGCGCCCGTTCCGGGGGGGCATCCCCCGTCCCCGGGGCATGCGGCTTGCCGCCGGCACTTCGCGCACGCCCGGCCGGACCTCCTCCCCGCCCCGCGTGCACCGAGCGGCTGGGACAACGCGAAGGGGTGTTCGATGGTGACAGGCAATCAGGGCGGCCCGCTGGTGGTGGGCATCAACCGCACGCAGGACGGCAGCATCTGCGTGATGCAGGGCTCGCAGCTCCTGTGCTGCATCCAGAAGGAACGGTTGACGCGTAAAAAGCACCACTGGGGCAAGCTCGGCGACCTGCGCGAGGTCTACCGCGGCGTGGTGCCGGGGCTCGACCGCCCGGTCGACGCGCTGGTCGAGTGCTACTCGTCGGACACCGAGATCCGCAACCTCGCCGACTACGAGCAGGAGCTGGCTCAGGTGCTGACCCTGTCTCCCGACTGCAGGCGCGCGCGCATCTCGCACCACCTGTCGCACCTCTACAGCGTGTTCCACCCCTCGCCCTTCGAGGAGGCGGCGGTGATGATCGTCGACGGCCAGGGCAGCGCGGTGTCGGACTTCACCGAGGCCTGGGACGGCGCTGCCGGCGTGCCGGGGCACTGGCGCGAGGTGTCCTCGTTCTACCGCGCCGACCGCAGCGGCCGCATCGAGTGCCTCGACAAGCAGCTCTACGAGGGCGACGCGGGCCCGGCGGTGGGCCTGGGCATGTTCTATTTCCTGCTGACTCAGGCGATGTTCCCCGGCGAGGGCAACGAGGGCAAGGTGATGGGCCTGGCGCCGCACGGCGACCCCGAGGCCTTCGGGCTGCCGCCGCTCGACGTGGACGGCTGCCGGGTGACGATCCCGCGCGAGTGGAGCGAGATCATCGCGGTGCGGCCGCGCTTTCGCTTCGACCCGGCGCATCCCGAGCGCTTCCAGGACATCGCCAACCTCGCCGCGGCGGGCCAGCGCGCCTTCGAGGAGGCGCTTCTGAAGCTCGCGCACTGGCTGCACGCGCAGACCGGGCTGAAGAACCTGTGCTTCGCCGGCGGCACCGGCCTGAACTGCTCGGCCAACGACCGGCTGCTGCGCGAGACGCCCTTCGAGCGCGTCTTCATCCCGCCGGCGCCGAGCGACGCGGGCACCTCGCTCGGCTGCGCGGTCTACGGCCTGACCGAGCTGCTGAAGCAGCCCTGCGACTGGCGCTGGACGCGCGACTACCTCGGGCCCGAGCCCTTGCTCGCCGACATCGAGGCCGCGCTCGAGGCCGCCGACGACCTGATCGTCGAGAAGCCCGAGGACCTGCTCGGGCGCATGGTGGACCTGCTCGCGCAGACGAAGGTGGTGGCGCTCTACCAGGGCGGCAGCGAGTTCGGCCCGCGCGCGCTCGGCCACCGCAGCATCCTCGCCGACCCGCGCCACGACCGGGTGCGCGACTGGATCAACGCGCGCGTGAAGGACCGCGAGCTGTTCCGCCCGCTCGCGCCGATCGTGCTGCTCGAGCACGCCGACCGCTTCTTCGACATCCGCCGGCCCTCGCCCTTCATGCAGTTCGCCGCGCCCGTGCATCCCGAGGCGGCGAGGATCATCCCCGCCGTCACGCACGTGGACTGCACCGCGCGGCTGCAGACGGTGGGCCCCGACGACGACCCCTTCCTGCGCAGCCTGCTGGAGGCCTTCGACGCGCGCACCGGCGTGCCGGTGCTGCTCAACACCTCCTTCAACCGACGCGAGGAGCCGATCGTCGAGACGCCGGCGCAGGCGCTCGAGACCTTCCGCCGCACGCCGATGCACGCGCTGGCGATGCCGCCCTACCTCGTGCGCAAGCGCGACGAGCCGGACGCGGTCGCATGAGTGCTTCCGCACGCCCCGGGAGCCGGGCGTGATCCGCGGCTATCCCGAGCGGCCCAGCATCGCGCCGGGCCGGCCGCTGACGCTGCACGTCGCGACCGACGCGCCGCGCTTTCGCGTCGCCTTCCACCGCTGGGGAGACGGCTTCGTCGCGATGGACGCGAGCGACTGGCTGCCCGGCGAGGCCGCGCCCGAGGGCAGCGCCTGCACCGACTGGCAGTGGCCGCCCTACGTCTTCGACATCCCGCGCCACTGGCCCTCGGGCGTCTACGTCGCGCACCTGCAGGAGGAGCGCGAGCCGGTGCCGCTCGGCGTCTGGATGGACCGCGCCGCGGTGCTGTTCGTCGTGCGCGGCGCGGGGCGCAGCCCGCTGCTCTACCGGCTGCCCTTCGCGACCTACCAGGCCTACAACTGGACCGGCGGCGGCTGCTTCTACGACCGCCCGCCGCGCTGCGCCGAGCCGCCCGGTGCACGGCTGACGTGGCGGCGCCCGGGCGGCGGCATCGGCGGTGAGACCTTCGGCGCGCCCGACCACTACGACGCGGGCTCGCCGCGGCAGACCTTCGCGCACTGGGACGCGCGCTTCATCCACTGGCTCGCGCGGCGAGGCTACGACGTGGAGTTCTGCGCCGACCTCGACCTGCACCACGAGCCGGAACTGCTCGCGCGGCACCGCCTGCTCGTCAGCGTCGGCCATGACGAGTACTGGACCGGGCCGATGCGCGACCACGTGGAACAGTTCATCGAGCGCGGCGGCAACGTCTGCTTCTTCGGCGCCAACGTCTGCTGGTGGCGCATCCACCTGGTCGACGGCGACGGCGCGATGGTCTGCCACCAGGGCGGGCCACAGGGCGCGCTCGACCACTGGTGGCCCGGGAGCGGCGTGCACCGCCCCGAGGACCGCATGAGCGGCGTCAGCTACCGCCACGGCGGCGGCTGGTGGGACGGGCCGCGCCAGACGCAGGGCTACGTCGTGCAGCAGGGCGGGCACTGGGTGTTCGAGGGCACGGGGCTGGCCACCGGGGAGCGCTTCGGCGCGGCCTCGACGCCGCCGCTGGTCGGCTACGAGTGCGACGGCGCGCCGCTGGAGTGGGCGGACGCGCAGCAGGGCCTGGTGCGGCTCGCGCCCTACGCGGCCGAGTGCGGCACGCCGGAAGGCTTCGTGCCGCTGGCGGCCGGGCCGCTCGAGCCCGGCTGGCAGGAGCTGCCGCACCGCGAGCACCACGGCCCCTGGCAGGGGCTGCACACGGCGACGCTGGGGCTGTACCGGCGCGGCGGCACGGTCTTCACCGCCGGCACCACCGACTGGGCGCAGGTGCTCGACAACGGCAGCGACGCGGCGGTGCCGGTGATCACGCGCAACGTGATCGAGACGCTCGGCGGGCTGCGCTGAGCCGCGGCGGGCGGGGTGACGGGCGCCTCAGGCGAGGCCGTCCTTCTCCGCCTGCTCGGCGATCTCGCGCAGCAGCCGCTTGCGCACCTCCTTGCCCTGCGTCGCGAGCACGCGCAGGTTGATGTCGTGCCGCGCCTCGGGCGACAGCGACTTCCAGCGCCCGATCTCGTCGCGGGTGCGTCCGCAGCCCTTGCAGATCTCGCGCTTGTCGTCCTTGCACACGCCGATGCAGGGGTTCTTGGTGAGCAGGATCGGGGGTTTCGAAGACACGGCGGCAAGGGCGGGGGGTGGCGATAAGAGAACTATCGGCGATGTGCAGTCGATAGGAAAATCATTTGACTGCATGGCCTCGATTGCGAGGCGCTATTCCCGGTGCCCGAGGCTCCGGGCCGTGTGTTCAGCTCATGCGCCGCTGCGGCCCATGGCAGGAAGGCGCCGCCCTGCCGGTGCCTCCCGCGCCGGCGGGAAGCAGATGCCGCTGCCCCCCGGAACAGCGCTCAGGCCGGGATGCGGGCGGGAGAAGGGCGGGCCGGCTCGGAGATCCCGAGCCAGTCGAGCCCCTGCGCGGTGGCGTAGCGCAGCGCTTCGTCGGGGGAGTCGAACTCCGGCACGAGGCGCAGCACGCGATCGTGCGTGCCGCTGCCGCGTCCCGAGCGGATGGAAACGGATGCGGCGTAGCGGCCCGAGCCGGCGAGGCGGGTCAGGGGGGAAACGAGGTACTTGCCGATCTGGATGGAGGTATTCATGGTGTATTTCTTATGGTTCAAGCCGCCTCGAAGGCGGATCGGATTCGGTAAAACGGTGCGCAAGAAGCGCGCTGGCGGCGGAGGGACTCGGTCCGGGCTCTCGCTCGCAAGCGTGTTCGCCGCAAGCCGGGGAAGACTCCGGGCGCCGGCTTCCCTGGAGCAATCGATGTTCCCGACAGAACGGGGGCATCGCGCTTCCTGGGGACGAAGGCGCCTGCACGGGGAATCCGCGGCAGGGATGGGTTCGGCACCCGCGACGGCGGCGCCGGCGCTCGTGAGGAGCGCGTGGCAGGAAGGCCGGGGGCAAAGGGGGTGGGCCGCCTTGAAGCAGGTGGCCCGGCTGGAGGACTGGATTCGCGGGTTTCAGCCGCCTGCCGCAATCAGCTGAATACGTGATTCAGGCGGTGCCGCATTTCGCTTGCCGTGCCAGCAGGGAAAATCGCGGGCAGGGCGCCCGCAATAAAAAAACCGCAGCGAAGCTGCGGTCCGGGTGCAGTCGCAGCGCCATTCGAGGCGCTGCGGACGGCAGGCCTTGCTATTACAGCGGGCGGATGTTGGCCGCTTGCAGGCCCTTTTGGCCCTGCTTGACCTCGAATTCGACGCGCTGGTTTTCCTCGAGGGTCTTGAAGCCGCTGCCCTGGATGTCGCGGAAGTGTGCGAAGAGATCCGCACCGCCCGCATCCGGAGCGATGAAGCCGAAGCCCTTGCTTTCGTTGAACCACTTGACGGAGCCGGTTTGGGTAGACATGGAGACGTTCCTAAAAAAAATGAATGAAGCAGGCGAGGCGATTCCGCGCATGCAGAAACACGCAAGAAACGTCTATCAGGGGGATCAAACGGCGCCGCCTCCGGTGGGAAGGCGGTTGGAAGAAAGACCTCGAAGAACCACGGTCCTGTGTATCGCTGGGGTGAAATGTACGGCAATACGGCCCGCGTCATCGGCGCGCCGATATTGACCCTGCTGCCAAAGCAGCATCGGCGCCGATTTCGCGGCAGCGCGTAGAGACGGGCGCACCGATTGCCCGGCAGCCTTCATGCATTCACCGGCATTTCTCGCTGCCCGCCCCCGCGAAGCCCCGGAGCGGATTTCCGAAGGCGCCGCGGGGCCGCGGGTCATCGACGTTGGCGACGGGCGCCTCGTGGTCCTGCACGTCCCGCCCGGTTGGACGCCCGAGCGCCCTGCGCCGCTGGCGGTGATGCTGCACGGCGCCGGCGGCAAGGCCGGGCACGGCCTCGCGCTGCTCGACCCCTTTGCGGCGCAGCAGGGCGTGATGGTGCTGGCGCCTTCGTCGCGCGGGCCGACCTGGGATGTCCTGCTCGAGGACTGGGGCGCCGACGTCGCGGCGATCGACGCGGTGCTGGACTGGGTCTTCGCCCGCTACCGGATCGATGCGGCGCGCCTGGCCATCGGCGGCTTCTCCGACGGCGCGTCCTACGCGCTGTCGCTCGCGCTGGCCAACGGCGGGCTCTTCCCCCGCGCGATCGCGCTCTCGCCCGGCTTCATCGCCGGCGCGCCCACCCGGGGGCAGGCCGAGGTGTTCATGTCCCACGGCACCGACGACCGCGTGCTGCCGATCGAGCCGTGCAGCCGGCGCATCGCGAAGGCGCTGCGCCAGGGCGGCCACTCGGTGGACTACGTCGAGTTCGACGGCGGCCATGTCGTGCCGCCGCAGATCGCGCGCGACGCCGTGGCCTGGTTGCTGCGGTAGGGCGCGGTCCCGGCACCTATCCATTCACATCCGCGAGGCGAAGCGATGGACACGCAGCAGCAGCAACAGCAAGCGCAACAGCCCACCGACAAGGACGAGGAGGCGGGCAAGCGCGACCCGCTCACTGGCGCGCCGGACTTCCACCCGGTCGGCACCGGCCTCGGCGCGGCGGCCGGGGGCCTCGCCGCCGCCTCGGCCGTCGCCGGCACGGCGGTCGGGGGGCCGGTGGGCACCGTGGTCGGCGTGGCGGTCGGCGCGGTGGTGGGCGGCCTCGGCGGCAAGGCGATCGCCGGGCACATGGACCCCGAGGAGGTCGACCGGCTCTGGCGCGAGCGCTATGCCAGCGAGCCCTACCACCGCGGCGGGCTGGACTACGAGGACTATGCGCCCGCCTACCGCCTCGGCGCCGAGGCGCGGCGGCGCTATCCCGGCCGCTACGAGGAGATCGAGCCGGTGCTCGCCGAGGAGTACGAGCGCCGCCGCGGCACCTCGCGGCTGAACTGGGAGCAGGCGCGGGAGGCGACCCGGGCCGCCTGGGAGCAGGTCGGCCCGCAGGACTGAAGCCGCTGCAGCGGGGGAGGCCTTCGGCGCTTGCCCGCACCCCGGGTGCCCGAGGCCCGAAGGGTTCGCAGCTCGCGGAGCCCGGGCGCGCTCCCGGCGCCCGTCTTCTCCCATCGACCGCCCCCCGGAAAACGCGCGACCGCAAGCGTGACCGAGCCTGCTGGGAGGACATCGCCCCTCGGCGCTGGACGAGGCAGCGCCCCGCCTCTATCGTCCCTGCCGCCTGCGGCGCGACCCCGGCTGGTGGCGTTTTTCCAGGGGAGGACGGCGGCAGGCGCCGCCCCATCCTTCCCCGGGAGAGAACGACACCATGTCCCTTGCTTCGACCGCCTCCTCGCGCCGGCCCTTCCCGCGCGCCGCCCTGCGCCTCGCCGCCGCGCTGCTCGGCCTCCTCGCCGCCGCCACCCCCGCTGCCGCGCGCAACAGCGAGCCGGCCCCGCCGCCGCTGGCGGCGCTGCCCGCGCTCGGCGCCGACGCGCGCGCCGTCACGGTCTCGGGCCTGTCCTCCGGCGGCTACATGGCGGCGCAGTTCCAGGTCACGCACTCCGCGTCGCTCGCCGGCGCCGCGGTGATCGAGGGCGGCCCCTACGGCTGCTCGCGCGGCTCGGTGCGGACCGCGGCGCAGACCTGCTCCTGCCCCTCGGAGTCCGGCGGCTGGCTCGGCAGCCTCGAGCGCGCCGCCTGCACGCCGCTGGCCGCCGGCGCCGCGCTCGAGCTCAGCCGCGGCGTCACCGAGGGCATGCGGCGCGAGATCGACGACGTCTCGAACCTGAAGCGCCACCGCGTCTGGCTGTTCTCGGGCGGCAAGGACCGCACCGTGCCGCTGCCGATGATGGACGCGCTCGAGGGCTACTACGCGGCCTACGGCGTGCCGCCCGCGCAGCTCAGGCGCGTGCACCTGCCGGAGTCGGGCCACGGCCTGCCCACCAAGGCCCGCGGCGACTGCGCGGCGAGCCGCACGCCCTACCTCAACGGCTGCGGCTTCGACGGCGCGGGCGAGCTGCTGAAGTGGCTCTACGACGCGCCGCAGATGCAGCCCGGCACCGCCCGCCCGCAATCGCTGCGGCCCTTCAGCCAGCGCCCCTACCGCGACGGCGGCAGCCGCTTCGACGGGCTCGACGAGACCGGCTGGGTCTACATCCCGGCAGCCTGCGAGCAGGCCGGCTCGGGCTGCCGGCTGCACGTGGCCTTCCACGGCTGCAGCCAGGGCCAGAACGTCGTGGTCGAGGGCCGCGGGAGCTACGGCAGGACCTTCGTCGAGGGCGCGGGCTACAACGACTGGGCCGAGGCCAACCGCATCGTCGTGCTCTACCCGCAGGTGATGCCGAGCAGCCGCGGCGGCGTGCCGGGCCCCTATCGCTACAACCCGAAGGGCTGCTGGGACTTCTGGGGTTACACCGACCCGAGGGGCGCGGCGCTGTACCCGCTGCAGCCGTCCTTCGCGAAGAAGGACGCGCCGCAGGTGAAGGCGGTCAAGCGCATGATCGACGCGCTCGTGGCCGGCCCCTCAGCCGCGCATTGAGCCCGCTTCCGTCGAGCCGCTGTCCGCGGGCGGCTCCTCGTCGCCGCTGCGCCCCTCGGGCAGGTCGATCAGCTCGCCGACCTCGGGCATCGCCGGGGTGCCGAGCGGCGCGAGCTGCTCGGCGTCGAGCTGGTGCGAGAAGTTCTCGACCGAGTCGCGGCGGCGGTCGCGATCCTCGGACAGCGTCGGGCCGCTCTGGATGTAGATCGCCAGCAGCTCCGCGAGGTGCGTCAGCGCCGCGATGTGCGTGCGCTCGTAGCCGTGCGTCGCGTCGGTGCCGAAGCACAGCAGCGCGGTGCGCACGTCGGCGCCGGCGCTCACCGCCGCGCCCGCGTCCGAGTGGTAGAAGCGGAACACGTCGCGATGGCTCGGGATCGCGTGCTCGGTGCACAGCCGCAGCAGCCGCCGCGTCAGGTGGTAGTCGTGCGGCCCGGCCGAGTCCATCAGCGGGATCGTCACGCCGTACTCGCGCGCGCCCTGGCCGGCGGCGACCGGGCCGATGTCGACGCCGATCACCTCGCTGACGTCCTCCTCGATCACCGCGCGCGCGCCCGAGCCCACCTCCTCGGTGAGCGTGAAGACGGGATGGCACTCCATCGGCACGTCCACGCCGCTGTCGACGATGGCCTTGAGCGCCGCGAGCACCGACGCGACGCCGGCCTTGTTGTCGAGGTAGCGCGAGACGATGTAGCCGTTGTCGAGCACCTCGGGGCAGGCGTCGAAGGCGACGAAGTCGCCGACCTGGATGCCGAGCGCGCCCGCGTCGGCGGCCGACTCGATCTGCTCGTCGACGCGCAGCTCGAGGTGCCCCCAGTCCACCGGCTGCGTGTCGATCGCGTCGTTGTAGACGTGGCCCGAGGCCATCGGCGGCAGCACCGTGCCGCGGAAGCGCCCGGTGTCGGTGAAGACCGTCACGCGACCGCCCTCGGCCCAGCGCGCCGACCAGGTGCCGATCGGCATCAGCGCCAGCCGCCCGGTCGGCTTGATCTCGCGCACCATCGCGCCGAGCGTGTCGAGGTGCGCGACGATCGCGCAGGCCGGGCTCTGGCGGCGCCGCTCGGGCAGCGTGCGCTTGAGGACGCCGCGGATCGTGCCGCGGCGCGTGAGCTCGTAGGGGATGCCGAGCGCGTCGAGCCGCCCGCCGGTGTAGTGCACGATCTCGTCGGTCAGTCCCGCCGGGCTCGGGATCGCGAGCAGCTCCAGCAGCGTGGTCTTCAGGTAGTCGACATCGATCTCGAGCTTGCGCACGGGCACCTCAGGCGGTGAAGGGGAAGAGCAGGTCGATGAAGCGCTGCGCGGTGGGCTGCGGCTCGTGGTTGGCGAGGCCCGGGCGCTCGTTGGCCTCGATGATCACGTGCTCCGGCTGGTCCGGCGAGGGCACCAGGAAGTCCAGCCCCACCACCGGGATGCGCAGCGCGCGCGCGGCGGTCTCGGCGGCCTCGCGCAGCGCCGGATGCAGCTGCTCCGTCACGTCGTGGATCGTGCCGCCGGTGTGCAGGTTGGCGGTCTTGCGCACCTTCACCGCGCGGCCCTCCTCGAGCACCGTGTCGAGCGCCAGGCCCTGGCCGGCCAGGCAGCGTTCGGTCTCGGCATCGACCGGGATGCGGCTCTCGCCGCCAGTGGCGGCGGCGCGCCGTGCGCTCTGGTGCTCGATCAGCTGCGCGATGGTCGAGCTGCCGTCGCCGACGACCTCGGCCGGGCGGCGGATCGCGGCGGCCACCACCTTGTAGCCGATCACGACGATGCGCAGGTCCTGCCCCGCGCAGAACTCCTCGACCACGACATGGCCGCCCTCCTTGGCGGCGCGCTCGATCGCCTGCGCGAGGTGCGCCTCCTCGCGCACGTCGACGCTGATGCCGCGGCCCTGCTCGCCTAGCGCGGGCTTGACCACCACCGAGCCGCACTCGCGCATGAAGGCGAGGTCGGCCGCGAAGTCGCCTGCGGTGCGCTGGCGCGGCACGCGCAGCCCGATCGAGGCCAGGCGCCGCAGCGTCAGCACCTTGTCCTGGCACCAGGTCATCGCCACGCCGCCGGTCAGCTCGGTCAGCGACTCGCGGCACAGCATCTCGTGGCCGAAGTGGCGCAGCTTGAAGATGCCGGCAGCCGCGTCGATCACCTCGACGCTGATGCCGCGGCGGCGCGCCTCGTCGACGATCAGCCGCGCGTAGGGGTTCAGGCCCGAGAGGTCGACGTTGTCGACGAAGAGCCGCTGGTTGATCGAGTTCTTGTGCTTCACGACGAAGCCCGGCACCTGCCGGAAGCCGAGCTTCTCGTACAGGCCGATCGCGTGCTCGTTGTCGTGCAGCACCGACAGGTCGAGGAACTTGCGGCCGCGCCGCGCGAAGTGCGCGATCAGGTGCCTCGTCAGCGACTGCCCGGCGCCGGACACGCGCGTCTGCGGATCGACCGCGAGGCACCACAGGCTGCTGCCGCCGTGCGGGTCGCCGAAGGCGCTCACGTGGTCGATGCCGAGCACCGAGCCGATCACGTCGCCGGTGCGCTCGTCCTCGGCGAGCAGGTAGAGCATCGACTCGGAGTGGCGCTGCTCCCAGACCACGCCCGGGTCGAGCGGCACCATGCGGCGCGTCGCGTAGAGCCGGTTGATCGCGGCGATGTCGGCGCGCGTGGCGAGCGGGCGGATGACGATGCCGGGCGCCGGCAGGTCGATGCCGAGGTCGGCCTCCGGGTCGAGCTCGCGGCGGAACACCAGCGAGGGGTCGAGGAACAGCTCGCTCGGCGCCTCGGCCAGCACGAGCTGCGGCGCGTCCACGTAGAGCGCGATGTCGCGCCGCTCCGGCAGCTCCTGCAGCAGCGCCTGCGCGAGCGCGGCCGGCGATTCGAAGGACGGTCCGTACAGCAGCCGGCCCCAGCCGCAGTCGAGCACGATGTTGCGGCCGCCGGCCTGCGCGGCGGGACGGAAGGCCGCTGCCTTGTCCTGCGGTGCGTTGGCGAGAGCACCGGAGTCCACCGGACCGATGCCGTGCGTGGAGGGGTCGAGTCGGACGACGTTCATGGGATGGGTGTCTCCTGTAGGAATCGGTCGGTCGGGTGGCTCAGATGTGGTGCGCCTGCAGCCAGGCCTCGAGCAGAGCGGCCTGCCAGAGCTTGGAGCCGCGCAGCGGCGTGATGTGCGCGTCGGGCGACTGGAACATGCGGTCGATCGCGTCGCGGCGGAACACGCCGCGGTTGCGCGCGACCTGCGAGTCGAGCGTGTCGCGCACGTAGTCGAGGAAGTCGCCGCGCAGGTACTTCAGCGCCGGCACCGGGAAGTAGCCCTTGGGCCGGTCGATCACCTCGGCCGGGATCACCTGGCGCGCGGCCTCCTTGAGCACGTGCTTGCCGCCCTGCGCGATCTTGTGGCGCGCCGGGATGCGCGCGGCGAGCTCGACGAGCTCGTGGTCGAGGAAGGGCACGCGCGCCTCGAGCCCGAAGGCCATCGTCATGTTGTCCACCCGCTTGACCGGGTCGTCCACCAGCATCACGGTGGTGTCCAGGCGCAGTGCGCGGTCGATCGCGCTCGTGGCGCCGGGCTGGTCGAAGTGCGCCTCGACGAACTGGCTGCTCCAGTCCTCGCTGACCCAGTTGGGCTGCAGCAGCGAGGCCATCTCCTGGTGGCTGCGGTCGAAGAACACGCGCCGGTAGGCGTCGAGCGCGGCGGCGGGCGAGGCGTCGGAGACCTCGGCCATCGGCGGGTACCAGTGGTAGCCGCCGAACACCTCGTCGGCGCCCTGGCCGCTCTGCACCACGCGGCTATGCCGCGACACCGCCTGCGACAGCAGGTAGAAGGCGACCGCGTCGTGGCTGACCATCGGCTCGGCCATCGCATGGATCGCCTCGGGCAGCGTCTCGAGCAGCAGGTCGCCGGGGATCTGCAGCTTCTGGTGCACGGTGCCGTAGTGGCGCGCGACGAGGTCGGAGTAGTGGAACTCGTCGCCCGCCTCCTCGTCGACCGCCTCGAAGCCGATCGAGTAGGTGCGAAGGTCCGGCGTGCCGGCCTCGGCCAGCAGCCCGGTGATCAGGCTCGAGTCGAGACCGCCCGACAGCAGCACGCCCACCGGCACGTCGGCGACGAGCCGGCGCTTGACCGACACGCGCAGCGCGTCGAGCACGCGCTGCCTCCAGTCCTCGAAGCCGCAGCGCTCGTCCTCCTCGCTGCGCGTGAAGTCGAGCGTCCACCAGCGCGCATGCTCGAGGCGGCCGTCCGGGTGCACCGTCATCATGCTGCCCGGCGCGAGTTTCCTGACGCCGCGCAGGATCGTCAGCGGCGCCGGCACCACCGCGTGGAAGCTCAGGTAGTGGTGCAGCGCCTGCGGGTCGAGCCAGGTGTCGATGCCGTCGCCGGTCAGCAGTGCCGGCAGCGCCGACGCGAAGCGCAGCCGCTTGGTGTTGGCGGTGTAGTACAGCGGCTTGATGCCGAGGCGGTCGCGCACGAGGTAGGTGATGCCGCTGTCGCGCTCCCACAGCGCGAAGGCGAACATGCCGTGGAAGCGCTCGAGCGCCTTCGGGCCCCAGGCATGCCAGGCCTTGATGATGACCTCGGTGTCGCCGGTGGAGCTGAACTGGTAGCCGCGCGCGGTCAGTTCCTGCCGCAATTCGTGGTGGTTGTAGATCGCGCCGTTGAACACGATGCCCATGCCCAGCAGGTTGTCCACGAAGGGCTGGTGGGCGCGCTGGCTCAGGTCCATGATGCTGAGCCGGCGGTGTCCGAAGCAGCGCGAGCCGAGGCTGAACAGGCCCTCGCCGTTGGGACCACGGCGCGACTGCGCCTCGGTCATCTCGACGACGGTCCGGATGTCGGCGATCTCGTCGTCGAATCGGAGTTCTCCTGCAATGCCGCACATGGGATTTCTGTCCTATTCCTGAAATCGGTGAGCCGGCGAGGGGGGATCGCGCCGACTCCCCCAGCGTCGCCGGACCGGGGCGACAGGCCCCGGGGCCCAGGACCGGCAAGGGACGTTCCCGTCGTGCCGGGCGGGCTTTGCGCGGCAGCCGTGGCAGGAAGGTGCCTTTGGCCCTACGCGGCGGGATGCCGCGCCAAGGTGTCCGAAAATCCGCCCCTTCGGCCTCGCGGCGGCGCGGGGCCGCCGTCCCGCATTCCCGAGGCTCGCTTCCCCATGTCAGGCACCGCTTCCCCCTCCCATCACGACACCCCGGCCGCCCGCGCGCCGGGCGACGCGGCGCCGGCCGAGCGCTTCATGGCGCTGCTGGCCGACAGCCTCGCCGCGGGGCGCTTCGCGAAGCTGGTGTTCAGCAGCTACTGCGGCGCGGAGCCGGACCTGCAGCGCATCCAGGTGCGCGCGGTGGCGGTGCGCGGCGAGGACCGGCTGTCCTTCGTTTACCGGCACAAGACGCGCGACGTCACGAAGAACTTCCCGATCGAGGAGGGGCTCGCGCGCGTGCGCGCGCTGCTCGGCAGCGAGTTCGGCAACGCGCACCTGCACACCGACACGCAGGAGATCCAGTTCGCGGTGAGCCGCAAGGGCAAGCCGAGCCTGCGCGTGGGCAAGGCCGGCACGCCGGCGGAGGTGCCGGCGGCGAAGGCGCACGACCGCGAGAAGCGGCGCTGGGTCGAGCTCGACGAGCCCTTCCTGGTCGAGCTCGGCGTGACCACGCCCGAGCACCAGCTGATCCCGGCGATGTCGCGCAAGTGGAAGCAGATCAACAAGTTCGTCGAGGTGCTGCACCACGCCTTCGAGGCCTCGCCGCTGAAGCAGGCCGGGCAGGTGCATGTCGCGGACTTCGGCTGCGGCAAGGGCTACCTGACCTTCGCGGTGCACGACTACCTGCGCCGCGCGGTGGGCGAGGGCGCGCGCGTCACCGGCGTCGAGCTGCGCGAGGATCTGGTGCGGCTGTGCTCGGACGCGGTGGCGCGCCTGGGACTGCAGGGCCTGGCCTTCGAGCAGGGCGACGTGCGCCACTACCAGGCCGGCGCGATGGACGTCATGATCGCGCTGCATGCCTGCGACACCGCGACCGATCACGCGATCCACATGGGCATCCGCGCGGGCGCGTCGATCATCCTGTGCTCGCCCTGCTGCCACAAGCAGATCCGCCCGCAGCTGCTCAGCCCGCACCCGATGCGGCCGATCCTGCAGCACGGCATCCACCTTGGCCAGGAGGCCGAGATGGTCACCGACAGCCTGCGCGCACTGCTGCTGGAGGCCCACGGCTACGACACGCAGGTGTTCGAGTTCATCGCGCTGGAGCACACCAGCAAGAACAAGATGATCCTCGCGGTGAAGCGCCGCCCCGGCGCGCCGTCGCGGCGCGCGGACATCGAGGCGCAGATCGCCGAGGTGAAGAGGTTCTACGGCATCCGCGAGCACTGCCTGGAGGCGCTGCTGGCCGCGGACGCCGTGCGCGAGGCGGCGCAGCCCGCCTGAAACCCCTGGAGCCCGCGCGCTGTGGACGCGCGGCAACAACGCGCCGATTCCGGCCTCGCGAGGCAGGCCGCAGCCCCTAGACTCCCCTGTAACAAGAAATTTCCCCGGGGGAGGGGACCATGGCCGAGGACGCACCGGAGCTTGCGGACGAGACCCGAGACGCGACGCGCGGCGCACGGCTGCGGGCCGGCGCGGCCAGGCTGGGTGCAGGGCTGCTCGCGCTGCTGCGCGCGCTGTTCGGCGTGTGGCAGCCGCCGGGCTGGCTGCGCTGGCTCGGGCGCGGCCTGCGCCACGCGGGAGGGGGGCTGCGCCCGTTTGCCGCTCGCCTCGTGCTCGTGCTGCTCGCTGCAGGCGCGCTCACTGCCGCATGGCCGCGGGTCGACCGCTGGTGGCACGGGCTGAGGCCGGACGCGCCGCAGCTCGTCGAGCTGTCCTTCCGGGTCACGCCGCCGCCGCGCACGCGCATCGAGGACGAGGCCGGGCCGAACCCGCTGGTGATCGACTTCCCGGCGCCGGCCGCGCGGCTCGAGCGCGTCGGCAAGGACCCGGGCGACATGCGCATCACGCCCGAGGTGGCCGGGCGCTGGAGCTGGGCCTCGCCGCAGCAGCTGGTGTTCCGGCCCGCCCAGGACTGGCCGGTCGGTCAGGCCTACACCGTCGAGCTCGGGCGCGGCAGCCTCGCGCCGCAGGTGCGGCTCAAGGAAGACTCCTTCCGTTTCAGCGCGCCGCCCTTCACCGCCGCCATCGACGGCGGCGAGTTCTACCAGGACCCTGTGCAGCCCGACGTGCGCCGCGTGGTGTTCCAGCTGCGCTTCAGCCACCCGGTCAGCCCATCCTCGCTGGAGTCGCGTCTGCGGCTCGAGGACGGCAGCGGTGGCCTCGGGCTGTTCGGGCTGGGCAGCGCCGGCGCACAGAAGTTCAGCATCAGCTACGACAAGCTGAAGCTGCAGGCCAGCGTGATGTCCGAGCCGCTGCCGATCCCGGACCTGACGCGGCCGATGCGGCTGACGCTCGCCGCGGGCGTTTCCGCCGCGCGCGGCGGCGAGCCGTCGAAGGACGAGCAGGTGCGACTGGTCGACGTGCCGGGCCTCTACAGCCTCGCGATCGCCGAGGTCGGGAGCGCGATGGTGAGCAACGACAAGGGCGAGCCCGAGCAGGTGCTGCAGGTCGCGGCCAGCATGCCGGTGCACGAGCGCGAGATGGCGCGCGCGGTGTCGGCCTGGATGCTGCCGGTGGCCGGGCCCGAGGGCAAGGAGGGCGCCGCCCACGTCTGGAGCGATCCGCAGGAGGTGGACGAGGCGGTGCTCGAGCGCGCCACCGCGCTGAAGCTCGAGCCGCTGCCCGGCGAGCGCGAGGTCGGCGAGCGCGGCGCCTTCCGCATGCCCCAGGCCGAGGGCGGGCGCTTCGTCTACGTCCGCGTGGCCCGGGGCCTGAAGACGCCCGGCGGCTACCAGCTCGGCGCGCCGCACGTGCAGGTGCTGCAACTGAAGACCTCGGCGCCGGAGCTCGCGATCATGAGCCGCGGCTCGCTGCTGGCGCTGTCGGGCGAGAGGAAGCTGCCGCTGCTGGTGCGCGACCTGCCCGGCGTGCGGGTGGAGATCGCGCGGCTGCTGCCGCAGCAGCTGCACCTGCTGGCGAGCCAGACCGGGGGCGACTTCTCCCGGCCGCGCTTCCACGGCAGCCTGACGGCCGACGCCCTGAGCGAGCGCTTCGAACGGCGCATCGCGCTGAAGCTGCCCCCCGGGCGCACGCACTACGAGACGGTGGACTTCGGCGCCTACCTGAAGAGCGAGGCGGGCGAGCGCCGCGGCGTGTTCCTGCTCAGCGTGACGGGCGACGACCCCAAGCGCGGCGGCGAGGGCGCGGACCCGTACGCGGGCGACGCCCACCGCGGCTACCACGGCGAGGAGGATCATCACGAGGCTCACGAAGGCGAAGGGGAGGGCGAAGCCGAGGCCACGGTCGATCCCGCGCGCTTCAGCGACCGGCGCCTGGTGCTCGTCACCGACCTCGGCCTCATCGCCAAGCGCGCGGCCGACGGCACGCGCGACGTGTTCGTGCAGTCCGTGGCCAGCGGCGCGCCGGTGGGCGCGGCGGTGGTCGAGGTCTGGGGCCGCAACGGCCTGGTGCTCGCCAGCGTCGCCACCGACGCGGGCGGGCGCGCGCGGCTGCCCAGCCTCGAGGGCATGCGGCGCGAGCGGCAGCCGGTGCTGCTGGTGGCGCGCAAGGACGGCGACCTGAGCTTCCTGCCGCTGGAGCGCCACGACCGGCAGCTCGACCTCTCGCGCTTCGACGTCGGCGGCCTGCGCAGCGCGGGCGTGCCCAACCAGATGAGCGCCTACCTGTTCAGCGACCGCGGCATCTACCGCCCGGGCGACACGATGCGCATCGGCGCGATCGTGAAGGCCGGCAACTGGGCGACGACGCTGGCCGACATGCCGGTGGAGGCCGAGGTGAGCGACGCGCGCGGGCTGTCGGTGCGGCGCGAGATCCTGCGCCTGGGGCCCGGCGGCGCGCTCGAGTTCGAGCACACCACGCAGGAGGAGTCGCCCACCGGCAACTACACCGTCACGCTGAGCCTGCCGCGCCAGGGCGCGCCGGGCGCGCCCGAGCTGCCCCGGCTGCAGCTCGGCACCCTCTCGGTGAAGATGCAGGAGTTCCTGCCCGACCGCACGCGCGTGGCGGCGCGCCTCTCTGCCGAGGTGGCCGAGGGCTGGGTGAGCCCGAAGGATCTGAAGGCGAGCGTGGACGTGCAGAACCTGTTCGGCACGCCGGCGCAGGGGCGGCGCGTCGAGTCCCGGCTGACGCTGCGCCCCGCCTACCCGGCCTTCCGCAGCCATCCGGACTACGCCTTCTACGACCCGCAGGCCGTGCGCCAGCCGCAGGAGGACGAGCTCGGCGCGGTGGAGACCGACGCGCAGGGCCGCGCCGAGCTCGACCTGCAGCTCGGCCGCTTCCAGGCCGCCACCTACCAGCTGCACCTGGTCGTGAAGGCCTTCGAGCCCGAGGGCGGGCGCAGCGTGGCGGCCGAGGCGCGGACGCTGGTGAGCGACCTGCCCTTCCTCGTCGGCGCCAAGGCCGGCGGCCCGCTCGACTACGTCGCCCGCGGCGCGGCGCGGCAGGTGCACCTGATCGCGATCGATGCGCGCGCGCAGCGCATCTCCGCCGGCAAGCTCAAGCTCGAGCGCGTCGAGCGTCGCATGCTCTCGGTGCTGGTCAAGCAGCCCAACGGGCTCTACCGTTACGAGTCGCGCCCGAAGGAGGTGCTGCTGCGGGAGCAGCCCTTCTCGATCGCCGCCGCGGGCACCGCGCTCGCGCTGGAGACCGGCACGCCCGGGCACTTCGCCTACGTGGTGCGCGACGCCAGGGGCCTCGCGCTCAACCGCATCGAGTACAGCGTGGCGGGCGCGGCCAACCTCGGCCGCTCGCTCGACCGCAATGCCGAGCTGCAGGTCAAGCTCGACAAGCGCGACTACCTGCCCGGCGACGAGATCCAGCTCAGCATCCAGGCGCCCTACAGCGGCGCCGGCCTGATCACGATCGAGCGCGACAAGGTCTACGCGCACGCCTGGTTCAAGGCCGAGCAGACCGCGTCGGTGCAGCGCATCACGCTGCCGAAGGACTTCGAGGGCAACGGCTACGTCAGCGTGCAGTTCGTGCGCGACCCGGCCTCCGACGAGATCTACACGAGCCCGCTCAGCCACGGCGTGGCGCCCTTCGCGATCAGCCTGGCGCGGCGCACCGCGAACATCGCGCTGGAGAGCACGCCGCTCGTGAAGCCGGGCCAGGCGGTGAAGATGACGCTGCGCGCCGACAGGCCGGTGCGCGCCGTCGTGTTCGCGGTGGACGAGGGCATCCTGCAGGTCGCGCGCTACCAGAACCCCGACCCGCTCAGGCACTTCTTCCAGAAGCGCGCGCTGGAGGTCGGCACGATGCAGACGCTGGACCTGATCCTGCCGGAGTTCCGCAAGCTGATGCAGTCCGCGGCCCCTGGCGGCGACGCCGAAGGGGCGCTCGGCAAGCACCTCAACCCCTTCAAGCGCAAGCGCGACAAGCCGGTGGCCTTCTGGTCGGGCTTCGTCGACGTCAGCGGCAGCCGCGAGTTCAGCTACACGGTGCCCGAGAGCTTCAACGGCGAGCTGCGCGTGCTGGCCGTGGCGGTCAACGACGAGGGGGCGGCGGCGGCGGCCACGCGCAGCACGGTGCGCGGCGAGCTGGTGCTGCTGCCCAACGTGCCGCTGGCGATCAGCCCCGGCGACACGGTGGAGGTGGGCGTGGGCGTGGCCAACAACATCGCCGGCTCGGGCCGGGACGCGCCGATCCAGCTCGCGCTGTCGGTCACCGGCGGACTCGAGGTGGTGGGCGAGCCGAGGCAGGTGCTGAAGATCAGCGAGCACGGCGAGGGCAAGACCAAGTTCCGCATCCGCGCCCGCGCCGACGCGCCCGGACAGGCCCCGGCGCAGCTCGGCTCGGCCAGCGTGATCCTCGTCGCGCAGCGCGGCGCAAGCAGCGCGCGGCTGTCGACCGACGTCAGCGTGCGGCCGGCCTCGGCCTACGTCACGCGCGTGCAGAGCGGCGTGATGGTCGGCGGCGGCGAGCTCAAGGCCGCGGCCGACGTCTACCCGCAGTTCAGCCGCAGCGAGTTCGCGGTCTCGGCCACGCCCTGGTCCTTCGCCTCGGCGCTGATGCAGTACCTCGTGGCCTATCCCTACGGCTGCACCGAGCAGATCACGAGCCAGACCGCGCCCTCGGTGGTGCTGTCCAACCGCCCCGAGCTGGCGCGCGAGATCGCGCGCGGCGCCACCGCGACGGGCGAGAAGGTGCCCGACCCGCGCCGGACCTGGGAGCGCTACCTGACGCAGCTGCGCGCGCGCCAGCAGGCCGACGGCGGCATCGCGCCGTGGCCGGGCGGCGGTGCGGACTACTTCCCCACCGTCTACGCGATGCAGTGGGTGGTGGAGGCGCGCGAGCGCGGCCTGCCGGTGCCGCAGGACCTGCTCGCCCGCGCCAACACCTACCTGCAGGGCGGGCTCGACGCCGACCACGGCCAGGCGCACGACTGGCGCAGCCGCGCGCAGGCGGCCTACGTGCTCACGCGCCAGGGGGTGCAGGTGCCGGCGGCGCTGGCGCAGCTGCGCGGCCGCGTCGGCGCCGGGCGCGCGCTCGCCACCGACCTCGGCGCAGCCTACCTGGCCGCGAGCTACCGGCTGCTCAGGCAGGACGGCGTGGCCGCGGAGCTGATGGGGCCGGTGTGGGCCGAGTTGCAGGAGCGCATGAGGAAGGGCGGGCGACGCGAGATCTGGGGCCCCTACCACGACCCGCTGGTGCACGACGCGATGCTGGTGTTCCTCGCCGCGCGCCACTTCCCCGAGCTGCTGTCCGGCCTGCCGCCGCAGACCTGGGAGCGCCTGGCCGGCATGATCCGCGACGGCTGGTACAGCAGCGTGTCCTCGGCCAGCACCATCCTCGCGGTCGACGCCTACTCTCAGGCGGCGGCGCAGGCCGCGCGCGGCGCGGTGCAGGTGCTCGCGCTCGGCGCGCAGGGCCGCTCGCAGGCGCTGCCGCTCGGCGAGATCAAGCCGATGGCGCGCACCGCCGTACCGGCGGGCAGCACCGCGCTGCGGCTGTCGGGCGGGGCGGGGCTGCCGCTGTTCTATGCCTGGGCCGAGTCCGGCTACGAGCGCGGCGTGCCCGATGCGGCGCTGGCCCAGGGACTGGAGATTGCGCACGAGGTGCTCGACGCGCAGGGCCGGCCGGTCACGCAGGCCCGCCTCGGCGAGGAGCTCACGATGCGCGTGCGGGTGCGCAGCGTGGAGCGCGCCGGCATCGAGCAGGTCGCGATCGTCGACGTGCTGCCCGGCGGCCTGGAGCCGGTGCTGCAGCCGCTCGACGGCGGCGAGGCCGGCGAGGCGCCGCGGTGGCGCCGGCGGCTCGGCGGCGCCGGCACCTGGGAGGCCGAGTACGCCGACGTGCGCGAGGACCGGGTGCTGTTCTTCGGCCGCGTGGACCGCCAGATGCGGGAGATCAGCTACAAGGTGCGCGCCACCAACGTCGGCGAGTTCACGCACCCGGCCGCCTACGGCGAGGCGATGTACGAGCGCCGCGTCTTCGCGCGCTCGGCGGGGGGGCGCTTCACGGTCACCCCTCTGGAGAAGTGAGGGCGCTTCGCTTCGGCGCCGCGGCACCCCGGCGGCTGCGCCCGGCGGCGGGGCGCGCCGCCGGCCTCGCGCTGGGGCTCGCGCTGGTGCTCGCCGGGCTGCGGCTCGCGCCGCACGAGCCGCTGGCCGCGCGGCTGGGCGCCTCGACCGCGGTGTTCGCGCGCGACGGCACGCTGCTGCGGCTGACGCTCGCGCCCGATGGGCAGTACCGGCTGTGGACGCCGCTCGCGCAAATCTCGCCGCTGCTGGCCGACAGCGTGCTGCTCTACGAGGACCGGCGCTTTCACCTGCACCCCGGGGTCGACCCGGCCGCGCTGGTGCGCGCGGCGTGGCACAGCGCGCGCGGCGGGCGCCGCATCGGCGGCTCGACGATCACGATGCAGCTCGCGCGCCGGCTCTACCGGCTCGACACGCGCCGCGTGCCGGGCAAGCTCGCGCAGATCGCCGCGGCGTTGTGGCTGGAGGCGCGCCACGGCAAGCGCGAGATCCTGGAGGCCTACCTCAACAGCGCCCCCTACGGCGGCAACATCGAGGGCGTCGGCGCGGCGAGCCTGATCCACTTCCGCAAGCCCGCCGCGCGGCTCGCGCTCCCGGAGGCGCTCACGCTTGCGGTGATCCCGCAGAACCCGGTCAAGCGCATCGCCGGCCGCGGCCGCAACGCCGAGCTGCAGGCCGCGCGCGAGCGGCTGTGGGCGCTGTGGCAGGCCGCGCACCCGGACCAGGCCCGCGAGCACGCGCCCGAGGCGCTGCTGCCGCTGCCGGCACAGGGGCGCGCGAGCCTGCCCTTCGTCGCACCGCACCTCACCGACATGCTGCTGCGCGAGGCGGCCCCGGGCGAGCGCGAGATCCATGCCACGCTCGACGTGCGCATGCAGCGCACGCTCGAGCGCGTGATCGCGAACCACGTGAAGGTGCACGCCGGCCTCGGCATCCGCAACGCCAGCGCGCTGCTGGTGGACGCGGCGCGCATGGAGGTGCGTGCGGTGGTCGGCTCGGCCGACTGGCGCGACGCCGCGATCGAGGGCCAGGTCAACGGCACGCTCGCCAAGCGCTCGCCGGGCTCGACGCTCAAGCCCTTCATCTACGCGCTCGCGCTCGACCAGGGCCTGCTGCACCCGAAGACGGTGCTCAAGGACGCCCCGACCTCCTTCGGCCCCTTCACGCCGGAGAACTTCGACGGCCAGTTCGCCGGGCCGCTCGCGGCGCAGGACGCGCTGATCCGCAGCCGCAACGTGCCGGCGATCGCGGTGGCCGCGAAGCTGGCGAAACCCAACCTCCACGGCTTCCTGCAGCTCAACCACGTCAGCCGCCTGCAGCCCGAGTCGCACTACGGCCTCGCGCTCGTGCTCGGCGGCGGCGAGCTGACGATGGAGGAGCTCGCGCGCCTCTACGCACTGCTGCCCAACGAGGGCGAGCTGCGGCCGCTCGCCTACACCCGCGCGCAGGCGCGCGAGAACGAGCGCGCCGCCCGCCAACGCCTGCTCAGCCCCGAGGCCGCCTTCGTCACGCTCGACATGCTGCGCCACACGCCGCGGCCGGACACCGGCGCGCCGGCGGCGCCGGCCATCGCGTGGAAGACCGGCACCTCCTGGGGCTTCCGCGACGCCTGGACCGCCGGCGTGTTCGGCCGCCACGTGCTGGTGGTGTGGATCGGCGAGTTCGACGGTGCGGGCAACCCGGCCTTCGTCGGCATCCAGGCCGCGGCGCCGCTGTTCCTGCGCATCGTCGACGCGCTGCGCGCCGAGGGGCTGGACCCGGGCGAGATGGCGACGACGATCAGCCCGAACCTGCGCCAGGTCGAGGTCTGCGCCGCCACCGGCGCGCTGCCCGACGCGCTGTGCCCGGTGCGCACGCGCACCTGGTTCATCGCCGGCAGGTCGCCGATCGGGCAGAGCGCGCTGCACCGCGCGGTGTGGATCGACGCGCGCACCGGCGCGCCGCTGTGCGGGGCGCACCCGGAGCGCGAGCCGCACGCGCGGCGCATCGTGATCGAGCAGTGGGGCAGCGACATGCAGCGGCTGTTCCGCCAGTCCGGCCTGCCACGGCGGCAGTGGGATGCCGGCGCCTGCGGCGGCGAGGCGGCCGCGGCGGCCGAGGCCGGCGGGCCGGCGATCGCCTCGCCGCTGCGCGGCGTGAGCCACCTGATGCGCGCGGGCCGCCCGCTCGTGCTGACGCTGCGCGCCGAGGCGCCGGCCGGCGTGCGCCGGCTCTACTGGTTCGCCGACGATGCGCTCGTCGCGCGCGCCGCGCCGGGGGAGGCGGTGAGCTGGACGCCGCCGCAGCCCGGCCGCTACCTGCTGCGCGTCGTCGACGAGCAGGGCCGCGCCGATGCGCGCGCGCTGGTGGTCGAGGCGGCCGAGTGAGGAAGGGCGACGGGCCTCAGGCGGCCGCGTCCGCCTCGAAGTCCGCCCAGCAGGTCGGCGTCTCGTAGAGGCGCACGCGCTGCAGCCTCAGGTGGTTGCCGAAGCGCTCGACGTAGAGCGGTCGCAGCGTCTCGAAGGCGATCGCGGCGAGGTTCTCGGCGGTCGGGATGCGCGGCAGCACCACCGTCTTGTGGCCGGGCAGCTTGTCCAGCAGCTCGCGCACCGCCAGGTCGCCCTCGTAGACGAGGAAGGCGTGGTCCCACGGGTCGACGAGGTGCTCCTTGGCGAGGCGCTTGACGTCGCTGAAGTCCATCAGCATGCCGTGGTCGCTCTCGCCGGGGCGGTTCACCGGCTCGCCCTGCAGCGTGATCTCGAGCACGTAGCGGTGGCCGTGCAGGTTGCGGCACTGGCTCTTGTGGTCGGGGATGCGGTGGCCGGAGTCGAACTCGAGGCGCTTGGTGATCGTCAGCATGGCGAAGGGGCGGTCTTTCAGCGGATGCGCAGCACCTTGTGGGTCTGCACGGACAGTTTCCATTGCGGATGCGCCATGCAGTACTCGATGGCGCGCTCGGTGTTCTCGGCCTGGCGCAGGTCGTCCTTCGGCTGCAGCAGGAAGTGGGCGAAGTCCAGCCGCGCGAAGCGCTCGGGCGGCGCCAGCGGCTGCGGGTAGACGAGCTTCAACTCGTCGCCCGAGGTCAGCAGCAGCGGGCTGTCGGCCTTGGGGCTCACGCACAGCCAGTCGATGCCGGGCGGGCGCGCGACGGTGCCGTTGGTCTCCACCGCGATCTCGAAGCCGCGCGCGTGCAGCGCGCCGGTCAGCGCCGCGTCGACCTGCAGCAGCGGCTCGCCGCCGGTGAGCACGACGAAGCGGCGCGCGCGGCCCTGCGGCGCCCACTGGCGCTCGACCGCGTCGGCGAGCGCCTCGGCCGACTCGAACTTGCCGCCGCCCGTGCCGTCGGTGCCGACGAAGTCGGTGTCGCAGAACTGGCAGACCGCCTTCGCGCGGTCCTCCTCGCGGCCGCTCCACAGGTTGCAGCCGGCGAAGCGGCAGAACACCGCCGGGCGGCCCGCGTGCGTGCCCTCGCCCTGCAGGGTGTAGAAGATTTCCTTGACGCTGTAGGTCATAGACGGGATCTCGAAAGCCGCGGGAAGGCGCGGTGCGGGCGGCAGCGCGACGCCGGCAAGGGGTCGGGGGGATGGATCGGGGGCTGCGGCGCACCGCGCACCGGGGCAGGATGGGAACCCGGCCGCCGTGCCGCGCACCGGCAGGCGGGGCCGGGCGCGCGCGCCGCAGGAAAACCGGGATTTTATCGCCCGCCCCGATGGCCCTCCGGGACGTGCGGGAGGCGCGCCGCGCGGGCGTGCCGTTTGCAGGCAGGGTCGCATCGAGAAGGAGAACACGGCATGGCCATTCCCCACGCCCGCCCGGGCGAAGTGATCGACCTGCGGCCGCTCGGCGAGCGGCTGGCGCAGAGCCGCTCGCATGCGCTGATCAAGACACACGCGCTCGAGCTGATCCGCGTCGTGCTGCCCGCCGGGCAGGACTTCCCGCCGCACAGCGTCTACGGCGAGGTGACGCTGCTGTGCATCGAGGGCCGCGTGCGCGTGAAGGCCGAAGCCGGCGAGCAGGAGCTGGCGGCGGGCGAGCTGGTGCTGCTGCCGGCGCAGGACATCCATGCGGTGCGCGCGCTCGAGGACGCGTCGCTGCTGATGACGGTGCAGACGCCGCCGGGGCTGCCCGGCAGCGGCTCGTCCACCCTCAAGGGCTGAGCCGCGCCCGCGGGGCAGGGGGACGCGGCGGGCCGGTCGCGCGCGGCCTACAGCGCCTTGACCACCAGCTTGAAGTCCGGGTCCTCGGGGAAGCTGCGCACCGAGAAGCCCAGGCTGCGCATCAGCCGCAGCATGTTGTCGTTGTTGGCGAGCACCAGGCCCTCGATGTCGACCAGCCCCTTGCTGCGCGCGAACTCCATGATCGACAGCATCAGCCGCGAGCCGAGCCCCTGGCCCTTGAACTCGTCGGAGACCGCGAGCGAGAACTCGCAGGTGGTCTGGTCGGGGTTGGTGACGTAGCGCGACACGCCGATGATGCGCTCGCGCCCGACCATCTGGCCGTCGGCGCCGGCGCGGCGCTCGCGGTGCACCGCGACGAGCGCCATCTCGCGGTCGTAGTCGATCAGCGTGAAGCGCGCGAGCGTGCGCGCCGGCAGCTCCTGCATCGCGCTGGCGAAGCGGAAGTAGCGGCTCTCCTGCGACATGCTGCGCACGAAGGCCTGCAGCATGTCGGCGTCGTCGGGGCGGATCGGGCGGATCGTGTAGAGGTCGCCGCCGCGCATCGGCCACTCGCGCTCGTAGCTGGTCGGGTAGGGCAGGATCGCGAGGTGGTTGTAGTCGCGCGCCGACGGCGGCGCGTGGTCGACGACGATGCGCGCGTCCACCGCCACCGCGCCGTGCTCGTCGACGATGATCGGGTTGAGGTCCATCTCCCGCAGGTGCGGCAGCTCGCACACCATCTCCGACACGCGCAGCAGCACCTGCTCGAGCGCCTCCCAGTTCACCTCGGGCAGCCCGCGCCACTCGCCGAGCGACTCGGCCACGCGCGCGCGCTCGATCAGCCGCCGCGCGAGGAACTGGTTCAGCGGCGGCAGCTCCATCGCGCGGTCGTTGATCAGCTCGATCATCGTGCCGCCGGCGCCGAAGGTGATGACCGGCCCGAAGGGGTCGTCGGTGGTGAGGCCGACATAGACCTCGCGGCCGTGGCGCTTGCCCGACATCGGCTGGATCGTCACGCCGTTGATGCGCGCGCTCGGCATCGCGCGCGCCACCGAGGCGCGCATGTCGTTGAAGGCGTCGCGCACCTGCGTCGCGCTCACGAGGTTCAGCACCACGCCGTGCACGTCGGACTTGTGGCTGATGTCGGGCGAGTCGATCTTGAGCGCGACGGGATAGCCGAGCTGGCTCGCGATCAGCATCGCCTCGCTGGCGCTGCGCGCGAGCATGGTGCGCGTCACCGGGATGTGGAAGGCGGCGAGCAGCGCCTTGGACTCCATCTCGGTGAGCACCTTGCGCCGCTCGGTCAGCACGCCCTCGATCAGCAGCCGCGCGCCCTCGGTGTCGGGCCGGTTCATCTCGGTCAGCGGCGTCGGCGTCTGCTGCAGCAGCTGCTGGTTCTGGTAGAAGCTGGCGATGTTGTTGAAGGCGTCCACCGCGGCCTCGGGCGTGCGGAAGCTCGGGATCGTCGCCTTGTTGAGCGTCTCGCGCGCGACACCCATGCTGCGGTCGCCCATCCAGCAGGTCAGCACCAGCTTGCCGGCGCGCTGCGAGGCCTCGCCGACCGCGCCGGCCACCGCCTCGGGCTGGCTGCCGCGCTTGGGCGAGTAGATCACGAGCATGCCGTCGACCTGGGACTCCTGCGCGCAGGCCAGCAGCGCCGCGCTGTAGTGCTCGGCGCCGGCCTCCTCGCCCATGTCGATCACCGCGTCGAGCGTCGCGTGCGCCGGCAGCCGCGGCGCGAGCGCCGCGCGTCCCGCGTCGGACAGGCGCGCCACCTCCAGCCCCAGGTCGTTGGCCCAGTCGGCCGCGAGCACGCCGGGGCCGCCCCCGTTGGTGATCAGCGCCAGGCGCTTGCCCACCGGGCGGTAGCGCGAGGTGAGGCACTTGGCGGCCGAGAACAGCTGCGAGAAGGAGTGCACGCGCACCGCGCCGGCGCGGCGGAAGGCGGCCTCGAAGACCTCGTCGGAGCCGACGATCGCCGCCGAGTGCGTCAGCGCCGCCTTGGAGCCCGCGGGCTTCCTGCCGCCCTTCATCACCACCACCGGCTTGGTGTAGGCCGCGGCGCGCAGCGCGCTCATGAAGCGCCGCGCGTGGTGGATGCCCTCCATGTAGACGAGGATGCTCTGCGTGCCCTGGTCGTTGGCGAGGAAGTCGAGCACCTGCGGCAGGTCGACCGCCGAGTTGAAGCCGAGCGAGACGACGGTCGAGAAGCCCACGCCGTTGCGCGCGGCCCAGTCGAGGATGGACGCGGTGAGCGCGCCGGACTGCGACACCAGCGCGAGCGGCCCGGGCGCCGCCAGCGGCCCGGCGACGCTCGCGTTGAGCTTCAGGTGTGGGCGCTGGAAGCCGAGGCTGTTGGGGCCGAGCAGGTGCACGCCGTAGCGGCGCGCGATCGCCAGCAGCTCGGCGCAGTCGTTGCCCGGCACGCCGGTGGACAGCACCAGCGCCGCGCGGCAGCGGATGCGCCCGGCGATCTCCAGCGCCGCGGCGATCTGGCCCGGCGGCAGCGCGATGATCGCGAGGTCGGCGCGCGAGTGCGCGAGCTCGGCGAGCGTGCCGGTCATCTCGATGTCGAGAAAGTTCAGCTGGCCGGCGAAGCCGTGGTCCTGCAGCTCCTGCAGCAGCAGCCGGGTCGGCTCGGGCAGCGACTCCGCGGCGCCGCTCGGCCCGGCGAAGACGACGATCGACTGGGGGGAGAACAGGGGGGTGAGGAAATGCCGGTCCACGGGAAACACTCGTTTGGGGGATGCGGCAAGCATAGGTCAGCCGCCACGGCGGCGTCCTGCGCGGCACGCAAAGTTTTTCGCGGCCGCGATGCGCTGCCGCCGCGGGCGGACGGCGGGCCGGAGAGAGAATCCGCGCCATGGAAACCATCGCCGTCATCGACTTCGAGACCACCGGCATGACGCCGGCGCAGGGCGCGCGCGCCACCGAGATCGCCGCCGTGCTGGTGCGGGACGGCCGCATCGTCGACCGCTTCCAGAGCCTGATGCACAGCGGGGTGCGGATCCCGCGCTTCATCGAGCAGCTCACCGGCATCAGCAACCGCATGCTCGAGGGCGCGCCGCCGGCCGAGGCGGTGATGCGCGAGGTGGCCCGCTTCACGCGCGGCTGCCCGCTGGTGGCGCACAACGCGGCCTTCGACCGCGGCTTCTGGCGCGCCGAGCTCGCGCGTGCCGGCTGCGAGCCGGACCCGGCGCACGACTTCGCCTGCACGCTGCTGCTGGCGCGCCGGCTCTACCCGCAGGCGCCCGACCACAAGCTCGGCACGCTCGCGCGAGTGCACGCGCTGCCCGACGCCGGGCGCGCGCACCGGGCGCTGGCCGACGCCGAGACCACCGCTCAGCTGCTGCTGCGCATGCAGCGCGACGTGAGGGAACGCTTCACGGGCCAGCTGCGCGAGGACGCCGTCAGCCACGCGCTGCTGATGCAGCTGCAGCGCGCCCACCGAGACGCGCTCGAGCGCTGCGTCGCGGCGTACCGGCTGCGCGCCGCCTGACCCCGCCCCGGCTCCGCCCCTGTCTGCGGGCCGCTCAGCCGCCGCCCGCGTCGCTGCCGAAGCGGTAGACCGTGGTGTGCCGGTACTCGTCGCCGGGGTCGAGCCGCGTCGACGGGAACTGCGGCTGGTTCGGGCTGTCGGGGAAGTGCTGTGTCTCCAGGCACAGGCCGGCATGGCGCTCGTAGCGCACCCCGTCGCGCCCGGGCAGCGTGCCGTCGAGGAAGTTGCCGCTGTAGAACTGCATGCCGGGCTGCGTCGTCAGCACCTCCATCGTGCGGCCGCTGGCCGGATCGCGCAGGTGCGCGACGCTGCGCAGCGTGCCGGCGGCGCCGTCGAGCACCCAGT
Source organism: Caldimonas tepidiphila (assembly GCF_003569765.1). GTDB lineage: Bacteria > Pseudomonadota > Gammaproteobacteria > Burkholderiales > Burkholderiaceae_C > Caldimonas > Caldimonas tepidiphila. The sequence goes on along the minus strand of NZ_QXMG01000032.1, from coordinate 11,730 downwards.
TGTGGTCGTAGCCGCCGGCATGGCGCAGCTGCTCGTCGGGCGGCTGCAGCCGCGCGCCGATGCGCTGCGGCTGGCGGAAGTCCATCGGCGTGCAGTCCACGCTGCGCAGCTCGCCGGTCGGGATCAGCGCGGCGTCCACCGGCGTGAAGTGCTGGGCGTGGATCTGCAGCTCGTGGTCGAGCACGCTGCCGGTGCCGGCGAGGTTGAAGTACATGTGGTTGGTGAGGTTCAGCACCGTCGGCGCGTCGCAGCGCGCGCGGTAGTCGAGCCGCAGCTCGCGGCCGTGCGCGAGCGCGTAGACGACCTCCACCTCGAGCCGGCCCGGGTAGCCCTCGTCGCCGTCGGGGCTCGCGAGGCTCAGCACCAGCTCCGGCCCCGCCGCGCCCTGGCGCACCGCCGACTCCCACACCACCTTGTCGAAACCGCGCAGCCCGCCGTGCAGGTGCTGGCCGTGGTGGTTGCGCGCGAGCTGGTGCAGCCGGCCCTCGAGCGTGAAGCGGCCCGCGGCGATGCGGTTGGCGTAGCGGCCGATCACGGCGCCGAGGTAGGGCTGCTCCGGCGCCAGGTAGCCGTCGAGCGCGTCGAAGCCGAGCAAGACCTCGCCGGCGCGGCCCTCCCGGTCCGGCGCATGCAGCGACACGACGGTGGCGCCGTAGTCGCTCACCTGCGCGCGCAGCCCGGCGCCGTCGTCGAGGGTGTAGAGCTGGACCGGATGGCCGTCGCCGGCACAGCCGAAGGGGAGGGCGGTGATCGTCGTCGCGCTCATCGCTGCCCGCCTCCTACGCCGCCCACCAGCACGCGCCCGCGCTGGCCGGCGCGCGCGTAGGCCTCGAGCACCGGGGGCGCGACCGTGTCGATGCGGGCCGCGTCGCACAACGCGACGCAAGCGCCGCCGAAGCCCGCGCCGGTCAGCCGCGCGCCGTGCACGCCCGGCTGCTGCTGCAGCAGCCGCACCAGCTCGTCGAGCGGCGGGATCGACACCTCGTAGTCGTCGCGCAGGCTGGCGTGCGAGTCGTTCATCAGCCGCCCGAACTCCTCGGCCGACACGCCCTCGATCGCGCGCAGCACGCGCGCGTTCTCGGTGACGACATGGCGCGCGCGGCGGCGCAGCGGCTCGGGCAGGCCCTCGACCGCGGCGGCGTCGCCGACGTCGCGCAGCGACGCGACGCCGAGCGCGCGGGCGGCCTGCTCGCACTCCGAGCGCCGCTCGTTGTACTTGCTGCCGGCGAGCGACCTCGTGATGCCCGAGTCGAGCACCAGCACCGCGCATCCGGTGGGCAGCTCGACGAGGCGGCGCTCGAGGCTGCGCGTGTCGAGGAACAGCGCGCGGCTCGTGTCGGCGAGGCTCGAGGCCATCTGGTCCATGATGCCGCAGTGCACGCCCGCGTGCTCGATCTCGGCGCGCTGCGCGAGCTGCGCGATCTCCACGTCGTCCACCGCCGCGCCGAGCAGCGCGCGCACCGCGCGCAGCACCGCGACCTCCAGCGACGCGCTCGACGACAGCCCGACGCCCATCGGCACGTCGGAGGCGACGTGCAGCTCGAGCGGCGGAGGCTCGACGCCGCGCGCCTGCAGCACTTTCAGGCAGCCCCACACGTAGCGCGCGAACTGCTCGGGCGGCGGCGCGTCGAGCGTGAAGCGCGACACCTCGTCGAGCTCCTGCGCGTAGACGGTGCTGTGCGGCTGCGCGCTGCGCGCGAGGCTCACGCGCGTCCGCTGCGGGATCGCGGTCGGCAGCACGAAGCCGTCGTTGTAGTCGGTGTGCTCGCCGAGCAGGTTCACGCGGCCGGGCGCCTCGGCGGTGAGGTCCGGGGCGCGGCCGAAAACGTCTTCGAAGCTCTTCATCGCGTCACTCCAGCGTCACGTGGACCTGCTGCAGCTCGGCCGCCTTGTCCTCGGGCAGCGCATCCATCGCGAACCAGCCGGCGGCGAGCTCGGTGCCGGCGAGGTACTTCAGCCGCTCGCGCGTGCGGTAGGGCGGGTAGAACTCGGCGTGCAGGTGGCTCTCGGGGTGATCCTGCCCGTCGGTCGGCGCCTGGTACCAGGCCATCAGGTAGGGGAAGGGGCGCTGCCACAGGCCCTCGTACTTCAGCAGCACGGTCTTGAGCGCGCGCGCGAGGTCGGTGCGCAGCTCGGGCGTGAGCTCGCAGAAGGTCGGCACCGCCGTGCGCGGCGCCACCCAGACCTCGTAGGGGTAGCGCGCGCAGGCCGGCACGAACGCCACCGCATGCTCGCCCTCGTAGAGCATGCGCGTGCCTTCCGCGAGCTCGCCCTTGATCATCGTCTCGAGCGGCGTGCAGCCATGCTCCTCGTAATGCACCTCGGCCTGCATCTGCATGCGCGCCGGCACCGGCGGCACCTCGGGGTAGGCGTAGATCTGGCCGTGCGGGTGGTGCAGCGTCACGCCCACCTCCTGGCCGCGGTTCTCGAAGGGCAGCACGTAGTCGATGCCCTCGATCGAGCCGAGCTCCCGGGTGCGGTCGCCCCACACGCGCAGCAGCAGCTCGACGTGCGACAGCGGCAGCGCCGCGAGCGAGGACTTCGGGTCCTGCGTGAAGACCACCACCTCGCAGTGCCCGCGCCCCGGCGCGGTCGGCACCAGCAGGTGCGGCGCGTCCTGCGCCGCCTGGCTCAGCGTCGGGAAGCGGTTGTCGAACACCGCCACGTCCCAGTCGCCCGCGGGCACCTCGGTCGGGTTGGCCGGGTCGGTGGTGGGCGCGAGCGGGTTGTACTCGGGCGGCGGCAGGAAGGTGCGGTTCTGGCGGTGCGCCGCGTAGGCGACCCACTCGCCGCGCAGCGGGTGCCAGCGCAGGTGCGAGCTGCCGGAAAGCGGGTCGCTGAAGGGGCTGGGCGCGACGAGGCCGGCGTCGAGCGGGCGCTGGCTGTAGAGGGTGAGGCGGCGCCCGTCGGGCTTGGTGAGCTGGAGCTTGTGCATCTCAGACGCCCCCGGGGATGTAGGTGCGCGAGATCGTCGTCGCGCGGCGGATGTCCTCGAGCGGCAGCTTCGGCGTGCGGTCGGCGCACAGCAGCCCGTTGGCCTCCTGGAAGGTGTCGGCGAACTGCGTGTAGCAGAAGCCGCTGAACATCGCGACGTGGTTCACCGTCTCGAGCAGCTGGTGGAACAGCGCGGAGAACTCCTCGTCGCTCCTGGCCACCGTGTAGCCCCAGGTCTGCTTGACGCCCGGCGGCGGCAGCTTCACGTAGGCGATGCCGCCGAACTCGGTGAGCATGATCGGCTGGCCGCGGTGCGGGTAGCCGTCCAGCGTGAGCACGCGCCCGCCCGGGCGGCGCCGGTCGAAGAGCTGCTGCGGGGCCACCTCGGTGCCGTAGCGCTGGCGCAGGTGCTCGACGTTGGCGTCGTAGTCGTGGATGCCGATGATGTCGGTGGCGCTGCTCTCCCAGCCGTCGTTGCCGATCACCGGGCGCGTCGCGTCGATCGTCTTGGTCAGGTGGTAGAGCGCCTCCACCGCGTGGCGCTGCTCGCGCACCGAGGTGAGCTCGGGCACGCCCCAGCTCTCGTTGAACGGCACCCAGACGATCACGCAGGGATGGCTGTAGTCGCGCTCGAGCACCTCGGTCCACTCGCGGATCGTGCGCCGGATCGTCGAGCGCGTGAAGCGGTAGGCCGAGGGCATCTCGCCCCACACCAGCAGCCCCAGGCGGTCGGCCCAGTACAGGTAGCGCGGGTCCTCGACCTTCTGGTGCTTGCGCACGCCGTTGAAGCCCATCGCCTTGGCGAGCTCGACGTCGCGCTTGAGCGCCTCGTCGTTCGGCGCGGTCAGCAGCGTGTCGGGCCAGTAGCCCTGGTCGAGCACCATGCGCAGCACGTAGGGGCGGCCGTTGAGCATGAAGCGGTCGCGCAGGATGCTGACCGAGCGCAGCGCGGTGTAGGACGTGAAGCGGTCGAGCACCTTGTCGCCCGAGCGCAGCACGATCTCGGCGTCGAGCAGCGTCGGGCGCTCCGGGCTCCACAGCAGCTCGTTGCGGAAGTCGTCGATGCCGGGGTCGGACAGCGCGATCGAGCGGTCCACCTCGCCGTCGATCACAGCATAGGTGTCGCGCGCGAGCAGGCGGTCGCCGTGGCGCAGCGAGACCTCGATCGACAGGTCCTCGGCCGGGTCGCCCACCACGCGCGCCTCGAAGGTGATCGCGAAGCCGTGCACGTGCGGCGTCCAGCGGATCTTCTCGACGTAGGTGCAGGCGACGCGCTCGAGCCACACCGTCTGCCAGATGCCGGTGGTGCGCGGATACCACAGCGAGTGCGGCTCGAGCTGCCAGTCCTGCTTGCCGCGCGGCTTGGTCAGCTCGTGCGGGTCGTCCTCGGCGTGGACGGTGACGACCTGGCGGCCCGAGGGGTCGAGCGCGTCGGTGATGTCGGCGAAGAAGGGCGTGTGGCCGCCCTCGTGCGTGGCGACGAGCTTGTCGTTGACCCAGACGCGGGCGCGGTAGTCGACTGCGCCGAAGCGCAGCAGGATGCGCCCGCCCTCGGGCTGGATGTCGAACTCGCGCTGGTACCAGCAGTTCTTGTGGAAGCCCCGGTCGCCGATGCCGCTGGCCTCGGACTCGGGCGGGTAGGGAACGACGATCTGCCGCGGCCAGTCGGCGACGTCGGACGGGCGCCGGTAAGACTGCGTGTCGTCGTAGCAAAACTTCCACGGGCCGTTGAGCGAGACCCAGTGCGGGCGCACGAGTTGCGGGCGGGGATAGGCGAAATCCAAGGCAATCCTCCTTGTTGGCACGCCGCCGCCCGCCGGCGGTCGCGCCCGGCCGCGGCCCCGGCGCCCGGGGATCGCGCCCCGGCTTGCGGGTCCGGCCGGATGCCGTCGCCCCCGGCGCCGCGTCACGGCGGAAGAGGGGAGGGAGCGTGCGGCGGCTGTTGTCCCGGGGAGGGAAGCAAATGGGAGGCCCGCGCGGGCGCGGCGCCGGGGCGGGGGCCGCGCCGGTTCAGGGCCGCGGACCGTAGACCGGCAGCGGCGCGCCGAGTTCGTAGGCGCCGCGGTCCGGCGCCTTGCCGGAGAAGTCGTCGTTGATGTTGGCGATCGGCACGGCGCTGTCCACCGCCGGCGAGCCGCGCCCGAGGCGCAGGTCGGGGACGGCGTACTCCGTCATCGGCTCGGCCGGGTAGGCCACCTCGGCGGCGAAGCTGTCGAGGCCGATGCGGATCGCGCGCTTCTGCGTCGTGCCGCTGCGCAGCGCGTCGAGGCTGGAGAAGGAGGTGCCGTTGAGCCGCGCGCTGAACTCGCCGCCGATCGAGCCGAAGGCGTCGTAGTCCATGCTGACGGTCCTGGCGTCGAGCGCCTGCATCGAGATGGCGCGGCCGCTGCCGGTGCTGTAGCCGCCGAAGCTGCCCGCGCCGGGGCCGCCGATGAAGAGGTTGTTGCGCATTAGCGTCTGCCCGAAGGGCACGCTGCTGTAGACGCCGAAGGCGTCGCCGTTCTTCACCACCGTGTTGTGCAGGATCACGTTGCCGACGCTGCCGTTGTGCAGCTTGAAGGGCGTGAGCAGCACGTTGTACATGACGTTGCGCACGAAGTAGGTCGGCCCGCCCAGGCTCGGCTGCGAGGAGATGCCGATGAAGGAGTTGGCGATGCGGTTCCTCATCACGCGGCAGTTGTGGAAGCAGAAGTCGGCCTCGATGCCGTCGTCGGCCCCGACGCTCACGTCGTTGTTGAGGATGTCGATGCTGTACTGGTCCACCGCCTCGCCGCCCTCCATCAGCGAGATGCCGTCGCGGAAGCCCTTGACGCGGTTGTGCATCACGACGTGGCCGGGGCCGGTGAGCTGGATGCCCTCGCCGCGGTTCCTGCCGTCGACGCCGAGCGCGGACTCGGCCCACTCGGTGGGGCCGATGACGGTATTGTCGGCGATGTAGGCGTTCTCCGAGCGCAGCCGCGAGTGGATGCCGTCGCGCTTGGTGCGGATGGTGTTGCGCACGATCGCGATGTCGGCCGAGCGGTTGAAGCGGATCGAGCCCTCGACCTTCAGCCCCTGCACGATGAGGTGGCGGCGCCCGCTCAGGTCGATGTCGCCGTCGATCAGCACGCGGCCGTCGGCGCGGATCACGATCGGGCGGCCCGGCGCGCCGTCGCGCGGGAACGCGAAGCCGGGATAGGTGCCGGGCTCGAGTTGCAGCACCTCGCCGGGCCGCGCGCGCGCCGCCGCGGCCGCGAAGCCCTCGGGGTCCACCCGGCGCACCGGTGCGCCCGGCATCGGCGCGGGCACCGCGCGGGTGCGGGCGGTGACGGTGCGCACCGTCGAGCCGCCGTCCGGGTCCTTCAGGCTGAGCTCGACCTCGTAGGCGGTGTCGGGCTGCAGGTCGAGGATGCTGCCGGCGTGGCGCGCGCTCCAGCGGAAGCCCGCCTCGGGCAGGCCCCCTTCGGGCACGCGCAGCAGGTCCATGCCGGTGCGCCAGGCGCGGCTGCCGAGCGGGCGGTAGCGCACGCCGACGACGCCGTCGCCGTTGGCGTCCCCGTCCACGGCCCACACCACGCTGAGGTGGTGCAGCGTCGGGTGGGGCAGCGAGAGCTCGCCGGGCACGCTCGCATCGGCCGCGGCGCCGCGCCGGCCGCGTCCCTCCTTCTCGTGGGCCGGCACGGCCTGCAGCGCGCCGAGCGCGAGCAGCGCCGCGAGCAGCCGCGGCACGGCGCGGCGCGCGGCCGTGCGCGGCGAGAAGGCGGCGCGCGAGGCCGCAGGGGACGCGGGGGCGGGGCGGGCGTGACGCGGCATGGCGGGCGGCGGCGAGGCGGAGTCGGGGACGGTCCATGGTAGGCGCGGGCGGCGCCGCTTCGGGCGCGCTGCGGACGCTTTCCCCCCGAGCCCGGGACGCGGGCGCGGCGCTCGCTTTCAGCGCCCCCGGCCGCGCGGCCCCCAGGCCGGCAGCGGCGCACCGGCCTCGAAGGCGCCGATGTCCGGCGCGCGGCCCTCGTGGCCGTCGTTGACGTTGGGGATGCGCACCGCGGCGTCGCGCGCCGGCGAGCGCGGCGCGAGGCGCAGGTCCGGCGGCGCGTGCTCGCGCACCGGGTCCTCGGGGTAGGCCACCGGCGCGGCGAAGCCGTCGAGCCCGACCCTGACGGTCTTGCGGTCCTTGAGCGTGTCGTGCAGCGCCGCGACGCTGGAGAAGGCCTCCCAGCCGATCTGGCCGCGGAACTCGCCGCTGACCGAGCCGTAGGCGTTGTGCTCCATGCGCACGCTGTCGAGCTCGAGCCGGCTGATCGACAGCACCTCGCCCGGGCCGCTGTGGTAGCCGGCATGGCGCCCGCCGGGGCCGCCGATAAAGAGGTTGTTGCGGAACACCGCGTGGCGGATCGGCGTGCCGGAGTAGATGCCGAGCGCGTCGCCGCTCTTGACCACCGTGTTGTGCAGGATCACGTCGCCGGTGCTGCCGTTGTGCAGCTTGAAGGGCGTGTAGACGATGTTGTACATCGCGTTGCGCACGAAGTAGGTGGGGCCGCCCAGGCTCGGCTGGGCCGACATGCCGGCGAAGGCGTTGGTGACGCGGTTGCCGACGATGCGGCAGTTGTGCCGGCAGTAGTCGGCTTCCACCGCGTCGTCGGCGGCGTTGCGCAGGTCGTTGTCCAGCACGTCGATGCTGAACTGGTCCACGGCCTCGCTGCCGCTCATGAAGCCGATGTCGTCGCGGAAGCCGCTGACGCGGTTGCGCTGGATCACGTGGCCGGGGCCGGTGACGCGGATGCCGTAGCGACCGACGTTGTCGCCGTTGACGCCGAACGAGGACTCGGCCCAGGGCGTGCCGCCGAGCACGAGGTTGTCGGCGATGTAGCTGTCCTCGGAGCGCAGCGTCTGCACGATGCCGTCCTCGCGGGCGTGTACGGTGTTGTGCGTGACGGCGACGTGGCGCGTGGCGTTGAGGCGCAGGCGGCCGTGCACCGTCAGCCCGCTCAGGTGCACGTGCTCCCGGCCGTGCATCTCGATGTCGCCGTCGATCACTGCGCCGGCGCGCGAGCGGATCACGAGCGGGCGGCCGGCGCTGCCGCTGCGCGCGATGACGAAGCCCGGGTAGCGGCCGGCGCCGAGCTCGAGGATATCGCCCGGCTGCGCGGCGGCGAGCGCCGCGGCGAGGTTCGACGGCGAGACCGTGCGCACCGGCGCGCCGCGCATCGGCGCCGGCAGCGCGCGCGTGCGGGCCTCGACGGTGCGCACCGCGGAGCCGCCGTCCGGGTCGTGCAGCGTCAGCTCGATCTCGTAGCGCGTGCCGGGCTCCAGCCCGAACAGGCTGCCGGAATGGCGCCCCTCCCAGGCGAAGCCGGCGTTGCTGCCCGCCGGCACGCGGCGCAGCGCCATGCCCTGCCGCCAGCTCCCGCTGCCGGCGGGGCGGAAGCGCACCGCGACGACGCCGTCGAGGTCGGCATCGCCCGCCACCGCCCATTCGATGCTCAGGTGCTCGAGCGTCGGGTGCGGCAGCGTCACCTCGCCCGCCCGGCTCGCGTCGCCGCCGGCAGCGGCCGCGCGTTCGCGCGCGGCAGGGCGCTCGGCGGACGGCGCGAGGCCGGCGAGCTCCGGGTCGAACGCGGCCTCGCCGCCCGCATCCCCGCTCGCAGGCGGCCCGGAATGAAGCTGCTCCATGTCAGCGTTTGTATCCCCCCCGCCGCCGCAGGCCGCGAGAAGGCCCGACAGCGCCAGCGCGGCGATCGGAAGCGAAGCGGCCGCCGGCCGCGACGGTGCGCGATTTCCCCTCGAAAAGCTCATCAAATGATCCTGTTCGTCGTCGAAAGCCGCGCAGCGCTCGCACGGCGGCGCACGGCCCCGCAGGGGGCCGGCGCAGAGCGGCGCATTCTTTCGGGCGAGTCGGGGACGCGGTAAGCAAATGAAGGCCCCTCCCGGGAAATCCCGCAGCCTGCCTGACCCGCGCTTACATATATGCAGGAGATATCACCACTTCCCGGGTGATGACTGCTGGTTCTGAAGAGGCCAGGGTGCACCGGGGGCACACGCCAGATGCAGAAAAGCCGGAGGCCGCGCGGGGGGCGCGGGCTCCGGCTTGGAGAGGGGCCGCCGCGGGCGCGGCGGCGTTGCGGCTTAGCGCGGACCGTAGACCGGCATCGCGGCGCCGACCTCGAAGGCGCCCATGTCCGGCGCGGTGCCCGTGAAGCTGTCGTTGACGTTCGGGATGCGGATCGCCTTGTTCTCGGCGGCCGCGCCCGCCTTCAGGCGCAGGTCCGGCATCGCGTACTGGGTCATCGGCGCCGACGGGTAGGCGACGCTCGCGGCGAAGGCGTTGAGGCCGATCGAGATCGTGTTCTTGGCCGTGGTGCCGCCCTGCAGCGACGACAGGCTGGAGAACGAGTTGCCGCCGAGTCGCGCGTTGAAGCTGCCGCTGGTCGAGCCGAGCGCGTCGTGGTTCATGTTGAAGCTCTTGGACTCGAGCGCCTGGATCGACATCACGCGACCGCTGCCGGTGCTGTAGCCGCCGAAGCTGCCCGCGCTTGGGCCGCCGATGAAGAGGTTGTTGCGCATCAGGATGTTCTTGATCGCCACGCTCGAGTAGACGCCGAACGCATCGCCGTTCTTCACCACCGTGTTGTGCAGGATCACGTTGCCGTTGCTGCCGTTGTTCAGCTTGAACGGCATGTACGTGACGTTGTACATGACGTTGCGGATGAAGTAGGCCGGCCCGCCCAGCGTCGGCTGCGCCGAGATGCCGTCGAAGGAGTTGCGGATGCGGTTGCCGATCACGCGGCAGTTGTGGAAGCAGTAGTCCGCCTCGATCGCATCGTCCGCACCGACCTCCAGGTCGTTGTTGATGATGTCGATGCTGTACTGGTCCACCGCCTCGCTGGCCTCCATCATCGAGATGTTGTCGCGGAAGCCCTTGACGCGGTTGTTCTGGATCACGTGGCCGGGGCCGTTGACGACGATGCCTTCGCCGCCGTTGTTGCCGTATACGCCCAGCGAGCCGGTCGCCCACGGCGTCGGGCCGGTGACGATGTTGTCGGCGATGTAGGCGCCTTCCGAGCGCAGGCGGCTGGTGATGCCGTCGATGTCGCTGGTGATCTTGACGGTGTTGCGGGTGATCGACAGGTGCTTCGAGTTGTTGAAGCGCACGCGGCCGTTGATCGTCAGGCCGTGCAGGTGCACGTACTCGCGGCCGGTCACGTCGATGTTGCCGTTGATCACCGCGCCGCCGCTGGAGCGGATCACGATCGGCTTGCCGGCCACGCCGTTCTTGCCAAAGCTGAAGCCGCTGTAGGTACCGGCGGCGAGCTGCAGGATGTCACCCGGCTGGGCGGCAGCGGCGACGCTGGCGAAGTTCGACGGCGTGACGTTCTTGACCGGCGCGTTGGCCATCGGCGCGGGCACGGCGCGGGTGCGGGCGGTGACGGTGCGCACGGTGCTGCCGCCGTCCGGGTCCTTCAGCGTCAGCTCGATGTCGTAGGACGTGTTGGCCTTCAGGCCCATGATGCTGCCCGAGTGGCGGTTGGTCCACGAGAAGCTGCCGTCGTTGCTGCTGCCGTCGGCGACGCGGCGCAGCGCCATGCCGGTGTACCAGGTGCTGGTGCCGCTCGGGCGGTAGCGCACGCTCACGACCCCGTTGAGGTTCGCGTCGCCGCTGATCGCCCACTGCACGCTCAGGTTGTTGATCGTCGGGTAGGGCACGCTCACGTTGCCCGGGGTGGTGGCGCTCGCGCCGGTGCTCACCGACTTGATCGATTCGCGCTCGGCACCCGCTGCCTGCTCGGCACCGCCTTCGGCCGCGAGTTCGGCCGGATCGACGGCGGCATCGCCGGAGATCTCGACGCCGCTGTTGGCGGAGGGCTGCAGGCCGGCGAGCTCCGGGTCGTAATTCACGTTGCCCGATTCGGCCGTCTCGCTGGAATAGGAGACGGTTTGCTGGTTCTCGTTGCCGGATTCAATGCCGGCCTGGGCCAGCGTGGCATTCTGATTACCGGCCATCGAATCCTGGCCGCCGCCGCAACCGGCGAGCGCCGCAGCCAGGGCGCAGGCGGTCAGGGTGAAGGAAACAGACTGGCGACGGGACGAATTGAATTTGAAAGACATCTGATGGTCCAACGACTTTTAATGGTTGATGGGCCCCGGGTACTTCTTCGTCCCGCTGACCGCAAAACAAACCGGCTTGACTGGCAGGCCGGTTGGCGAGTGAGCGAATTCTGTGGGGGGGAAGGGGCCGACCGTAAGCAGATGAAATGAAATCGGGGCGCCGCCCTATAAGGCGGAATCACGTCGGGTTACAACCAACGGGAATGCGGTCTGCAAAGCGAGAAATAATCCCGGCCCGGATTCGGACCAGTTTTGGAGGGGGTGGCGGCAATATGTGAAATAGGACCGGTGGAACTAATTCACGATATTCGCAGGGCCGTGAAATGATTCACGTCCGAAAGGGGGCCGGAGAAGAAAAGGACCGGGCCCGGGCGGAGAGCCCGGGTCCGGCCTGCAAGGCGCGGGGAAGCCGCCGCGGGCGCGGCGGCAGGGCGCGGGCTCAGCGCGGGCCGTAGACCGGCAGCGCCGCGCCGACCTCGTGGGCGCCGATGTCCGGCGCAGTGCCGCTGTAGCCGTCGTTGACGTTGGGGATGCGCACCGCCTTGTTCTCGGGCGCCGAGCCCGGCTTCAGGCGCAGGTCCTGCGTGGCGTACTGCGTCATCGGCGACGAGGGGTAGGCGACGCCCGCCGCGAAGGCATTCAGGCCGGCCGAGACCGAGTTCTTCGCCGTCGTGGTGCTCTGCATCGAGGACAGGCTCGAGAACGAGGTGCCGC
>NZ_QXMG01000031.1 GCF_003569765.1 Caldimonas tepidiphila | reverse complement strand
GTCTGCCAGCACGCTGCTGAGTCCCGTCTCGCTCGAAAACCGGTTTATCGAAGTTCCCTGGGGGCTGAGCGCAACTTGGTCGACACGGCAGCGAAGCACCCCCAGGCCAGCAAGGCGGCAGATACGGGAAGGCAAAGATCGGGAGGCAGGTGTGGCGAGCGCTGTACCGGCCTCGGCTTGGCGCCCCAGAAATCGGACATGTTCACCTGCATGCCAAGCGCTTGACGTTGTAGACAGCACACTTGAGCACGATGGCAATTTCGTTGCAAGGCAGGCCGATGGCGCGCACTGTTTTGTCCCCGAGGTGCCTCAGCACGACAAAGACGTGCTTGAGGCACGAGCGGCGCCGGTTATTAACCCGGCAATCAAAGGCCCGCCCCGGCCGTGCAGCGAACCGACGAATGCTGGAAATAGCGCTTGATTCGCTCGGGAGCGGCTTGAAGCCCCCTACGTCGTGTATACGCTCACCTCGACAAGGACTGCACCTTTGGCAAGCTGCACCCCTGGGTCGGGCCCGACCTTGCCCGGCTGCCGAAGAACCATGGCGGCAACTTGGTCCCGGGCGAGTTCCCGCACAAGAACGACGCCAGCGGCAGCACCCACCACACCTTCACGAGCCCGCTGGCCTCTCTCAGCATCACTGACCCCGAGACCGCCTTCGGCGGCGACAAGCCGTTGAATGCCGGAACAACCGGGCGCTGCTGGTTCTACGGCGAATACACGCCCTGCTGCCCCAAGGACGGCGACGGCGGCAGAACGACAGGGGCAAGGGCCACAAGGTCGGCGCGACCGTCACAGGGGGGCGCGCCCGTCCCCGCGTGCCCGTCCGCCCCCTTCAGCTCGCCTCCCCCGTGCGCGCCACATGCCGCCGCAACCCCTCCAGGTCCAGCACCCGCACCCCCCCGTACTCGATGCGGATGCAGCCCTTCTCCTGCAGCGCGTGCAGCGCCTCGTTGACGCGCTGGCGTGACAGCCCCACCAGGTAGCCCAGCTCCTGCTGCGTGATGCGCAGCAGCCCGCCCACGCCCGGGTAGAGCACCGGGTGGAACAGCGCCGCGAGGCTGCGCGCCACGCGCGAGTCGGCATCGGTGAGGCGGTCGATCTCGCGCGCGGCGATGAACTGGCCCAGCCGCTCGTTGAACTGGTGGAGCATGAAGCGGTTGAACGGGATGCTGGTGTCGAGCAGCCAGTGGAAGGTCTCCTGCGACAGCCCCGCCACGGTGGTCGCGCGCAGCGCCTGGATGTTGTAGCGGTAGGGTTCGCGCTTGAGCAGCGTGCCCTCGCCGAACCAGGCCCCGGGCGGCACGCCGGTGAAGGTGATCGGCGCGCCGACCGACGAGTCGTTGCTCATCTTCAGCAGCCCGTCGATCACGCCGAGCCAGTGCGTGGGCGGCCGCCCGATGCGGCACAGGATCTCGCCCGCCGCCACCTCGACCGCGCGCAGGTCGCCCACCGCCCGCTCCCGCTCCTCGGCACGCAGTGCACGCAGCCAGTGCACGTCGGCGAGCTCGGCCGCGCTCAGCGGGCGCGCACGCGCGCGCAGCGAATTCGAAGACATGCTGGCCCCGCCCCCTTCAGGCATCCCGGCTCCCGCGGTCCGGCCTCCGCGCCGCTCGCGGCGGCGCATCCGTCCCCCTTCGGGAAATCACTCCCCCGGGGTGTCCCTAGGATTGTCGTCACAACGACAGCCCGGCGTCATTTTCCTGCCTAGCATCGGTTCCGACAACAAGCCATGGTACGTGCAGACCCGCTGCACGACGTCCGGCCGAAAGGAGCCTCACGGTGCAGACCCCAGCGCTTTCCGAGCTGCGAACGACCTTTCCCCGCCTGCTGCTGGAGCACGCTGCCCGCCGTCCCCAGGCGGCCGCGCTGCGCGAGAAGGAATACGGCATCTGGCAGACCCTCACCTGGCAGGATCTGGCTCGCCTGGTGCGCCACCTCGCCTGCGGCCTCGCCGAGGCGGGGCTGCGCCGCGGCCAGCACATGGTGGTGGTCGGCGAGAACCGCCCGCGCCTCTATGCCGCGATGCTCGCCGCGCAGTCGCTCGGCGCGATCCCGATCCCGCTGTACCAGGACGCGGTGGCCGGCGAGTTCGTGTTCCCGATGAACAACGCCGAGGTCGCCTTCGCAGTGGTCGAGGACCAGGAGCAGGTCGACAAGATGCTCGAGGTGCGCGAGCAGTACCCGGCGCTCGCGCGCATCTGGTTCGACGACCCGCGCGGGCTGCGCAACTACAGCGAGCCGGGCCTCGAATCGCTCGACGCGCTGGCCGAGGCGGGCGCCGCCTTCGACGCGAAGAACGCGGGCTTCTTCCAGGCCGAGGTCGACAAGGCGCAGCCCGACGACGTCGCGGCGATGTTCTTCACGTCGGGCACCACCGGCAACCCCAAGGGCGTGGTGCACACGCACCTGAGCCTGCTCGACCGCGCGCACGCCGGCGCGGTGTTCGACCGCCTCACCGAGCGCGAGGAGGTGCTCGCCTACCTGCCGCCGGCCTGGATCGGCCAGAACATCTTCAGCTACGCGCAGTGGCTCGCCTGCGGCTACGTGGTGAACTGCCCCGAGTCGACCAGCACCGTGACGATCGACCTCAAGGAGATCGGCCCGACCTACTACTTCGCGCCGCCGCGCGTGTTCGAGGGGCTGCTCACCAGCGTGATGATCCGCATGGAGGACGCCAGTGCACCCAAGCGCCGGCTTTTCCACTGGGCGATGGACGTCGCCAAGCGCGTCGGCCCGGCGCTGATGGACGGCAAGCCCGTCGGCGGCCTCGACAAGCTGAAGTACGCCCTCGGGAACCTGCTGATCTACGGCCCGCTGCGCAACACGCTGGGCATGAACCGCGTGCGCGTGGCCTACACCGCCGGCGAGGCGATCGGCCCCGACCTCTTCACCTTCTACCGCTCGATCGGCATCAACCTCAAGCAACTCTACGGCTCGACCGAGACCGCGGTGTTCGTCTGCCTGCAGCCCGACCACGAGGCGCGCGCCGACACGGTGGGCATCCCGATCCAGGGCGTGGAGATCCGGCTCGCCGACAACGGCGAGATCCTGGTCAAGTCGCCGGGGCTGCTCAAGGAGTACTACAAGAACCCGAAGGCGACCGAGGAGGTCAAGACGCCGGACGGCTGGTACCACACCGGCGACGCGGGCTTCCTCGACGCGGGCGGCCACCTGAAGATCATCGACCGCGCCAAGGACGTGGGCCGCATCAAGGGCGGCCCCAACGACGGCGCGATGTTCGCGCCCAAGTACGTCGAGAACAAGCTCAAGTTCTTCCCGCACGTCAAGGAGGCGGTGGCCTTCGGCGACGGGCGCGAGAAGGTCTGCGCCTTCATCAACATCGACTTCGAGGCGGTGGGCAACTGGGCCGAGCGCCGCAACCTGCCCTACGCGGGCTACACCGACCTGGCGGCCAAGCCCGAGGTGGCGGAGCTCATCCGCGAATGCGTCGAGAAGGTCAACGCCGACCTCGCCGCCGACGAGAAGCTCGCCGGCAGCCAGATCAGCCGCTTCCTGGTGCTGCACAAGGAGCTCGACGCCGACGACGGCGAGCTCACCCGCACCCGCAAGGTGCGCCGCGGCTTCATCGCCGACAAGTACGGCGTGCTGGTCGATGCGCTCTACGCCGGCCGCAGCTCGCAGTACATCGAGACGCAGGTCAAGTTCGAGGACGGCCGCACCGGCGTCGTCTCGGCCGAGCTGCGCATCGTCGACGCCAAGACCTTCCCGGCCTTGAGGAGTGCCGCATGAACGCCATCGCCCCCACCCTGCGCTCCGCGGTCGTCACCGACCCGCTCGCGCCGTCCGCGTCCCTGGCGGGCTCGCACGGCGACGCGACGCCCGTCAAGGGCCGCCGCGCCGGCGAGGTGATCCTTGACGTGCAGAACATCTCGCTGCGCTTCGGCGGCGTCAAGGCGCTGACCGACATCAGCTTCAACGTCCGGGAGCACGAGATCCGCGCCATCATCGGCCCCAACGGCGCGGGCAAGAGCTCGATGCTCAACTGCATCAACGGCGTCTACCAGCCCCAGGAGGGCTCGATCACCTTCCGCGGCAAGACCTTCAGGCACATGAACTCGCGCCAGGTCGCCGAGATGGGTGTCGCGCGCACCTTCCAGAACCTCGCGCTGTTCAAGGGCATGAGCGTGATCGACAACATCATGACCGGCCGCAACCTGCGCATGAAGAGCAACCTCTTCCTGCAGGCCCTGCGCTGGGGGCCGGCCGAGCGCGAGGAGATCGCGCACCGCGAGAAGGTCGAGCGCATCATCGACTTCCTCGAGATCCAGGCCTACCGCAAGACGCCGGTGGGGCGTCTGCCCTACGGGCTGCAGAAGCGCGTCGACCTCGGTCGGGCGCTCGCAATGGAGCCGCAGGTGCTGCTGCTCGACGAGCCGATGGCCGGCATGAACGTCGAGGAGAAGCAGGACATGTGCCGCTTCATCCTCGACGTCAACGACGAGTTCGGCACCACGATCGTGCTGATCGAGCACGACATGGGCGTCGTGATGGACATCTCCGACCGCGTCGTGGTGCTCGACTACGGCAAGAAGATCGGCGACGGCACCCCGGACGAGGTGCGCAGCAACGAAGACGTGATCCGGGCCTATCTGGGCACCTCGCACTGACATGGCCCACCCCCTGCGGCCTTCGGCCCCCCCCTCGAGGGGGCGCCACCGGCAGCCCGGCAGAGCCGGATCCGCGGTGGCCGCCGGGTCCGGTCCGCTGTGGGGTGAAGCCTCACGCTTCGAAATGACGAACTGAAAAGAAGGTTGTCATGGGATTCTTTCTCGAAACACTGTTCGGCGGCCTGATGGCCGGCATGCTGTACTCGCTGATCGCGCTCGGCTTCGTGCTGATCTTCAAGGCCTCGGGCGTGTTCAACTTCGCGCAGGGCGCGATGGTGCTGTTCGCGGCCCTGGCGATGGCGCGCTTCGCCGAGTGGATCCCGGCCTGGACCGGCATCGAGAGCAAGCTGCTCGCGAACCTGCTGGCCTTCGTGGTGTCGATCGGCGTGATGATCGTGGTGGCCTGGCTGATCGAGCGCCTCGTGCTCGGCAAGCTCGTGAACCAGGAGGGCATCACGCTGCTGATGGCGACGCTCGGCATCACCTACTTCCTCGACGGCGCCGGCCAGACCATCTTCGGCTCCGACATCTACAAGATCGACATCGGCATGCCCAAGGACCCGATCTTCCTGATGGAGAACACCTTCGAGGGCGGGATCCTGCTGAGCAAGGAGGACATGTTCGCCGCGCTGATCGCGGCGGCGCTGGTGGCTCTCCTGACGCTGTTCTTCCAGAAGACCGGCACCGGCCGCGCGCTGCGCGCGGTGGCCGACGACCACCAGGCCGCGCAGTCGATCGGCATCCCGCTCAAGCGCATCTGGGTGATCGTGTGGTCGGTGGCGGGCTTCGTCGCGCTCGTGGCCGGGATGATCTGGGGCTCCAAGCTCGGCGTGCAGTTCTCGCTGTCGCTCGTGGCGCTCAAGGCGCTGCCGGTGGTGATCCTCGGCGGCCTGACCTCGGTGCCCGGCGCGATCATCGGCGGGCTGATCATCGGCGTGGGCGAGAAGCTCTCGGAGATCTACCTCGGCCCCATGCTCGGCGGCGGCATCGAGATCTGGTTCGCCTACGTGCTGGCGCTCGTGTTCCTGCTGGTGCGGCCGCAAGGTCTCTTCGGCGAGAAGATCATCGACCGCGTCTGAGCGCAGCAGAAGGAGAACGACATGCTCTATCGTGAGAACGGCCAGTTCAAGACCTCCTACCGCGCCGACCAGCAGATCTTCCCGATCCTGCAGGACCGCGTCGCGATCCTCGGCCTCATCGCGCTGGCCTTCACCGTGGTGCCGATGCTGGCCTCGGAATACGTGTTCCGGGCCATCCTGATCCCCTTCCTGATCCTGTCGCTCGCGGCGATCGGGCTGAACATCCTGGTGGGCTACTGCGGCCAGATCTCGCTCGGCACCGGCGCCTTCATGGCGGTGGGCGCCTACGCCGCCTACAACTTCCAGGTCCGCATCGAGGGCATGCCGCTGATCGCCTCGCTGCTGCTCGGCGGCCTGTGCTCGACCGCGATCGGCGTGCTGTTCGGCATCCCGAGCCTGCGCATCAAGGGCCTGTACCTCGCGGTGGCGACGCTCGCCGCGCAGTTCTTCGTCGACTGGTCCTTCCTGCGCATCAAGTGGTTCACCAACGACTCGGCCTCGGGCTCGGTGAGCGTCTCGGGCCTGCAGGTCTTCGGCCTGCCGCTGGAGACCCCGGTGCAGAAGTACCTGTTCTGCCTGGCGCTGGTGGTGCTGTTCGCGCTGCTGGCCAAGAACCTGGTGCGCAGCGCGATCGGTCGCGAATGGATGGCGATGCGCGACATGGACGTCGCCGCCGCCGTGATCGGCATCCGCCCGGTCTACGCCAAGCTCACCGCCTTCGCGGTCAGCTCCTTCCTCGTCGGCGTGGCCGGCGCGCTGTGGGGCTTCGTGCACCTCGGCTCCTGGGAGCCGGCAGCCTTCAGCATCGACCGCAGCTTCCAGCTGCTGTTCATGGTGATCATCGGCGGCCTGGGCTCGATCATGGGCAGCTTCTTCGGCGCGGCCTTCATCGTGATCCTGCCGATCCTGCTCAACCAGATCCCCGGCTGGTTCGGCATCCCGATATCGACCGCCACCGTCGCGCACCTGGAGGCCATGATCTTCGGCGCGCTGATCGTGTTCTTCCTGATCGTCGAGCCGCACGGCATCGCGCGGCTGTGGTCCACCGGCAAGGAAAAGCTGCGCCTGTGGCCCTTCCCGCACTGAGGCCGCCGCCGGCAGCCGCAGCCCCCTCCCTCCCCATGCACCAGAGAGTGCCCTTCACCCCAGAACCGGAGACAGACATGAAGCTCAAGTCCCTGGCCCTCGCGGCCGCGATCTCCACCGCCGCCCTCGGCAGCCTGCTCACGGCTCCCGCCGCCGCGCAGCAGGCCAAGGAGCAGTTCTTCCCGGTGCTGGTCTACCGCACCGGCGCCTACGCGCCCAACGGCGTGCCCTTCGCCAACGGCTACGTCGACTACCTGAAGCTCGTCAACGCGCAGGGCGGCATCAACGGCGTGAAGATCAGCTTCGAGGAGTGCGAGACCGGCTACGCCACGGACCGCGGCGTCGAGTGCTACGAGCGGCTCAAGGGCAAGGGCGCGACGGTGTTCCAGCCGCTGTCCACGGGCATCACCTTCGCGCTGACCGAGAAGGCGCCGGTCGACAAGATCCCGCTCATCACCGCCGGCTACGGCCGCTCGGAGTCGGCTGACGGCACCGTCTTCAAGTGGAACTTCCCGCTGCTGGGCACCTACTGGGTCAACGCCGACGTGCTGGTGCAGCACATCGCGAAGAAGGAGGGCGGCTTCGACAAGCTCAAGGGCAAGAAGGTCGCGCTGGTCTACCACGACTCGCCCTTCGGCAAGGAGCCGATCCCGCTGCTGCAGGAGCGCGCCAAGATGCACGGCTTCGAGCTGAGCCTGCTGCCGGTGACGCATCCGGGCGTCGAGCAGAAGGCCACCTGGCTGCAGATCCGCCAGCAGCGCCCCGACTACCTGTTCCTGTGGGGCTGGGGCGTGATGAACTCGACCGCGCTGAAGGAGGCGCAGGCCACCGGCTACCCGCGCGACAAGATGTTCGGCGTCTGGTGGGCCGGCGCCGAGCCGGACGTGAAGGACGTCGGCGAAGGCGCCAAGGGCTACAGCGCCGCGACCATGCAGCACGGCGCGCACCCGGACGCGAAGGTGGTGCAGAACATCCTGAGCCTGGTGCACGCCAAGGGCCAGGGCACCGGCCCGAAGGAGGAGGTCGGCTCGGTGCTCTACATGCGCGGCATGATCTCCGCGATGCTCGGCGTCGAGGGCGTCAAGCGCGCGCAGGAGCGCTTCGGCAAGAAGGTCATGACCGGCGAGCAGGTGCGCTGGGGCCTGGAGAACCTCGCGCTCGACCAGAAGAAGCTCGACGCGCTCGGCTTCGCCGGCGTGATGCGCCCGGTCAGCACCTCCTGCGCCGACCACATGGGCTCCTCGTGGGTGCGCATCCACAGCTGGGACGGCGCGAAGTGGAACTTCACGTCCGACTGGTACCAGGCCGACGACCAGCTCCTGAAGCCGATGGTGAAGAACGCCGCGAGCAAGTACGCCAGCGAGAAGAAGATCGACCGCCGCGCGGTCGCCGACTGCGAGGCCTGAGCCCCGCCCTTCCCGCCCCCGGCCTCCGCGCGGGGGCCGGGGCTCCCGACGGAGCCCTCGGGCAAGCGCGGCGTGCCGCGCTTGCCCGAGCCAGAGAGGTCCACCATGAGCGTCGCATCCCCCACCCTCCTCAACGTCAACGGCATCGAGGTCATCTACAACCACGTGATCCTGGTGCTCAAGGGCGTGTCGCTGAACGTGCCCGAGGGCCGCATCGTCGCGCTGCTCGGCGGCAACGGCGCGGGCAAGACCACCACGCTGCGCGCGGTCAGCAACCTGCTCGCCGGCGAGCGCGGCGAGGTCACCAAGGGCAGCATCGAGCTGCGCGGCGAGCGCATCGAGTCGCTCACGCCCGCCGACCTCGTGCACCGCGGCGTGATCCAGGTGATGGAAGGCCGCCACTGCTTCGGCCACCTCACCATCGAGGAGAACCTGATGACCGGCGCCTACACGCGCCGCGACGGGCGCGCGGCGGTGGCCGAGACGCTCGAGAAGGTCTACGCCTACTTCCCGCGCCTGAAGACGCGCCGCAGCTCGCAGGCCGCCTACACCTCGGGCGGCGAGCAGCAGATGTGCGCCATCGGCCGCGCGCTGATGGCCAACCCGAAGATGGTGCTGCTCGACGAGCCCTCGATGGGCCTGGCGCCGCAGATCGTCGAGGAGGTGTTCGAGATCGTGCGCGACCTCAACACCAAGGAGCGCGTGACCTTCCTGCTCGCCGAGCAGAACACCAACATCGCGCTGCGCTACTCGGACTACGGCTACATCCTCGAGAACGGCCGCATCGTGATGGACGGCGAGGCCAAGGCGCTGGCGGAGAACGAGGACGTCAAGGAGTTCTACCTCGGCATGGGCGGCGGCGACCGCAAGAGCTTCCGCGACGTCAAGAGCTACAAGCGTCGCAAGCGCTGGCTGGCCTGATCGGGCGGCGAGGCCGCCGGGAGACGCCGACATGGACGACTTCTTTGCCCCCCCGCCCTTCCGCGCCGACGAGGCGCTGCAGATGCTGCGGCGCAGCCTGCGCGAGCTGCGCCCGCTGGCCGAGCGGCCCGGCGAGCCGGTGGCCTTCGAGCTCGGCGGCCAGCGCGTCGTCGAGCTGTCGGTCCAGGGCGACGCGATCCTCGCGCGACTCGCGAAGCGGCCGGCCCGCGCACCCGAATGGCAGACCCGCACGCTCGCCGACGCGGCGGCGGTGCGCGACTTCACCGAGGCGGTGAAACGCGCGCTCGCGGGCTGGGACGACGACCGATGAATTCCTTCAAGCATGGAGCGAGCGTGAGCGACTTTTACGACGCATTGGAGACGCGCGAGCCGCACCTGCGCGAACAGGCCCTGCTGGCCGCCCTGCCGGCGCAGGTTGCCCATGCACAGCGCGGCAGCCCGGCGATGGCCGAGACGCTGCGGGGCGTGGACGCCGCCTCGATCACGAGCCGCGCCGCGCTCGCCGCGCTGCCGGTGACGCGCAAGCACGAGCTGCTCGCGCGCCAGCAGGCGCAGCGCGCGCGCGACCCCTTCGGCGGCTTCTCGGCGATCGGCTGGCGCGGGCTGCATGCGGCGGGCGGCGCGCGCCGCGTGTTCCAGTCGCCGGGACCGATCTACGAGCCCGAAGGGGCCGCGCCCGACTACTGGCGCATGGCGCGCGC
Organism: Caldimonas tepidiphila; assembly: GCF_003569765.1. Taxonomy (GTDB): domain Bacteria; phylum Pseudomonadota; class Gammaproteobacteria; order Burkholderiales; family Burkholderiaceae_C; genus Caldimonas; species Caldimonas tepidiphila. The sequence continues at coordinate 60,665 of NZ_QXMG01000031.1, read as the reverse complement.
GATCCACGCCGCGGGCTTTCGCGCCGGGGACCTGGTGCACAACAGCTTCAGCTACCACCTCACGCCCGCCGGCTCGATGATGGAGACCGGCGCGCACGCGCTCGGCTGCACCGTGTTCGCCGGCGGCATCGGCAACACCGAGCTGCAGCTGCAGGCGATGAGCGAGCTGCGGCCGCACGGCTACATCGGCACGCCGAGCTTCCTGAAGATCGCGCTGGAGAAGGCCGCCGAGCAGGACCTCGCACTGCCCTCGCTGACGAAGGCGCTCGTCAGCGGCGAGGCCTTCCCGCCCTCGCTGCGCGAGTGGCTGCGCGCACGCGGCATCGAGGCCTACCAGTGCTACGCCACCGCCGACCTCGGGCTCGTCGCCTACGAGACGCCGGCGCGCGAGGGCCTGGTGCTCGACGAGGGCGTGCTCGTCGAGATCGTGCGCCCCGGCACCGGCGACCCGGTGCCCGAGGGCGAGGTCGGCGAGGTGGTCGTGACGACCTTCAACCCCGACTACCCGCTGATCCGCTTCGGCACCGGCGACCTGTCGGCGGTGCTGCCCGGGCCCTGCCCGAGCGGGCGCACCAACACCCGCATCCGCGGCTGGCTCGGCCGCGCCGACCAGACCACCAAGGTGCGCGGCATGTTCGTGCACCCGGGCCAGGTGGCCGAGATCGCGCGCCGCCATGCCGAGGTCCGGCGCGCCCGGCTCGTCGTCAGCGGCGAGATGGCCAACGACCGCATGACGCTGAGGATCGAGGTGGAGGGCAGCCCGGAAGGCCTCGCGCAGCGCGTCGCCGAGACGATCCGCGACGTCACGAAGCTGCGCGGCGAGGTGGAGCTGGCGCCGCCCGGCGCGCTGCCGAACGACGGCAAGGTGATCGAGGACGCGCGCAGCTACCGCTGAGGCGGACCCGGCGCCGGCACACCCCGGCGCACCTCCCGGCCGCGCAAGGCGCGGCTGCGGCGCGCTCAGCCGCGCTCGACCACGACGAAGTGCTTGCGCACCGGCTCGATCACCTCGAACACCCCCTCGAAGCCGCCGGGGATCACCGCGCCCTGGCCCGCCGTGACCTCGGTGACGCCACCGCGGGCGTCGTGCAGCCGCAGCCGGCCCTCGAGCACGAAGAAGTACTCGTCCTTGCCCGGCGGGAAGACGATCCGCCACGCCCCCGGCTCGCACTGCCAGATGCCGCTGGCGAGGTCGCCCTGCGCGCTCTCGTGGAGGGTCCAGGTCCGGCGCTGCGGATTGCCCTGCACGAGGCGGTCCGGCCGGGGATGGTCGATCACCGGCTCGGTGTCGGGCGGGTCGAAGCGCACGATGCGCGACAGGGGACGGGCTGGGCAGGTCATTTGCTATCGATCAGTTTGTTGCAAGTTCGCGGATTCCCGGCGCCCCTTTAAGTAGTTCCCGAGATGGCGCAGCAGGAGGCGCGGCCTAGCATTCCGCTCAAGCTTTCATTCTCACTTCACGAACGACGGAGACCACCATGAAACGTCTGCTGACGATGGCCGTGGCCACGCTGGCCGCCACCGGCGCATTTGCCCAGGCCTATCCCGCCAAGCCCGTGACCTTCATCGTTCCGTTCGCCGCGGGCGGACCGACCGACAAGGTGGCGCGCGATCTGGCCGAGGCGATGCGCAAGCCGCTCGGCCAGCAGATCATCGTCGAGAACGTCGCCGGCGCCGGCGGCACGCTCGGCCACACTCGCGTCGCGAAGGCGTCCAACGACGGCTACACCGTGCTGCTCGCGCACATCGCGATGGCCACCGCGCCGGCGCTCTACCGCAACCTGCAGTACAAGACGCTCGAGGACTTCGAGTTCGCCGGCCTGATCAACGAGGTGCCGATGACGCTGATCGGCCGCCCGACGCTGCCGGCGAACAACTACGCCGAGCTGACGAAGTGGATCGACGCCAACAAGGGCAAGATCAACCTCGCGCACGCCGGCCTCGGTTCCGCCTCGCACCTGTGCGGCCTGCTGTTCCAGCAGCGCATCGGCGTGGAGATGACCACCGTGCCGTACAAGGGCACCGCACCGGCGATGACGGACCTGATCGGCGGCCAGGTCGACCTGATGTGCGACCAGACCACCAACACCACCTCGCAGATCGAGGGCGGCAAGGTCAAGGCCTACGCGGTCACGACGCCCAAGCGCCTGAACACGCCGGCGACGAAGAACCTGCCGACGCTCGACGAATCGGGCCTCAAGGGCTTCAACGTGACGATCTGGCACGGCCTGTACGCGCCGAAGGGCACGCCCAAGCCGGTGATCGACAAGCTCAACGCCGCGCTGAAGGAGGCCCTGAAGGACCAGGACTTCGTCAAGCGCCAGGAGGCGCTCGGCGCGCTCGTGGTGAACGACAACCGCACCAACGTGGCCGACCACAAGAAGTTCGTCGAGTCGGAGATCAACAAGTGGGGGCCGATCATCAAGGCCGCCGGCCAGTACGCCGACTGATCGTCGGGCATCCGCCTGCTGCGCCGGCCGATCGCGCCGCACATGCTCGCGTCGAAGCCGCCTCCGGGCGGCTTTTCCGTTTCCGGCGGGGACGCGGCGCTACGGATCCGGGGCTCAGGCCCCGGCGGGCGGCACTTGCAGCGGGATCGTCACCGGACCGTCGTTGACGAGGTGCACCTTCATGTCGGCACCGAACTCGCCGGTGGCGACGACCGGGTGCAGCCGCCGCGCCTGCGCGACGAAGTGCTCGTAGAGCCGGCGACCCTCGTCGGGCGGCGCCGCGGCGCCGAAGCTCGGCCGGTTGCCGCCGCTCGTGTCGGCGGCGAGCGTGAACTGCGAGACGATCAGCAGCCCGCCGCAGCGGCCGGCGCCGTCGAGGTCCTGCACGCTGCGGTTCATGCGGCCGGCCTCGTCGCCGAAGATGCGCAGCTTCAGCAGCTTGGCGAGCAGCCGCCCGGCCTGCGCCTCGCCGTCGCCGCGCTCGGCGCACACCAGCACCAGCAGCCCCGCGCCGATCTCGCCGTGCGTGCGGCCGTCGATCACGACGCGCGCCTCGCTGACGCGCTGCACCAGCGCGCGCATCAGTGCGTCTCCCGCGCGAGGCCGTCGCCCGCGGCCTGCGCGTCCTCGTCGTTGCTGACCAGCGGCTCCTGCCCGACGGGCAGCAGCTCGATCGTCAGGTGCAGGTGCGGCACCGTGCCGAGCAGCGCGCGCGCGAGCTGCTCGCGCACGCGCATCGCCCGCGCCACGCTCCAGTGCGCCGGCACGTGCAGGTGCAGCTCGCAGTAGCGCCGCGCGCCGGCGCGCCGCGTCTTCACGTCGTTGACCTCCAGGCCCTCGCGGCCGGCGATCTCGCCCATCGCCCGCTCCAGCGCCGCCTGCTCCGCCGGCTCGAGCGCATGGTCCATCAGGCCCTCCACCGAGCGGCGCAGGAGCGAATAGGCCTCGCGCGAGATGTTCGCCGCCACCGCCAGCGCGAGCAGCGGGTCCAGCCACAGCCAGCCGGTCACCGGCACCAGCAGCACGCCGGCGATCACGCCGACCGAGGTCCAGACGTCGGTCATCAGGTGGCGCGCGTCGGCCTCCAGCACGATCGAGTGGAACTGCCGCGATGCGCGCAGCATCCAGAACGCGAGCGCGCCGTTGATCAGCGTGGAGACGGCCGACAGCGCGACGCCGAGGCCCACCGACTCGATCGGCTGCGGATCGGCGAAGCGCCGGATCGCCGCCCACGCGATGCCGAGCGCCGCGCCCAGGATCAGCAGGCCCTCGAAGCCGCTGGAGAAGTACTCGGCCTTGGCATGGCCGTAGGGGTGCCCGGCGTCGGGCGGCGTGCTGGCGACCGAGACGATCCACAGCGCGAACAGCGCCGCCGCGAGGTTGACGAAGGATTCCATCGCGTCGGACAGCAGGCCGACCGAGCCGGTGAACCACCAGGCGAGCGTCTTGAGCAGGATGGTCGCGAGCGCCGCGGCCACCGACAGCCTCAGGAAGGTATGGACCTGCATGCGCGGATTGTGGCGCCGCCCGCGGCGACTTGCAGGCCCGCGCGGGGCCGCTCGCGCGAACGAGGGAGGGGATCAGCGCGCCGCGTCGATGCGTGCCAGCTCGGCCCGCAGGAACTCGGCCGCCGGCGTCTCGCGGCCGTCGGCATGGCGCACCGTGTAGTTCCGTCCCGACGTGGACGAGCGCGAGGCGACCTGCTCGATGAAGTCCTCGGCGCTGCGCACCGCCTCGCCGCGCGCGCGCAGCTTCTCGCGCAGGAAGCGGGCGGCCTCGGCCGGCTCGTAGGCGCGGCCGTTGCGCACGAAGCGCAGCTCGCGCTGCGCCGCCACCGCGTCGATCAGCCGCTCGACGCGCCGCGCCTCGGCGCCCTCGGGGTGCGCGGATGCCAGCGAGGCCGCGATCAGCAGGCTCGCCGCCAGGATTGCCCTGCGTCCCATCATGCCCATCCTCCTGCCCTCGCGTCCCGGAGACCGGGCCGCCCCCGGCGCGGAGGCGGCCTTGCAGCTGGACCGCGCATGCCGGACGTGCGGCGCCGCTCAGGCCAGCGTGACGCGCGCGAACTTGCGCTTGCCGACCTGCACCACGAAGGTGCCGGCCTCGACTTTCAGGCCCTTGTCGCTGACGGTCGCGCCGTCGATCTTCACGCCGCCCTGCTCGATCATGCGCATCGCCTCGCTCGACGAGGGCACGAGCCCCGCCTGCTTCAGCAGCGCGCCGATGCCGAGCGGCGCGCCGGCGAGGCTGAGCTCGGGGATGTCGTCCGGAATGCCGCCCTTGGCGCGGTTGGTGAAGTCGGCGAGCGCCTCGTCGGCGGCGCGCGCCGAGTGGAAGCGCGTGACGATCTCCTGCGCGAGCATGACCTTCGCGTCGCGCGGGTTGCGCCCGGCCTCGCATTCGGCCTTGAGCCTGCCGATCTCGTCCATCGAGCGGAAGCTCAGCAGCTCGAACCAGCGCCACATCAGCGTGTCGCTGATGCTCATGATCTTGCCGAACATGTCGTTCGGGGCCTCGGAGATGCCGACGTAGTTGCCCTTGCTCTTGGACATCTTCTCGACGCCGTCCAGGCCTTCCAGCAGCGGCATCGTCAGGACGCACTGCGGCTCCTGGCCGTATTCCTGCTGCAGGTGGCGGCCCATCAGCAGGTTGAACTTCTGGTCGGTGCCGCCGAGCTCGAGGTCGCTCCTGAGCGCCACCGAGTCGTAGCCCTGCATCAGCGGGTAGAGGAACTCGTGCACGCTGATGGACGTCCCGGCCTTGAAGCGCTCGTGGAAGTCGTTGCGCTCCATCATGCGCGCCACCGTGTAGCGCGAGGCGAGCTGGATCATGCCGCGCGCGCCGAGCGCGTCGCACCACTCGGAGTTGTAGCGGATCTCGGTCTTCGCCGGGTCGAGCACCAGGCTCGCCTGCTTGTAGTAGGTCTCGGCATTGGCCTTGATCTGCTCGGGCGTCAGCGGCGGGCGAGTGGTGTTGCGCCCGGACGGGTCGCCGATCATCGACGTGAAGTCGCCGATCAGGAAGATCACCGTGTGCCCCAGGTCCTGCAGCTGGCGCATCTTGTTGAGCACGACGGTGTGGCCGAGGTGGATGTCGGGCGCGGTCGGGTCCAGCCCGAGCTTGATGCGCAGCGGCACACCGCTTGCTTCCGAGCGAGCGAGCTTGGCAGTCCAGTCGTCCGCCGGGAGCAATTCGTCGCAGCCGCGCTGCGAGATCGCCAGCGCCGCGCGGACCGCATCGGTCACCGGATACCGGTGCCCGTCGCCCCCGGGCGCGGGAGCCGAAGGAGAAACCGGTGCTGCGGATTGAAACATGGGGGATTTTTCCGTTGGAGGGGGCCAAGGCCGATTGCTATACTGCCCCGCCGTCAGGGTAAGTCCGTAACCTCGGGGAACCCTTGATTCTAGTGGAGAGCCTTCTGCGCACCGCCGCGTCGCGGACCCAAGGCTCAGTACCAATTTCTCGAGCGCTTGTTACAGCTTTCGGGCACACATTGTGGCAAGCAGCTCCCGTATGCCCGGAGCGTCCTTGAAACCGATCGAGTCTCTGAAGCGCGGCTTCCTCGAAACCGTCGCGCGCACGCAGCACTGGGCTCATCGCCATCCGCGACGCATCGCCGCTGCTGTGATGACCGTGCTGCTCGGCACCGGCGTCACCGCCTTCGGCGTGGCGCCGCTCGCGCCCGACGCCGCCGACCTGCCGCAGCGCCTGATCGCCGAGGCTGTCACGCCGCTGCCCCTCGACCCCCAGATCGAGGCGCTGATCGAGCACGGCTATCAGCTCACCCGCAACGATGTCACTCGCAGCAGCGACACGGCCGACAGCCTGCTGAGCCGGCTCGGCGTGGTCGATGCCCGTGCCGCCGCCTTCCTGCGCCAGGACCCGCTCGCCCGCCAGGTGCTGGCCGGCCGCCCGGGCAAGATGGTGCAGGCGCGCACCGGGCCGTCAGGCGAGCTGCTCGAGCTGATCGCGCGCTACCCGGCGGCGAGCGACCAGCAGTTCTCGACCCACTTCACGCGCCTGACGATCGCGCGCGACGGGGACAGCCTGCGCGCGCGCAGCGAGCAGGCGCCGCTCAACGCCCGCGTGCGCCTGGGCGGCGGCACGATTCGCAGCTCGCTCTTCGCCGCCACCGACGAGGCGCGCCTGCCCGACACGGTGGCGACGCAGATGGCGGAGATCTTCTCCAACGAGATCGACTTCCGCCGCGACCTGCGCCGCGGCGACACCTTCACGCTGCTCTACGAGGCGCTCGAGGCCGACGGCGAGCCGGTGCTGTGGAACCAGTCCGTGGGGCGCGTGCTCGCCGCCGAGTTCACCAATGCCGGCAAGACCTTCGAGGCGGTGTGGTTCCAGGAGCCGGGCGGCAAGGGCGCCTACTTCGACTTCAAGGGCGAGAGCATGCGCCGCGCCTTCCTGGCGTCGCCGATGGAGTTCTCGCGCGTGACCTCGGGCTTCGCGATGCGCTTCCACCCGATCCACAAGACCTGGCGCGCGCACCTCGGCGTGGACTACGGCGCGCCGACCGGCACGCCGGTGCGGGTGGTGGGTGACGGCGTGGTCGACTTCGCCGGCGTGCAGGGCGGCTACGGCAACGTGGTGCACGTGCGCCACTCGGGCGACCGCGTCACCGTCTACGCGCACCTGAGCCGCATCGACGTGCGCCGCGGCGAGCGCGTCAGCCAGGGCCAGCTGATCGGCGCGGTGGGCGCCACCGGCTGGGCCACCGGCCCGCACCTGCACTTCGAGTTCCGCGAGAAGGGCGCGCACGTGGACCCGCTGAAGATCGCGCGCGCCTCGGAAGCGCTGACGATCTCCCCGGCGGCGCGCGAGCGTTTCGCCACCCACACCCGCGCGATGCGCACGCAGCTCGCGGTCGCCAACGCGCAGCTGCTCGCGAGCGCCGAGTAAGCCGGCGCCCGGCCGCCTTTGCGGCCAGCCACCCGCCCGCCCCGCAGCGCGACGCGCCGGGCGGGCTTTTTCATGCCCCCCGTCGCCTCTTCGGGAGCCTCGCGATGCACGAGTTCTACATCGGCCTGATGTCCGGCACCTCGCTCGACGGCGTCGACGCGGTGCTGCTTGACCTGGAGGCCGCGCCCCGGGTGCTCGCGCACGCCTACGAGCCCTTCGATGCCGGCTTCCGTGCCGAGCTGCTGGCGCTGAACACGCCCGGCGCCGCCGCGGACCAGGGCGGCGAGCTGCACCGCGCGGCACTGGCCGCGAACCGGCTCGCCCGCATCGGCGCCCGCACGGTCGCCGCCTTGCTCGAGCGCAGCGGCGTCGCAGCCACCGAGGTGCGCGCGATCGGCTCGCACGGGCAGACGGTGCGGCACCGCCCGCAGGAGTTCGACGGCTGCGGCTACACGCTGCAGCTCGACGCGCCGGCGCTGCTGGCCGAGCTCAGCGGCATCGACGTGGCGGCCGACTTCCGCAGCCGCGACGTCGCCGCCGGCGGCCAGGGCGCACCGCTGGTGCCGGCCTTTCACCAGGCCGTCTTCGCCCGGCCGGACGCGCCGGTCGGCGTGCTGAACATCGGCGGCATCAGCAACCTGACGCTGCTGCCGGCCGCCGGCGACGCCGGGCAGGCCTTGCGCGGCTTCGACTGCGGCCCCGGCAACGCGCTGATGGACCACTGGTGCGCGCTGCACCTCGGCCGCCCCTACGACGCGGACGGCGCCTGGGCCGCCAGCGGCCGGGTGGTCCCGCGGCTGCTGGACGCGCTGCTGGCCGACCCCTACTTCGCGCTGCCGCCGCCCAAGAGCACCGGGCGCGACCGCTTCCATGCGCAGTGGCTCTCTGAGCACCTGTCCGGCTTCGAGGGGACGGCACCTGAAGACGTGCAGGCCACGCTCGCCGAGCTGACCGCCCGCTGCTGCGCGGCGGAACTGCGGCGCCACGCGCCCGACAGCGCCGAGCTGATCGTCTGCGGCGGCGGCGCGCTCAACGGCCACCTGATGCGCCGCCTCGCCGCGGCGCTGCCCGGCACGCCGGTGCTCGCTTCTGACACGCGCGGGCTGCCGCCGCTGCAGGTCGAGGCGGCCGCCTTCGCCTGGCTCGCGCGCGAACTGCTGCTGCGCCGCCCGGCCGGCCGCCCGGACGTCACCGGTGCGCGCGGCGCGCGCGTGCTCGGCGCGCTCTATCCGCGCTGAGCAGCGGGCGCTCCCCGCCCAGGTATGAAAAAAGCCGCCCGCAGGCGGCTTCGCTTTCGTGCGGCACGGCATGCCGCGCGGGGACTCAGACCGAGAAGCTCGAGCCGCAGCCGCAGGTGGTGGTCGCGTTCGGGTTCTTGATCACGAACTGCGCGCCCTCAAGGTCTTCCTTGTAGTCGATCTCGGCGCCGACGAGGTACTGCAGGCTCATCGCGTCGATCAGCAGCGTGACGCCGTTCTTCGTCATCTGCGTGTCGTCCTCGTTGACGATCTCGTCGAACGTGAAGCCGTACTGGAAGCCGGAGCAGCCGCCGCCCTGCACGAACACGCGCAGCTTCAGCTCGGGGTTGCCTTCCTCGGCGACCAGCTCGCTCACCTTGTTGGCGGCGCTGTCGGTGAAGACGATCGGGGCGGGCATCTCGGTCTGGATGGATTCCGCGACTGCATTCATGGGGTCACTCCTTCGGGGCTGGGGCCATCCAGCACGATACTGAACAAAGATTGAAGCGGGTTTCCTGATCGAGGCGAAGGGCTCAGGCCGCCTTCGTCGCAGCCAGGGTGAGCGCGGGCCGCTCCTCGGCCCTCAAGGGCAGCAACTCGCCCTGGATCGTGGCGCCCTGGTGCATCTCCAGCGCCTGATAGCTCACGTCGCCAACGATGCGCGCCTTGGGCTGGATCTCCAGCAACTCGTCGGAATGGACCGGCCCGATCACGTTGCCGTTGATGATGACATGCCCGGCCTTGACCTTGCCGCGCACGGTGGCTTTCTCGCTGATCACGAGCACGTTCGGGCCCTCCCCCGACGCGACGACGTCGCCGACCACCTCGCCGTCGATGCGCAGGCCCTCGCCGAACGCGAGCGTGCCCTCGATGCGGGTGCCTTCTCCGATCAGGCTGCGGATCGGGGGCTGCTTCTTCTTGCCGAACATGCTTTCTTCTCCTTCAACGACGACACCGGGCGGGGTGGTCCCCGCCGCTCACAGGCGCTGCGTCTGCGTGGCGCGCACCGCCCCGGCCGGATCGGTGACCCGGACCTGCACGGATTTGACCACGGCGCGGGAGGGGTACTCGAACGTCCCTTCGACGCGGCGGTACTGCTTGACCTGAAGAAGCTGCGCGCCGCCGGGCATCGCGAAGCTCCAGGGCTTGCCGTCGAGCTGCCCCGCGAGGCTGAGCTCGTAGCGCCCGCTGAACTCGGCCGGCGCGCGCCCGCTCTGCATCATCAGCAGCCGGTACTGCAGCTGCCCCGGGGCGACGACGCGCGCCTCGATCTGCCGCACCGCCAGCGCGCCACCGCCCGCGGCGCCTGCCGGCATCAGCTGCTCGAAGAAGGCGAGGTCGCTGCGCAGCGACTGGTTCTGGCCTTCGAGCTCGCGCACCTGCGCCGCGAGCCGCTCCTGCGCCACCCGCTCGGCCTTCAGCAGGCTGTCGGCGGTGTTGGCGATCGACTGCGCGCGCTCGCGCTCGGCGCGCAGCTCGGCCACCGTCGCGCGCAGCTGCTCGAGCTCGGCGAGCTGGGCTCGGGCGCCGCGGTCCAGCCCGGCGATGCCGCGCCCGAACTCGAAGGCCCACAGCGCCAGCGCCGCGGAGAAGCCGAGCATCAGGGCCAGCGCCGCCCAGCGCAGCGGCCAGGGCAGCTGCCGGCGCACGATCATGCGCGGCGCGCTGATCGACAGGCGGCGGCGCAGCAGCTTCCAGCGCACGGCGGGCGGTCCGTCGCGCCGCTCAGGGCAGCACGGGCATCTGCATCAGGCCGGTGGTCTCGGGCAGGCCAAACATCAGGTTCATGCACTGCACCGCCTGGCCCGAGGCGCCCTTGGTCAGGTTGTCCTGCACCACCAGCACCATCGCGAGGTCGGGCGTCGGCTTGTGCACCGCGATGCGCACCATGTTGGAGGCGCGCACCGAGCGCGTCTCCGGCGCCGAGCCGGGGGGCAGCACGTCGACGAAGGGCTCGTCGCGGTAGAAGCCCTCGAACAGCGCCTGCAGGTCCGCCGCCTGGCCGGCGGCGGTGAGCGGCGCGTAGAGCGTCGAGTGCATGCCGCGGATCATCGGCGCGAGGTGCGGCACGAACAGGCAGGAGATGCCCGCATCGTCCGCGGCGGTGCCGGCGACGCGGCGCAGCTGCTCGTTGATCTCGGGGCCGTGGCGGTGGCCCTTGACGCCATAGGCCTTGTAGGTGTCGCTCGCCTCGGAGAACAGCGTGTGCACCTCGGCCTTGCGGCCGGCGCCGGACACGCCCGAGACGCAGTTGGCGATCAGGTGCGCGGCATCGACGAGGCCGGGCTGCTTGAGCAGCGGCGCGAAGCCGAGCTGCACCGTGGTCGGGTAGCAGCCGGGGTTGCCGATGATGCGCGCCTTGCGGATCGCCTCGCGGTTGAGCTCGGGCAGGCCGTAGGCGGCCTCGGGCAGCAGCTCGGGGCAGGCGTGCGCCATGCCGTACCACTTCTCGAACTGCGCGGTGTCCTGCAGCCGGAAGTCGGCGGCGAGGTCGATGATCTTGACCCCGGCGGCGAGCAGCTCGCGCGCCTGCGCCATCGCGACGCCGTGCGGCGTGGCGAAGAACACCGCGTCGCAGTCCGCGAGACGCGCCTCGTCGGGCGTGACGAACTTCAGCGCGACGCGCCCGCGCAGGCTGGGGTACATGTCAGCCACCGGCATGCCGGCTTCCTTGCGCGAGGTGATGGCCTGCAACTGCACGTCCGGGTGCTGCGACAGCAGACGCAGCAGCTCGACCCCGGTGTAGCCCGTGCCACCGACGATACCGACCTTGATCATGACGTTCTCCGAGACGGCGAACCGGCATGCCCGCGAGGGCGGCGCCGGTTCCGGAATGGGAAATAGTTGATTGTAGAAGCAGGCACGCCAAGACAAAGGCCGCCCGAAGGCGGCCTTGCTGGCGAAGCAGGTCCGGGAAAGGGCCTGCCCGGGGGTCGATCAGCGCTTGCTGAACTGCTTGCGGCGGCGGGCGCCGTGCAGGCCGACCTTCTTGCGCTCGACTTCGCGGGCGTCGCGGGTCACGAAGCCTGCCTGGCTCAGTGCCGACTTCAGCGTCGCGTCGTAGTCGATCAGCGCGCGGGTCACGCCGTGGCGGACTGCGCCGGCCTGGCCGGACTCGCCACCACCGTGCACGTTGACCTTGATGTCGAAGGCTTCGACGTTGCCGGTCAGGGCCAGCGGCTGACGCACGATCATGATCGAGGTCTGGCGGCCGAAGTACTCGTCGACGGGCTTGCCGTTGACGATGATCTGGCCGGTGCCCTTCTTGATGAAGACGCGTGCCACCGAAGACTTGCGGCGGCCGGTGCCGTAGTTCCAATTTCCGATCATGGCCGTTCCTTAGATCTCGAGGGCTTTGGGCTGCTGCGCGGTGTGCGGGTGCGTCGCACCGGCGTACACCTTCAGCTTCTTGATCATCGCGTAGCCGAGCGGACCCTTGGGCAGCATGCCCTTGACGGCCTTCTCGATGGCGCGGCCGGGATGCTTGGCCTGCATGTCCTTGAACTTGGTGCCGTAGATGCCGCCGGGGAAGCCCGAGTGGCGGTAGTACACCTTTTGTTCGGCCTTGTTGCCGGTGACGCGGATCTTGTCTGCGTTGACGATGACGATGAAATCACCCGTGTCGACGTGAGGCGTGTAGATGGCCTTGTGCTTGCCGCGCAGACGGAGGGCCACTTCGCTGGCGACCCGTCCGAGAACCTTGTCGGTTGCGTCAATCACAAACCACTCGTGCTTCACTTCGGCCGGCTTGGCGCTGAAGGTCTTCATAACTGCTCCGAGTTGGATTGGCCTGGCTGTGCTGCCACGGTCGGCGCCGCTTCTTGGAATCGGGCGGCCTCTTAGGTGACGGCAGGGCAGCGCAAACGCCGCCCTTGTTTGTCGTGCAAGTCGCGCCCGGGGAGAACCCCCCGCACGCCACGATCTCTCCCGAGCCAGGAACGGGAAAGCCGGCGAGTGTAGCAGCGCGGCCCTGTCGCCACAAGGCCGCAAGAGAACCGCAGCATCGGACAGGGACTTGTCGCCCGACGCAGTGCCGCCTTGACGGCCGGCATGGCGGCCCCGGCCTCGATGCGACTACACTAGGGAAAACCCTAGATCCAGGACACCGCCATGGGCTCCAGCGTACCGACTCCCCGATCGCCCCACCCGGACTCTCCTTCCGGCAGCGCGGCGTCGCGCCATTCGTGGGTGCCGATCCGCTCACTCGCGCCGCGGCACCGCGGCCGCATCCTCGCGCACCTGCTCGCACTCGACATCCGCGACCGCTACCTGCGCTTCGGCCATCCCGCCAAGGACGCGCAGATCGAGCGCTACGTGCAGGCGCTCGATTTCGAGCGCGACGAGCTGTTCGGCATCTTCAACCGCAAGCTCGAGCTGATCGCGATGGCCCATCTCGCCTACGAGGAGCCCGGCGCGTCCGGCATGCCGGCGACGCGCGCCGAGTTCGGCGTCTCGGTGCTCGAGAAGGCGCGCGGCCGCGGCTTCGGCGCACGGCTCTTCGACCATGCGGTGATGCACGCGCGCAACCGCCACATCGAGACGCTCTACATCCACGCGCTGACCGAGAACACCGCGATGCTGAGGATCGCGCGCAATGCCGGCGCCGAGGTGGTGCGCGACGGCTCGGAGGCGGAGGCCTACCTGACGCTGCCGCCCGACACCTTCGCCACCCACGTCGAGGCGCTGTTCGAGGACCAGGCCGCCGAGGTGGACTACCAGTTCAAGCGCAACGCGCGCCGCCTCGCGGAGCTGATGGAGACGATGGCCGGGATGCAGGCCCGGCTGCTCCGCCAGGACGGCGGCCGGCCGCGCGAATAGCGCCCATCCCCCCGCTCGCCGAAGGGCGCCCCTCCCCGGGCGGCGCCTGCGGCTACGATGGCTCATGGAACCGAGCCTCTCCTCTCCCGACCCCCACCCCTACGCCCGACTGACGCCGGACACCGTGCTCGACGCGCTCGACAGCGTCGGCCTGCGCGGCGACGGGCGGTTGCTGCAGCTGAACTCCTACGAGAACCGCGTCTTCCAGGTCTGGCTCGAGGACGGGCGCGTGGTGGTGGCGAAGTTCTACCGCCCGCAGCGCTGGAGCGACGCGCAGATCCTCGAGGAGCACGCCTTCGCGCAGGAGCTCGCCGCCGCCGAGATCCCGGTGGTCGCGCCGCTCGTGCTGCCGCTGCCGGACGGCTCGCGCGGAACGCTGGCGCACCATGCGGACTTCCGCTTCGCGGTCTCGCCGCGCCAGGGCGGGCGCGCGCCCGAGCTGGAGCTGCCGCTGACGCTGGAGTGGATCGGCCGCTTCCTCGGCCGCATTCACCTGGTAGGCGCGCACCGGCCCTTCGCGCAGCGCCCGGCGCTGACGCCGGCGACGCTCGGCGAGACGGCGCGCGACTGGCTGGTGGCGCACCAGGCGGTGGCCCCGGATGTCGCCAGCGCGTGGCGCGCGGTCGTGGATGCGGCGCTCGACGCGGCGCGGCGCGCCTTCGACGAGGCCGCCGGCGTCGCGACGCTGCGCCTGCACGGCGACTGCCACCCCGGCAACGTGCTGTGGACCGAGGCGGGCCCGCACTTCGTCGACCTCGACGACGCGCGCAACGGCCCGGCGGTGCAGGACCTGTGGATGCTGCTGTCGGGGGATCGCCGCGAGCGCCAGGCGCAGCTCGCCGAGTTGCTGGCCGGCTACGAGGACTTCGCCGAGTTCGACCGCCGCGAGCTGCGCCTCGTCGAGCCGCTGCGCACGCTGCGCCAGATCCACCACAGCGCCTGGCTCGCGCAGCGCTGGGACGACCCGGCCTTCCCCGCCGCCTTCCCCTTCTTCGGCACCAGCGCCTACTGGAGCGAGCAGGTGCAGCAGATGCGCGAGCAGCTCGAGGCGATGCAGGAGCCGGCGCTCGTCGCGTGAAGGCGCGGTTGCCGCGGGCGCATGAAAAAGCCGCCCGCGGGCGGCTTCCTCATTTCCCGGCCGCGCCCGCTCAGGCCGTCAGCAGGCCGTTGACGCGCCGCACGTAGGCGGCCGGGTCCTCGAGCTGCCCGCCCTCGGCGAGCAGCGCCTGGTCGAACAGGATGTGCGCAAGGTCGTCGAAGCGCTCGCTGCTGCCCAGCCGCTTGAGCAGCGCGTGCTCTGCGTTGACCTCCAGCACCGGCTTCGCTGCCGGCGCGGACTGGCCGGCCTGCTTCAGCAGCCGCGCGAGGTGCCCGCTCATGTCGCCCTCCTCGACCACCAGGCAGGCGGGTGAGTCGACAAGGCGGGTCGTCACGCGCACGTCCTTCGCGCGGTTCTTCAGCGTCTCCTTCAGGCGCTCGAGCACCGGCTTGAACTCCTCGGCCGCTTCCTCCGCCTTCTTCTTCTCCTCCTCGTCCTGCAGCTTGCCGAGGTCGACCGAGCCCTTGGCCACGCTCTGCAGCGGCTTGTCCTCGAACTCGTAGAGGTGGCTGAGCATCCACTCGTCGACGCGGTCAGTCAGCAGCAGCACCTCGATGCCCTTCTTGCGGAAGATCTCGAGCTGCGGGCTGTTCTTCGCGGCGGCGAGCGTGTCGGCAGTGATGTAGTAGATCGCCTCCTGGCCCTCCTTCATGCGCGAGACGTAGTCGGCGAAGGACACGCCTTCGTCGGCGTGCGTCGACGCGAAGCGCAGCAGCTTGGCGATTCGCTCGCGGTTGGCGTTGTCCTCGCCGATGCCCTCCTTGAGCACCGCGCCGAACTCGCGCCAGAACGCGGCGTACTTCTCCTTCTGCGCCGCGTCCTCGCTGTGGGCCAGCTCCTCGAGCATCGACAGCACGCGCTTCGTGGAGCCCTCGCGGATCGCCTTCACGTCGCGGCTTTCCTGCAGCAGTTCGCGCGAGACGTTCAGCGGCAGGTCGGCCGAGTCGATCACGCCCTTGACGAAGCGCAGGTAGACCGGCATCAGCGCCTCGGCGTCGTCCATGATGAAGACGCGCTTGACGTAGAGCTTGACGCCGCCGCGCTTGTCGCGGTTCCACAGGTCGAACGGCGCCTTGGCCGGGATGTAGAGCAGCTGCGTGTACTCGGTGCGGCCCTCGACGCGGTTGTGCGTGTAGGCGAGCGGCGGCGTGGTGTCGTAGCTGAGCTGCTCGTAGAAGGACTTGTACTCGGCGTCCGTCACATCGGCCTTGCTGCGCGTCCACAAGGCCGCTGCCTTGTTGACCGTCTCCCACTCGTCCTTCAGGACGTACTCGCCCTTGTCCGTGTCCCACTCCTCCTTGCGCATGCGGATCGGCAGGCTGATGTGGTCGGAGTACTTGCCGACGACGGACTTGATCTTCCAGGTCTTGAGGAACTCCTCCTCGCCCTCGCGCAGGTGCAGGATCACGTCGGTGCCGCGCTTCTCGCGCCGGATCGTCTCGACCTCGAAGTCGCCGGTGCCGGTGCTGCTCCAGCGCACGCCCTCCTCGGGCGCGAGGCCCGCGCGGCGCGACTCGACCGTGATGCGGTCGGCAACGATGAAGCCCGAGTAGAAGCCGACGCCGAACTGGCCGATCAGGTTGGCGTCCTTCTTCTGGTCGCCGGACATCTTCGCCATGAACTCGCGCGTGCCGCTCTTGGCGATCGTGCCCAGGTGCGACACCGCTTCTTCCGCCGACAGGCCGATGCCGTTGTCGCTGATGGTGATCGTCTTCGCCTCGGCGTCGAAGCTGATGCGCACCTCGAGCTCGGGCTGGTCCTCGTAGTAGCCGGGGTGGTTCAGCGCCTCGAAGCGCAGCTTGTCGCAGGCGTCCGATGCGTTGGACACCAGCTCGCGCAGGAAGATCTCCTTGTTCGAGTACAGCGAGTGCGTGACGAGATGCAGGATCTGCTGGACTTCGGCCTGAAAGTGGAGCGTCTGCTTTTCCATGGAATCGGGTCTGTGGTGGTTCGTGTCAGGAGAAAGCCGCCCGTGCCGGGCGCTGCTGGGCGACATGGAGGCGGCCTGCGGCTTTTTCAAGCCCCCCCTGCGCCCCTGCTGCCGGCGCTGCCCCATCGCAGTGCAGCGCCCCGGGAAAACACCCCCTCGGCTGAGGCCCCGCTCTGGCACCCCTCTTGCGTAATCTCTTCCATGTCGTCTTGCAGTCTCTACAACGAACGCACCGGAGGCGCCCCATGTCCAGCCACATCGTCCTGACCTCGCACCCCAAGAAGCTCAGCGGCTTCACCGGACACGGCATCCGCTGGGGGGCGGCGCAGGCCGGCGAGCGCGGCCCGGTGATCGCCAGCCTCACCAACCCGGCGCAGCGCAACGCGATCGGCACGCATTCGGGCGCCTATGCCGTCTATCGCGCGCTGGCGGTGGCGGCCGGCGCGCTGCAGCGCGACCACAAGCCCGACCTGACCAACACCGCGCCCGCGGCCGGGATCGGGCCGCATCCGCAGTGGGCCGACCCCGAGCGCATCGTCTCGCTCGATCCCTGGGGACATCTGGTGGCGCACGCTTTTGCCGAACAGATTGCCGCCGGCGCGGACATCCGCCCGACCATCGCCATCACCCGCGCGCACATCAACATGCCCGAGCTCGTCGCCGCGATCGCCGCGGGGCGACTGCAGCCCGACGGCGACATCCTGACAGCGAGCGGCGACGTGAAGGTCACGAAGGCCGCGGTCGACCCGGTGTGGTGGCTGCCCGGCATCGCGCACCGCTTTGGCATCAAGGAGAGCACGCTGCGCCGCGCGCTGTTCGAGCAGACCGCGGGCATGTTCCCCGAGCTCGTCACGCGGCCCGACCTGAAGGTGTTCCTGCCGCCGATCGGCGGCATGACCCTGTACTTCTTCGGCGACGTGGGCAAGCTCGGCAAGCCCGAGACGAGGATCGCCTGCCGGCTGCACGACGAGTGCAACGGCTCCGACGTGTTCGGCTCGGACATCTGCACCTGCCGCCCCTACCTCGCGCACGGCATCGAGGTCTGCATCGAGATGGCGCAGCAGGGCGGCGTCGGCCTCGTGGTCTACAACCGCAAGGAAGGCCGCGCGCTCGGCGAGGTCACGAAATTCCTCGTCTACAACGCGCGCAAGCGCCAGCCCGGCGGCGACCGCGCCGAGACCTACTTCGAGCGCACCGAGTGCGTCGCCGGCGTGCAGGACATGCGCTTCCAGGAGCTGATGCCCGACGTGTTCCACTGGCTCGGCATCAAGCGCATCGACCGCTGGGCGTCGATGAGCAACATGAAGCACGGCGCGCTGACCGCGCAGGGCATCGAGGTGGTCGAGCGCGTGCCGATCCCCGACGCGCTGATCCCCGCCGATGCGAAGGTCGAGATGGACGCGAAGAAGGCGGCCGGCTACTTCTCGAGCTGGACGCCCGACGCGAGCGAACTGGCGGTCCCGAAGGGCCGCGCGCTGGAGGCATGATGGTGCGCGCGACCAAGCCCGTCGGCTGGCACACGCCGGTGCCCGACGACCATCCCGCCGCCGCGCTGCTGAGCGCCGCCGCGGTGCGCCGCCACTGCCAGGAGGTGATGGCGCGCGCCCAGGCCGGCCGCTCGCAGCACTTCCGCTGGCAGCCCGAGCAGCTCGCGCCGACCGCGGCCTACGTCGCCGAGACGATCCGCGCGCGCTATCCCGACCTGCAGGTGCCCTACCACAGCCGCTGGCGCCACTTCGAGGCCGGCGGCGTGGACCGCTGGTCGCTGCTGGCCGCTCGCGCCGGGCTGCAGGGCGAGGCGCAGCGCGAGGAGCGCGCGCGGGTGCGCATCGACCTCGTGATCCCGAGCGTGCTGCTCGACGCCGGCGCCGGCCCCGACTGGCGCTTCCGCGACGCGGCCAGCGGCCAGACGCTCGCGCGCTCGGAGGGGCTCGGCGTCGCGAGCCTCGCGCTGTTCGAGAGCGGCGCCTTCTCGGCCGACCCGGCGCAGCCGCTGCGCAGCGATGCCACGGCGCTCGCGCGCATCAAGCCCGCCGTGATCGGCGCCGCCTTCCAGGTCTCGGGCGACAACCCGCTCGTCGGCCTCGAGGGCCGCAGCGCGCTGCTAGCGCGGCTCGGCGCCGTGGCGGCGGCGACGCCGGCGGTGTTCGGCTCGCCGGCGCGCTTGGGCAACCTGCTGGACTACCTGAAGGCCCATGCGAGCGAGAACCGCATCGAGGCCGGTTTCGTGCTCGCGACGCTGCTGCGCGCGCTCGGGCCGGTGTGGGCCAGCCGCATCTCGATGGCCGGCGTGCCGCTGGGCGACTGCTGGACCAGCCCGGCGACGCGCAGCGGGCTGCTGCCGCTGCACAAGCTGACGCAGTGGCTGAGCTACTCGCTGCTCGAGCCGCTGGAGGACGCGGGCCTCGTCGTCACGGGGCTCGATGCGCTCACCGGCCTGCCCGAGTACCGCAACGGCGGCCTGCTGCTCGACACCGGGCTGCTCGCGCCGCGCGACCCGGCCTTCCTCACGCAGCCGCTGACGGTGGACCACCCGGGCGTGGTCGAGTGGCGCGCGCTCACCGTCGCGGCGCTCGACGAGCTCGCCGACGCGGTGCGCGCCGAGCTCGGCGTGAGCGCCGACGCGTTTCCGCTGGCGCGCGTGCTCGAGGGCGGCACCTGGGCGGCCGGGCGGCGCATCGCCGCCGAGCGCCGGCCCGGGGGTGGGCCGCCGGTGCGCATCGCGAGCGACGGCACCGTGTTCTGACACCGCCCCCGACGACCCCACCGCAGCGAGGCCCCGCGATGCACTCCGACTTCCCGACCCTGACCGTCGTGCAGCACCCGCTGGTGCAGCACAAGCTCACCTACCTGCGCAGCGAGGACACCGCCACCGAGAACTTCCGGCGGCTGCTGAAGGAGACGACGCAGATGCTCGCCTACGAGGCGACGCAGGACCTGCCGACCGAGCCGATCGAGATCCGCACGCCGGTGGCGACGATGCGCTCGCCGGTGATCAGCGGCAAGAAGCTGTGCTTCGTTTCGATCCTGCGCGCGGGCAACGGCATGCTCGACGGCATGCTCGAGCTGCTGCCGGCGGCGCGCGTCGGCCACATCGGCCTGTACCGCGACCCCGAGACGCTCGAGCCGGTGGAGTACTACTTCAAGGTGCCCGAGGACATCGCCGAGCGCGACGTGATCGTGGTCGACCCGATGCTCGCCACCGGCAACTCGGCGGTGGCGGCGCTCGACCGGCTCAAGGAGTGCGGCGTGCAGGCGCTCAAGCTCGTGTGCCTGCTGGCCGCGCCCGAGGGCGTGGCCAAGCTCGCGCGCGAGCATCCGGACGTGCCCGTCTTCACCGCCTCGCTCGACGAGCGGCTCGACGAGCACGGCTACATCGTGCCCGGGCTCGGCGACGCGGGCGACCGGATGTTCGGCACGCGCTGAAGGCCGCCGCACGCGCCGCCCCCCCTTCTTCCGCGCGTGTCGCGGGCGCCTGTCTCAGGCGGCTGCCTGCATCGCGCCCCCGGCGGCGGCCGGGGCGTCCGGCCCGCCTGGAGCGGCCAGACCGACCGCCAGCGGCGCGGACTCGAGGATGCGGTTGCGTCCGCCCTCCTTGGCCGCGTAGAGCGCCGCGTCCGAGCGCGCCAGCAGCTCGTGCAGCGTCTCGCGCCCCGGCGCGTGCTGCGCGACGCCGCCGCTGACGGTGATGTGCACCATCGCGTCGCCGCAGCGCACCGCCGCCTGCGCCACCTCCCGGCGGATGCGCTCCGCCAGCAGCCGGGCCCCGGCGAGGCCGGTGTCGGGCAGCAGGATCACGAACTCCTCGCCGCCGAAGCGCGCGACGAGGTCGCCGACACGGCACGCGGCCTGCAGGATGCCCGCGAACGCGACCAGCACCTTGTCTCCCGCGTCGTGGCCGTGCGTGTCGTTGACGCGCTTGAAGTGGTCGAGGTCGAGCGAGATCACGCTCAAGGGGGTGTCGTGGCGCCCGGCGCGTGCGCACTCGCGCTCGGCGCGCTCGGAGAAGGCACGCCGGTTCGCGAGGCCGGTCAGCGGATCGGTCTGCGCCAGCCGCCGCACCGCCTCCTCGGCCTGCTTCATCGCCGTGATGTCCTCGTGGCTGACCACCACCGCGCCCTCGCCCCCGGCGAGCGGCGTCACGCGCAGGTTGAACCAGCGCCCGCCGCCCGGGCCGTCGCAGCGGTAGGGGTGCACGAACTCCGGCTGCGTCCCCGCCATGACCGCCTCGATGCCCGCGGCCACCGCCGCAGCTTCCGCCGCGTCGGGCCCCGACACCGAGCGGCAGACGGCGAGATAGTTCTCGCCGAGGAAGGCGTCCTCCCGCGCCCCGTTGCGGACGGCATGGCCGCTCCAGGCCCGGTTCGTGCGCACGATGCGCCCCTGCCGGTCGAGGATCGCGATGTGATGCACGATCGAGTCGAGCACGCCGGCAACGAAGGCCTGCTGCGCCTCCTCGCGCTCGATCGCGCGCAACTGCAGCAGGGCTCCGCCCCCGAGCATGGCCAGCACCAGCATCAGGATCGTCACGGTGCCGACGGTGCGGCGCTCGAACGCGGCCGTCACCTCGTGCATGTCCAGGCTCGCCATCACGATGAAGCCTAACCCGTCCTCGCGCTCGAAGGAAACCAGGCGGTTCCTGCCGTCCACCGGCGAGGGGGCGACGAAGGTGCCCCGCGGCTGCCCCTGGCTGTACCGCACGAACAGCGGATGGCGCGACAGGTCCAGGCTCAGCGCGGCCTCGTTCATCGGCTCGCGCACCAGGTAGCGGCCGCCCGTCGTCAGCAGCCCCACCACCGAACCCGGAGGCAGGTCGAGCGACTCGAAGAAGGCCCGGTAGTAGTCGACCGCCATCACCGCCATCAGCACCCCGGCGAAGCGCCCCTGCTCATCCTCGAGGCGGCGGCTGTAGGTGAAGACGGGCCCCGGCGCGGCGGGCGACAGGATCATCGGGCCGATGTGGAGCGGCGCGCCGGCGGCATGGGCCTGGAAGTATTCGCGGAAGGCGAAGTTGCCACCGGGCGAGGGGAAGCGGGTCGACAGCAGCAGCAGCTCGCCCTCGCGGTCCAGCAACGCGATGCCGCCGATCTGCGGGGACTGCGAGGCGATGGCCCGCAGCGCCTCCCAGCCCTCGCGCGAGCGGGCCACGGGCAGCAGCTTCCTCTCGGCGATCTCGCTCTCGAGATGGGCCAGCACGAAGGCAGGGGTGTCGAGGCTGCGGCGGACATGCTCGTTCAGCACCCGCACCAGATTTCGCGACCAGGCGGTGGCCTCCCCTCGCGTGTCGGTGTAGTCCCTCCAAGTGACGTAGCCCCAGTTCGCGCAGGCGAGCACCGCCGCCAGCGCGGCGCAGCCGAGCACCACCAGGCGCGAGGGACTCACCAGTTCGTCCAGCGCCCGCCGGACATAGGCCGCCACCAGGGCCCAGGCGATCAGCAGCGTGCCGAGGGCGGTGTGGGGCGCCATCGAGAAAAGGATCGGCAGGCCGTCGCGGCTGAACACCCAGTCGACGTAGGCGATGCCGATCGCCGAGGCGGCCAGCACCGAGGCGACGGACAGCGCCACGCCGCACAGTCGCATCTCCCTGCTGGGGCCGTCGAGCAGCAGGCGCGCGCATGCGAGCGCGATGAAACCGTAGGCCGTCGCCAGCGGCATGCGCCCGGGGGGCCCGAAGCCGGTGTCGTCGCGGAACAGCAGCTGGTCGACGCCCAGGTCGACCTCCCACAGGCCCTGCACCGCCTGCGGCAGCGCCACCAGCAGCAGCAGCAGCGCGCTCGCCTGCCCCAGCCGGCGCGCGCGCAGGGCCGGCCCGGTGGCGACGCACATCGCGCCCGCGAGCACGAGGGCCAGCGCGGTGTTGGCCTTCATCGCCGGGAAGCTCTCCAGCGGCGCCTTGAGCCCGCGGTGATCCACCACCCAGCCGAACAGGACCGCCGCGCCCAGCAGGAAGGCTGCAAGCGCCAAAAGCCGAGACAGCACCGCGACGAGGAACCAGCGTGAGGACATTGCACACCACGAAATACCGGAGGCTTTCAGGAGGATAAATGGGTGCCGGCGCGCGGCGCACCGTCCTGGGGCGAGGGCCTGCTCCCGGATGCCCCCCTCTTGAGACACATCAAGAAAAGGCCGGCCGCCGAAACGACCGCCCGGCGCTTGCAGCCTTCCACCACCGCCGGCATGCTCGCTTCCACCGTCCATGCAAAGGCCCGCCCCATGCCCGCACCCGACCTGATCCTGCGCCGCTGCACGCTGCCCGACGGCCGCAGTGGCATCGACATCGCGATCGCCGGCGGCCGCATCGCCGCCCTCGGCCCCGCGCTGCCCGCCTCCGCTGCCGAGGAGATCGACGCCGCCGGCCTGCTCGTCACGCCGCCCTTCGTCGACCCGCACTTCCACATGGACTCGACGCTCTCCTACGGCCTGCCGCGCGTGAACCAGAGCGGCACGCTGCTCGAGGGCATCGCGCTGTGGGGCGAACTGAAGCCGCTGCTGGCGCAGGACGCGATCGTCGAGCGCGCGATGGCCTACTGCGACTGGGCGGTGGCCAAGGGGCTGCTGGCGATCCGCAGCCATGTCGACGTGTGCGACCCGCGCCTGCTCGCGGTGGAGGCGCTGCTGCACGTGAAGGAGCGCGTGAAGCCCTACCTGGACCTGCAGCTCGTCGCCTTCCCGCAGGACGGCGTGCTGCGTGCACCGGGCGCCTTCGAGAACCTGAAGCGCGCGCTCGACATGGGCGTCGACGTGGTCGGCGGCATCCCGCACTTCGAGCGGACGGCTGAACACGGCGCCGCGTCGGTGCGGCTGCTGTGCGAGCTCGCCGCGGAGCGGGGCTTGCGCGTGGACATGCACTGCGACGAGAGCGACGACCCGCTGAGCCGGCACATCGAGACGCTCGCCGCCGAGACGCAGCGCCTCGGCCTGCACGGCCGCGTGGCCGGCTCGCACCTGACCTCGATGCACAGCATGGACAACTACTACGTGTCCAAGCTGCTGCCGCTGATGCGCGAGTCGGGCGTGGCCGCGATCGCCAACCCGCTGATCAACATCACGCTGCAGGGCCGCCACGACACGTATCCGAAGCGCCGCGGCATGACGCGCGTGCCCGAGCTGCTCGCCGCGGGCGTGCCGGTGGCCTTCGGCCACGACTGCGTGATGGACCCCTGGTACGGCATGGGTTCGGGCGACATGCTGGAGGTCGCGCACATGGGGCTGCACGTCGCGCAGATGACCTCGCAGGCGGCGATGCGCCAGTGCTTCGACGCGGTGACGACGACGCCGGCGGCGATCCTCGGGCTCGAGGGCTACGGGCTCGGGGTCGGCTGCCGCGCCGACCTCGTGCTGCTGCAGGCGCGCGACCCGGTGGAGGCGATCCGCGTGCGCGCACCGCGCCTGCTGGTGCTGCGGGGCGGGCGAGCGATCAGCCGCATGGCGCCGCAGGTGGCGCGGCTCGAGCTGCCGGGGCGGCCCGCCGGGGTCGACTGGCTGCGGCCGGCCGCCGGCACGGCGGGCTGAGACCGGCAGCCCGCCTCAGTCCGCCTCAGCGCAGCCCGGCCTCGAGCCGCCCGAGGCCGCGCGGCGGCCGCGACGAGGCCTCGGCGACCTCGTCGTAGATGCGCTCGAGGCGCCGGCTGCAGTCGGCCAGGTCGAAGCGCTCGACCATGCGCTGCCGCGCCGCGCGCGAGAAGGCGTCGGCCAGCGCGTCGTCCTGCAGCAGCCGCAGCAGCCCCTCGGCCAGCCCCTGCACGTCGCCCTCGGCATGGCGCAAGCCGCTCACGCCATGCTCGATCGCCTCCCGGGCGCCGCCGCAGGCCGAGGTGAGCACCGGCACGCCGCAGGCCTGGGCCTCCAGGATCACGATGCCCAGGCCTTCGGCATCGCCGCTGGCCGCGCGCAGGCTGGGCAGGCAGAAGACCCGGGCGAGGTCGAGCTCGGCGCGCACGCGCTGCGGCGGCTGGCGCCCGAGGAAATGCACGCCGCCGGGGCACAGGGCCGCGGCGAGTTGCTCGAGCGCCGGGCGCAGCGGCCCGTCGCCGATGACGGCCAGCTCCGCCTGCGGCACCCGCGCGCGCAGCTGCGCCAGCGCGCGGATCAGCACCTCGCAGCCCTTCTTCTCCACCAGCCGGCCGACAAAGAGCAGGCGCGGCGGGCGCTGCGCCACCGGCTGCCCGCCCGGGGCGAAACGGCGCGTGTCCACGCCGATGTAGGACACCTGCAGCTTGTGCGCCGGCAACCCCCACTCGAGCGCGCGCTCGCGGATCGCCTCGGACACCGCCAGGAAGCGCACCCGGTCCGAGCGCGCCATCGCGCGCAACCGTGCCGGGTAGTCGCGCATCGCGTCGCCGCCGTGGCCGTCCTCCCACCACTGCGGGTGGATCTGGATGTCGTAGCCGTGCAGCGTGACGAGCACCGGCAGGCGCAGCGCGCGGGCCACCGGCCAGAACTTCACCGCGTCGACGCCGAAATGCACGTGCAGCAGCCGCGCGCCGCTGGCGCGCAGCTCGTTCAGGAAACGGCGCTGCGGCGCGCCGAGGCGCAGCAGCCGCGAGGCCAGCCGCCGCTTCCAGGACTTCAGCTGCGGCGGATCGACGCAGCGCCACTCCAGCCCGTCGAGCGGCAGCCCGTCGTCGAGCCGCTCGAGCCCGAGCAGCAGCGGCCGCCACTGCCGCAGCGCGAGCGCCTGCTCGCGGATGAAGGTCTCGGACGGGGGCAGGAGCCCGGATCGGAAGACGAGGAGCCTCTTCATGGCGCGCCACGCCCGGGGGGAGGTGTTGCAGGGACGGAGCCGCTCAGGACGCCTCCTTGTGGATGTCGTAGTGCGGCGGGCCGGCGGGGCCGTTGGCGTCGTGCGGGTCCCCGTCGGGCAGCAGCGCGCTGCTCTGGGGCGCACCGGCCAGAAAGTCCCGCAGCCGGCGGACTTCCGGGCCGACCGCCGCGAGCGCGGCGCGCAGCCGCGCGGGGTCGGTGCCGAGGCGCTGCGCCCAGCGCCCCAGCGCGGGCTCGTCGTCGATGTCGACGTCGATGCGCGCGTCGTCGGGCAGCTCGTTCTCGCTCATGGCCGGCTCCTTTCGCTGATCGGAGAAGACCGGCATTTCGCGTGCCGGCCGCCGCGGGCCCGGCTCAGCGCACCGCGCCGGCAAAGCGCAGGCACTGCTGGCGCACCACCTCCGGCAGCAGCCGCTCGCGCGACTGCAGTTGCCGGATCCAGGTCGCGTCGTTGCCGCAGCCCTCGAGCTCGCCGGCAAGCAGTTGCAGCGCCGGCAGCGCGCCGAGCGCCTCGGCGTGCGGCGCGAGCCGCGCCATCGTCGCCACGATGTCCTCGTGCAGCGTGCGGTGCTCGCCGGTCTGCGGATCGACGAAGGTGCCCTCGACGCCGAAGCGGCAGGCCTGGAAGCGGTTGAAGGTGTAGACGAGGTAGTCGTCCTCGCTCAGCGCGAAGGGCCGCTCCTCGATCAGGTAGCGCGACACGCACTGTATGTAGGCGGCGAGCGCCGCGGCCTTCTCGATGGTGAGCGGCGTGTCGAGCACGCGCACCTCGATCGTGCCGAACTCGGGCTTCGGGCGGATGTCCCAGTAGAAGTCCTTCATGCTCTGCACGACACCGGTGCGCGTCATCTTGTCGAAGAACTTGCCGAAATCGTCCCAGGTCAGCACGAAGGGCGCGCGGCCCGACAGCGGGAAGGCGAACACGCTGTTGAGGCGCGCCGAGTGGAAGCCGGTGTCGGTGCCCTGCACGTAGGGGCTGGAGGCCGACAGCGCGATGAAGTGCGCGATGTAGCGCGACAGCCCGTGCAGCAGCACCAGCGCCTCGTCCGGGCCGGGGCAGCCGACGTGGACATGCTGGCCGAAGATCGTGAACTGCTTGGACAGGTAGCCGTAGAGGTCCGACAGCATGTGGAAGCGCGGCGCGTTGTAGATGCGACGCTCGCTCCAGTCCTGGAAGGGATGCGTGCCGCCGCCGCACAACCCGACGTTGAGGCGCTGGGCGCAGTCGAGCAGCGCCTCGCGGATGCGGGTGAGCTGCTCCAGCGCGTCGGCGTGGTTCTCGCAGACGCCGGTGGACAGCTCGATCATGCTGTCGGTCATCTCCGGCTTCACGTCGCCGGGGATCTTGCGCCGCGCCATCAGGCGCAGCAGGTCGGCCGCGCTCGGCGACAGGTCGTAGTCGTGCGTGTTGACGATCTGCAGTTCCAGCTCGACGCCGAGCGTCAGCGGCCGGGACACGGAAAACGCTTCGAGGCTCATCGCCGCCCTCCCTGGTTCATTCGCGCCGGGGCGAGACTTCGCCCGCGAGCCGCAAGGCGCCCTGCACCGCCAGCGCGCCGACGAGTTCCATCACTGCGATCGCGCTGAGCACCGCCGGCGCGATCTGCGCGGCGAAGCCGGCATGCGCGGCCTGCATGTCCGAGAGCATCACCAGCGCCGTGGCCGACAGCGGCGTGAGCGCCAGGCCCAGGCTCAGCCCCTGGCGCGGCGACTGGCCGCTGGCCCAGCCGAGCGCGAACACCGCGAGCCCCTTGGCCAGCAGGCGCGCGAGCATCGCGGCGAGCGCCAGCAGACCGCCGGCCATCAACCCGTCGAGCGACCAGGTCGAGCCGACGATCACGAACAGCATCAGCACCAGCACGCCGCCGGCGGTGCCGAAGTGGCGCGGCCAGACCCAGGGCCGGTCGGTGGTGTTGCGCAGCCACAGCCCCGCCATCAGCGGCACCAGCAGCGTCGAGCCGCCGAACATCTGCGTGAGCGTGAGCGCGAAGGCGACCAGGCCGAGCAGCAGCAGCGTCGAGTTCTCGTTGCGCAGGTCGAGCTTGCGCGCGACGCGCGCCACCGCGTAGGCGAGGCCGCCGGCCAGCAGCCCCGAGACGGCGAACACGTAGAGCGGCTCGAGCACCGCGCGCACCGGGTTCTCGCCGTGGTCGAGATGGAGCCAGCCGAGCAGCACGCGGGCGGCCATCACGCCGTAGAGCGTGTTGAGCGCGGCGAGCACCGCGATGCGCTCGGTGACCTGCCCCGCGGCTCGCAGCTCGGACGCGACGCGCGAGATCACCGCCGGCGAGGCCGGCACCGACAGCACCGCCAGCGCGGTCGCCGCCACCGGGCTCGTGCCGAGCCAGCGCGCGACGAGGTAGACCGCGACGAAGCTCAGCAGCGACTCCACCAGGCTCGTGACGAGCAGGAAGGGGTTGGTGCGCAGCCAGAGCAGGCGCACGCGCGCGCCGAGCTCGAACAGCAGCAGCGCCAGCGCGAGATCGATCACGAGCCGCAGCGTGCCGCCCGGCGCACCGTAGGGAATGCCCAGGCCGAGCGCCGAGATGCCGAGGCCGGCGAGCGAGTAGCCGACCACGCGCGGCAGGCCGGCGCCGCGGAACACCGCCTCCCCGAGCAGCGCCCCCGCGATCAGCGCCAGCGACACCAGCATCAGCGCATCGGGCTGCGGCGGCCACGGCATCACCGCGCCCATGAACGAGAACGCACTCCTCCACCCCTCTTCCGCCATGCAATCTTTCTCCTCTTGGCTGTTGTCGCGCGGCCTCGTGCCGGCCACCGTCGCGCCCGGCCGGCGCCCCTGCCCGCCGGCGCCGATGCCGGCTCCTTGCCGGAGTCGAGCGCCAGGCCCTGCACCGCTGCGGCGCCGTCCCCTCCCGGAGGCGCCGTGCGGCATTCGTCCTGTCAGTTTCAGTTCGCGCGGCGTGCCGGCCCGTGCGGAACGGGCCGCGGGCACGGCGACTGTCACGCCCGCGCGGTCCGCCCTCGACGAGGGCGCCGGGACCGCGAGTTTCGCAGCTTGCGCGGGCGCCGGGCAGGTATCGGGCATGTCGCCGGACCTGCCGGACCGCAGCCGGGCGCCGGCGGCAGTCGCCGGCGCAAGCGCCTCTCCTGTGGCGCGGCGCGGCGCGGCCGGGGAAGCGCAGAAAAAAAGAACCCCCGCGAACGGGGGTCATGAACGCTTCTGGCTGCCGCCCCGGGAAGCGGGTTCCCGGGCAGCCGGACCCACTTTAGAGCAGAAAATCCCGATGACTACCATAACAAGGCATGCCGGAGGGATATGCGGGCACACCGCTTTGCGCGCGGCCTTCCCCGGGTGTCGGTCGCCGGTCGCGGCCCCGGTGCAAAGGAATCCGGGGCCCGGAAATCCCCTGCGGATCCCCCGTCGGGGGAGGTCGGCGGCGGCAGGCCTCAGAATGGCGGCCAACAGCATTCCCCATGACGCTTCCGGGCGGGGCGCGGCATCTGCCGCGGCGCGATCCGGAGCCCCTTGCCACCGATGAATCCGAACGACGACACCGTCCCCGCCAGCGGCGACACCCCCTCCCTGCCGACGCCCGAGGCCCCGGCCGCGCCGCAGCCGGCTCCCGCTGCGGACGCTTGCGTCCCCGACGCGTCGTCGGCAGGGGCCCCCGCCCCCGCCGGCGAGCCGCCCGAGGCCGCCCAGGAGCCGGCACTGCCGGCCGAGGCCGCAGAAGCCGCGGAAGCCGCGCCGCGCCGCGCGGAAGGCGCGGAAATGAGCGTCAAGGCCTGCGCGGCGAAGCTGCGCGAGCTCTACCCCGCGCTGTTCGGCGGCCGACCCAAGCCGCTGAAGCTGCGCATCCAGCAGGACATCAACGCGCGCGCCCCGGGCGTGTTCCCGAAGCAGACGCTGTCGGCCTTCCTGCGCCGCTACACGATGACCGATGCCTACCTGCAGGCGGTCAGCACGCAGACGCAGCGCTTCGACCTCGACGGCCAGCCCGCCGGCGAGCTGTCGGAGGAGCACCGCCGCCTCGCCGCCGAGACGATCAAGCAGCGACGCGGCCGCGAGGACGAGCGGCTCGCGGCGGAACGCGCGGCGGAAGCCGAGCGGCTGCAGCGCGCGTCGCTGCTCGCCGCCTTCGAGACCACGACGCTCACGCGCGAGAACTTCTGCGCCCTCAAGGGCGTGGAGGCGGCACAGCTCGACGCGCTGCTCGCGCAGGCGAGCGAGGAGCGCCGCCAGCGCAAGCAGTTCCTCACCGAGCTGCTCGAGGCCTTCCGCGCCAGCGGCCAGAACGTGCCGGCCTTCGCGGCCTCGCGGCGCATGCACCCGGCGCAGCTCGACCGGCTGCTGCGCGAGGCGAGCGGCGACACCGGCGGCGAGCGCGGACGGGGCGCGCCGCGCGACCCGCGCCGTGACGGCGGCCGGCGCGAGGGCGGGGACCGGCGCGATGAGGGCCGGCGCGAGGGCGGCGGTGGCCGCGGCCGCGGCGACGAGCGCGGTGGCGCGCGCGGTCCGCGCAACGCCTCCGGCGGCCCGTCCGGCCCGCGCTCCGGCAAGCCCGGCGGCGGGCGCCCCCCGCGCGCCTGAGGCCCGCGCCCCGGGTCCCGGGCGCCCCTTCGGGCCCGGGACCGGCCGCGCCGGGGACTTGTCCACGCAAACCGTGGAGAAGCCTGTTGAAAAGGTGCGGGCAGGCCCCTCAAGTGCTTGTCAGGATTGTAAAAACCGCCGTTGCTGCAACAAAGGCTCACGAGCCTTGCAGGCACCCCGCCGCGCCTTCCACTTGTCCACTGCCGGCGTGGAGAAGGCTGTGGGAAACATGGGCGCAGTCATGGCAAGTCCTTGTCACGCCAGGGAAAAACGATCCTGCATCGGCGCCGGTCACGTCTCCGCGCGCTGTCCGCGGGCAGGAGTTTTCCACTGTTTTCGTGGGTAAGCCTGTTGAAAAGATGGGAACCGGCGCCCCAAGTAGTTGTCACAAGGGTGAAATCTCCCGCTGCCTCGCGGCTGTCGCTTCGGGCGCGGGGCAGCCCCCGCGGCGTAAACTCGCGCCGCTTCCCGGAAGGTGCCTCCCATGAAGAAATCCGGCTATCTGATCGCCGCCGCACTCGCCCTGGCCATCGCCGTCACCACCTGGCTCGCGATGGGATCGTCCCACGCCGCCCCGCGCGTCGACTACGCGCTGCTCGACGGCAGCACGCACAGCAGCGAGCAGTTCAAGGGCAAGGTGGTGCTGGTGAATTTCTGGGCCACGAGTTGCGTCACCTGCGTCAAGGAGATGCCGCAGATGGTGCAGACCTACGAGAAGTACCGCGAGCGCGGGCTGGACTTCGTGGCCGTCGCGATGAACTACGACCCGCCGGCCTACGTCGCGAGCTTCGCCGAGTCGCGCAAGCTGCCGTTCAAGGTCGCGATCGACAACACCGGCGCGGTGGCCAAGGGCTTCGGCGACGTGAAGCTCACGCCGACCACCTACCTGATCAACAAGCGCGGCGAGATCGTCAAGCGCTACGTCGGCGAGCCCGACTTCGCGGCGCTGCACCAGCTGGTCGAGAAACTGCTCGCCGAGGGCTGAACCCGCCGCCGCGGCGCCTCAGCCGCGCGCGCGCATGCCGACCACCGCCGCGCCGACGATCAGCGCCGCCGACGCGGCGATCCATGGCGTGAGCGCACGCCCGCTCGCGAGCACCAGCAGCACCGTCGACGCCAGCGGCGTCAGGTAGCTCAGGATGCCGATGCGGCGCGGATCGCCCTCCTTGAGCGCGCGGTCCCACAGGAAGAAGGCGCCGCCAAGCGGCCCGAGCCCCATCAGCGCCAGCAGCAGCCAGTCGCGCGTGCCGAGCACGGCCGGGGGTTCGAGCAGCGCGTGGCACAGCAGCGACAGCACCCCCGACACCAGGCCGAACAGCCCGATCGCCGCGGTCGGGAAGCGCTCGACGCGCTTGGTCAGCAGCGAGTAGCTGGCCCAGATGAAGGCCGAGCCGAGCGCCGGCAGGTAGCCCCAGGCGAGCCCGCCCTGCAGCTCGCGCCCGCCCGCGATCGCCAGCGCCGCGCCCGCGAAGCCGGCCAGCGCCGCCGCCACATGCTGCCAGCGCAGCCGCACGCCGCGCAGCAGCAGCGGCGCGAGCACGACGATCAGCAGCGGCCACAGGTAGTTCACGAGGTTGGCCTCGACCGCCGGCGCATGGCGCAGCGCGATGAAGAGCAGGAAGTGGAAGCCGAACAGGCCGTAGACGCCGAGCAGCAGCGTGCCGGCCGGTACCCGCCACAGCCGCGGCTCGCGCAGCACGAAGGGCCAGGACGGCACGCTGCCGATCAGCAGCGCGACGCCGGTGAGCAGGAAGGGCGGCACGTCGCTGAGCGCGACGCCGAGCGTGGCGAGCAGCGCCCACAGCGCGATCGCGCCGAGCGCATGCAGGTAGGGCAGCGAGGAAGCGGAGGACATGGGCGCGAGCATAAGTCCGGCCCGGCGGGCCGCGGCGTCGCGCGGCACCGGCGTTTCGTCGCGCGACGCCGGACTTCGCTCAGCCGCGGTCGCGGCGCAGCGCCGCGGTCAGCGCCGACGGCGAGCGGTAGCCGCACAGCCGCGCCACGCACTGCACCTGCCGGCCCTCGGCGCGCAGCCGCCGCGCGGCGAGCAGCCGGCGCTCGCGCAGCCAGGCGATCGGCGCACGGCCGGTCTCGGCCACGCAGCGCGCCGCGAACTGCGACGGCGACAGCAGCACCTGCGCGGCCAGCCGCGCGACATCGAGCGGCTCGGCGAGGTGCGCGTCGATCCAGGCCTCGAGCGCCGGCCAGTCGATGCGCCGCACCGCGCGCGCGGCCGGCGCCACGTTCGCGAGCGTGGACAGCAGCAGCCGCGCCGCCGCACCGGCGAGCGGGGAATCGTCCTCGAGGGCCGCCGCCTCGGGCCGGGCGGCGAGGAAGCGCAGCAGGTGCTGTGCGGCGGGCGCGAGCTCGAGCACGCGGGCGGCCTGCGCCAGCGGCAGGCCCGTCTCGTCCGCGGTGTCGAGCACGAAGCAGCGGCTGCCCTCGCGCGAATGGAAGTCGTGCCGGGCGCCGGGCGGGATGATCAGCGCCTGGCCGGCGCCGAGGCGCGCGCCGCGGCCCTCGACCTCGAGCTCGAGCCGGCCCTGCCAGCCCCACAGCAGCTGGAAGTGGGCGTGGTCGTGGCTGCCGGGCGCTGCGCCGTAGTGCCGCAGGCTCAGCGCGGCCCGCGGCGAGCGCTCCATCTCAGAGCGCGTCGGCGACGCCGGCGCCGGCGGCCTGCTTGTCGGCGTGGTAGCTCGAGCGCACCATCGCGCCAACCGCGGCGTGGGTGAAGCCCATCTCGTAGGCGCGGGCCTCGAACATCTTGAAGGTGTCCGGGTGCACGTAGCGGCGCACCGGCAGGTGGTGGCCGCTCGGCGCGAGGTACTGGCCGATCGTGATCATGTCGATGTCGTGCGCGCGCATGTCGCGCATGACCTCGAGCACCTCCTCGTCGGTCTCGCCCAGGCCCACCATGATGCCGCTCTTGGTCGGCACGCCGGGCGCGAACTCCTTGAAGCGCTTGAGCAGGTTCAGGCTGTACTGGTAGTCCGAGCCGGGACGGGCCTCCTTGTACAGGCGCGGCGCGGTCTCGAGGTTGTGGTTCATCACATCCGGGGGCGCGGCCTTGAGGATCTCGAGCGCGCGGTCCATGCGGCCGCGGAAGTCGGGCGTGAGGATCTCGATGCGGGTCGACGGCGAGAGCTCGCGCGTCTTGCGGATGCACTCGACGAAGTGCGCCGCGCCGCCATCGCGCAGGTCGTCGCGGTCGACGCTCGTGATCACGACGTACTTGAGCTTGAGCGCCGCGATGGTCTTGGCCAGGTTCTCCGGCTCGTTGACGTCGAGCGGGTCCGGGCGGCCGTGGCCGACGTCGCAGAAGGGGCAGCGCCGCGTGCACTTGTCGCCCATGATCATGAAGGTCGCGGTGCCGTGGCCGAAGCATTCGCCGATGTTCGGGCAGCTCGCCTCCTCGCAGACCGTGTGCAGCTTGTGCTCGCGCAGGATCTGCTTGATCTCGTAGAAGCGCGTCGTCGGCGACCCGGCCTTGACGCGGATCCAGTCCGGCTTCTTCAGCGTCTCGGCGGCGACGACCTTGATCGGGATGCGCGCCGTCTTGGCCTGGGCCTTCTGCTTGGCGCTGGCGTCGTAGGCTTCGCCGCTCTGGGCCTGGTGGACGACGTTTTCGGTGGGCATGCTGCTGCGCTTTCGGTCGCCGGCTGCGGCCATGGCACAGCGCGGCGCGGTTTGCATCGGCCCGTGGCGGGCCGAAGGGGGATCGACGGGGGCGCGGTCAGGGGCTCAGGTGGACGGCGAGCTTGTCGGCCAGCCGTGCGGCGGCCGTGGCCCAGTCCGCAGAAACCCCGAGTGTAGCCAAGTCGACCGTGCGCAGCCCCGCGTACCCGCAAGGGTTGATGCCCTCGAAGGGGCTCAGGTCCATCGCGATGTTGAGCGCCACGCCGTGGTAGGTGCAGTGATTGCTCACCTTGATGCCGAGCGCCGAGATCTTGCCCAGGCCGCGGAAGGGGTCGCGCGGATCGGCCGGCCCGGTGAGCGCGGCGTGGCCGAAAGGGTCGTCGAGCTTCACGTAGATGCCCGGCGCGCCGGCGACGCGGTGGCCGGTGACGCCGAAGGACGCGAGCGTCTTGATGACGCAATGCTCGACGCGGTAGACGTATTCCTTCACGTAGATGCCGAGGCGCTTGAGGTCCACCAGCGGATAGGCCACCACCTGCCCTGGGCCGTGGTAGGTGACCTGGCCGCCGCGGTTGCTCTGCACCACCGGGATGCCGTGCGGGTTGAAGAGCACGTGCTCGGCCTTTCCGGCCAGGCCCTGCGTGTAGACGGGCGGATGCTCGCACAGCCACAGCTCGTCGGGCGTATCGGGGCCGCGCGACTCGGTGAAGGCGCGCATCGCGTCGAAGGTGGGCTGGTAGTCGACCAGGCCGAGGGAGCGGATCTGCATGGCGGGCGGGGTAGCGGGGAGCCGGCAGTCTAGCGCCGCGCCAGCGCGCCGCATGCCCCCAGTGGCGTCGCGCCCGACGGCACGCGCAGAATCGTCCGCGTCCCCCCGCGCTGCAGGAGCACCGCATGAGCGCCACCCCCAGGTCCCTTCCTGCGATCGCGGCGCTGCTGTGCGCCGCCCTCCAGGCTTTCGCCGCCCAGGCTCCGCCGGAGGGGGGCACGCGCGGGGACGCGCCGCGGGAGCGGGCGGCAGGCGCCGTGGCCGGCGGGCAGGAGATCGACGCGGCGCTGCGCGCCTATGCGGCCGGGCGGCTCGACGAGGCGCGCGAGGGCTTCGAGCGGCTGGCGCAGGGCGGCAGCGCGCTGGCGCGCTACAACCTGGCGATGATGCACCTGCGCGGCGAGGCGCCGCAGCCCGACCGCCGCCGCGCGCTGCGGCTGCTGGAGGCCTCGGCGGCGCAGGGCTTCGTGCGCTCGGCGCACGCGCTCGGCCAGGTGCACGAGCTCGGCCTCGTCGACGCGCCCGACCTCCCGCGCTCGGTGCAGTGGTACGCGCTCGCCGCGGGCCAGGGGCACCCGGACGCGCAGCTCGAGCTCGGCACCGCCTACTACCTCGGCCGCGGCACCGCGCCCGACGCCGGCGCGGCGGCGCACTGGTACCGCGAGGCGGCGCGCGCCGGCGACATGGGCGCGCAGTACCTGATCGCGTCGATGTACGAGAAGGGCGAGGGCGTGGCGCGCGACCTGCGGCTGGCGCGTTACTGGTATGCGCAGGCGGCCGCGCAGGGCGACGAGGCGGCGCCCATCAAGCTGCGCGAGCTCGACCGGCGGCTCGCCGCGCCGCCGCGCTGAAGGCGCGGCGCAGGGAGCTCAGAGCACGACCTTGACCATCGGGTGCGAACTGAGCGCGCGGTAGATCCCGTCGAGCTGCTCGCGGCTGGTGGCGGTGATCGTGATCGTCAGGCCGAGGTACTTGCCCCCCGAGCTCGGGCGCATCTCGATCGTCGCCGGATCGAAGCCCGGGTCGAACTCCTGCGCCAGGGCGGCGATCGCCTGGGCGAAGCCCTCCTCCGCCGCGCCCATCACCTTGATCGGGAAGCGGCTCGGGTATTCGATCAGCGACTGTTCGGGCGGGATGTCTCTCATCGCGTTCCTTTCGTGCGGCACCGGATCACTGGATCCACAGCCGCAGGCTGTCCCAGGTGCGGCCGACGAGGCCGCTCTCGGCCACCGGCTCGAGCACCACCAGCGGCACGTCGGCCACCAGCGTGGAGCCCACCGTGACCTTCAGGCGGCCCACCGGCTGGCCCTTGGCGAGCGGCGCGACCAGCGGGTCGGTGCGCTCGACCGCAGTCTTGACCTTCTCGCCCTCGCCGCGCGGCACGGTGACGTAGACCGGCTGCGTGCTGCCGATCTTCACCTGCTTGGCCTGCCCCTTCCACACCAGGGGAGACACGACCGCCTGGTTCGCCTCGAAGAGCTTGAGCGCGTCGAAGTTCTGGTAGCCCCAGTTCAGCAGCTTCTGGCTCTCGGCGGCGCGCGCCTCCATCGAGGTGGTGTTGAGCACCACGGAGAGCAGCCGCCGCTTGCCGTTGGGGAAGTCGCGCTGCGCGGTGGCGATCAGGCAGTAGCCGGCTGCAGAGGTGTGGCCGGTCTTCATGCCGTCCACCGACGGGTCGCGGCGCAGCAGCAGGTTGCGGTTGGGCTGCGTGATGTTGTTGAACGTGAACTCCTTGATGGAGTAGAGCGGGAAGTAGGCGGGGAAGTCCTGGATGATGCGCGCGGCGATGATCCCGAGGTCGCGCGCGGTGCTGCGGTGCCCCGCCTCGCTCATGCCGGTGACGTTGCGGAAGCTGGTGTTCTTCAGCCCCATGCGCTGCGCCTCGCGGTTCATCAGCTCGACGAAGCGCTCCACCGTGCCGGCCACGCCCTCGGCGAGCGCCACCGACGCGTCGTTGCCCGACTGCACGATCATGCCCTTGAGCAGGTCCTCGACCTTCACCTGCATCTTCGGGTCGATGAACATCAGCGAGGCGCCGCCCTTCCTCTCGTCCCAGGCGCGCTGCGACACCGGCAACTGCTGCTGCAGCGACAGCCGGCCGTCGCGGATCGCGGCGAAGGTCACGTAGGCGGTCATCAGCTTGGTCAGTGACGCCGGGTCCGCGGGCGTGTCGGGCTCGTGCTGCGCGAGCACCTGGTTGCTGGTCAGGTCCAGCAGCAGCCAGGACTTGGCGGCGATCTCGGGGGCCTGCGGCGTCTGCGCCTGCGCCGGCAGCAGCACGCCCAGGCCGATCGCGACCGACGCGATGAAGGAAGTCAGTTGTTTCATGAGAACGTCGAAAGGGTCCAGGGCGCACGAGGCGCCCGACAGATGCGATGCGGCGCGACACCGGGCGCGGCGCGGCCGCCCCGGCCCCGCTCACTCGGACCGGAAGGCGCGCAGCACGATGTTCTTCAGCAGCGTGAGCTGGCCGTGGAAGAAATGGCCCACGCCCGGCACCACCACCACCGGCAGCCCCTGCGGGCGCGCCCAGTCCAGCGTCGCGGAAAGCGCCACCACCTCGTCCTGCTCGCCGTGGATCACCAGCGTGTCCTCGGCGGCCGGCGCGACCTCGAAGCGGCTGGTGGCCGGGCCGACGAGCACCAGTCGGCGCGCCGGAGCCGCATTTTCCGCGAGCCGCGCCGCGGCGTGTGACGCGACGTAAGCGCCGAAGGAGAAGCCGGCGAGCAGCAATTCACTGTTGCCGCGGTAATGTGCGATGACCGCGGCCATGTCGTCGATCTCGCCGCGGCCCTCGTCCCAGGCGCCGGCCGAGCTGCCGACGCCGCGGAAGTTGAAGCGCACGCAGCGCCAGCCGAGCTGCACGAAGGCGCGCGCGAGCGTCTGCACCACCTTGTTGTCCATCGTGCCGCCGTGCAGCGGGTGCGGATGCCCGATCACGACCAGGCCGCGCGGCGCGGCATCGGCCGGCGCGTCGATCGCGCACTCGATCACGCCGGCCGGGCCGGCGATCTGCTCGCGCAGCGTCTGGGAGTTCATGCGCGGCCCCCGTCAGCGGCCGACGTCGGGCGGCAGCAGCAGGCGCTCGACCACCTCGCCGCGCTTGAGGTGCGACTCGACGATCTCGTCGATGTCGCTCCTGTCGACGAAGGTGTACCAGGTGCCCTCCGGGTAGACCACCGCCACCGGCGCGCCGGCGCAGCGGTCGAGGCAGCCGGCCTTGTTGACGCGCACCTTGCCCGGCCCCGCGAGGCCCTCGGCCTTCACGCGCGCCTTGCAGTGGTCGAAGGCGCCCTTGGCGTCGTGGCGGGCGCAGCAGGCCTCGTCGCCCTGGCGCTCGTTGAGGCAGAAGAAGATGTGGCGCTCGTAGTAGCTCATCCCCGGGATTCTAGGCCGCACCCGCGGCGGCACCGCCCCGGAAGGTCATGCCGCGCGGGGCACGCCGTCGGGCTCGTCGCGGCTCGCGCTGCGCGCCAGCAGCCACGCGAGCGCCGCGAAGGGCCACAGCCAGCCGACCCACTGCGCGAGGCCGTGGAAGCGGATGAAGCGCCCCTGCTCCCAGGCCTGCAGGCTGAGCGCGCTGTAGGGGTCGAGCGGCGCCCGGTTCACGAGTACCACCATCAGCGCCAGCAGCGCCAGCCCGATCGCGGCGGCGGCGCGCGGCGGCGCGACGGCCAGCACCAGCGCGGCGAGCGCGCCGACCGCCAGCCCGGTGCGGCTGGCTTGCGTCATCCAGGCCAGCGCGTTCTGCGGGCCGAAGTTCAGCGTCGTCGACAGCGTCGTCGCCGCCACGCCGAGCGCGAGCGCGCCCGCGACCAGCGCGACGCGCCGCCAGCCGACCGGCGAGACCGAGAAGGCCAGCAGGCAGGGCGCGAGCAGGCCGAGCGCGGTGGTGACCATCTCCAGCCCGGGCGCGAGTGGCTCCAGCGCCCGCACGGCGGCCGGCTCGATCCAGTCGGCGAGCGCCGTGCCGGCGACGGCGGCGGCGAGCGCGTCCTGCGCCCGCGCCAGCACCTGCCCGAGGCCGAGCGGCAGCGGCGCCGGGAACAGCAGCCCCACCGGCCAGGCCAGCAGCAGCGCCATCGCCCCGGCGCTGCCGGGCAGGAACCAGCGGTCGCGGAAGCTCTGCCAGCGCCCGACCCAGCCGAGCGCCTGCAGTGCGGCGGCGACGAGCGCGCCGACGAGCGCGCCGGACGCGTTCAGCACCCAGTCGAGGCCGGAGGGCACGCGCCCGGGCAGGAAGTTCTGCGTCGATTCGAGCCCGAAGGACAGCAGCGCCCCGGCGCTCGCGGCCAGCAGCACCGCGAGCAGCCGCCCGGCGCCGAGCCGCAGCAGCGCGCCGGCCAGCAGCGCACCGAGCGGCATGTAGCCGATCAGGTTGGAGACGACGTCGAACCACGACCACCAGCGCGGCCACGGCTTGAGCAGGAAGCGCCAGGGCTCGACGCCCGGATCGCGCCAGCCGCTGAAGGGGTAGAGCGTGGCGTAGACCACCAGCGCGGTGTAGAGCAGCGCCAGCGGCAGCAGCGAGGTGCGGAGATGCCGGGCCATGCCGCGCCGCGCCCCGCTCAGAAGGGCTTCACGACCACCAGCACCACGATCGCCAGCAGCGCCAGCACCGGCACCTCGTTGAACCAGCGGAACCAGACATGGGAGCGCCGGTTGCCCTGGTGCTCGAAGTCGCGCAGCAGGCGCTTGCACCACAGGTGGTAGCCGAGCAGGCCGAGCACGAGCGCGAGCTTGGCGTGCATCCAGCCCTGGCCGGGGCCGCGCCCGATGCCGTAGTACAGCCACAGCACCAGCCCGAAGCCGATGGCCAGCATCATCAGCGGGTTCATGAAGCGGTAGAGCTTACGCGCCATCAGCAGCAGCCGCTCGCGCTCGGCATGGCTGCCGGCCGGCACCATCGCCAGGTTGACGTAGAGCCGCGGCAGGTAGAAGAGGCCGGCGAACCAGCTCGTCACGAAAACGACATGGAGGGCTTTGATCCAGAGCATGCGGCCATTATGGTCATTGACGCCCGCGCCCTCGCCCCACTGGCGCGAACATCGTCCGCACGGGCGGCGCCCCAAAGAAAAAAGCCCCAGTCAAGACGACTGGGGCGGAAAAGCCTTAACGCTGTCATCACGGTAAGGCACCTGCTCAGGGAGGAAAAGCAGGGAATGACCACCTTGCGGCGAATCATTCATGTACAACTTTACCAGAATCAAGGCGTCACCCGCCAGTAAGGATTGTCCACAAAAGGCGCGAAAATCTTGCGCTTTTCACACCTTCACCGTCCGCCCGAGGATCCGCACCGTGCCCTACTTCTCCGCCTTCCCCGCGCAGCGGCCGCGCCGCCTGCGCTGCGACGACTTCACGCGCCGCCTGGTGCGCGAGCATGCGCTGAGCTGCAGCGACCTGATCTACCCGGTGTTCGTCGTCGACGGGCAGGACCGCGTGCAGGACGTCGCGTCGATGCCGGGCGTGCAGCGCCTGAGCCTCGACCGGCTCTATCCGGTGGCCGAGGAGTGCGTGAGGCTCGGCATCCCGGTGATGGCGCTGTTCCCGGTGATCGAGCCGGCGCTCAAGACCGAGGACGGCCGCGAGGCGCTCAATCCGGAGGGGCTGGTGCCGCGCGCGGTGCGCGAGCTGAAGAAGCGCTTCCCCGAGCTCGGGCTGCTGACCGACGTCGCGCTCGACCCGTTCACGAGCCACGGCCAGGACGGGCTGATCGACGCCAGCGGCTACATCCTCAACGACGAGACCGTCGAGGTGCTCAAGGGCCAGGCGCTGGTGCAGGCCGAGGCCGGCGTCGACATCGTCGCCCCGAGCGACATGATGGACGGCCGCATCGGCGCGATCCGCGGCGCGCTCGAGGCACGCCGGCTGATCCACACCCGCATCATGGCCTACAGCGCCAAGTACGCGAGCGCCTTCTACGGCCCCTTCCGCGACGCGGTCGGCTCGGCCGCCAACCTGGGCAAGAGCAACAAGAAGGCCTACCAGATGGACCCGGGCAACAGCGACGAGGCGCTGCGCGAGGTCGCGCTCGACCTCGCCGAGGGCGCGGACATGGTGATGGTCAAGCCCGGCATGCCTTACCTCGACATCGTGCGCCGCGTGAAGGACGAGTTCCGCGTGCCGACCTTCGCCTACCAGGTCAGCGGCGAGTACGCGATGCTCAAGGCCGCCGCGGCCAACGGCTGGCTCGACCACGACGCGGTGATGATGGAGTCGCTGCTCGCGTTCAAGCGCGCCGGCGCCGACGGCGTGCTGACCTACTTCGCGCTCGACGCCGCGCGCGCACTGCGCGGCTGACGCCCGGCGGATGCGGGTCTTCCACGTCCAGGGGCACTGCGCCGAGCTCGGCGCGCTGCCCGAGCGGCTGCCCGAGCAGGGCTACCTGTGGATCGCGAGCGAGCGCCCGGACTTCGAGGCGGGGGTGCCGGCGCTGCAGGACGCGCTGCAGCGCTGGACCCCGGGACCGCTGGCGGAGCTGCATGTCTCGGACCTGCTCAACCCGCAGCTGCCCTCGCACTACGACGACACCTCCTGGTACGCGCTGCTGGTGTTCCGCCGGCTCGCGGCGGGCAACGGCAACGGCAACGGCAACGGCGCCGCGACCGAGGCGCTGCCGGCCGCCAGCGGCGCCTCGGGCCGGATGCTGGAGTCGATCGACACCAGCCCGATCGGCTTCGCGGTGTTCGACCGCGTGCTGCTGACGGTGCATCCGGTCGGCTGCCCGGTGCGCGAGTTCTTCATCGCGCGCTTCCTGAAGGCGCTGCCCCCGGAGGGCTCGGAGGCGCGGCCGGCCAGCCTGCGGCTGCCGGGCAGCCCCGCCGAGCAGATGCTGCGCATGACCAACCACATCGTCGACGGCTACCTGGAGCTGCGCCGCGTGCTGACGCGCCAGTTCGGCCCGATGCAGCAGGCGCTGCTGGGGCCCCGCAGCCGCTTCGACGACTGGCAGGCGCTGCTGGCCGCGCGCAACACGCTGCACCAGCTCGAGGACATCTGCGAGGACCAGCGCAGCGCGATCCAGGAGTGGATCGACGCGCTCGACGAGCTGCCGCACGAGAGCGATCCGGCCAAGGCGCGCGAGCGCGACCTGATGCGCGTGCGCGCGCGCGACGTGCTCGAGCACATCGAGCGCGTGCTCGGCCATGTGCGCCGGCTCGAGAACTCGGCCGAGACCGCGGTGCAGATGCACTTCTCGGCGCAGAGCCATCGCACCAACGCGATCATGCGCACGCTCACCGTGCTGACCGCGATCTTCCTGCCGCTGAACCTGATCACCGGCATCTTCGGCATGAACTTCGAGGCGCTGCCGCTGATCCACAGCGCGCGCGGCTTCTGGATCGCCTTCGCGGTGATGGTGGCGGTCGGCGCGGGCCTGGGCTGGTTCTTCTGGCGCAAGCGCTACATCGGCACGCACCACTGAGCCGCCCGCCCGCGCGCGCTCAGCCCGGCGCGGGCGCCTGCCCCCAGCCCTCGGGCACGACGAACCAGCGCCCGGTCTCGCGCCACGCCTCGCCCTCGGGTTCGATGCGCGCGACGAGCTGCGCGGTCGGCCAGCGCCGCACGCCGGGCGGCGGCGCGCCGGCCCACATCCGCGCGATCTCGCCGCGCACCGCCCCGCCCTCCCACGGCCGCGCCGCCCCGTCGGCGCGCAGCGGCGCCATCCAGCCGGTGCGCGGCACGTGCAGGTAGCGGCCCGGCGGCAGCGCGTCGAGCTCGCTCGGCTCGATCCAGTGCCCGCACAGGTGGTCGTGCGCGAGCAGCGCGCAGTGCGGCCGCGGCCGGTCGTGGCGGTAGAACAGCCAGCCGCGCGTGCAGGCGGCCGGCCGCCAGGGCCGGTCGTCGAAGGGCGGCGGCGCGGCATGCGCGAGCTGGCGCGAGAAGAGCTTGTGCAGCTTGCCCGGCAGCCTCTCGACGCGGTCGGGGCCCACGAAGTCGGCGGCCCCGGCCACGTCGCCCTCCGCGGTGCAGAGGAAGAACTTCACCGCCAGCTCCCAGTGCCAGGGGCGGCCGGCCGCGTCCTCGAGCAGGTAGTCGATCTCGCCGCGCGTCGTGTGGTCGGTGCCGGGCTGCGAGCCGGGGGCATGGCGCAGCGGCAGGTTGGCGGCGACGAGCCGGTGCGTCGGCCCCTCGCGCAGGAAGAACTCGAGCAGCCGCTCGGCCTGGCGGCCGAGCCGCAGCGGCGCCGCGGCGTGCCGGGCGAGGAAGGCGCCGAGCGCCGCGGGGTTTTCCTCGAGCTGCGCGAGCCAGGCCTCGATCGCCGCCGTCTCCGCGGCGTCGAAGCGCTGCACCGGCGCGCTGAAGGCGCCGTCGGCGAGCAGCGGCGGCGACAGCAGCAGCCAGCGCAGGTCGCGTAGCGCCTGCGCGAGGCGACCCGGCGCCGCATCGCCCGGCTGGGGCGGAGGCCGCGTCGAGGCCGTCATCGCGTCTGCCCTGTGCTCAGGCCCCGCGGGCGGTGTCCATCGCCAGGCAGAGATCGTCCCAGGCGCGGGCCTTGTCCGGCAGGTTGCGCAGCAGGTAGGCCGGGTGGTAGGTGACGATCACCGGCACGCCGTGGTAGCGGTGCACGCGCCCGCGCAGCTTGCCGATCGGCTCGCTCGTGCGCAGCAGCGACTGCACCGCGAAGCGTCCCATCGCGAGGATGATCCTCGGCCGCACCAGCTCGACCTGGCGCAGCAGGTAGGGTTCGCACTGCGCCACCTCGGCCGGCTCCGGGTTGCGGTTGTGCGGCGGGCGGCACTTGATGACGTTGGCGATGAAGACCTGTTTGTCCGGCGGCCCCGGCTGGCGCGACAGGCCGGCGGCGCGCAGCATGTTGTCCAGCAGCTCGCCCGAGGGCCCGACGAAGGGCTCGCCGCGCAGGTCCTCCTGCTCGCCCGGCGCCTCGCCGACGATCATCCAGTCGGCCTGCTCGTGGCCGACGCCGAACACGGTCTGGCGCCGGCTCTCGCACAGCCCGCAGGCGCGGCAGCCGGCGACCGTCTCGCGCAGCTCGGCCCAGTCCATCGTGGCCAGCGGGCCGCCCAGCTGCGTCACGGGCACGGCCGGCGCAGGCGGCGCGACAGGGGGCGCCCTGCGCAGCTCCGCCGGCACGGGCTGCGGCGGGCGCAGCGGCGGCGGCTCGGCCTGTGCGCGCGCTTCGGTACGCGGTGGCCCGGCATGCGGCGGCTGGATCGATGCCGGCGCCGGCACGGGCGCGCGCGGCGCCGCCTCGTCCTCGAGCACCGCGGTGCCGGCGTCCGCGGCCGACGCCGGCGCCGCTGCAGCCGCCTGCGGCGGCAGCCACAAACGGATGCCCATCTCGCGCAGCATCGCGAGTCGGCGTGCGTCCCGGTCCATCACAGCTCCATGCTCA
Organism: Caldimonas tepidiphila; assembly: GCF_003569765.1. Lineage (GTDB taxonomy): Bacteria > Pseudomonadota > Gammaproteobacteria > Burkholderiales > Burkholderiaceae_C > Caldimonas > Caldimonas tepidiphila. The sequence continues at coordinate 17,141 of NZ_QXMG01000031.1, read as the reverse complement.
TCACGAGCGCATCCTCGCGCTGGCCGCCGGCGGCCGGATAGTAGGCGCGGCGCATCCCGACGCGCCCGAAGCCGAAGCGCTCGTAGAGCTGCCGCGCGCGCTCGTTGCTCACGCGCACCTCCAGCCACAGCTGCGCGGCGCCGCAGTCGCGGCACAGCTCGCACAGCGCCTGCAGCAGCCGCAGCGCGTGGCCTTGGCGCTGGTGCTCGGGCGCGACGGTGATGTTGAGCAGGTGCATCTCGTCGACGCCGCTCATCGCGACGAAGTAGCCGAGCAGCGCGTCGTCGCCGTCGCGCAGAAGCAGCCGGCCGTGGTAGCCGCTGCGCAGCGAGTCGCAGAAGTTGCCGAGCGACCACGGGAAGCCGTAGGCCGCGTTCTCGATGCGCATCACCGCGCCGAGGTCGATCTCGCGCATCGGCTCGATGCGGCTCGAGGCGGGCTGCAGCCGGGCGCTCATCGGGCCCCCCTCGCCCTGCGCGCGGCCCCGCCGGGAGGGACGCGGCGCTTCCTTCGCAGCGGTGGTGCGCAAGCGCTCATGCCACCGGTTCCTGCGCGCGCCGCGCGCGTTCGGCCTCGCGCTCGGCGGTGGTCTGCGCGACCTTGTCGCGGATGTAGAGCGGCAGCGCCTCGGCGGCGTCGAGCGCCTCGCCGTCGCGCCATGCGGCGCGCGCCAGCGCGACCAGCGCCGCGGCATGCGGGCGCGCGTCGGGCCAGGCCTGCGGGGCCGCCGCCGCGAGCGCGTCGCCGTGCACGAGCAGCGCGTCGCCCGCGAGCGCCGCGGGCGACGCGGCGATGCGCTCGGCGAGCGCCGCCGGCGCGTACAGCGCCGGCGCGTCGAGCGTGCGCCAGCGCGCGCCGTCGTGGCGGTAGCGCGCCGCGTAGACCTCGCCCATGCGCGCGTCGGTCGCGGCCCAGACCTCGGCGAGCCCAGGGGCGGCGGCACGCGCGTCCTCGGCCACCACCATCAGCGTGTCGATCGCGAGCACCGGCTTCTCCGCGCCGAAGGCCAGGCCCTGCGCGACCGCGCAGGCGGTGCGCAGGCCGGTGAAGGCGCCGGGGCCGCGGCCGAAGGCGATCGCGTCGAGCTGCGCGAGCGTCATGCCGGACTCGGCGAGCAGCCGCTCGATCGCCGGCAGCAGCGCCGCCGAGGCCTGCGCGCCGCCGGCGGCCTCGAACAGGTGCACGGGCGCGTCGTCGACGGCCACCGCGATGCTCATCAGGGAGGTGGCCGTCTCGATCGCGAGCACGCGCGCCGGCCGGGTCTCGTTCATGGCCGCACCCCGCTGCGCGAGGCCGGCCGAACCGGGGGAAAACTGTGCATGCGGGCAGTGTAGCGGCGCCGCCCGCCCCGCCGCGGGCCGGGATAATCGACCGGATGCCCCGTCCCGCCCTCCCCTGCCCGCAGCCCGCACGCCGCCGCGCGCTGCGCTGGGGCGCCACGCTGCTCGGCGCCTCGCTCGGCCTGCCGCTGACGGCCTGCGCCACCCCTGCCGCGGTCGCGCCGCTGCCCTCGGAGGTGCTCGCGGCGCTGAGGCAGGCCGGCATCCCGGCCGAGGCCTTCTCGGCCTGCGTCATGCCGGCAGAGGGCGGCGCGCCGCGCCTCGCGCACCAGGAACGCCTCGCCGTCAACCCCGCCTCGCTGATGAAGCTGGTGACGACCTATGCGGGGCTGGAGCTGCTCGGGCCGGCCTACACCTGGCGCACGCCGGTGTTCGCGCACGGGCGCATCGCCGACGGCGTGCTCGAGGGCGACCTGCACCTGCGCGGCGAGGGCGACCCGAAGCTCGCGCTGGAGCGGCTGTGGCTGCTGCTGCGGCGCGTGCAGCAGCTCGGCGTGCGCGAGGTGCGCGGCGACATCGTGCTCGACCGCAGCGCCTTCGAGCTGCCGGAGACCGACCCCGCGGGTTTCGACGGCGAGCCGCTCAAGCCCTACAACGTGCAGCCCGACGCGCTGCTGCTGAACCAGAAGACGCTGGTGTTCGGCTTCGTGCCCGACGCCGCCGCGGGGCTCGCGCGGGTGCTGAGCGATCCGCCGCTGGCCGGGCTGCGCACCGAGCCGGCGGTGCCGCTCGACCCCGGCGCGCCCTGCGGGGACTGGCGCGGCGCGCTGCGTGCCGACTTCGGCGACCCGCAGCAGCCGCGCTTTCTCGGCGCCTACCCGCTCGCCTGCGGCGAGCGCAGCTGGACGGTGGCCTTCCCCGACCCGCGCAGCTTCAACGCGCGCGCCGTCGAGGGGCTGTGGCGCAGCCTCGGCGGCGTGCTGCACGGCCGGGTCCGGGACGGCACGACACCGCCGGGACTGCCGCTGCTGGCCGAGAGCGAGTCGCCGCCGCTGGCCGAGGTGGTGCGCGACATCAACAAGTTCAGCAACAACGTGATGGCGCAGCAGCTGTTCCTGACGCTCGGGCGCGTGCGGCGCGGCGCCGGAACGCCCGCGGCGGCGCGCGAGGCGCTGCGCGAGTGGCTCGCGGCCAAGTGGCCCGGCGCCGAGACCGGGCTGATCGTCGACAACGGCTCCGGGCTGTCGCGCGAGACGCGCATGAGCGCGGCCTTCCTCGCGCGGCTGCTGCAGCACGCCTGGGCGACTCCGGTGATGGCGGAGCTGATGAGCTCGCTGCCGGCCAGCGGCATCGACGGCACGCTGCGCCGCAGCCGCGTGCCCGCCGGTGTCGCGCGGCTGAAGACCGGCTCGCTGCGCGACGTGGCGGGCGTCGCCGGCTACGTGCTCGGCGAAAGCGGCCGCCGCCACGTGCTGGCGGCGGTGATCCAGCACCCGCAGGCAGGCGCGGCACGCGCCGCGCTCGACGCGCTGGCGCTGTGGACGCACCGCGACCGGGACTGAGTCCCGGGGCGCGGGCGCGTCAGTTGGAGAAGGGGTTGTTGCGCGCGCGCGTCTCGGCCTCGGAGGCGATGCGGCTGTTGGCGTAGGTCGACAGGTAGCGGTCGTCGGCGTAGAGGAAGCGGCCGTAGCTGCCGTCGGCCACCGTGTCCTCGCACGCCAGCCCCTGCGCGCTCGCCGGGCAGGCGCCCCGGTCGACGTTGCCGATCCCGTAGGTGTTGGGGTTGTTCTGGACTTCCAGCACCACGCCCTGCGCCAGCACCAGGCCGACGTTGCGGCCGCTGGCGGTCGGGCTGCCGGGCTCGTTGAGGAGGTTGCGCATCCTGGTGTTGAAGCGCTCGGTCAGCGCCGTCAGGCGCGCGGACGAGCCGGCGCTGCTCGCGTCAAGCGCGCGCGCGGCCGGGGTGCGGCCCTGGTCGGGCACGGTCAGCACGAGGACCTTGCTCCTGAGGTCGACCAGCCGGCGCACCTGCGCGTGCACGCGCGCCGCCGCCGCGTCCACGTCCGCCTCGGCGCTCGCCCCGCTGCGGAAGGCGTCCCAGATGTCGTTCGCGCCGACCAGCAGCAGCACCATGTCGGTCGAGCCGAGGTTCGCCACTGCGTCGATCTGGGCGGCGATGTCCGCCGTCCGGGCCTCCGGGGCCGCCTTCAGCACCGCGAGCCTGCTGCCGGTGCGCCCGCCGGGGTTGCATTCTGGGAACGAGAAGCCGTAGGACTCGACGAGCTGCTGGTTCCAGATGCGGTTCGCGTTGCAGTCGCCCGCCTTGTTGACGGTGTACTTCCGCCCCTGCGGAGAGAGGTGGCTGTACTCGTCGCCGAGCGACACGATGCGTGCCGGCTCGAAGCGGTCGACGACCGAGCCGCCGCAGCCGGCGATCGCGGCAGCCGCCGCGAACAGGCCGCCGAGCCGCACGAGTCGCGAGCGCAGCAGCGGGGACAGTTGAAAGGACATCAGGGCTCCAGTGGATTCGGTTCGGTGCGGGCGGGGCGTCAGGACGCGGCGGCGCGCAGCAGCCGGTCGCGCACGCCCTCCCATTCGGGCGCCTGCGGCGGGGCCTCGACCCAGATCAGGTCGACCCCCGCGGCGTCGATCTCGCGCAGCACCGCGAACAGCTCGCGCGCCGCGTCGACGGCCGCGTCGGGCATGCGGCGCCGCAGCACGCCGCGCGGCACCGCGATCGCGCTGCGGGAATATACCGCCAGCCTCGCCGGCGACTCGCCGAGCACGTCGAGCGCGGTGCGCAGCATGGCGGTCTCCATCAGCCGCAGCTTGGCGCGCGGCGCGTAGTGCGCCTCGAGCGTGCCGGAGGCGCGCGGCGCCGCGGCGTCGCGCTCGCGCAGGGGCTCGCCCAGCACCGCCTCGATCTGCGCGCGCGTCAGCACCCCCGGGCGCAGCAGCACCGGCTCGGCGCGCGAGCAGTCGACGATGGTCGACTCGATCCCGACCTCGCAGGCGCCGCCGTCGAGCACCGTCACCGCCGCGTCGAACTCGCCGAGCACGTGCTGCGCGGTGGTCGGGCTGATGCGGCCGAAACGGTTCGCGCTCGGCGCAGCCAGGCCCGCGACGCCGAGCGGCGCGCAGGCGGCGAGCAGCGCGCGCGCCACCGGGTGCGCCGGGCTGCGCAGCCCGATCGTGCCCTGCCCGCCCGCGGCCGCCTGCGCGACGCCATCGCGGCGCGGCACGATCACCGTCAGCGGCCCGGGCCAGAAGGCGTCCATCAGCCGCTGCGCGTGCGGCGGCAGCCCGGCCGCGAAGGCCAGCGCCGCAGCGGCGTCGGCGACATGCACGATCAGCGGGTGGTCGGCCGGCCGGCCCTTGGCGGCGAAGATGCCGGCGACCGCCGCGTCGTCGGCGGCATTGGCGCCGAGGCCGTAGACGGTCTCGGTCGGGAAGGCGACGAGGCGGCCGTCGCGCAGGCGCTGCGCCGCCACGGCGAGCGCGTCGGGCGCGGCGGCATCGAGCCGTTGCGGCGCGGCGGCGTCCATCAGAAGGGCTCGATGCCGAGCAGCCCGGCGCAGCGCAGCGCGCGCTCGCGCACTTGGCGCCCGTCGTCGCCGGTGATGTTCAGGTGGCCCATCTTGCGGCCCTCGCGCGCCGAGACCTTGCCGTAGAGGTGCAGGTGCGTGCCCGGGATCGCCAGCACCGCGGCCCAGTCGGGCGCGCGCTCGCGGCCCTCGGCGTCGAACCACAGCTCGCCGAGCAGATTCAGCATGATCGCGGGCGAGTGCTGCCGGGGCGCCGTCAGCGGCAGCCCGGTCATCGCGCGCACCTGCAGCTCGAACTGCGACACGTCGCAGGCGTCCACCGTGTAGTGGCCGGAGTTGTGCGGCCGCGGCGCCATCTCGTTGGCCACCAGCGAGCCGTCCTGCAGCACGAAGAACTCGACGCACAGCACGCCGACGTAGCGCAGCGACGCGGCGACGCGCTCGGCGAAGCCGATCGCCTGCGCCTGCACCTCGGGCGTCAGGTCGGGCGCCGGCACCGTCGTGACGGCGAGGATGCCGCCGCGGTGCAGGTTCTGCTGCAGCGGGAAGTGCACCACCTCGCCGGAGGCGCTGCGCGCGACGATGACGCTGACCTCGTAGGCGAGCGGCAGCATCTTCTCGAGCACGCAGGGCACCGCGCCGAGCTGCGTCCAGGCCGCGCGCAGCTCCTCGCGCGTCTTCACGCGCTGCTGGCCCTTGCCGTCGTAGCCGAGCCGGGTCGTCTTCAGGATGCCGGGCAGCAGGCCCTCGTCCACCGCGTCGAGCTGTTCGGCGGACTCGATCACCGCGTAGGGCGCGCAGGGCACGCCGCAGCCGGCGAAGTGCGCCTTCTCGGCCGAGCGGTCCTGGCAGACCGCCACCGCGCCGGCCGCGGGCGCGGTCGGCACGTGCGCGCCGAGCGTCAGCAGCGCGCCGGCCGGCACGTTCTCGAACTCGGTCGTGATCGCCTGGCAGCGCTGCATGAGCTGCGCCAGGCCCTGCTCGTCGAGGTAGTCGGCCTCGATGTGATAGTGGGCCACGAGCCCGGCGGGGCTGGCCGGATCGGGGTCGAGCACCGCGGTGAAGTAGCCCATCTGCTGCGCCGCCTGCACGAACATGCGGCCGAGCTGGCCGCCGCCGACCACGCCGAGCGTGGCCTGCTGGCCGGGGCCGTTGCCGAGCGGGCCCGGCAGGATCGCGCGGCCGCTCATGCCGCGCCCCCGGCCGGCGGCAGCGTCATCGCGCGCGCCATCTCGGTCTGCCGCGCGCGGAAGGCTTCCAGCTGCGCGCGCAGCGCGGGGTCCTCGCCGGCGAGCATCGCCACCGCGAACAGCGCCGCATTGGCCGCGCCCGCCGCGCCGATCGCGAAGGTCGCCACCGGCACGCCCTTGGGCATCTGCACGATCGAGTGCAGCGAATCGACGCCCTGCAGGTGGCGGCTCGGCACCGGAACGCCCAGCACCGGCACCACGGTCTTGGCCGCGAGCATGCCGGGCAGGTGCGCGGCGCCGCCGGCACCGGCGATGATCGCCTTCAGGCCCCGGCCCGCGGCGGCCTCGGCGTAGGCGAACATGTCGTCGGGCATGCGGTGCGCCGACACCACCTGCGCTTCATGGGGCACGCCGAACTCGGCGAGAATCTGCACGGCGCCTTGCATCACGTCCCAGTCGCTGCTGGAACCCATCACCACACCGACGAGGGGCGCACTGCCTGCCTTGGCCTGATTCAAGAAAAACTCCGGGTTTTGGCTCAAAGCGCGATTTTAGGCGGCGGCCCGCCGCCGCCCCGATCGCACCCCGATGCCCACTCTCCGGACAACGGTCCCGAGGAATCCATGATCGACATCACCCTCCAGAATTTCCAAACCGAGGTGCTCCAGGCCTCGCTGCAGCAGCCGGTGCTGCTCGACATCTGGGCGCCGTGGTGCGGCCCCTGCCGCACGCTCGGGCCGATGCTCGAGAAGCTCGAGGCCGCCTACGAGGGCCGCTTCGTGCTCGCCAAGCTCAACTCCGACGAGCAGCCCGAGATCGCCGGCCAGCTCTCGCAGATGTTCGGCGTGCGCTCCATCCCCTTCTGCGTGATGTTCGTCGGCGGCCAGCCGGTCGACGGCTTCGTCGGCGCGCTGCCGCAGGCGCAGATCCAGGAATTCCTCGACAAGCACGTGCCGAGCCCCGACGAGCTCGCCGCCGAGGGCGAGGTGCTCGAGGCCGAGGAGGCCGCGGCCGCCGGCGACGAGGACACGGCGCTCGCGAAGCTGCAGGAGGCGGTGGCGATCGACCCCTCCAACGACGAGGCGCGGCTCGAGTACGTGCGGCTGCTGCTGCAGCGCGGCCTGAGCGAGGAGGCGCGCACCGCCTTCCTGCCGATCGCGTCGAAGGCCGAGGGGCCGCTGGCCGACGCGCGCATCGCCGCCTTCGGCCACTACCTCGCCGCCTGCGAGGCGGCGCCGCGGCTTCGCGCGCCGCAGGAACTGGCGCAGGCGATCGCCGCGAACAGGCGCGACTTCGACGCGCGCTTCGAGCTCGCGCAGCAGCACTTCGCCGCCGGGCGCTTCACGGAGGCGATGGACGAGCTGCTCGAGATCATCATGCGCGACAAGAAGTGGCAGGACGAGCTCGCGCGGCGCACCTACGTCGCGATCCTCGAGGTGATGAGCAAGCCCGCGCCGAAGGCGCCGGCGGCGAAGGCGGGCGAGCCCAAGAGCACGCTGGAGGTCGCCGGCCGCGCGGTCGTCACACCCGCCGACCCGCTGCTCGACCAGTACCGCCGCAAGCTGAGCATGGCGTTGTTCTGAGCCGAGGCCGGCGAGGAAGGAAGAAAGGGCGCCCGCGGGCGCCCTTCTTCATGGCCGGTGCGTGCCAGCCTCAGGCCGTCAGCCGCTCCAGCGCCTCGCGGTACTTCGCGGCGGTCTTCTCGACCACCTCGGCCGGCAGCGCCGGCGCCGGCGCCTGCTTGTTCCAGGGCTGGCCGTCGACGGTCGCCTGCTCCAGCCAGTCGCGCACGAACTGCTTGTCGTAGCTCGACGGGTTGATGCCCTCGCGGTAGCCCTCCACCGGCCAGAAGCGCGAGGAGTCGGGCGTGAGCACCTCGTCCATCAGCACGAGCGTGCCGGCCTCGTCGAGGCCGAACTCGAACTTCGTGTCGGCGATGATGATGCCCTTGGTCAGCGCGAAGTCCGCGGCGGCCTTGTAGAGCGCGATCGAGACGCTGCGCACCTTCTCCGCCAGTTCCGCGCCGATGATCTGCACCATGCGCTCGAAAGAGATGTTCTCGTCGTGCTCGCCGATCTCGGCCTTGGTCGCCGGCGTGAAGATCGGCTCGGGCAGCTTGCTCGCGTTCTGCAGGCCCGCGGGCAGCTTGACGCCGCAGACCTCGCCGTTGCCCTGGTATTCCTTCCAGCCGCTGCCGGCGAGGTAGCCGCGCACCACCGCCTCGACGGGCAGCGGCTTCAATCGCTTCACCAGCATCGAGCGGCCGCGCACCTGCGCGACCTCGTCGGGCGCGACGACGCTCTCGGGCGCCTCGCCGGTCAGGTGGTTCGGCACGATCGCGCCGAGCTTGTCGAACCAGAACAGCGCCATCTGCGTCAGCAGCGCGCCCTTGCCCGGGATCGGCTCGCCCATCACCACGTCGAAGGCCGAGAGCCGGTCGCTGGCGATCATCAGGATGCGGTCGCTGCCCACGGCATAGTTGTCGCGGACCTTGCCGCGCGCCAGCAGCGGCAGGGAGGAAATCGAGGAATTCAGCAGGGCGTCGGACATCGGTCGGACCTTTCGGGAAATCGGGCGGGGCCGGTACGGGGAGCGCAATTGTGCCGTCCCCGGCCCGTCCGTCCCGGCGGGCGGGACTCCACGGGGGCCTCGCGGTGGCCGGAGCGGCAGAAAAAAGCCCGCTGCGGGAGCGGGCTTGCTTCACTTGCCGCGGTCGCGGCAGAACGTCGCTTACTGCACGACCTGGGCGAGCTGGCCCTTGGCGTACATCTCGGCCATCACCGACAGCGGGATCGGCTTGATCTTGGCGGCCTGGCCCTCGCAGCCGAACTCCATGTAGCGCTGCTTGCACACCGCCTTGGCGGCCTCGCGCGCGGGCTTGAGCCACTCGCGGGCGTCGAACTTGTCGGGGTTCTCGGCCAGGAACTTGCGCACCGCGCCGGTCATCGCGAGACGGATGTCGGTGTCGATGTTGATCTTGCGCACGCCGTGCTTGATCGCTTCCTGGATCTCCGCGACCGGCACGCCGTAGGTCTCCTTCATCTTGCCGCCGTACTGGTTGATGATCGCCAGCAGCTCCTGCGGCACCGACGAGGAGCCATGCATCACCAGGTGCGTGTTGGGGATGCGGGCGTGGATTTCCTTCACGCGCGAGATCGCCAGCACGTCGCCCGTGGGCGGACGGGTGAACTTGTAGGCGCCATGGCTGGTGCCGATCGCGATCGCCAGCGCGTCGAGCTGCGTCGCCTTGACGAACTGCGCGGCCTCCTCGGGGTCGGTCAGCATCTGGCTATGGTCGAGCTTGCCGACCGCGCCGATGCCGTCCTCCTCGCCCGCCTCGCCGGTCTCGAGCGAGCCCAGGCAGCCGAGCTCGCCCTCGACGGTGACGCCGACCTTGTGCGCCATCTCGACGACGCGGCGGGTCACGTCCACGTTGTAGTCGAAGGACGCCGGGGTCTTGCCGTCCTCCTGCAGCGAGCCGTCCATCATCACCGAGCCGAAGCCCAGGTCGATCGCGCCGGCGCAGACCTTGGGGCTGGTGCCGTGGTCCTGGTGCATCACCAGCGGGATGTGCGGGTAGGCCTCGACCGCCGCCTGGATCAGGTGCTTGATGAAGCTCTCGCCGGCGTACTTGCGGGCGCCGGCGCTGGCCTGCAGGATGACCGGCGCGCCGGTCTCGTCGGCGGCGGCCATCACGGCCTGGACCTGCTCGAGGTTGTTGACGTTGAACGCCGGAATCCCGTAGCCGTTTTCGGCGGCGTGGTCCAGCAGCTGGCGCATGGAGACGAGTGGCATGAGTGACCCCTGTTTGATGAGAAATCGGGACTGCGGCGCGGCGGCGACCTCCCCGTCGCTGTAACCGCCATGAAACCGCGCAATTTTACCGGCTCGCGCACGACAACCGACCGTGCCCGCCCCCCGCGGACGACGAGGGTGCCCTTCAGCCGACCAGCCCGACCTTGAGCATGTTGGTGCCGCCGGGATAGCCCATCGGCTCGCCGCAGGTGATCGCGTAGGTGTCGCCGGGCTTGAGCACGCCGCGCGAGACGAGCAGCGCCTCGGCGTCGGCGAGCGCCGCGTCGCGGTCGTCGTGCGCCGGCATCAGGATCGGCGTCACGTTGCGGTAGAGCGCCATCTTGCGCTGCGACAGCGGTTGCGCGGTGAGCGCATAGATCGGCACGTGGATGCGCCGGCGGCTCATCCAGAGCGCCGTCGAGCCGGATTCAGTCAGCGCCAGGATCGCGCGGCAGCCGAGGTGGTGCGCGGTGAAGAGCGCGCCCATCGCGATCGACTGGTCGATGCGGCCGAAGCGCTTGCCGGCGAAGTCCTGATCGAAGGTGACGTCCTCGGCGGTCTCGGCCTCCAGCGCGATCGCCGCCATCGCTTCGATCGTCTCCACCGGGTACTTGCCGGCGGCGGTTTCGGCGCTGAGCATCACCGCGTCGGTGCCGTCGAGCACGGCGTTGGCCACGTCGCTGACCTCGGCACGGGTCGGCACCGGGTTGACGATCATGCTCTCCATCATCTGCGTGGCGGTGATGGTGAGCTTGTCCATCTCGCGCGCCATGCGGATCATCCTCTTCTGCAGCGCGGGCACCGCGGCGTTGCCCACCTCCACCGCGAGGTCGCCGCGCGCGACCATGATGCCGTCGGAGGCTTTCAGGATGTTCTCGAGCTGCGGGATGGCCTCGCTGCGCTCGATCTTGGCGATCATGCCGGGCTTGTGGCGCCAGGGCTCGCCGGCGACGTTGGCGAGCTGGCGCGCCATCTCCATGTCGGTGGCGCTCTTGGGGAAGCTGACCGCGAGGTACTCGCACTGGAAGCTCATCGCGGTCTTGATGTCCTCCATGTCCTTGGCGGTCAGCGCGGGCGCGGTGAGGCCGCCGCCCTGCTTGTTGATGCCCTTGTTGTTGGAGAGCTCGCCGCCCACCACCACCGTGGTGTGGACTTCCTCGCCGCGCACGCGGTCGACCGTCAGCACGATCAGGCCGTCGTTGAGCAGCAGCCGGTCGCCGGGCTTCACGTCGCGCGGCAGCTCCTTGTAGTCCAGTCCCACGCCGCCCTCGTCGCCGGGCGCGGCGCGCGCCGCGTCGAGCACGAAGGGCTGGCCGTTCTCGAGCATCACGCGGCCTTCGGCGAACTTGCCGACCCGGATCTTCGGACCCTGCAGGTCGGCCATGATCGCGACCTCCTTGCCGACGCGCCGGCCCGCCTCGCGCACCATCGCGGCGCGCTCGATGTGGTCCTGGGCCTTGCCGTGCGAGAAGTTCAGCCGCACCACGTCGACGCCGGCGCGGATCATGCGCTCGAGGATCTCGGGCGTGGACGAGGACGGGCCGATGGTGGCGACGATCTTGGTGGCACGGGGCATCGAACGGTCTCCTGAGGGTAAGCGGAGGATTATCGATCCAGCGGGGCCGCCACTGCGGCCCCGCCGGGATGTAATCGCGCTGTACCCGAAGGGGCTTCGCGCGCTCAGGCGCCGCGCGCGGCGGCCGTGTCGGCCACGGCGAGCGCGGTCATGTTGACGACGCGGCGCATCGTCGCCGACGGCGTCAGGATGTGCACCGGCCTGGCTGCGCCGAGCAGGATCGGGCCCACCGTCACGCCCTGGCCGCCCGTCATCTTCAGCACGTTGAACAGGATGTTCGCGGCGTCGATGTTGGGCAGCACCAGCAGGTTGGCCGCGCCCTGGAGCGTACTGTCGGGCAGGATCTTCAGGCGGATCTCCTCGGACAGCGCGGCATCGCCGTGCATCTCGCCGTCGCACTCGACGTCGGGCGCGAGCTGCACGAACAGGTCGCGCGCGGCGCGCATGCGGCGCGCCGACGGCCGGTTCGAGGAGCCGAACATCGAGTGCGACACGAAGGCCACCTTCGGCGGCAGGCCAAAGCGGCGCACCTCCTCGGCGGCCATGCGCGCGATCTCGGCCAGCTCCTCGGCGCTCGGCTCCTCGTTGATGAAGGTGTCGGTGATGAAGAGCGTGTGCTTCTCGAGCATCAGCGCGTTCATCGTCGCCATCGTGCGCACGCCGGGGGCGGCGCCGATCAGCGTGCGCACGTGCTCGAAGTGCTGGTCGTACTTGCCCACCAGGCCGCACAGCATCGCGTCGGCGTCGCCGCGGCGCACCATCATCGACGAGATCAGCGTGCGCGACCGGCGCAGCGCGGTCTTGGCGGCCTCGGGCGACACGCCCTCGCGGCCCATCACGCGGCGGTAGTCCTCCCAGTAGTCGCGGTAGCGCGCGTCGTTGTCCGGGTCCACCACCTCGAAGTCCTCGCCGGCCTTCAGGCGCAGGCCGGCCTTGTCGATGCGCGACTGGATCACCGCCGGGCGGCCGACGAGGATCGGCCGGGCCAGCCCCTCGTCGAGCACCACCTGCACCGCGCGCAGCACGCGCTCGTCCTCGCCCTCGGCGTAGACCACGCGCGCCGGCTGCGCCTTCGCGGCGGCGAAGACCGGGCGCATGAACATGCCGGTCTGGTAGACGAAGCGGCCGAGCGACTCGCGGTAGGCGTCCATGTCGCGGATCGGGCGCGTCGCGACGCCGGACTCCTCCGCCGCCTTCGCCACCGCGGGCGCGATGCGCAGGATCAGCCGCGCGTCGAAGGGGGTGGGGATCAGGTAGTCGGGGCCGAAGCGCAGCTCCTTGCCGGCATAGGCGGCGGCGACCTCGTCGCTGGTCTCGGCCTTGGCCAGCGCGGCGATCTCGCGCACGCAGGCGAGCTTCATCGCCTCGGTGATCTTGGTCGCGCCGCAGTCGAGCGCGCCGCGGAAGATGTAGGGGAAGCACAGGACGTTGTTGACCTGGTTCGGGTAGTCCGAGCGCCCGGTGGCCATGATGCAGTCGGGCCGCGCCTCCTTGGCAAGCTCCGGCCGGATCTCGGGCTCGGGGTTGGCGAGCGCGAGGATGATCGGGCGATCGGCCATCGACTTCACCATCTCGGCGGAGACCACGCCGGGCGCCGAGCAGCCGAGGAAGACGTCGGCGCCGCGCATCACATCGGCGAGCGTGCGCGCGTCCGTCTTCTGGCAGTAACGCGCCTTCGACGGGTCGAGCTTCGCGTCGCGGCCTTCAAAGATCACGCCCTTGGAGTCGCAGACGAAGATGTTCTCGCGCCGCACGCCCAGGCCCACCATCACGTCGAGGCAGGCGATCGCCGCGGCGCCCGCGCCCGAGACCGCGAGCCTGACGTCCTCGATGCGCTTGCCGACGAGCTCCAGCCCGTTGAGCAGCGCGGCGCTCGAGATGATCGCGGTGCCGTGCTGGTCGTCGTGGAAGACGGGGATGTTGAGCCGCTCGCTGAGCACGCGCTCGATGTAGAAGCACTCGGGCGCCTTGATGTCCTCGAGGTTGATGCCGCCGAGGGTGGGCTCGAGCGCGGCGATGATCTCGATGAGCTTGTCCGGGTCGCGCTCGGCGAGCTCGATGTCGAACACGTCGACGCCGGCGAACTTCTTGAAGAGGCAGCCCTTGCCCTCCATCACCGGCTTGCCCGCGAGCGGGCCGATGTCGCCGAGGCCCAGCACCGCGGTGCCGTTGGTGATCACGCCGACCAGGTTGCCGCGCGAGGTGTACTCGGCCGCGAGATGCGGGTCCTGCTCGATCGCGAGGCAGGCGTAGGCGACGCCGGGCGAATAGGCAAGCGACAGGTCGCGCTGGTTCGACAAGGGCTTGGTCGGCGTGACGGCGATCTTGCCGCGCGTCGGCGTGCGGTGGTATTCGAGCGCGGCGTCGCGCAGGGCCTGTTCGGCGGGGGAAAGCGTTTGGGACACGGCAACCTCGGTGGGGGTGCTAACAGGAATGGAGTTGTGACGGTACTGCGCCGCGCGAAAGGGCGCTGCCGTGGTTTTCCGCATGACAGCGAGGGCTGCCCCTGAAGGCGGCACGAAGGACAGCGGAAAAGAGGGGAGGCGGCGGCACGCGGTACGTCGTCCGGCCGGCAGCGGGGAACGCGTGGAATCGGGGCGTTCCGGCTATGGCCAGGGTGCGGGGGGTGAACGGCAAGGCGCCAGTATCCCTCCGGTCAGGGAGTGGACGGCACGTATGCCCGCGCTGCCGCTCCCGTGTTGCCCCCGGCGGAACAAAAAAGCCCTGCACGCGCCGGGCACGGCAGGGCTTGCCGGGGGCGGCGCCGGGATCAGCCGGCGGCGCGCTTGCTCAGGATCTCGAAGGCCGGCAGCGTCTTGCCTTCCAGCACCTCCAGGAAGGCGCCGCCGCCGGTGGAGATGTAGCCGACGTCACCCTCGATGCCGTACTTGGCGATCGCGGCGAGCGTGTCGCCGCCGCCGGCGATGCTGAAGGCCTCCGACTCGGCGATCGCGCGCGCGACCGTCTCGGTGCCCTTGGCGAAGGCGTCGAACTCGAACACGCCGACCGGGCCGTTCCAGACGATGGTGCCGGCGGCCTTGAGCTTCTCCGCCAGGATCGCGGCGGTCTGCGGGCCGATGTCGAGGATCAGGTCGTCGTCGGCCACTTCATCGGCGGCCTTGACGGTCGCCGGCGCGTCGGCGGCGAAGGTCTTCGCGGTCACGACGTCGACGGGGATCGGCACCTCGGCGCCGCGCGACTTCATCGCCTCGATCACCGCCCTGGCCTCGCCGATCAGGTCGGCTTCCGCCAGCGACTTGCCGATCGAGAGGCCCGCGGCGAGCATGAAGGTGTTGGCGATGCCGCCGCCGACGATCAGGCCGTCGACGTTCTTGGACAGCGCCTGCAGGATGGTCAGCTTGGTGGAGACCTTGGAGCCGGCGACGATCGCGACCAGCGGGCGCTTCGGGTTGGCCAGGGCCTTGGAGATCGCGTCGATCTCGGCGGCGAGCAGCGGGCCGGCGCAGGCGATGGGCGCGAACTGCGCGATGCCGTAGGTCGAGGCCTCGGCGCGGTGCGCGGTGCCGAAGGCGTCGTGCACGAAGATGTCGCAGAGCGCGGCCAGCTTCTTCGCCAGCTCCTCGTTGTTCTTCTTCTCGCCCTTGTTGAGGCGGCAGTTCTCCAGCATCACGAGCTGGCCGGGCTGCACCTCGACGCCGTCGACCCAGTTGGCCACCACCGGCACCTCGCGCCCGAGCAGCTCGCCCATGCGCCTGGCGACGGGGGCCAGCGAATCCTCGGGCTTGAACTCGCCCTCGGTCGGGCGGCCGAGGTGCGAGGTCACCATCACCGCCGCAGCGGCGTCGAGCGCCATGCGGATGCAGGGGATCGAGGCGCGGATGCGGGTGTCCTCGGTGATGTTGCCGGCGTCGTCCTGCGGCACGTTGAGGTCGGCGCGGATGAACACGCGCTGGCCGGCGACCTTGCCCTGGGCGATCAGGTCTTCGAGGCGGAGAACATTCATGGTGGAAATGGCTCTTTTGTTGCGGAAACGGCACCCGCGCCGCCGCGACGGCGTCCGCGCGGGCAAAACCCGGCCATTCTGTCATCCGCCGCCGCCGCGCCGCAATCCTGCGCGGCGGCGTGCCCCCTACCAGCCGAGGCCGATGTGCAGCGGCAGGTAGACCGCCATGCCCACCAGGATCGTGCCGAGCACGCCGCGGCCGCGCAGGTAGAACCAGACCAGCGCCACCGCGATCGCCGGCAGCCGCGCATCGAGCAGCGTGTCGATCAGCTCGCCCTGCTTCATCACCAGCTCCGGCGCGATCACCGCGGCGAGCGCGGCCAGCGGCGCGTACTTCAGGCCGCGGTGCAGCCAGCCGGGCATCGGCAGCTCGCGCCGCGGCAGCAGGAAGAAGCCGCGCGTGAGCAGCGTGATCAGCCCCAGGCCGACGATGGTGAGGATCTGCTCCAGCTCGCTCATGGCTGCTCCTCGGCCTCGCGGCGAGCCTGCCGCTGCGCCGCCTCCGCGGCCTCGATCACCAGCGCCACCGCGACGGCGGCCGCGATCGCCACGACGATGTTGAGCTTGAGCGGCAGCGCGAAGGCGGCCACCGCGGCGGTGCCGGCCACGCCGGCGGCGATCCAGGTGATGTGGTCCTTCAGCATCGAGGCGAGCACGGCGCTGAGCGCGAGCACGCCCGCGAAGCCCAGTCCCCATTCGGCCGGGATCACGTTCGCGAGCGCGATGCCGGCGAGCGACGCGGCCTGCCAGCCCGACCAGTTCATGGCCACGCCGCCCCAGAAGTAGGGCGGCTGCTCGGGCGCGGGGCGCGGCTCGGGAAAGCGCTTCATGAACAGCACGTAGTTCAGGTCGGCGCAGAAGTAGGCCATCAGCGCGCGCTGCCCGACGGGCAGCTGCGCGAGGTAGGGCCGCCACATCGCGCTGAAGATCACGAAGCGCAGGTTCACGCAGCAGGCGGCCGCCCACACCACCCAGACCGGGGCGCCGGAGGCGATCAGCGGCAGCGCGGTGAGCTGGGCGCTGCCGGCGAACACGAGCAGCGACATCGCCACCGCCATGCCCGCCGACAGCCCGCTCTTGACCATCGCGATGCCGGTGACGAGCCCCCAGGCGCTCAGGCCGAGCGTGAGCGGCACCATGTCCCGCGCGCCCTGCAGGAACGCGGGATGACGGTGGAGCGGCAGCGATATGGGCGGCATGGCGGGCAAAGCCGGCTATTTTGAGCCCACTCAAGAAAAAAGGCCGGCATGGGGCCGGCCTGCGGGCATTCGCGATCCCGGCCAGTTGCAGCCGGGACGGGGCGGGAAGCTCAGAAGCGGTAGCCGACGCCGACGCCGACGAGCACCGGGTCGACCGTGAAGGTGCCGAGCGTCTGGCCGGACGACTTCACCTTGACATCCGTCTCGATCCGCACCTTCTTCACGTCCACGTTCAGCGACCAGTTCTTGTCGAGCGCGAAGTCCAGGCCCGCCTGCACGGACAGGCCGACGCTGTTGCGCTCGACATCGAGGGCCCCGGCGGTCGGGTGGTTCACCTTGACGTCGGAGAAGCGGGTGAAGTTCACGCCGGCACCGACATAGGGCTTGAGGTTGCCGAAGCCGCTGAGGTGGTACTGCAGCGACAGGGTGGGCGGCAGGTGCTTGAGCGTGCCGAGGGTCGCGGTGCCGGCCTTCAGCGTGTGCTTCTGCGGGTAGGTCAGGATCAGCTCGGCCGCGAGGTTCGGCGAGAAGAAGTAGGTGAGATACCGTTGGCGAATTGCAAGGCGACGACTCTGAGGGCAAGCTGGCTGAA
>NZ_QXMG01000030.1 GCF_003569765.1 Caldimonas tepidiphila | reverse complement strand
GGCGCTGTCAAGCCACGCCCCGCCCGGCGCCCTCGCTGCCATTTGTGCAACAAAGCCGGAAGGAGTGATTCCATCGAGGAGCGGTCCTGAAATTCCTGCCTATGAGATCTCCAGCCCAGGGCGCGAGGGATTCCTTGAATGAGAATTGACTGGAACAATCAATAGGGAAACCCCAGCTCTTCAGCCAGAAAGACAGATGAGCGTGCTTTGCTGTTGATGCGTATTGGCGTGCAGCAGGAAGGCATCCGGTGCAATTGATCATTGCTCCGGAGCCTCAGGGCCGTATGGAAATATCGCCCTGGATCAGGGCTGCAGCGCCAGTTGGTAGTGGTAGACACTGCCGCCCAGGCTCGACATGGCCCGGGTTTGCAGGACGATCGCGTACCGCGTCACGCCGTTGACGCCGTATTTGTAGGCCCGCCCGCTGTAGTAATGGCCGTTTTCCAGCAATGCGCCACCCCATTTTTCCGGGTTGAGCATGTTGATGACCATGTTCTGGCTCAGCACCTGGGTCTCGTTCGAGAAGACGCCCTCGCCGCTGGAGCCGATCTTCAGCGTGACGGAAGACGGTGCCGCCAGGTTGTCGCAACTGACGACGTTGAAGGTCCTGCCGTGCAGTTCGTCGATCGGCGCCGCGTCCTGGATGCGGGTCAGCGAATCGGAAATGAAGATGTGGGCCTGGCGGGGTGCGTCGGTGGCTGCGGCGGGGTTGCAGCCCAGCAGTGCGTTGCCGTCGAGGCCATAGGCGCCCCGGGTCAGGGGACCGGACCAGCTCACGCTGTCATAGCCGTTGGTCGTCGTCACCATTTGATTTCCGCCCAGCACCGGAAATGCGATGCTGCCTTGGCCGGAAGCCGGGTTGAAGTTGACCGTGGCCAGGACGCTGCCGGGATTCCAGGTCGCCGATGCCTGCGCCGCGTGGTGGGCGTAGGAGATGCGCGCATTGCTGGCGCTCACCTCTGCCGACGCCACCGTGGAACCGGCCCCGGGCCGGGTTTCCTTGTAGGCCTCGGGATCCTTGCTGTCACCACCGCCGCAAGCGGCCAGCAGCGTGAAAAGGGCAAGCAGGGCAGGCGCGGCAGACGCAGCACGACGAGGACGGGACAACATTGTCTTCATGAGTTCGGCGGAGTGAGTAATGACTGCGGGCTGAAGGCAGCCGGACAGCCCGAACTGCGCCGTCAGCCTAACGTTCCGGTCGCCCGGGTACATCGTGCATTTGATAGAGGCGATCGCGTGTGTGGGGGCGGAAACCTCCGGATCCACATTTCAGGATCGCTACAATCAAAAAATCTGAAAATGTCAAGCCATCATTTGATAGGCGAATTTCAGGTCGCTGCCAATAATCATTCGAACTCGAAGAGACAAGTTGAACATGGCGCTGTTGAGGGATGCCGCTGAGGCGGCGCAGGAAGGCCGTATTCAGCAGGCGCTGGATCTGGGAGGGCAGGCCTTGAACGAGGCGCGGGAGCGCCGCGATGCGGACGGGCAGCTGCTTGCTCATCTGCAACTCACCGAGTGGATGCTGAGCCTCGGGCGAGGTCTCGGCGCGCGACTCCATGCGAACGCCTCCGTCGGCCTGCTGAGAGCCGGCTTGCCTCAGGAGCTGCGTGTGCGGGCCTGGGCCAGCCAAGCGTACGCCGCCAGTTTCGTTGGCGACGGTGCGAGCGCCCTGCAGGCCGGTGCCCGGGCCCGCGACGAAGCGACGGAGGCCGCGGATCCCCGGGTCCGGGCGCTGGCGCTCAACTATTTCGGCGTGGCCAGCATGTGGGACTGCCGCTGGCAGACCGCCGACGAAGCCTTTCAAGCCTCGGCCCGGCATTTCCCCAGCAGTTCACGACCCATTCTCAACGCGGCCTTCACCCAGCTGCTGCGCGGCACGGTCGAGGCCACGCTCGAAGGGGCGCGGGCGGCCGAGCGCACGATGCAGGGGAAAGCGTTCCGGGCGGCTTTCGATCGCGGTATCCAGATAGACCTGCCGCCAGCGCTCGGGGTGATCGGTGCGGACACCAAGGTCGTCCGCATCTTCCTCTCCGGCGTGATCGCCAGCTGGCAGCACCGGCATGTGGAAGCTCTCGAGTGCCAAGAGGCAGTGAGGGAGACCATCGACGCCACGCCGCTGCTGGAATGGATGCGCCCCTATGTGCACTACCTGCGCGGCGAGCACGCGTTTTCACTGGGGGCGAACGCGGAGGCGGTGGAGCATGCGACGCGGATGATCCAGGCCTCAGAAATCCAGGGGTGCGAACAGACCCAATGGATCGGCCGCCTGCTCCGTGCCCGCTGCCTGTCTTCGGTGAACGACCATGCAGCAGCATCGGGGGACTGGCGTTACCTGTGGATGCGCGCGATTCGGCGCCACGACGAATGGGGTTGTCCGGTCGAGGCGCGCCCCGCCTTCGAGGCGCCTCCCGCGGAGGAGCCGGGAGAGGGGTGGAGCGTCGATTTCGCACTCACGCAGGCCGAATCGGAAATCGTTCGCCAGCTGTTGACGGGACGCCGCCTCCAGGAGATAGCTTGGATGCGCAACACGTCCTACGGCACCGTGCGCGGCCAGCTGGCCAAGGTGTTCGAGAAAACCGGATACCGCTCGCAGGCGCAACTGGTGGCAGGACTCAGCCGCTACCGACGCAAGTCCTGACGATCGGGCCGGGGCCACGAAGTGATGCGGGCCCCGCGTGGCGAGCCCCGGCGCATCAACCGCGCCGCCCTCAGCGCGGCAACTCGGCCTCCACGCCTTCGAGCCGGGGCAGGTGCCGCGCGAGCGCCGGGTGCGCCTGCGCCACCGCCGCCATGCCGGCGACGAGCTCGTCCAGCCGCTCGCGGATCAGCCGCCGCGCCGCGGCGGCGCCCGCGGCCGGCTCGGTGGCGCGCAGCATCGTGAAGCTCACGCCCGCATGCACGCCCGGCGCGGCCTCGCTCGCGGGCAGGCTGCACAGGTAGCTGCCCACCGGGCCGAACACCGACATCAGCGCCATCGCCGCCGAGAGCATCGCGCGCCGCTCGCCGGGGCCGGCGTCCGGCTCGCCCCAGGCCTGCGTCAGCAGCCGCAGCGTCAGGCCGTAGAGCGCATTGGCGAGGTCGAGCACCGCGGCCGCCTGCGGGGCATCGACATGCACGCCGGCCTCCGGGTCGGCCGGGCGGCGCATCAGCGGATTGCGCGCCGCGGGCCAGGCGGGACGGAAGCCGGGGCGCGCGGTCGCCAGCGCGTCGAACTCGTCGCGGATCGCGCAGAAGCGCCGGAAGTGCGAGTCCTCGGTGTCGGCACGGCCGCCTTCGCCCTGCGTGACGATCGTGTCGAGCGCGGCGCGCGCGCTGTCGAGGTCGGTGACGACCGCGAGGCCCGGCAGGTCCACCGCGTCCGGGCCGATCTGCATCGCCGGGTCGCCGCAGAACAGCCCCCGCGCGTCGGCCGCCGCCAGCGCCTCCAGGCAGCCTCGCAGCCGCTCGTAGAACTCGCCGATGGTGCGGTAGCGGGGCGCGCCGGGCATCAGCGCGGTGCCGGGGCGCTCGTCGCGGCCGGCCTCCTGCCGTCGCCCCGCGAAGCTCGCCGCGTCGGGCACCGGCACGTCGGCCGGGCGCTCCAGGAAGATGAAGTGGTCGAGCGTGTCGCGGTCGAAGGGCGCGAGCTCGACCACGATGTCGGCCGGGTGGTAGTTCGGCGCGGTCGGCAGGTTCGGCCGGTTGAAGTGCGGCCGCAGCCCGCAGGCCACCGTCAGGTTCGCCACCAGCGCGAGGTGCCCCATCTCCTCCAGCGCCACGTCGAGGATCGTGCGCCGCCAGCGCTGCACCGCCTCGCGCTCGGGCGCGGACAGGGCCTCGTCGTCCGCGCCGCGCAGGCTGAAGGCCGCGTAGAGGTAGCAGCACAGCAGGTTGTGCTCCAGCTCGGCGGCCTCGGCCAGCAGGTGCAGCAGCTGCTCGCGGCTGTCGCGGGTCTCGGGCGTGGGTTGCGGCGTCATCGGGTCCTTCGGGATGGGGGAGGGGCGCGCCTCAGCGCCGGCCGCCGCCGCCGCGGCGCGCGCGCCACAGCGGCTTCTTGCTCTTGAGCTGGCGCTCGATGCCGCGGTTGAGCGAGCGGCGCAACTCGACCACCTCCTCGACGTGGCCGTAGACGCCGGGGAATCGCATGTCCAGCCACAGCCACAGCGTGCAGAGCTTGAGCGCCTGCTCCTGCATGTCGAGCCGGCTGTACTCGCCGACGTCCTCGAGGAACAGCGGCTCGCCCGCGCGGCCGCGCGTGGCGTGCTGCTGCGCCCAGCCGAGGTAGTGCTCGACCTGCGCCGCGGCGCGCGTGTCCAGGGGCGCCTGCGCGTAGATGAAGCGGTCGCGCAGCTCGAGCCGCGCGGCGCTGCGGTCGAGCATCTCGGCGAGCTCGAGCATCTGTTCCAGCTCGGCGACCTCGAAGTGGCTGCTGTCGAGCTTGAGCTGCTCCATGAAGACGGCCAGCACCGAGCGCAGCCGCGTCTTGCCCAGACGCATCGCGATGGTCTCGACGTGCCAGCGGTTGGGCGCGACGAAGGCCTTGAAGTCGAGCGGCGCGCGCGGCTGCTTCGCGAGCTGCGTGCGCAGCACCTTGGCCGCGGTCGGCTCGGCCTCGTCCAGCACGCCGGTGAAGCCTTCCTCGTGGATGCCGAATCGCCCGGCGCGGCCGGCGATCTGGTGCACCTCGGACTCGTTGAGCTCGCGCTCGGTCACGCCGTCGAACTTCTCCATCGTCGAGAACAGCACGCGGCGGATCGGCAGGTTCAGGCCCATGCCGATCGCGTCGGTGGCGACCAGGATGTCGGCCTCCTCGCCGGCGAAGCGCTCGGCCTCGTTGCGCCGCACCTCGGGCGGCAGCGCGCCGTAGATCACCGAGACGGTATGGCCCCGCTGCGCGATCTCGTCGCGCAGCATCAGCACGTCGCGGCGGCTGAAGGCCACCACCGCGTCGCCCTTGGTGACGGACTTCAGCGGCACCGGCGTCTTCAGCAGCTGCACGTGCTGCTTGCGCTTGAACTCCACCGTCTCGCAAGCCTCGCCGCAGACGCCGAGCAGGCTGCGCACCGCGGGCTCCGCATAGGCCGAGCAGATGATCAGCAGCTCGCGCGCGGGCACGCCGACGATGGCCTGCGTCCAGGCCCAGCCGCGGTCCTTGTCGAACAGCATCTGCGCCTCGTCGATCACCGCGACGTCGACCACCTCGCCGGTGTTGACCATCTCGACGGTGCTCGACACCGCGCGCGCGCCGGGCGAGGGCACGTTCTCCTCGCCGGTCAGCAGCGAGCACGGCACGCCGCGCGCCTCCAGGCGGTCGCGGCCCTCGAGCGCGAGCAGGCGCAGCGGCGCGAGGTAGGTGCCGGAGCCAGCGCGCGCCAGGCGCTCGAAGGCCCCGTGCGTCTTGCCGCTGTTGGGCGGGCCGACGAAGAGCGAGACCTTGCGGCCGAGCCGGCGCGCGAGCGGGAAGCTGTCCGGGTAGCCCTGGAAGGCGAGCGCGCTGTTGAGCTCGCTGAGCGCGCTGAGCTCGGTGCTGTGCCGCGCCCAGCGCGCGTAGGCGCGCTGGCAGGCGGCCTTGAGCGCCTCGGGCTCGACCGGGCGGTCGCACTCGGCCTGCAGCGCGGGCAGCAGCAGGTCCATGCGCAGCGGGTCGGTCTCGTGGGCCTGCGCCGCGAGGCCGTCGAGGAAGCCGGTCAGCTCGGCCGCCCGCGGGTGCGGCGGCTGGTGGCGCTCCAGCACGTCGAGCAGCACCGGGGTGTCGCCGGTGCGGTAGAAGTCCCAGACAGGCTCGCCGTCCATCGGCTCGACGTGCGCGACGCGCAGCCGCCAGCCGGCGAAGGGCAGCGTGAGCTCGTCGTGGCACACGCGTGTCCAGTCGAGCCCCACGCGGCGCAGCCCGAGCTGCTCCAGCGCCTCGCCGCGGTCGCTCATCACGCTGCGCGCCTCCTTGACGCTGCGCAGGGGCTCCAGGTGGCGCAGCGCGGCGTCCATCAGCTGCGGCGCGATCCAGCGCGACGCGCGCGTGCCCTCGACCGGCGGCTGCAGCAGCACGAGGCCGCGCCGCTCGAGCTCGTCCTCCTCGCCGCGGCCGACGCCGGGGAAGTCGGAGGGCTGCACCGCCTGCGGCAGGTGGAAGGCGGCCTTGCGCAGCTGGCGCAGCTGCGCATTCGTCAGGTGCGACGGCACACGCGCACGGTGCGCCGGCTCGGGCAGAGGGTCTTTCTCGGGGGAGGCAGGGGTGCTCATCGGTAGGAGGGAGGGGCGAAAAATGTGCCCGAGGGGGAGGGGGCGGCGCCGTTGAAGGCGCCGGAGTCGGCGGGACTGCGCGGGGGGCGGGGTCGCAGCGCGATCGCAGCGGACGAGCCTCGCCGGGGAGTCGGAGCGGGGGGAACGCGATGGCGCGTCGGGCGGACCGGTGCCGCTGGCTTGCGGACGGCAGGATTATAGGAAAGCAATGCCCGGACGGATTCGTCGGCCGGGAGCCGATGCGGGCAGGACCGGCGAGGTTTCGAGCACCTCGGTCCGCTCGCCGGGAAGGAAACCGGGCCGGCAGGCATTCTCATGTCTTCGCGGGCCAGAGGCTCTCCAGATGCTCCCGGAGAAAATCGAGGAAAGCCGCTGCCGCATGGGGAAGGGTTCGTCCCTCCAGCGTCTGCACTTCCAGGTCGCGCAGGTCGAGGCTGGGGTCGGTGATCGGGATCGCCTTGATCAGCCCTGCGAGGACGAGATGCCTCACCGAGATCTCGCCCGAGACGGCGATGCCGCCGTGACGGACGACGAAGCTGTGCAGCGCCGCCATGCTGTTGGTGGTCAGCACCGGCTCGATCAGCAGCTGCTGCCGGCTGCAGGCCACCTCGATCATCTCGCGCACCATGGTCTGCGGGGCGGGCAGCGCGATCGGGTACCCGCTCATGCGAGCCAGCGTGAGCGTGCGGGCGCGCGCCAGCGGATGCGCCGTCGGCACGAGCGCCAGCACCGGCGCGGGCCGGCGGAACTCGACCCGGATGTCCCGCTCCGGCGCCCGGCTGAACTTGAGCCCGATGTCGGCATCGCCATGACGCACCGCGTTGGAAACCGTCGAATGCGGGCAGGCATTCAGCTCGAAGACGATTCCCTCGTGTCCGAGGCGGAACTCGGCCATCAGGCTGGGCAGGAACTCGTTGGCGAAGGCCTCGGTCGCCGCGACGCGCACCCGGCCCGAACGCAGCCCCTGCAGCGACCGGATCTCGCCGAGGGCGCGCTCGGCGTCGAGCTGCGCGCGCCGCGCGTGGGTGGCGAGGATCTCCCCGGCCGCGTTCAGCACCATGCCGCGCGGATGCCGCTCGAACAGCGGCATGCCGACGGCTTCCTCCAGGGCGGCGATCTGGCGGCTGATGGCGGAGGTACTGACGTGCAGCTGCTGGGAGGCCTCGGCCAGCGAGCCCCCCCTGGCGACTTCCAGGAAGTAGCGGAGTCCCGTGTCCTGGAACTGATGGAATCGCATGCCGTCTTCCTGGATTGCATTTATTGCAATGGTCTATTGCATTATCTCTGATTGTCGCAAGGCAAGGATCGGCTCAAAGTCCTGTCATGGATTCCTGTTACCAAGACTTCCGCTCGCAGCCGGAAATCGACGCGCAATACGACACCTCGCTGTCCGTGCCGCACGAGGCCGCCGAGCTGCAGCGCTACGTAGACCGTGCCGCGCAGGCCCGCGCGAGCCTGCGTTGCCATCTGGATGTTCCGTACGGACCGTCGGCCGCGGAGACGCTGGACATCTTCCCGGCCGACGAGCCGGGCGCGCCGGTCTTCGTGTTCATTCACGGCGGCTACTGGCGCTCCTCGTCTTCCAAGGATTTCAGCGGCGTGGCGCTGGGATTGCAGCCGCTCGGCATCACCACCGTCGTCATCGACTACGCGCTGTGCCCGGCGGTGACGCTCGACGAGATCACGCGGCAGGCGCGGGCGGCGCTCGCCTGGGTCGTGCGCCACATCGGCGAGTACGGCGGCGATGCCGCCCGCGTGGCCGTGGGCGGCCATTCGGCCGGCGCCCACCTCGCGGCGATGTGCCTGCTCTCCCACGCGGGCGGCATCGCCGCCGGCGCGCCGGCGCCGCTGGCCGCGGGGCTGCTGGTCAGCGGCCTGTACGAACTGGAGCCCTTGCGCCGCAGCTACCTGCAGCCGGTGCTGCGGCTCGACGACGGGATCGTGGCGCGCAACTCGCCCGCCAGCGCCGAGGTGCCGCGCTGCACGACGCCGCTGTGGATCACCTGGGGCGGCGACGAGACCGCCGAGTTCGCGCGCCAGTCCGCGGCCTTCCACGCCGCGTGGCAGGCGGCGGGCAACCCCTCCCGCCTCTCGGCGCTGCCGGGGACGCACCACTTCTCGGCGATCCACGGCTTCGAGGAGCCGGGCAGCGAGCTGTGCCAGTGGCTGGCCGACCGGCTGGGCCCGGGGTCGCATCGAGCAATTTCCGGAGACAGATCATGACGAGAGAAACGGCTGTCGAACGCGCGCAAGGCGTGATCGATTCGGGCGCCTTCGCCGAGGCGCTGGCGCGGCGGCTGCGCTACGCCTCCGAAAGCGAGGAGCCGCAGGCCGCGGCGAAGGCCCTGCGCGCCTACCTCGACGACGAGATGGCGCCTTCGCTGACGGCGCTCGGCTTCGCCTGCCGGCCCGTCGAGAACCCGGTCGACGCGCGCCTGCCCCTGCTGATTGCCGAGCGCATCGAGCAGCCGGGCCTGCCCACCGTGCTGATGTACGCCCACGGCGACGTGGTGCGGGGCCACGCCGCGCAGTGGCGCGAAGGCCTCGCGCCCTGGGAGCTGCGCATCGAGGGCGAGCGCTGGTACGGCCGGGGCACGGCCGACAACAAGGGCCAGCACAGCATCAATCTCGCCGCGCTCGAGCAGGTCATCGCGGTGCGGGGCGGCTCGCTCGGCTTCAACCTCAAGCTGCTCGTCGAGATGGGCGAGGAGGCCGGCTCGCCCGGGCTGCGCGAGGTCTGCGAGCAGCACCGCGAGGCCTTGCGCGCCGACCTCTTCATCGCCAGCGACGGCCCGCGCGTGCATGCGCAGCGCCCGACCCTGTTCCTCGGCTCGCGCGGCGCGATCAACTTCGAGCTGCGCCTGAACAGCCGCGAGCGCGGCTTCCACTCGGGGAACTGGGGCGGGCTGCTCGTCAATCCGGCGGTCGTGCTGTGCAATGCCGTCGCGAGCCTCGTGGACGGGCGGGGACGCCTGCGCGTCGAGGCCCTGCGGCCGTCCGGCGTGCCGGCCTCGGTGCGCCGTGCGCTTGCCGACATCGAGATCGGCGGCGGGAAGGACGATCCGGAGGTCGATGCCGACTGGGGCGAGCCCGGCCTGACGCCGGCCGAGCGCGTGATCGGCTGGAACAGCCTGGAAGTGCTTGCGATGACGGCGGGCAACCCGGCCCAGCCCGTGGGCGCCATCCCCGGCGGCGCGCGCGTGTTCTGCCAGCTGAGGTTCGTCGTTGGTACCCGGCTCGAGAACGTCGTGCCGGCGCTGCGCGCGCACCTCGACGCCGAGGGATTCGCCGACGTCGAGCTGCACGTCGGAGCGAGCGGCGAGGCGACGCGGCTCGACCCGGAGGACGCCTGGGTGGAGTGGGCGCTGGACTCGATCCGGCGCACCACCGGCAAGGCGCCGGCGCTGCTGCCCAACCTGGGCGGGTCGCTGCCCAACGACATCTTCGCCAACACACTGGGCCTGCCGACCCTGTGGGTGCCGCACTCCTACCCGGCCTGCGCCCAGCATGCGCCCAACGAGCACCTGCTGGAACCCGTGGCCCGGGAAGGCCTGGCCGTGATGGCCGGCCTGTTCTGGGACCTGGGGGAATCCGGTGCGGCCGTACGTGCTTCCCGGGCCTCGGGTACACCTGCCGATTTCTGACCTCATCTCTGGAGCATCCGTCATGAAAACCAAGTTCCTCGCCTCCCTGGCTGCCGTGGCGGTCTCCGGACTGGCGCTGGCCGCGTCGCCGGCGCTCGCGCAGTCCTGGCCGAGCAAGCCGATCACGATGGTGGTGCCGTTCTCGCCCGGCGGCGGCACGGACATCGTCGCCCGCCTGCTGGCGAGCAAGCTCGCGCCCCGGCTCGGGCAGTCGGTGGTGGTCGAGAACAAGCCCGGGGCCGCCACCGCGATCGGCGCCGCCGCGGTCGCCAAGGCGCCCGCCGACGGCTACACGCTGCTGCTCTCCGGCTCCTCGACCTATTCGATCCTGCCGGCGCTGAAGTCCGGCCTGCCCTACGACCCGCTGAGCAGCTTCGCGCACGTGGCCGTGGTGGCCAAGGCGCCGCTGGTCCTGCTGGCCGGCCCGTCGTCCCAGATCGGCTCGGTCGCCGAGCTGATCCGGCGGGCCCGCAGTGCACCCGAGCCCCTGATGTACGGCACCTTCGGCAGCGGCTCGGGACCGCATCTCGCGGGCTCCATGCTCGCGGACGCCGCGAAGATCAAGCTGGCCCCGATCCCCTACAAGGGCAGTGCGCCCGCGCTGACCGGGTTGATCGGCGGGGAGATTCCGGTCGGCTTCGACACCGTGGCCGCCGCCGCGCCGCAGGTCCAGGCCGGCAAGCTCAAGGCGCTGGCGGTCACCGGCGACAAGCGCTCGGAGCTGCTGCCCGACGTGCCGACCTATACCGAGGCCGGGATCGGCAAGGCGTCCCTGGTGAGCTGGTTCGCCCTGGTTGCGCCGGCCAGGACCCCCGATGCAGTGCTTGCCCGGCTGGGC
This sequence comes from Caldimonas tepidiphila, assembly GCF_003569765.1. Classification (GTDB taxonomy): domain Bacteria; phylum Pseudomonadota; class Gammaproteobacteria; order Burkholderiales; family Burkholderiaceae_C; genus Caldimonas; species Caldimonas tepidiphila. The sequence goes on along the minus strand of NZ_QXMG01000030.1, from coordinate 61,485 downwards.
CAGGAACTGGGCGCCGTGATGGCGGATCCGGAGGTGCGCAAGTCGCTCTCGGCGGCCGGGCTGGAGCCGGTCCTGCTGGGTCGCGAGCCCCTGCAGCAGCTCATCCGCGACGAGATCGCCGAGTTCAGGAACATCGCGCAGCGCGCGAACATCACGCTCGATTGAGGAAGGAGCCGTCATGACCGACATCACCCGGCAGGCCTGCGTCCTGCGCGACGCGGAGGATCCTCTCGCATCGCTGCGCGAACAGTTCGAGCTTCCCCCCGGCACGATCTACCTCGACGGCAATTCGCTCGGCGTGCTGCCGCGCGCCACTGCGGCGCGGGTCGCCGAAGTGGTCAGCGCGGAATGGGGTCGCGATCTGATCCAGAGCTGGAACAAGGCCGGCTGGATCGACCTCCCGCAGCGCGTGGGCGACAAGATCGCGCGCTTGGTGGGGGCGGCGCCCGGCGAGCTGATCGCGGCCGACTCGACCTCGCTCAACCTCTACAAGGTGCTCGCCGTCGCGCTCGGCCTCGTCAAGGCGGACGCCCCGAAGCGGCGCGTCATCGTCTCCGAGCGCGACAACTTCCCGACCGACCTCTACATCGCCGAGAGCCTGGCGCGCCAGCACGGCTTCGAGCTGCGCCTGGTGTCGGCCGACGAGATCGCGGCCCATCTGAACGACGAGCTCGCGGTGCTGATGCTCACGCAGGTGAACTACCGCAGCGGCCGCATGCACTCGATGCGCGATCTGACCGCCGCGGCGCATGCGGCGGGCGGGCTGGTGGTCTGGGACCTGGCGCACTCCGCGGGGGCGATCCCGGTGGACCTGAAGGGCAGCGACGCCGACTTCGCGGTCGGCTGCGGCTACAAGTACCTCAACGGCGGCCCCGGCTCGCCGGCCTTCGTGTGGCTGCATCCCCGGCACGCCGCGCGCATGGACGAGCAGTCCCTGTGGCAGCCCCTGTCGGGCTGGATGGGCCACGCCGCGCCCTTCGAGTTCACCCCCGGCTACCGGCCCGCGACCGGTGTCGCGCGCTTCGTCTGCGGAACGCCCTCGGCGATCGCGCTGTCGGCGCTCGAATGCGGCGTCGACACCGTGCTGGCTGCGGAGCCCCTCGGCGGCATGGAGGCGCTGCGGCGGAAGTCGCTGGCGCTGACCGACCTGTTCATCGAGCTGGTGGAGCAGCGCTGCGCCGGGCACGGGCTGGCGCTGCAGACGCCGCGCGCGCACGCCGTTCGCGGCAGCCAGGTCAGCCTGAGGCGGGAAGAGGGCGCCTACGCCATCGTGCAGGCGCTGATCGCCCGCGGCGTGGTCGGCGACTTCCGGGCGCCCGGCATCCTGCGCTTCGGCTTCACGCCGCTCTACCTGCGCTTCGTCGACGTCTGGGATGCCGTCGAGCACCTGGTGCAGGTGCTGGAGAGCGGCGAGTGGCGGCAGTCGCGCTTCAACCAGCGCGCCGCCGTGACCTGAGGGGAACGAACATGAGTACCGAGAAGATCGTCGCCGAAGAGGGCGCCCGCCTGGACTTCAGCCGTGACATGAGCTACGGCGACTACCTGCGACTCGACCAGATCCTGAACGAGCAGCAGCCGCTGTCGCCGGCCCACGACGAGATGCTGTTCATCGTGCAGCACCAGACCTCCGAGCTGTGGATGAAGCTGATGCTGCACGAGCTCGCCGCGGCCCTCGCCGCGATCCGCGAGGACCGCATGCCGGAGGCCTTCAAGATGCTGGCCCGCGTGAGCCGCATCATGGAGCAGCTGGTCGGCGCCTGGAACGTGCTGGCGACGATGACGCCGCCCGAGTACACCGCGATGCGGCCCTACCTGGCCAACTCGAGCGGTTTCCAGAGCGCGCAGTACCGCTGCATCGAGTTCTCGCTCGGCAACAAGAACGCGGCGATGCTCAAGCCGCACGCGCACAAGCCCGAGCTGCTGGCGCGGGTGGATGCGGCGTACCGGGCGCCGTCCCTCTACGACGAGGCGCTTCGCCTGATGGCGCGTCGCGGCATCGAGGTGCCGGCGTCCCACCTCGAGCGCGACTGGACCCAGCCGTACGAGGCGAGCGACGGCGTGCAGCAGGCCTGGCTGCAGGTCTACCGCGACCCGGGCGCCCACTGGGACCTGTACCAGCTGGCCGAGAAGCTGACCGACATCGAGGACGCCTTCCGCCTCTGGCGCTTCCGCCATGTCACCACCGTGGAGCGCGTGATCGGGTTCAAGCGGGGCACCGGCGGCACCGGGGGCGTGAGCTACCTGCGCAAGATGCTCGACGTGGTGCTGTTCCCGGAGATCTGGACCCTGCGCACCCACCTCTGAGCCTGGGAACCCCAGGGGCCTTTCCCGGGACCGGCGCGGACCTTCCCGCCTGAGCGGGATCCCGGAAAGGCAGAAGGCCGCAGAGCGTTCGCCACTGCGGCCTTCTCGCGCGCGTTCCTCGCGCCGGGGCGGCGAGCGGGACCGTCCGGCCCCGCTCCCGCTTCTTACCAGCGCCAGCCCAGCTTCGCGCTGTAGCTGGTGGTTTCGCCGGTGCGGTCGGCCTCGACGGCGAGGTTCATCACCATCAGGTTGACGTTGGCGCCGACGAAGACCTTGTTCTGGTCGAACTTCTCGCGGCGCAGGGTCAGCGTGTCGCGCGGGTCGCTGTCCACGCGCACCACGCCGACGCCGGCGTAGGGCGTGAACATCGCGAAGCCCTTGGACACCGAGACGTCCAGGCCGCGGGTGTTCAGCTCGAGCCGGTCGGCGCCGCGCAGCGTGCTGTAGCTCGCGCGCACCGCGACGGCGGGCATCACCACGTTGCCCGGCACCAGCGCATAGCGTGCCTCGGCGCCGAACAGGCTCACCTCGCCGCCGGGCAGCGCGGTGTAGGAGGCGCCGACGTCGAAGCCGAAGGGCAGGCCCTTGGCGACATGCAGGCGCGGGACGTAGAGCGTGTCCTCCGAGGCGCCGGTGGCGCGGCGGAAGGCCTCGGGGTTGGCGAGCTGCGTCGCGGTCACCTCGACGCCGACGTCGAAGCCGAGGATGCCCAGCGGCTCGGCCGGCGTGATCGGCTTGTAGCTGAAGGCGGCGCCCAGGTCCTCGGACAGCAGGCGGAAGTCCTGCTGCGTGATCAGCCGCAGCTCGGGGAAGTCGTATTTGCCGGCGTGGGACGCGGCGGCAGCGCCGCACAGGCCGATCGCGATCGCCAATTGGCGGTAGTTCATTGCTTTTCCTCGGGACAGGGAAGTTGGCTGGTTGCCGGAAATTGTAGGGGGCGGGGAGGGGGGCGCTTCCCCGCGGCACCGACGAGCGGCGGTAACGGTTGCAAAGCGTCGCGATCCGATGCGCGGACGCAACAGGGGGCGTGCGTCCTCCCGGAAGCCGCCTGTCGCGGCCGGCAGGTATGTGCCTTGCACCCCGGTCCGATGCGGTTCAGCCGGCGAAGGACGGGCATGCAGCGAGCGTCGGGGCAGCAGCGATGGCCACGCCGGTTCCTCCGGCCCGGCGTCGGCGTGGCCGCCGCGCTGCTGGTGCTGCACGGCGCCGGCATCGCGCCCGGCGCGGACGGCGCGCCGGACGGCGGCGGGAACGCCGCGAGCGCATGCGCCGGGCTCGCGGGGCTGCGCATCGACGCCGCGCGCATCGGCCTGCCGACCTCGGGGGCGACGGTGGACAAGGGCTCGATCGTCGCGGCCGGCGAGGAGCACAGGCGCAACGGCGCGTACTGCAAGGTGGAGGGGCGGATCCACCCGGTCGATGCGCGCGCGCCGCCGATCCGCTTCCAGCTCAACCTGCCGGCGCGCTGGAACGGCAAGGCGGTGCAGATGGGCGGCAGCGGCTACAACGGCACGGTGGCCGCCGGCACCGGGCAGATCGACATGACGCCCTACTTCCCGCCGCTATGGCGCGGCTACGCGACCTTCGGCTCCGACTCGGGCCACGAGAGGACGGATGCGGAGGCCGACTTCGCGCTCGACGAGGAGGCGCTGCGCAACTTCGGCTGGCAGCACCTGAAGAAGACGCGCGACGCGGCGCTGCACCTGCTGCGGCTGCACTACGGCGGGCCGGCGCGGCGCGTCTACTTCGCGGGCGCGTCCACCGGCGGTCGCGAGGCCTTCACGGCGATCCAGCGCTTCCCGGCCGACTACGACGGCATCGTCGCGGTGGCGCCGGCGCTGAACTTCTCGGGCGTGCGGCTGATGGGCGTGAAGCTCGGGCAGGCGGCCTACCGCCGCGCGGGCGGCTTCGTGCCGCCGGTGAAGTGGCCGCTGGTGCACGGCGCGGGGCTGAAGGCCTGCGATGCGCTCGACGGGCTGGAGGACGGCATCGTCGGCGACGTGGCGGGCTGCCGCGCGCGGGCGCAGGCGACCCTCGGCGCACTGCGCTGCCGCGGCGGCGCGGACCTCGGCAGCCACTGCCTGTCGGACGCCCAGCTCGCCACCGTGCGGCTGCTCCACGAAGGCTACCTGCTGCCCTACACGCTGGCGCACGGCGTGCGGGGCTACGAGGGCTACAACGTGCTCGCGGGCGGCGACTTCTCGGGCCGCCACGGCCTCGGGCGCTCGCCGCGGCCGGTGAAGCCGCCGACGCCCGAGGCCAACGGCTATCTCTACGCGCAGGGCGACGACTACATGAAGTTCTTCGTCGCGCGCGACCCGTCCTTCGAGTCGCTCGCCTTCGACCTCGACCGCCCCGGCGCGCTGCGCGCGCGGCTGGTCGAGCTGTCGGGCACGGTCGGCGCGATGAACCCCGACCTCTCCGCCTTCGCGGCGCGCGGCGGCAAGGCGATCGTGATGCACGGCCTCGCCGACGAGGTGATCAGTCCGAACCAGACCATCGCCTACTACCAGGAGGTGCAGCGGCGCCTGCGCGGCGCGGCGCCCGTCGACGGCTTCATGCGGCTCTACACGGTGCCGGGCTTCCAGCACGGCGGCGGCCCCTTCGTGCCCTTCTGGGATGCGCTCGGCGCGCTCGACCGCTGGGTGGACGGGGGCGTCGCGCCGCAGGTGCTCGAGGCGATCGACATCGCCGCGCCGACGCAGGGCCGCACGCGGCCGCTGTGCCCTCATCCGGCCTTCCCGAAGTACCTGGGGCGGGGCAGCCCGGACGAGGCCTCGAGCTATGCCTGTGCGCCGCCCTGAGGCTCGTCGGGTCCGTCCTGCACAAGTTCGCGCTCGAACGCCGGCAGCAGCAGCAGGCGCGGCGGCGTGCCGGCCTCGGCGAGGACCGCCGCGTTCTGCCCGAACTCCTCCATCAGGCGCAGGATCAGCTCGGGCGGCGCGTCGAACACGCCTAGCAGCGGCTCGGGCGAGCGCGCCTCGCCCTCGCGGTCGCGGCCGGTGGCATCGACGAAGCGCAGGCCGTGCTGCTCCAGCTGCTCGCGCAGCGCACCCTGACGCTGCGCGTTCTCTGCGAGCGACAGCGTTTCGCTGCGCGGGTTGTAGGCGGTGAGGATCGCGAGCGAGCGGGCGCCCTGCTGCGCGAGGTAGGCGTCGAGGCCGGGGTGGGGCGCGCCGGGCCGCAGCGGCGAAGGCAGTCCCTCCACCTGGTAGTCGGTGTCCCGGTAGGCCCCCAGCAGGCCGCGGATGTCGTCGGGGTCGCGCGAGCCTTCCGGGGCATCCGGGGCGGCATCGCCCACGGGTTCGGTATCGCCCTCTGCCTGCGCCTGCGGCCCCGATCCGAGGGGGCCCGGCTTCAACTGCCGCTGGCGCGCCGATTCGTCCGTCCAGCGCGACTTGCGCATCGCGACCACGCGGGCACCGGCCTCGCGCAGCAGCCCGAGCGCCTCGGCGGTGAACACCGTGCCGACCGCGACGATGCCGTCGGGCGCCGGCTCCTGCAGCCGGCGCAGCGCCTTGCGCACCGGCGGCGAGGGCACCACGTCACGCGAGGCGTGCGCGAACAGCAGGACGGAGTAGCGGCCCTCGGGGCGGGTGCCCTTGCGCGCCTCGTCGCGATAGGACGGCGGCATGAGGTGGACGAGCTTCTCGCCCGCGACCTGGTTGCGGATCGTGACTTTCATGCCCTGCTTCGGAGCAAGTTGCGCGCGCGGTGGTCGGGGACGGGCTGGCCTCGCCAGCGCCGCAGCGGGCACCGGCGGGCACGCGCGCCCGGTCCCCGCAGCCGCAGGGCCGGCGCCGCGCCGCGGAATTCCCGGATTCCCCCGGCGCACGCGGCCCGCGGTTCCGGTGTTATCTTGGCGTCGTCAGCCGGATAAACCGGCATCAAGGAGGCCCGACGATGCAAACGCTGGATGAAATGCGCAGCCTGGGCCTGCTGACGCAGGAGCAGTACCTGGAGATCCGCAGCTACGTGATGAAGCATCCGCGGCCGGAGCAGATCCAGGCGATGCCGGCGCACCTGTGGCGCGCGATGCTGCATGCCGATGCGCTGATGTACCCGGACGACGACGCGCCGCCCTCGCTGCACTGAGGCGGGGCGGCGGCCGGGGCGGATGTCCCGGCGCCCGGACGGACGAGCGGTGACCGAACCGGCTGCCGGCAGCCGGTGGCTGAACGCCGCCGAGGCGGACGCGGGGTGCACGGCACCGCGGGCGTCGGCCGCATGCAGCGGCCCGCGTCCGCGCGTCGGGGTGCTGCCGCAGAGAGCCGGCAGCCCGTGTCGAGGTGTGGAACGGGCGGCGCCTGCGGCCCGGGCGCCGCAACGCGCTCTTGCCGGCCGGGCCTGCGCCGTGCCCGCCCTTGCGGCGAGCGATCGGCGCGGGGCCGGGAGCGGTGCCGCTCAGGCGCGCGGGTCGCGCGGGTCGCGGGGCGTGTAGGGCGGTGCCACCGAGCCGGTGACGCCCGCCGCAGCGGCGGCGAGGTCGGCGGCCGCGGCCGCGGCGGTGTCCGGCGCCGCGCTTTCGTAGCCGGAAGGGGCGCCCGATGTTCCCGTGCCGGAAGCGCCCGCCGTGTAGCTGCCCGTGCCGGAGCTGCCACCGTAGCCGCCCGTGCCCGCGCTGCCGTAGCCTGCGCCGCCGTGGCTCGTGCCGCCGTAGCCGGCCCCCGGCGGCGGCGAGGACGAGTAGGTCGCGTGCGAGGTGGACGAACCGGTGCGGCTGAACAGGAAGGCGCCGGCGTTCATCAGCCCGGCGGCCATCACCATCGCGCTCTGCGGGAAGGAGTAGAGCGCGTTCGACGCCAGCTCGGTCGCGCGCACCGCGGTGAGCTGCAGGCGGCGGCGCGCCATCTCGGCGCCGAGCTCGCGCAAGCGCCCGCACAGCAGTTGCTCCGCCGCGGGCAGCATCGTCGTCTCCTCGTCGGCGACGTGATGCAGCGTGTCGCGCATCAGCTCCATGAAGGTCGCGTCGTAGTCGGGCGACTCGGGCGGCAGCGTGCGCAGCTTGTCGATCAGGCGGCGCATCTCGGCCTGCTCGGAGTAGCTCTTCTCGATGATCGTCAGGTCCGGCGCCAGCTCGCGCAGCGCCGGGTAGAAGATTTCCTCCTCCAGCTGGGCATGGACCTCCAGGGCCAGGCAGGCCGAGTTCACCAGCGCCTGCTTCTTGGAACGCGAGGTGCCGGCGTGGAACTGCTGGAAGGTCGACAGCACGTGGCTGTGGTCGAAGCGGATCATGTTCGTCACCGTGGGTGACAGGTTGTTCATCAGGAAGCCCATGGGCTGCTCCGGCGGCAATGGTGACTCCGGAAACAGGCAAGTCGCATGCCCCGCCCCCCGGCACGCCGGTTGCCGACCGCTCTCGCAGGCCCTGCCGCCCGAGCCCGAGGAGCGAACCCGATGACCCCGATGCCGCGAGAGCACGCACCCGACAGCAGCCTCGCGCTGCTTGCCGATCCCTACCGCTACATCTCCCGGCGCTGCCGGGAGCACGGCTCGGACGTGTTCGAGGCGCGGCTGATGCTGCAGCCGACGATCTGCATGAGCGGCGCACGCGCCGCCGAGCTGTTCTACGACCCGGAGCGCTTCGAGCGCTGCCGCGCGGCACCCGAGCCGCTGCGCGCGACGCTGTTCGGCAAGGGCGCGGTGCAGAGCCTCGATGGCGCCGCGCACCGGCGGCGCAAGGCGCTGTTCCTGGAACTGCTGACGCCGGAGAAGGTCGAGGACCTCGCCGACCGCGTCGCCGAGGGCTGGCGGCGCTGCGTGCGCGGCTGGGCCGCCGACGGGCGCCGCGTGGTGCTCTACGACGCGATGCGCTCGCTGCTGACACGCGCGGTCTGCGCTTGGGCGGGCGTGCCGCTGCCGGAGCCGGAGGTGGCGCGGCGCACGGCGCAGCTCACCGCGCTCTACGACGAGGCAGCGTCGCTGCAGCATTTGCACGCGCGCCTGCAGCGCATGCGCGCCGAGGCCTGGCTCGCGCAACTGATCGAGGCGGTGCGGGCGCATCGCTTCGAGGCCCGTCCCGGCAGCGCGCTCGATGCCGTCGCCTGGCACCGCGACGAGCACGAGCGGCTGCTCGCGCCTCGCATCGCCGCGGTCGAGCTGCTGAACCTGCTGCGCCCGACCGTCGCGGTGTCGGTCTTCATCGTGCAGGCCGCGCACGCGCTGCACCGCTACCCCGGAAGCCGCGCGGCGCTGCAGGCCGGCGACCCGGAAGCGGTCGAGCGCTTCGTGCAGGAGGTGCGCCGGCACTATCCCTTCTTCCCCGCGGTGGTGGCGCGGGTGCGCCGGGACTTCGACTGGGAGGGTTTCCGCTTCCCGCGTGGGCGGCGCACGATGCTCGACCTCTACGGCACCGACCACGATCCGCGCGTCTGGGACGATCCCGACGCATTCCGGCCCGAGCGCTTCACGGACGCGGAGCCCGGGGGCTTCCGCTTCGTGCCGCAGGGCGGCGGCGAGGTGCGCACGAACCACCGCTGCCCGGGCGAGCCGGTCGCGGTGGCGCTGATGAAGGTGTCCGTCGACTTCCTCGCGAGGCGCATGCGCTACGCGCTGCCGCCGCAGGACCTGCGCCTCGACTTCGCCCGCCTGCCCGCGCTGCCGCGCAGCGGCTTCGTGATCTCGGACGTGCGGGCCGCCGGCTGAGCCAGGGCGGACCCCGGCTTGCGTGCATGGCCGAGCTGCGCTTCTACGCCGAACTCAACCGCTTCCTCGCGCCGCAGCGGCGCGGCCGCGCCTTCGCGCATGCCGCCGCGCCGCACGAGAGCGTGAAGCATGTCGTCGAGTCGCTCGGCGTGCCGCACACCGAGGTCGCGCTGGTGCTGCTCGGCGGCGAGCCGGTGGGGCTGGAGCACCGGCCGCTGCGCGACGGCGACCGTGTCGCCGTCTTCCCGGCGTTCCGCACGCTCGCGCCGCTGCAGGAGGCACGCGAACCCGTCCCCGCGCCGCCGCGCTTCGCCGCCGACGCGCACCTCGGGCGGCTGGCGCGCTACCTGCGCTTCGCCGGCTACGACACGCTGTTCCGCAACGACTGGCCCGACGCCGAGCTGGTCGCCACCGCGGCCGCGGAGGACCGGATGCTGCTGACGCGCGACCGCGACCTGCTGATGCGTCGCGAGGTGCGGCAGGGCTGCTACCTGCACGAGACGGAAGCGCTGGCGCAGTTCCGCGAGCTGGCGCGGCGGGTGGGTCTGGCGCCCGAGGGCGGCGGGGCGGGCCGCTGCATGCTTTGCAACGCGGTGCTCGAGCCTGTGCCGAAGGCGGAGGTCGCGGCGCAGCTGCCGCCGCGCACGCGGGAACATTTCGATGCTTTCTGGCGCTGCCCGGAATGCGCCCGCGTCTACTGGCGTGGTTCGCACTGGGAGCGGATGCGGCGCGAACTCGGTGCCCGCGAGGGCGGGCCGGCCGAAAAGCCGGTGGCGGAGTGCGGCAATTTTGCCCACCTTCGCTCGCTTGAGAAGGAATAAGGAGGGCGGCTGCCGCTAGGATCGGCCCTCCCGCAACGGATCGGCACATGGGTGAGCATGTGTGCCGAATGGTGACAAGAGGATCGGAATGCGGCTTGGAGGGAGAAGGGGCCTTCGCGCCCTGCTGGCGGCATGGATGTTCACGCTGGCCGGCACCGCGGGCGCGGTTCAGCCGCCCGCCGCCGTGCAGGTGGACTTCGGCGGGCTGCGCGCGTCCGCCGACGCGCGCTGGGTTGCGCACTGGGTGATGCACTCCGGGGACCACGGGGGCCTGCCCTTCGCGATCGTCGACAAGAAGGACGCGCGGATCTTCGTGTTCGCGCCGGGCGGAAGGCTGCTCGGCACGTCGGCCGCGCTGCTCGGCCTTGCGCCGGGCGACCACACGGTGCCGGGCATCGGCGAGCGGCCGCTGTCGAAGATCCTGCCGCACGAGCGCACCACGCCGGCCGGGCGCTTCGTGTCGGAGCCGGGCCGCAACCTCGAGGGCGAGCACGTCGTCTGGGTCGAGTACGAGAGCGGTTTCGCGATCCACCGCGTGCGCCCGGGCAGCAGCCGCGAGCGCCGCGAGCAGCGCCTGAAGTCCGCGAGCCTCGCCGACCGGCGCGTCTCGCTGGGCTGCGTAGTGGTCCCGGTCGCCTTCTACGAGGACGTGGTGCTGCCGGCGCTCGGCCGCAGCCGGGCGATCGTCTATGTGCTGCCCGAGACGCGGCCGGTGCACGAGGTCTTCGCCGGAATGCGCGACCTGTGAGGGGGCCGGTGTCGACATTTCCGTCACGAACCGTACTTCGTTTTTCCATTGGTTATTGCATCCCGGCAGAAGAGGCCCACAGATGAGCCAGACGACATTTCCCGTGCAGTCCCGCGGCGGCTCCCCTGAAGGTGCGACCCGCCCCTGCGGCGGGGACTGCGCCGACGCGGCGAAGCTGGGCTTCGGATTCGCCTTCGCCTACCAGCCGATCGTCGACATCGCGTCCCGCTCGGTCTATGCCCACGAGGCGCTCGTGCGCGGGACGAACGGCGAACCCGCCCCAACCGTGCTCTCGCAGGTGAACGAGGCCAACCGCTACCGCTTCGACCAGGCCTGCCGCGTGAAGGCGATCCGGCAGGCCTCGGACCTGGGCCTCGACGGGCGGCTGTCGATCAACTTCCTTCCCAACGCGGTCTACCGGCCCGAGGTCTGCATCCGCACCACGCTGGAGGCAGCGCGCGCCTACGGCTTCCCGGTAGAGAACATCGTCTTCGAGACCACCGAAGGCGAGCGGGTGGAGGACGCCGCCTGGTACGCCGAGGTGATGCGCGAATACAAGCGCATCGGCTTCAAGACGGCGATCGACGACTTCGGCGCCGGCTACGCAGGTCTCGCGCTGCTCGCGGACTTCGTGCCGGACATCGTCAAGCTGGACATGGAGCTGATCCGCGGGGTCGAGGCCTCGCGTCCGCGCCAGGCCATCGTGCGCGCCACCGCGGGCCTGTGCCGGGAACTCGGGATCGTCCTGATTGCCGAGGGCGTCGAGTCTGCCGGCGAGCGCGACTTCCTCGCCGACGCGGGCATCCACCTGATGCAGGGCTACTTCTTCGCCCGGCCGGCCTTCAGTGCCTTGACGAGCGCCGAGGAAATCTTCGGACCGCAGCGCTGAGGGCCGAGGCGGCCCGGCGGGCGCAGGCCGCTCCGCCGAGGCCCGCGATCCCGGTGCCGGGGGGCCGGGCCAGTGCGCGCAAGGGACGCCGCGAACCGGGGCTGTCCCCGATTCATCGACCTTTCTTTTTCTTCACAGGCAGCGCCTCGACTTCCGGCTGCCGCTTTCTTGCTTTCATGAACAAGCTGCTCATCAAGACCCGGCTCACCCTGCTGGCGGCCGTCCTTCTCGGACTCTCCCTGCTCCTGGCCGCTACCGGCCTGCTCGAACTCCGCGGCGCCAACACGACGCTGCGCTCCATCTACCAGGACCGGATCGTTCCGCTCGAGCAGATCAAGAGGGTGGCCGACGCCTATGCCGTCGACATCGTGGACGCCGCGCACAAGGCGCGCGACGGAGCCCTCACGCTGGAGGCCGCGGCGGCCTCGATCTCGAAGGCCCGCGGCACGGTCGAGCAGGAGTGGCGGGCCTATTCGGCGACCGAGATGACCGCCGAGGAGGAGGCGCTGGCGGCGAGGGCCGAGCCGCTGATGAAGGCGGCGGACGGGGCGGCGCAGGCGCTGCTGGACATCCTGCGGCGCGGCGATGCCGAAGGCCTGCGCCACTACGCGGCCCAGGAAATGTACCCGGCCATCGACCCGGTCGCAGGGATCATGGGGGAGCTGAGCGCGCTGCAGTTGCGCGTGGCCGGGCAGGCCTATGCCGACAGCCAGCAGGCCTACGAGGCCAAGGTCTGGCTCACGGTGGGCCTGGTCTCGGTGCTGGGCCTGGGCGCGGCGCTGTTCGCCTGGGCGCTGGTGCGGTCGATCACCCGGCCGCTGGCCGATGCGGTCGAGTTGGCCGAAGCGGTCGCGGCCGGGGACCTGACGCGCACGGTCCGCCCCGAGGGGCGCGACGAGACTGCGCGCCTGATGCAGGCGCTGCAGACGATGACGCAGGGCCTCGCCGGCATGGTCACGCAGGTGGTGCAGAGCAGCGAGTCCATCGCCACCGGCACCTCCCAGATCGCGATCGGGAACGCGGACTTGAGCCAGCGCACCGAGGAGCAGGCGAGCGCGCTGCAACAGACCTCGGCGACGATGACGCAGCTGGGCTCCACCGTGCGCAACAACAGCGACAACGCGCGGCAGGCCGAGCAGCTCGCGCAGAGCGCGTCCGGCCTCGCGGTCGGAGGCGGGCAGGTCGTCGGGCGCGTCGTCGACACGATGCGCGGCATCCACGAGAGCTCGCGCAAGATCTCCGAGATCATCGGCGTGATCGACGGCATCGCCTTCCAGACCAACATCCTCGCGCTCAACGCGGCGGTGGAGGCGGCGCGCGCGGGCGAGCAGGGCCGCGGCTTCGCGGTCGTGGCCGGCGAGGTGCGCGGCCTGGCGCAGCGCAGCGCCGAGGCGGCCAAGGAGATCAAGACGCTCATCACCGGCAGCGTGGAGCAGGTCGAGCAGGGCGGCGCGCTCGCGGACGAGGCCGGCCGCTCCATGGAGGAGATCGTCGCCGCGATCCGGCGCGTGAGCGACATCGTGGCCGAGATCAGCGCCGCCAGCGTCGAGCAGAGCAGCGGCGTCGGCCAGGTCGAGCAGGCCGTCTCGCAGATGGACCAGGTCACGCAGCAGAACGCGGCGCTGGTCGAGGAGAGTGCAGCGGCGGCCGAGGCGCTGAAGCATCAGGCGCAAGGCCTGGTCGAGCTGGTGGCGGCGTTCAAGCTTGCCCCCGGCAGCCGGGCGCAGGCCCTGCACCCGTCCGGTGAGGTCCCTGCCGGCGGGACGGCCGTTGCGCTCGCCCCCGCGGCTGTGGCGCCCGTCGAGCGCGCGGACCCGCCGGCTGCCCGCGTCCTCGCGCAGCCGAAGGTCCTGCCCGCCAGGGCGAATCATGATGCCGCCCTCGTGAAGACCGGCGCGGACGACTGGGAAAGCTTCTGAACCCGGTCCGGGACCCGCCTCCCGGATTCCCGCGCACCGTTCACGGCGGGCACTGCAGCAGCGCCCCCTGCGCATGGCAGAACCCGCGGGGGCCGAGCAGCGCGGGCCCCACCTGCTGAAGCCGCGTCCCGTCGCTCGCCCAGCAGCCGGTGGCATCGCAGCCGGTGAGGGTCGGCGGCGGCTCGACCGGCTTCAGCGGCGGCAGCGGCTGCGAGGCCTGCGGCGGGGCAAGGGGGCGCGGCGGTGGAAGGGGCAGCGGCGGCACCGCGACCGGCGGCTGCGCGAGGCGCCCGGCGGGCACGGGACGGTCCGCGCCAGCGCCCGCGCCGAGGCAGGCCCGCGCCGCTTGGCGCCGCAGCGTCTCCAGCCGGGCGCGTGCGACCGGGGACGGCGGGGAGCCTGCCCGCCGCCCCGCCTCGGCCGCAGCCTCGCCCTCGCCCGCCTGCAGCATGTCCAGCGCGCGAACGCAGTGCGGGGAGCGCAGGCTTCCTGTTCCTTGCTGTGCGGCAGAAGTGCCTGCGGCGAGCGCCAGGGCCAGGACGAGCAGCGAACGGTGCATCCTTCTTGGAGGCGCGGGCCTTGCCCGAAGTTCTCGACCCGATTCCGGACGGAGCGCGTCGTCGGCCGCGGCCGGTTCGTCCCTTGCTCCACCTGGACGGGACGCGGTGGTCCCGAGCCCGGCTTCCCGGCGATCGGCGCGGGTGATTGCCGCGGCGGCCGCTGCAAGGCGAAGAAGGAGAGGCAGGTGTTCTTCCGAGTGCTGCTGATGGCCGCCGTGCTGGCGAGCGGCGCCGGCGTGGCGGCGGGCCCGCTGGCGAGCTACCGCGACGGCGACCTCGCCGTCGTCCTGAGGACCGAGCCGTGCACGGAGGGTGAGGGCGGGGAGCGGCGGCAGGCCTTTCGCAGCCTCGGCGGGCAGCGCACCGCAGGCTGCTGGTCGGTCAACGAGCGGGGGAATCCGGTGGTGGACTGGGAGGGCGAGGGGGCGGCGCAGGAACTGGACGGATCGCTGTTCCGCTTCGAGCCCGGCTATGCCGCGCTGCTGCGACCGCAGGAGGACGCGCCGCCCGCGCGCGAGCGGGAGGAACCGCCGGCGGCGGCCGAGGAGGCCGGGGACTTCCCGCGCCCGGCCTGGTGCCGGAACGCGCGGGCGCCCCACGAGTTGCTGGTCTGCCGGGACCGCGAGCTGTCGGAGCAGGACCTGCGGCTCGGGCGGCTGTGGCAGTCCTACCGCGACGGGCTGAAACTCTCGCGGGCCGAGCAGGGCCGGCACAAGAACGAGTTCTACCGGCGGCTCAAGGCCTGCGGGGCCGACCGGGAGTGCGTCGCCGGCGAGCAGGCCGCCCGCATCGCCTTCTACCGGGACGCGCTCGGCCTCGACTGAGCTCCGGCGGATCCCTGCCCGCCGACCGGCCGGTTACTGGATCAGCCGGACGTTGGGGGTCGACGGCAGGTCGGTGCCCTTGTTCTGCAGCGCGAGGATCTGCGACAGCAGCCACAGCACGTGCATGCTGCGGTTGTGCAGCGTCGAGGGCGGGATGGAGTAGGTCTTGCCGCCGTACTCCAGCGTCAGCGCGGCGTTCTCGACCACGCCTTCCTTCAGCTCGAACAGCGTCTCCGGCGGCGGGCGCTGCGCGGCGCCCTCGTCGGGCAGCGGCCCGATGGAGGGAAAGCCCGGCTCGACGGGCAGGCGCTGCGGCGACGCGTCCGTGAACTGGCCGTGGAGCTGGGCGCGGGCGATCTCGCCGAGGTAGTAGATCATCGCCTCGGGCGAGCGGATCAGCAGCCGCACCGAGCGCGCCTTCGGGTCCTGCGCCTGCGGGTCGGCGCGCGTCGTCAGCGTCTTGGTCGGCACCCGCCAGCTCGACGCGCGCAGGCCCTCGCAGGGCTCGCCGCCGCCGGGCCGGTTCTTCAGATCGAAGCCGAGCGTCTGCGTCACCGCGGCGAAGCGCAAGCCGACCTGCTGCTTCTCGTCGGTGGTCGCCTTGCCGTCGCGGTCCACCGGAACCGGCACCAGCCCGGCCGACTTCACCGCCGCCATCTCCGGCAGCTTCTTGAACTCGCTGCCGTCGAGGATGGCGCTGTAGAAGACATGCTCGTACTGCTTGCGCGGCTCGAAGTCGCAGCGGCGCAGGTCGCCCAGCACGCGCTGGAAGCGCTCGAACTCGCTCCTGTTCTCCGGATAGTTCGTCACGCGCTCGATCGGCGTGATGTCCTGGCCCTCGTAGAACTCGACCCCCCGCACGAACATGTGCAGCACCAGCTGCGGCGGCCAGCCCTGGTCGAGGAAGTACAGCATCAGCGAGACGGGCACCGGGGTGGTCACGCCGCGCATGAACTCCTGCGTGTTAAGCACCGCGGTGTCCACCGAGTGCTGCACGTTGAAGGAGGGGCCGAGCGAGTAGACGCTGGCGGCGTCGCCACCGAAGGGCAGGCCGAGCGAGAGGCCGGCATTGCCGAACGCGGGAGGCAGGCGCACGGTCGTCACCTGCGTGAAGTGCATCGGCTTGCGCTCGTAGGCGCGCAGCACGTTCAGCACCAGCATCTGGTTGTGCGCCTGCTCCTGCACCAGGTTGGTCCGCACCGCGGCGCCGGCCACCTGCTCGGTGCTGGCGCAGCCGGCCAGCAGCGCCAGCGCGACGGCGGCTGCGCCCCACAGCGATGCCCTCAGCATGTCCACCCTCGATCTCCCGCCGACCCCGCGGCGGGACCTGCATTGCGACGACGGCCGCGCTCCCGTCCTGCGGCCGAGGCATCGATCGGCAGGGACCGCGGGTGACTTCTCAGGGGACGGCGGGTTGCTGCGCCTGCCCACCCCGCCGACGACGGGCCGGCAGCTTTGGCCTCCGCCCGGCGCCCAAAGGGCGGCCGAAGGATTTGCCCTTCGCAAGGGCTCCGGCGCGGGGGGCGCGGCCCCCTCAGGCCGGCTGGCTCGAAGGGAAGCAGGTCTCCGCCTCGTTCTCGAAGGCGAACTGCGTGCAGCAGTCGCGCCGGTTGACGATGAGCCCGACCTTGTCGCAGTGGTGGAACTCCCGGTGCCCCGCGTCCCGACCCTGCTGGCAGTGGGCGCAGTTGCGAACCGAGATCTCCGCCGCCCGGAACACCTCCTTGTCGAGGCGCTGGGCGCTCTGCTGCAGGTAGACCAGGTGCAGCCAGAATCGCGCTGCTTCGTCCAGCAGATTGCTCAAACCGTCGTCTCCCCTGAAATCTTGCCTCCGGGGCGGCGATTCGCCCCCGGCAAGTCTGATCACGCTCAAGACAGCGCGGATCATAGACCTCCAGGCCTCAAACACCTAGGGTTGACACCGATTGCTGTGCGGAAAAGCTTGTTTCAATAGCGCTTCCCCCCTGCATGCGGGGAAGGCATGTCGCTTGCTTGAGCCGGGCATGGAGCAGAACACGCCGCAGACGCCCCCCGGCGCCGCCACGCCCGATTCCGCCGCGGAGGCCTGCTACCGGCAGGTGCTGGAGGCGCTGAGCCGCGCGGGCGTGCCCTTCCTGGTCGGCGGGACCTACGCCTTCGCGGACCACACCGGGATCCGGCGGCAGACCAAGGACCTCGACCTCTTCATCCGGGAGGCCGATTTCGCGCGCTGCGCGCAGGTCCTCGCCGCCGCGGGGCACGAGACCGAGCGCACCTTCCCGCACTGGCTGGGGAAGGTGCATGCCGGCCCGACCTGCGTGGACCTCGTCTACAACTCGGGCAACGGCATCGCGCGGGTGGACGACGTCTGGTTCGAGCATGGCCGGGACGCGGAGATCCTCGGCGTGCCGGTGAAGCTCGTGCCGGTCGAGGAGATGATCTGGTCCAAGGTCTTCGTGATGGAGCGCGAGCGCTACGACGGCGCCGACGTCGCGCACCTGATGCACGCGCATGCCGACGTGCTGGACTGGGCGCGCCTGCTCGAGCGCATCGGGCCGCACTGGCGCGTGCTGCTGAACCACCTGATCCTCTTCGGCTTCGTCTATCCCGACGATCGCGACCGCGTGCCGCGCTGGCTGATGGAGCGCCTGATGGAGCGGCTGCACGACGAGATGCGGGCGCCGCTGCCGGCCGAAGGCATCTGCCGCGGCACGCTGCTGTCGCGCGAGCAGTACCTGCACGACGTCGAGCGCCGCGGCTACGGCGACGGCCGCGAGCAGCCGAACGGCTCGATGAGCACCGAGGACATCGCCATCTGGACGGAGGCGATTCCCGGGCGCCGGGCCGGCCCGCCGGGCTACTGCGGCACCCGGCCGTAGCGGATCGACTGCACTGCGCCCGACTGGAAGCGCACCGTGGCCATCAGGTTGCCCGGCCCGCGGTCGTAGAGCCACTCGTCGACCGGCTGGCAGGGCAGGCCGAGGACGGCAGGCGGCAGCGGCGCGCCCGGGTACACCGGGCCTTGGTAGACCGGCGCGCAGTAGCTGTCGCGCATCAGCGGCTCCCCGCACTTGTAGAGCACCGACAGCCGCGTGTCGCCGATGTCCGCGATGCCGCGGCCGCAGCGCAGCGATTCGGCCGCCGCCGGCTGCGGCCACGCCGCGCCGAGCCCGAGGACGAGGGCACCGAGCAGGGAGAGGGCGAACTTCATGGGCATCACTCTTGCACGGCGCCGGGTCCCGCGCAATGGAGCCCGGCGCCACGGGTGCGGTCGATCTCACGCCCGCGGCGCCGGCGAAGGCCGCAGCCGCTGCGAGGGCGGCAGTGCGCGGACGCACTGCAGGGCGCGGGGAATTTCTCTAAGCTTGCGCGCATCCGTCCGGTGCCGGGCGCAGTCCCCGAGCGGCCGGGAACCCTCTCCCTCCACCTTGCCCCGATCCTGCATGAAGCGAAGAAACCTCCTCCTGGGCGGCACCGTGCTGCTGAGCCCCTGGCTGCTGGCCGCATGCTCGCGCGACGAGACCAGGCCGGCCGAAGCGGCGCTGCCGCCGCCGCCGGCCGACCCGCAGGCCGCCTACCAGCTCGCCGCCGGCGGCAGCGGCTTCACGGTGGGCCAGATGATGGCCGCCCATGCGGTCCAGGTGTTCTTCGACCCGCTGTGCCCGCATTGCGCGACGCTGTGGGAGGCGTCGAAGCCGCTGTTCGGGCGCATCAAGATGGTGTGGATGCCGGTCGGCCTGCTGTCGCCGGCCTCGGTCGGCCACGGCGCCGCGATCCTCGCCGCGCCGCAGCCCGCCGAGGCGATGGACCGCCATGCGGTGCTGGTGCGCGAGAAGCGCGCGCAGCAGGGCGAGACGTCCTCGGACGAGGCGGTCCGCACCCGCGTGCAGAACAACACCGAGCTGCTGCGCCGCCTCGGCGCCGACAGCGTGCCGGCGCTCTACTTCCGCAATGCCGCCACGGGCGCGTTCGGCATGCATGCGGGCGGCATGGGCACCGAGGAGCTGCGCCGGCTGCTCGGCCTCGGCGCCTGAGCGGCCGGGCGGACCGGCGCCCGCGCCGCGGCGGACGCCCTGTCCGTCACCGCGGCATGCGCCGCCCCAGCGCCTCCAGCAGCGCCCGGGCCGCCGGGGCCGACGAGGCCGGGTTCTGGCCGGTGACGAGCCAGCCGTCGGTGACGACGTGGGGCTGCCAGTCCGCGCCCTTCGAGTAGTTGCCGCCGCAGCGGCGCAGTTCGTCCTCGACGAGGAAGGGCACGATCTTCGTCAGCCCCACCGCATCCTCCTCGGAGTTGGCGAAGCCGGTCACCGCCTTGCCCTTGACCAGCGGCTGCCCGTCCGGGCCCCGGGTGTTGCGCAGCACGCCCGGCGCATGGCAGACCAGCGCGAGCGGCTGTTCGTTGGCGTACATCGTCTCGATCAGCGCGATCGAGGCGCGGTCCTCGGCCAGATCCCACAGCGGGCCGTGGCCGCCGGGATAGAAGACCGCGTCGAAATCCTTCGGTGCGACCGAGGCCAGCGGCACGGTGTTCGCGAGCGCGCGCTGCGCCTCGGGGTCCTGCTGGAAGCGGCGCGTGTCCTCGGACTGCGCGTCCGGCTCGTGGCTCTTGGGGTCCAGCGGCGGCTGGCCGCCCTTGGGCGACGCGAGCGTGAGGTCCGCGCCCGCCTCCTTGAACACGTAGTAGGGTGCGGCGAGCTCCTCCAGCCAGAAGCCGGTCGGCTTGCCGGTGTCGCCGAGCCGGTCATGCGAGGTCAGCACGATCAGGATCTTCATGGACGTTCCTCGGAGTGGGTGTCGATGCCGCGGACCTTAGCGCCGCATGCGCCGCGTCGGCACGGCCCGCCCGGGAGCCCCCGGGATCGGCAGGGAACAGCGCCGCCGTTTCAGCCGACGCGCGGCGCGAGCCACCAGAACCAGGCCGCCAGCGAGACGCCGATCCAGACC
The DNA here is from genome assembly GCF_003569765.1 of Caldimonas tepidiphila. Classification (GTDB taxonomy): domain Bacteria; phylum Pseudomonadota; class Gammaproteobacteria; order Burkholderiales; family Burkholderiaceae_C; genus Caldimonas; species Caldimonas tepidiphila. The sequence goes on along the minus strand of NZ_QXMG01000030.1, from coordinate 41,852 downwards.
GCGACGACCAGCACCGCGCCCCAGGCGCTCCTCGGCTTCGCGCCGGCGCGCGCCATCCAGTCCTGCGCCTGCACCCGGCACTCGGCCAGCACGTCCGCTGGCAGCAGGCGCACCGTCAGCCAGATCAGCGCCGGCAGCAGCAGCACGTCGTCGAGGTAGCCGAGCACCGGAATGAAGTCGGGGATCAGGTCGATGGGGCTCAGCGCGTAGGCCACTACGAACAGGCCGAGCAGCTTCGCGTGCCAGGGCGTGCGGGGATGCCGGCCGGCGAACCAGAGCGTGACGGCGTCGCGCTTGATGCGCCGCGCCCAGGCGCGGGACGATTGGATCGGGTTCAAGGGAAAGGGCGGTATCGGGTCCGGGCACCCGATCTTATCCAGCGCCGCCCGTCGGCCGGGACAGGCTCGGCCGGCGGACGACCGCCGGAACGCCCCGACTCCCGGCAGCAGGCGGCCGGCCCGGGGACGGGTCGGGACATCGCCGCGCTACATCGCCCGGATGCGACGGGGACGTGCCGCGGCGCCCGCGCAGCGTGTAACCTCTGCATCCATGACTGCGCCCCTTCCCCCCGCCGAAGACGCCCCGTCCCCTGCCGCCGCCTGCGCCGACGAGGCGGTGGAGGCGCTCGAGTTCGCCGGCTGGCTGATCCACGGCCGGCAGCATGTCGCGCCGAAGCGCCTGTTCGCGCCCGGCCCCGACGAGGCGCAGCTGCGGCTGCTGATGGAGGCGGCCGCCGCCGCGCCCGACCACGGCCGGCTCACGCCCTGGCGCTTCGTGCTGGTGCCGCCGGCCGCGCGGGAGCGTCTGGCCGGGGTGTTCCGCGCCGCGCTGCTCGAACGCGACCCGCAGGCCACCGAGGCGCAACTGCACGATGCGGGCGACAAGGCGGCGCGCGCGCCGGTGCTGCTGCTGGCGGTGGCGGACCTGCGCCCCGCGGAGCCCGACATCAGCGATGCCGAGCGCTACCTGTCGCTCGGCTGCGCGGTGCAGAACGTGATCCTGGCGGCGCGCGCGATGGGCTACGGCTCGGGCCTGAGCAGCGGCCGCGCGCTGCAGTCGCGCGCGCTGCGCGAAGCCTTCGGGCTGGCCGAGGGCGAGCACGCCGTCTGCTTCGTCAGCCTGGGCAGCGTCGCGCATGCGAGGCCGGTGCGGCATCGCCCCGAGCCGCAGCAGCTGCTCTCGGTCTTCGGGGCGTGACGCGCCAGGTGCCGGTTCAGTCCTCGCGGCCCCGGCCGACGGCCCGCTCGAGCTCGTTGCGGACGCCGAGCACGCTGTTCGGGTAGCGGTCGCAGTCCTTGCCGCGGCAGCCGTTGTACTGCTGCAGCGCGCGCCGCAGGTTGCCGCCGTGGTGCTCCAGGTACTCGCGCAGCACCTGCGTGCCCGCGACGATGTTCTCCTTGACCGAGGTGGGCCGGATGCGGCCGTTGCTGTCGCGCGGCATCTTGTCGCGGTGCCAGCGCCCGGCGACCTGCATCGGGCCGTGCGGCGCCATCGGATCGACCTTCTCGCCCTTGCCGTCGGGCGCGAGGTTCTTCGGGTTGCCGAAGTGGATGAACCTCGACTCCTTCGCGATGATCGCCAGCACGAGCAGCGGGTCCACCGAGGCCCGGGCGGCCGCAGCCTGCGCCGCCGCCACCACCTCCTCGGCGCGCTTCATGTCCACGCCCCAGCGCTTGCGGATGTAGGCGGGCAGCGCGGCGAGCCCGTCTTCCGGCAGCGCCTCGGCCTCCTCGGCGTCCCGGGCCTGTGAGGTGGCGGCGCCAGCCTCGGGCGCGGCTGCGAACGCGGCTGCGCACGACAGCGCCGCGGCCCAGCCCAGGACCAGGGCCGCCGCTGCTCGGGACAGCGACTCGGGGAGCCGGCCCCTCATCGGGCGCCGGGAGCCCGGCGCGCGGCGCGGACGGGGCGGCAGGCGGGGCCGCAGCGGTTCTTCGTCAGATTCGTCACTCGAAAACTCCTGGTTGGGGGGCAGGAAGGCGCGAGGCCCTTCTGCCCGCGGGGTGGCGGTCTGCGCGATGGCTGCGCGTTTATAGCAAACCCGGCGTTTGTGCCCGCCATTCCACTCAAGTTCCAGGGATCAGGGCCGAAAACCCGGGAACGCCGTGGTGCCGGGTATGGCCGGCCCGCGGTTCCGTCCCGGACTTCCCCCGATCCGAAGCCGCCCATGCGTCCTGCTCCCCTGACCGCCGACGAAGACCGGCGCATCCGCCTGCTGGAACTCCTCGGCCTGCTCGACTCGGAGGCGGAGGAGGCCTTCGACCGGCTCACGCGGCTCGCGAGCGAGCTGCTCGGCTTCCCGATCGCGCTGCTCACGCTGGTCGACCGCGACCGGCAGTGGTTCAAGTCCCGCGTCGGGCTGCAGGCCTGCGAGACGCCGCGCGAGTTCGCCTTCTGCGCCCATGCGCTGCACTCCCCGGGGCCGTTCGTCGTTCCGGACGCGCGCGCCGACGAGCGCTTCGCCGACAACCCGCTGGTCACCGGGGAGCCCCGCATCGGCTTCTACGCCGGCATGCCGCTGCGTTCGGCCGAAGGGGTGGCGCTGGGCACGCTGTGCGTGATCGGGCACGAGGCGGCGGTGCTGTCGCCGCGGCAGGAGGCGCTGCTGCGTGACCTGGCGGCGATCGCGGCGCGCGAGATCCAGCACCGGGAGGCGGCCGTGCAGGCGCGGCAGGCCGTCGACGAGCAGCTGCGCCTCGTCAGCGAGGCCAACGCGGTGTTCAGGATGTCCTTCGAGCAGGCGGCGGTCGGCCTCGCGCTGGTCGGGCTCGACCTGCGCTGGATCCGCTTCAACCCCCGGCTCTCGGAGATCCTCGGCTACTCCGAGGCCGAGCTCGCCGAGATGAGCTTCATCGACATCACCCACCCCGAGGACCTGCCGCACGACCTCGAGCAGGTGCGCCGTCTGATGCGTGGCGAGGCCGAGCGCTACACGATGGAGAAGCGCTACTTCCGCCGCGACGGCACCCCCGTCTGGGTCCAGCTGTCGGTGGCGCTGGTGCACGACGCCGGCCGCCCGCAGTACTTCGTGTCGGTCGTCGAGGACATCGACGCGCGCAAGCAGGCCGAGGCCGCGCTGCGCGAGAGCGAGGCGCGCTTCCGCGCGCTCAGCATGTCCTCGCCGGTCGGGATCTTCCAGTCCGACTGCGAGGGCCGTGTCACCTATGCCAATCCACGCGGTCTGGAGATCTGGGGCTGCGCCGAGTCCGAGGTGCTCGGCCACGGCTGGACGGCGCGGGTCCATCCGGAGGACCGACACCGCCTGCTGGACATCTGGGGCGCGGCGCTGGCGGCGCAGCAGGAGTGCGAGGCGGAGTACCGGCTGCTGCTGCCCGACCGCACGGTGCGGCACGTGCAGGGCCACGCGGCGCCGCTGAGCGACGAGGCCGGCCGGGCGATCGGCGCGGTCGGCACCGTGGCGGACGTGACCGAGCGCCGGCAGATGGCGTTCGCGCTGGCGGAGAGCGAGCGCAGCCTGCGCCTCGCGCTCGGCGCCGGGCGCATGTCGGCCTGGGACATCGAGCTGCGCGACGAGGGCGGGGCGGCCGCCGATGCCGCGCGCGACCGGCCGCCGGCGCGCATGGCCGTCGCGCCGTCGGCGGTGCAGCGGCTCGGCAGCTATGCGGATTTCCTCGCCAGCGTGCATCCCGAGGACCGGGTGCGCGTCGAGGCGACGTGCACGCGGGCCTGCACCGGCGAGTCGGACTTCGAGGAGGAGCTGCGCCTCCTTCGGCCGGACGGCGAGGTCCGCTGGCAGCACGTGATGGGCCGCATCGTGCGCGACCCCGCGGGCCGGCCGCGGCGCATGGTGGGCGTGAGCCTGGACATCACCGAGCGCAAGGTGCTCGCCGACGAGCTGAGGCACCGGGCCAACCACGATGCGCTCACCGGGCTGGTGAACCGGGTGCGCTTCCGCGAGCAGATCGGGCAGGCGCTGGCCGGCGCCGCGCCCGCCGCGCCCCGGCCGGCGGTGCTGCTGGTGGACCTCGACGAGTTCAAGACCGTCAACGACTCGCTCGGCCACGAGGTGGGCGACCGGCTGCTCGTCCTCGTCGCGGTGCGGCTGCTCGGCGTGATGCGCGGCTGCGACACGGTCGCCCGCCTCGGCGGCGACGAGTTCGCGGTGCTGCTCGAGAAGGTGCACGGCGCCGAGGAGGCGGGGCGCGTCGCGGAGCGGATCGTCTCCGCGCTCGCCGCGCCCTTCCTGCTCGAGCGGCGCCAGATCCGCGTCGGCGCGAGCGTCGGCATCGCGCTGGGACGCCCGGGCGACAGCACCGAGGACCTGCTGCGCAACGCGGACCTCGCGATGTACCGCGCCAAGAACGGCGGCAAGGGGCGCTACGAGGTCTTCACGCCCTGCATGCACGCCGCGGCGCTCGATCGGCTCACGCTGGAGGACGAGCTGCACCGGGCGCTCGGTGCGGGCGAGTTCCTGCTGATGTACCAGCCGATCGTCGAGACCGGCACCGGCCGCGTCGCCGGCGCCGAGGCGCTGGTGCGGTGGCGGCATCCGTCGCGGGGGCTGGTCCCGCCCAACGACTTCATCCCGATTGCCGAGCAGACCGGGCTGATCGTGCCGCTGGGCCGCTGGGTGCTGGGCGAGGCCTGCCGGCAGGCGCTGCACTGGGCGGCGCAGGCCGAGGGCGGCCCGGCCGGCGGCACGGCGCCGTCGATCACGGTGAACGTGTCGGCGCGCCAGCTCCAGGACCCGGCCTTCCTCGGCGACGTGCGCGACGCGCTGGACGCCTCCGGGCTGGCGCCGGCGCGGCTGGTGCTCGAGATCACCGAGAGCGTGCTGATGCAGGACCGCGAGGCCACGCTCGAGCGCATGCACGGGCTCAAGTCGCTCGGGGTGCGCTTCGCGATCGACGACTTCGGCACCGGCTTCTCGTCGCTGGCCTATTTGCAGTGCTTCCCGATCGACGTGCTGAAGATCGACAAGGCCTTCGTCGACAGGGTCCATGTCGGCGGCCGGGAGGCGGCGCTCGTGCGGGCGATCGTCGGCATCGCCGACGCGCTCGGCCTCTACACGATCGCCGAAGGGGTCGAGCACGCCGGGCAGCGCTGGCAACTGCACCGGCTCGGCTGCCGCTTCGCCCAGGGCTACCTGTTCGCCCGCCCGATGGAGGCGCCGGCGCTGGCCGCCTTCCTCGGGTGCACCGAGGCCGGGTCTGGTGCCGCGGCCCCGCTGAGCGCCGGCTGAACGCGGGCCGGGCGCCGGGCCTGCGGCGGCTCGGCCGCTCAGCTCCAGTGCTCGCGGTACCAGGCCGCGAAGTCGGCGGGCGGCAGCGCCGGGCTGAACAGGTGGCCCTGGCCCAGGTGGCAGCCGTGCGCGTGCAGGTAGGCGAGCGCCTGCTGGGAGTCGATGCCCTCGCCGACCACCTCCAGCCGCAGCGTGCGGCCGAGCGCGATGATCGCGTCGGTGATCGCGCGGCTGGCGCGGTCCTGCCCGATGCGCTTGACGAAGCACTGGTCCACCTTCAGCCGGTCGAAGGGCAGCTGGCCCAGCAGGCCGAGGCTCGAGTGGCCGGTGCCGAAGTCGTCGAGCGCGACGCGGATGCCGGCCGCCCTCAGCTCCTCGAGCGTCGCGATCGCCGCGGGCACGTCGTCCATCACGGTGCCCTCGGTCACCTCGACCTGGATCCAGCGGGGGTCGAGGCCGTGCCCGGCCACGGTCGCGATGAACTGCTGCGCGAAGGCGCGCTGGCGGAACTGCAGCGGCGAGACGTTGATCGCGACCGGCACCGGCGGCAGGCCCTCGGCGATCCACGCGGCGTGCTGCCGGCAGGCCTCGGCGATCACCCATTCGCCAAGCGGCCCGATCAGGCCGGCTGCCTCGGCCACCGGGATGAAACGGTCGGGCCCGAGCGGGGCGCCATCCCGGTCGTCGCGCAGGCGCAGCAGGGCTTCGACGCTGCTGAAGCGGCCGAGCCTCATGTCGATCACCGGCTGGTAGTGCAGGGCCAGGCCCTCGCCGGCAAGCGCGCGCTTGAGCCGCGCCTCCACCGACGAGGACTCGTCGGCGCGGCGCTCGAGCTCGGGCGTGTAGACCTGGTGGTTGCCGCGGCCGGCGGCCTTCGCCTGGTACATCGCCAGGTCCGCGGCGTGCATCAGCGTGTCGATGTCGCTGCCGTGCTGCGGGAACAGGCTGATGCCGACCGACACCGACACCGAGGCCTCGGCCTCGCGCAGCCGGAACGGGGCCGAGACGGCGTCGATCACCGCGCGCGCCACCCGGGCGGCGTGGCGCGGGTCGTCGAGATGGGGCAGCACGATCACGAACTCGTCGCCGCCGATGCGCCCGACCAGGTCCTCCTCGCGCACGCTGCCGAGCAGGCGGCGGCCCACCTCCTGCAGCAGCTGGTCGCCGGCCTCGTGGCCGTGCAGGTCGTTGACCGGCTTGAATCGGTCGAGGTCGAGGTAGAGCAGTGCGCCGCGGCCATGGCGGCGCGCCGCGGCGGCGAGCAGGTGCTCGGCGTACTCGAACACCAGGCGGCGGTTCGGCAGCCCCGTCAGCGGGTCGTGCAGCGCCGCCTCGCGCGCCCGCTCCTCGGCGAGCTTGCGCTCGGTGACGTCGATGTTCATGCCGATCCACTTGCGCACCGCGCCGCCGCGGCCGAGCAGCGGCGCGGCATGGACATGCGTCCAGCGCCACTCGCCGCTGCGGTGGCGCAGCCGGAACTCGGCGCTCGCCGGAGCGCCCCCGGCCAGCGCGGCGTGCCACATGCGCTCGGCCTCCGCGCGGTCCTCTGGATGCACCGCGTCGAGCCAGCCGAAGCCCTGCTGCTGCTGCGGGCTCTGCCCGGTGTAGGCCTGCCAGCTCGGGGCATCGGCCAGCGCGCCCTGCGCATCGGCCTCCCACACCGACTGCGCGACGCCCTCGACGAGCACTCGGAAGCGCTCCTCGCTGTCGCGCAGTTCCTCGGCGGCCTGGCGCCGGTCGAGCGCCGCTCCGGCGGCGCGGGTGAGCGCCTCCAGCACCGCGACCTGCTCCGTGTCCGGGTGGTGGGGCCGCGCCCAGTGGGCGCAGAGCACGGCGCAGGCATGGGGCTGCCCCACCGGCACGGCGACCAGGCTGCGCACCGGCCCCGGCTCGCGCAGCCCGGGCGGCACGCGCTCGTCGGCCCCCACGTCGGGAAGCACCGCGGTCCGCCGCTGCCGCAAGGCCCATGCGGCGATGCACGACAGCAGCGGGTGGTGCGCCCCCGGCGGCGGCGCATCTCCCGCCGCGTCCTCCACGATGGAAGGGCGGGCCTCGTCGCGGCTGAGCACCACCGACACGCCGTCCGCGACCGCCAGGCCGCGCGCCGACTCGAGCACCACCTGCAGGATCTCGCGGCGTGTCCCGGCGTTCGCCAGCCGCTCCAGCGCCAGCGACAGGCTCAGGAAGCGCGTGCGGCTGGCCTCGAGTGCCGCCTCGGTGCGCCGCCTGCGCAGCACGTGCTCGGTGACGTCGCTGCCGTGGCCGAGGATGCGCACGCGCCGCCCGCCCGTGTCCGCGATCGGCTGGCAGGACAGGTCGACGAAGCGCCGCTCGGGCGGCATGCCGGGCGCGGGCGCCAGCGCGAGCTCCACCTCCTGCTCCGAGAAGGGCTCGCCGCGCGCCAGCACGCGCGCGATGCGTTCGCGAATGTCCGTGCGCGCCAGCTCGGGCAGCGCCTCCAGGACGGGGCGCCCGACCAGCTCGCGCCGGCCGACGAGCCGGAAGAAGGCCTCGTTGGCCATCTCCACGACCAGCTCCGGCCCCCGCATCACCATCAGGAAGGACGGGGCCTGACGGAACAGATCCTCCAGCAGTTGCGCCGGCCGGGCCTGCAGCGTCCGCAGCAGCCGCTCGTGTTCAGCCTTCGCCGCGCGCATGCGGACGCGGTCGGTGGCGTCGATCGCCGTCTCCAGCACGCCGCCGATCGTCGCGCCGGCGGTCGAGCACGGCAGCGCGCTGTAGGCGAGCGTGACGAACATCTCCTCGGGAGCGCCGTAGCGCTCGACGACGAGCCGTTGCTCCTCGAGCAGGCAGGGCTCGCCGCGCTGCAGCACCGCGTCGCAGACCGGGCGCAGCAGCCCGCTCAGCTCCGGCCAGCCCTCGTCGGCCGGCAGTCCGAGCAAGCGGGGGTGCTTGCGGCCCACCAGCGTCAGGTAGGCGTCGTTGTAGATCTGCACGAGCTGCGGCCCCCAGAGCACGCTCATCGCCACTGGCGAGGCCATCACCAGCGCGACCGCGAGCCGCAAGCCCTCGGGCCAACCTTCCACCGGGCCGAGCGGCGTGGCCGCCCAGCCGTGCGTGCGGCACAGCGCGCGCATCTCGCCGGGGCCGGCGAACAGCGCAGCCGCGCTCCCGTCCGGGGCCGGGGGCGAGGGAGAGGCGGTGAGCACGGAACTCATGCCGGTCCTCCTCCGCGGCGGCTGCGCGCCTGCGCCGCCGGTGCCGCCGCTGTCGCGCTGCGGCCCCGTCCGGTGGCCGGCGCCAGGCCCGGGCCTGCGCGCCCGGGTCGTCGCGCGCGCCGATCGCGCGCGCCGGTTCCCCAGCGCCGAGGGCGAGCGCCTGGCAAGGCAGGTCCGGCGGGATGAAGGCGAAGCCGCCCGCCTCGCTCACCACCGGGGGATCGAGCGCGGCGCTTCGGGAGGCCGGGCAGCGCGCCCGGGAACGATTCCTGCCGCTCCCGGGCAGCGGCCCGGCGGCCGCGAGGAGCGTCGATGAAGAACTCCCGGACCCGCAATCCTCCCTGGCCGAACCCGCGGCTCGGCAGTCTCCCTGTCGTGGCCGGCGCAATGCACGGCCCTGTCCTCGCGCAGGCGCGGCGCGAGGCGGACCGGAGGCTCGGCAAGGACATGGGTCAGGTCGCCGGGGGCTGGGGCGGGGGCCTGATGGCCCCACCCCATCCGCGCAGGCGCGCCAGGCGCCGCTGAGGCGGGGCCCGGCGGCGCGCCGGCCGGTGGCTGCGCGCGCCGGCCGGGTGCGCGCTCATTCGGCGCCCATTTCCTCCATCAGCTCCTGCTTGCGCGTGGCGAGTTCCTCGCCGAGCGCCTCGAGGTCGATGCCCGCGTCCTGGATCTTCGGGAAGAGCTCGTTCTCCTCTTCCTGGACGTGGTGGTTGACGTACTCGCCGAGCACCTTGACCTTGGCGTCGTACAGGTCCTCGGTCGGGTCCATCTCCTGGATCTGCTCGATCAGGTCGCGCGCGCTCGCGTGCTCCACCTGCGCCTCGTCGAGCAGGTCCTGCTCGTCGAGCGCGTCGCGGGCGGCCGGGTAGAAGAGTTCCTCCTCCAGGTCGGCATGCACCGTCAGCATCAGGCAGATCTGCTCCGCCAGTTCCTGTTTTTCCTGCGCATCGGCGTCCGAGCTCACCAGCTGCTCGTACTGCTCGAAGAGCTGCCGCACCTGCTCGTGGTCTTCGGTCAGCAGTTGCACGGCATCCATGTCTGCGCTGCTTGCGGGGGCCATCGTGATCTCCTTGTCGGTTGAACGGACCGGGCGGCTGCCCGGCTTCGTCCTGCGGCGGCAATCGTCATGCCGCCCGCCCGCGCGGCCATTCCGTGACATCCGCCGCACCCCGGCCGCCCGCTGCCCTTCACCGCCGCCGCCGGGGGCCGTAGTGAGTGGCAGCCCCGTCGCCGCCGGCATTCCAGCCGGCGGTGCGGCGCGGACACCGAAGGAGCGCACGCATGAAAGCCGGAATCCCGCACGAACCCGCCCTGCAGGGCAAGCATCTCTTCATCGAGCACCTGGCGCAGCAGCTGGAGGCGATGGAGCAGGGCCGCGCGCCGGTGAAGGCGGTCGCCTACCGGCTGTTCTCGCGGCGCCTGCGCCAGGCGATGGCCGGCTATCCCGAGACGCGCCTGGCCGCGAGCCTCGCCGGCCCGCACCCGGCAGTGGCCGAGGGGCTGGCGGTGCGCTTCTTCGACACGCACGGCCGCCTGCCCGGCCCCGGCGGGCGCGCCGCGCAGGAGATCGCCGCCGAGCTGCTCGCGCGGCTGCGCCAGCCCGCTCCTTGAGCCGCCCGCGCGTGGCTCCTCACTTCACGGGGATCGCCGTGGCGCGGTCCACCGGCACCGCGGTGACGCTGTTCTGCGGCGAGCCCTCGATGACGCGCTCCGAGTAGGTCATGTAGACGAGCGTGTTGCGCCGGCTGTCGACCATGCGCACGACGCGCAGCCGCTTGAACAGCAGCGAGGTGCGCTGGTTGAACACCTCCTCCTGCGCGGGCAGCGGCGCGGGGAAGGAGACCGGCCCCACCTGCCGGCAGGCGATCGAGGCCTCGGACTTGTCCTCGGCGAGGCCCACCGCACCGCTGATGCCGCCGGTCTTCGCACGCGAGACGTAGCAGGTGACGCCCGGCACCTTCGGGTCGTCGTAGGCCTCGACGATGATCTTGTGGTCGGGCCCGATCAGCTTGAAGACGGTGTCCACCTCGCCGATCTTCTCGGCATGGACGCCCGCGCAGGCGGCGAGCAGGGTCAGGGCGGCGATCGGCTTTCTCATGCGAAGGGCTCCGGGGCAGGGGGCCCGAGCATAAGGCCGCGCGCCTTGCCGGGACATGCGCACGGGCGCCGCCTCGCGCATGATGGCGGCTTTCGCAACCCGGTCCCGCCACCATGCCCAAGGACTTCTCGCGGATGGAGGACTCCAACCGCAGCGGCAACCCCTCCATCCACGAGGTCTCCGATCCGGCGCGGCGCGTCTTCGTGCGCGGCGGCCTCGCCGCCGCCGCGGCCGGGCTGCTCGGGCCGCTCGCCGCGGCGGGCTGCGCTTCGCCGGGGGGACACACCGTGTCGGCGGCAGCGGCTGCGCCGGGACTGCCGGGCCGATCGATCGGCTTTCGCAGCGTGCCGATGGCGGCCGTGGACCGGGTGGTGGTGCCGCCGGGCTACCGCGCCGAGGTGCTCTACCGCTGGGGCGACGCGATCGGCATCGCCGGGCGCATGCCGGCGTTCCGGCCGGACGGCGGCAACACCGCCGCCGAGCAGGCGCTGCAGGCCGGCATGCACCACGACGGCATGCACTACTTCCCGCTCGACGGCTCGGCGCGCGGCCTGCTCGCGGTGAACCACGAGTACGTCGACGACGGACTGCTGCACCCCGACGGGCAGCGCACCTGGAGCGAGGAGAAGGTGCGCAAGTCGATCGCCGCGCACGGCGTCTCGGTGGTCGAGGTGGCGCGCGCGCCGCAGGGCGGCTGGCGTCTGGTGCGGCCCTCGCGCTTCGCGCGCCGCATCACCGCCGACACGCCGATGCGCGTCGCCGGCCCCGCCGCCGGGCACCCGATGCTGCGCACCGAGGCCGACCCCGAGGGGCGCCGCGTGCTCGGCACGATGGCCAACTGCGCGCGCGGCTACACGCCCTGGGGCACCTACCTCACCTGCGAGGAGAACTTCGCCGACTACTTCCGCGCCCCCGAGCAGCCCGACGCGCACCAGCGGCGCTGGGGCCTGGGGCGCCGTAGCGGCAGCTTCTACCGCTGGCACGAGCACGAGCCGCGCTTCGACGCGCGGCTGCACCCGAACGAGTTCAACCGCTACGGCTGGCTGGTCGAGATCGATCCCTACGACCCGGAATCGGTGCCGGTCAAGCGCACCGCGCTCGGCCGCGCCGCGCACGAGGGCGCGGCGCTGGCGCAGACCGCCGACGGCCGGGTCGTCGTCTACATGGGCGAGGACGCGCGCTTCGAGTACATCTACAAGTTCGTCAGCCGCGACGCGGTGCGCGAGGGCGGCTACGCCGCCAACCGCGACCTGCTCGACCACGGCACCCTGTACGTCGCGCGCTTCAACGCCGACGGCCGCGGCGAGTGGCTGCCGCTGGTGCACGGCCAGGGCCCGCTCACCGCGGCGAACGGCTTCGCCGACCCCGGCGAGGTGCTGGTCAAGGCGAGGCAGGCGAGCGACCTGCTGGGCGCCACGAAGATGGACCGCCCGGAATGGACCGCGGTCGATCCGCTCACGCGCGAGGTCTACTGCACGCTGACCAACAACAGCCAGCGCGGCGAGCCCGGGCGGCCCGGCGTCGACGCGGCCAACCCGCGCGCGAACAACACGATGGGCCAGATCATCCGCTGGAAGGAGGACGGCGACCTCGACGCGCGCCGCTTCGCGTGGAGCCACCTGGTGCTCGCCGGCGACCCGCAGGCGCAGCGCCCCGGCGCGCGCGGCAACGTGAAGGGCGACGCCTTCGGCAGCCCGGACGGGCTGTGGGTGGACGGCCGTGGCGTGATGTGGGTGATGACCGACGCGTCGGGCAGCGCGACGGGCCGCGGCGACTACGCCGGGCTGCCGAACAACCAGATGCTCGCCTGCGACCCGACGCGCGGCGAGATGCGCCGCTTCCTGCTCGGGCCGCACGGCTGCGAGGTGACGGGGCTGACCGCCACGCCCGACCTGCGCACCTTCTTCGTCAACATCCAGCACCCGGGCGAGCCGCCGGGCGACCGCAGCGACCCGGCGCGGCCGACGCGCCACTCCGCGTGGCCCGACGGCAGCGGGCGGCCGCGCTCGGCCACCGTCGTGATCACGAAGGACGACGGCGGCGTGATCGGCACCTGAGCCGGGACGGCCGGCAGGGCATCGCGGCGCGACGGCGGGCTTTCCCAGGAAAGCTCACCGTCGGCGCTCCTCCTGCCCCCCGTGCCCTCAGGCGGCCATCGGCTGCGGCTTCTCGCCGCCGAGCGCGTCGATCAGGTCGGGCAGCAGCCGGCTCAGCTCGCCGGTGGCGATGGCCGCGTCGGCGTCGAAGGCCTCGTCCTTGTCGCCGCCCGGCTGCACGCCCTCGAACACCACGTCGAGGAAGCCGAGCTTCTTGATCTGCAGCGTGTCGGTGAGCAGGAAGGAGACGCGGCTGTCCCAGGTCAGCGCGAGCTTGGTCGGCACCTTGCCGGCGCCGATGTGCTGGCGCACCTCGTCGATGTCGAGCGGGTGGCGCGCGTAGCGCACCACCGACTTCATCTCGTCGGCCGACTTCAGCTCGCAGTCGCGGTCGACCGTGAAGCCCGCCGGCGGCTCGCCGCTGGCGAGCCAGTCCGACATCGCCGCGGTCGGCGACATCTCGGTGTGCAGCGCGCCGACCGCGAAGCCGTCGAGCGCCTTCACGAGCGCCGTCACCGCCTCCTCGGCCTTGCCCGGGCTGCCCGCGTCGATCACCAGGAAACGGTCCGCCGGGTCGATCCAGACCTTCAGCGCCGACTGCTTCGTGAAGGCCATCGGCAGCAGCTCGAGCTCGGCCTGCTCCTTGAGCTCCTTCATCTGCTTCTTGCCGGGCTTGCGGCCCGATGCGGCCTCGGCCTGCTGCGCCAGCTCCTCGGTGCGGCGCTTCACCACCGAGCCCGGCAGCACCTTCTGCTCGGTCATCAGCTTCAGCAGCAGGTGGCGGCCCACCGGCTCGACCAGCGGGCCGTGCGGCGTGCCGCGCGGCGGCACCCAGCCACTGGAGTTCGGCTGCGTCGCGCCGCAGGGCGCGAAGCGGCCCTTGTCGAGCGCCTCCTCGATCTGCTCGGTCGTGGCGGACCAGTCCGGCCCGAGCCGGTACACCAACAGGTTCTTGAACAAGGATGTCCTCTTCTGTGCAGGGTTCGCGGCGGGCGCCGGGGGCGGCCCGCCTCGGGGGAAAAGGCGCAGATTGTCCACGCAACGCGGCAAGGCGTCAGCGGGGCAGGGCGGCCGGGCGGGAACTCCTCCCGCCCGAGGGCCCTGGCGTTCAGCCGAGCGCGGTGTCGAGCACCATCATCAGCACGAAGCCGATCATCAGGCCGGTGGTGGCCTGGCGCTCGTGGCCCTTGCGGTGCGACTCCGGGATGATCTCGTGGCTGATGACGAAGAGCATCGCCCCGGCCGCGAAGGCGAGCCCCCAGGGCAGCAGCATCGCCGACACCGTCACCACCGAGGCGCCGAGCACCGCGGCGACCGGCTCGACGAGGCCCGAGGCCACGCCGATCGCGGCGCAGCGCCAGCGCTCGTAGCCGGCGACGCGCAGCGCCGCCGCCACCACCAGCCCCTCGGGCAGGTCCTGCACCGAGATGCCGCTGGCCAGCGCCCAGGCCCCGACCGCGTCGCTGCCGGCGAAGGCGACGCCGATCGCGAGGCCCTCGGGCACGTTGTGCAGCGCGATCGCGAACACGAACAGCCAGGTGCGCCGCAGCCGGCGGCGCTGCGAGCCCTCGACGCCCTTGATGAAGTGCTCGTGCGGCAGCAGCCGGTCGAGCGCGAGCAGCAGCCCGGCGCCGAGCAGGATGCCGGCGCCGACCAGCGAGCTGGCCTCCAGCCGCCCGGCGCCGAGCTCGCCGGCCGCCTCGATCGCCGGCACCACCAGCGAGAAGGCGCTGGCGGCGAGCATCACCCCGGCGCCGAAGCCGAGCAGCGTGTCGAGCACCGTCTGGGACAGCTCGCGCGCCAGCAGCACCGGCAGCGTGCCGAGCGCGGTGGCCCCCGCGGCGACCAGCCCGCCGAGCAGGGCCTGCGCCACCCGCGGATCGTGGAAGACGATCGCCTGCCAGACGTTGTGGGCGCCGACCAGCAGGCCGGCGAGCACGATGCAGGCGCCGAACAGCAGGCGGGGGCGGGTGGTCTGGATCTGGGCCATGGAAGCAGCGCGGCGGAGGCGGTCGGGCAGTGGCGTCAGGCAGGTCCGAGCAATCGGCCTGCCAGCCGCGCCGGCCGCCGCCCGCCGGAAGACCGCGCCGCCGCCTCAGCCCCGGCCGGCGCGCCGGTCCCTGCCGCTGCGGCGGTAGTAGGCGCGCTTCTCCTCGTACATGCGCGCGTCGGCCTGGTGCAGCACCGCCTCCAGGCGCTGCGGAGCGTGGCCGGTGGCGGTGCCGATCGACACGCTCAGCGGCTCGCCGCCGTGGAACTGGTTGTTCAGCGCCAGCAGCTCGAGCAGCTGCTCGACCACGCGCTCGCCGCCGCGCTCGTCGGTGCCGGGCAGCAGCAGCGTGAACTCGTCGCCGCCGATGCGCGAGGCGCTCGCGGGGCGGTCGACGGTCTTCTGCAGGATCTCGCCGAGCCGGCGCAGCAGCGCGTCGCCGGCGGCGTGGCCGGCCTGGTCGTTGACCGCCTTCAGCCCGTTGAGGTCGACCGCCACCACCGTCACCGGCCAGGGGCCCTTGCGCTCCAGGCGGCTGAGCTCCTCGGTGAAGAAGGCGCGGTTGCGCAGCCCGGTGAGCACGTCGTGCTTGCCCAGGTATTCCAGGTAGGCCTCGGCCTTCTTGCGCGCGGTGATGTCGGTGAGCGAGACCAGCACCTGGTCCCAGCGCGCCTCGTGCCCGGGCAGCACCGAGAACTGCAGGTAGACGTGCAGCCGCTCGCCGTCGAGCGCGTAGTTCACGACCTCGCGCTGCTGGAACAGCCGGCCCTGCCACAGCTCCAGGAGCTGCTCGGCGAAGTGCGCGCGCATGTCGTCGCGGAACACCTCCGGCAGCCGCGCCAGCAGCGTCGCCTTGTCGGGGGCGCGGAACATCGCCAGCGTCTGGCGGTTGATGTCGATGACGCGGATCTCCTCCATGCAGCGCGTGACGAACTCCGGGTGCACGTCGAGGAAGACGCGGAAGTCGTCGATGCCCTGCGTGCGCACCTCCTCGAGCAGCGCGCGGATGCTGCTGAAGTCCTCCACCCACAGCGAGACCGGCGAATGCTCGAACAGGCCGCGGGCGTACTGCTCGCTCGCGCGCAGCGCGCGCACCGCGCGGCTGCGGTCGGTCACGTCCTCGAGCGCGACCAGCACCCGGCTCCAGTCGGCCTCGTGTCCCGGCAGCACGCTCGCCTTGAGCAGGATCGCCAGCCGGCGGCCCTGCAGCGTGTAGTTGACGGTCTCGCCGCCGAACTCGGTGTGGCCGTCCCACAGCCGCCCCAGCTCCTCGACATGCTGCTCGAACATGTCGTCGCGGAACACGTGGTGGAGCCGGTCGCGGAGCTCGTCGAGGCTCGCCGCGCCGAAGAGCTCGAGCGTGCGGCGGTTCACGCGCAGCACCCGGATGCGGCCCGAGCACTGGGCGACCAGCGCGGGCCGGCCCCGCAGGTGCGCGCGCAGGTCGCTCACTCCCTCGGCGCGCCAGGCATCGAAGAGGCGCTTGACCTCGCTGTAGTCCTCGAGCCACAGCGAGACCGGGGCCAGCTCGAACATGTCCGAGTACAGATCGACCAAAGGAAGCTCCTGATGCGATGCGCGAAGCGGGGGATTTTCGCATCGTGGAGGGGACGGAAGCGGCGCCCTGCCGGCGGGTGGCCGGAGGCAGGCGAAGCGCGGCAGGCAATATTCCACGCCGGGGGCGGCGAGGTGCCGGCGCGGAAGCCGCAGGGCGCGGCCGTCCCCGATACCCCTGGGAAGGGCAAGGTTTGGGGTAAACCCTTAAATTGGCGCCATTGTGGGACGGACAGCGGTCCTCCCCCGGCTTGTCTCCTCCACCCTCCTTGGTGGATTGCGGCCCGAGACCTCCCGTCTCGGGCTTTTTTTTGCGCTGCGAACGTGCCGGAATGGTGCGGCGGCGGCGCGGGAGAGCCGCGGGCTGGGAGAATGCAGGCCCCATGTCCAAGAATCCCCCGCCGTTCGGTCCCATCCGCCAGGAAATGCTCGTTGCCCTCGGCAGCTTCGGCCTCACCGCCGCACTGTGCGCGACCGCCTTGTTCACCGGCCTGCTGCCGGGCCTGCTCGCCGTGTGCGCGAGCTTCCTCCTCACGCGAGGGCTGGTGCGCGTGCCGCTCGGGCCCAGGCATCGCCTGCCCGGCTGGCTCGCGGTGGCGATCGTCGCGATCACGCCGGTGGTCGGGCTGACGCTGCTGCTGCTCAACGCCAAGGGCTACAGCCTGCTGGCGATCGGCCAGTACGAGGCGCTGCTGCGGCACCTGGCCGACACCATCCTCGAGATCCGGCAGAAGCTGCCGGCGCAGCTCGCCGCGCAACTGCCCGAGGGCACGGTGGCGGTGCAGGAGTGGCTGGCGCAGCGGCTGCGCGCGCAGGCGGGCTCGCTCGCGCTCGCCGGACGGGTGTGGCTGCACGCGATCCTGCTGGTGTACGTGGGGCTGATCGTCGGCGCGCTGCTGGCGATCCGCAAGGCGCCGCCCCATCCGCGGCCGCTGTCGGTCGCGCTGCGCGAGCGCGCGGGCCACTTCATCGACGCCTTCCGGCAGATCGTCGCGGCGCAGTTCTGGATCGCGGCCTTCAACACCACGCTGACCGCGCTGTTCCTGCTGCTGGCGCTGCCGCTCTTCGACGTGGACATGCCCTACGCGTACGCGCTGATCGCGCTGACCTTCGTGCTCGGGCTGCTGCCGATCGTCGGCAACCTGATCGTCAACGTGGTGCTGACGCTGGTCGGGCTGTCGGTGTCGCCGCTGGTCGGCCTCGCCTGCCTCGTGTTCCTGATCGCGATCCACAAGTTCGAGTACTTCATCAACGCCAAGGTGGTCGGGGTGCGCACCAGCACCGCCGTCTGGGAGCTGCTCGCCGTGATGTTCGTGTTCGAGACGATCTTCGGCGTGGCGGGGCTGGTGGCGGCGCCGCTCTACTACGCCTACGTCAAGAAGGAGCTGCAGGCGGCGGAGCTGGTCTGAGCGCGGCGCCGCGCCCGCTCTCCCGTCCCGCCCTTGCCCGCACCTCGTCCCGAGAAGAGAAGTTCCTGCCCATGACCCATCCCGTGGCCGTCGCCACCCTTCCCAACGGCATCCGCGTCGTCACGCTGCCGATGCCGCACCTCGGCAGCGCGAGCGTCGGCGTGTTCGTGCGCACCGGCTCGCGCGACGAGAGCGCGCGCAGCTCCGGCATCAGCCACTTCCTCGAGCACATGGCCTTCAAGGGCACGCACACCCGCGACTGCCAGCGCATCAACCTCGACGCCGAGCGCCTGGGCGCCGGCGTCAATGCCTTCACCGACAAGGACAGCACCGCCTACCTGATGAGCGGCCTGGCCGAGCACGCGCCGCGCTTCCTCGAGATGCTGGCCGACATCGTGCAGAACAGCAGCTTCCCCGAGCAGGAGCTCGAGCGCGAGCGCGGCGTGATCCTGCAGGAGTACGCCGAGCTCGCCGACGACCCGCTGGCGATCGCCGACCGGCTGTTCGACGAGGTCTGCTGGGGCGAGCAGCCGATGGGGCGTCCCATCATCGGCAGCCGCCGCAACATCCAGCGCTTCACGCGCGAGGAGCTGCGCGAGTACGTCGCGAGCCGCTACACCGGCGCCAACATCGTCGTCGCCGTGGCCGGCCGGGTGAAGCCCGAGGAGATCGAGGCGCAGGCGCAGGCGCTGTTCGGCACGCTGCCGCGCGGCGAGCCGCATCCGGTGGCGACGCCCGCGTACCGCGGCGGCATCCGGGTGCGGCGCAAGGCCGGCTTCAGCCAGTCGCAGGTGCTGATCGGTTTCCCCGTGGAGTCGCTGCGCGAGGACCACTATCCGAGCCTCGTGGCGGCCTCGCTCTTCGGCGAGGGCATGAGCTCGCCGCTGCTGGACCGCATCCGCGAGCGCCGCGGCCTCGTCTATCACGCGGCGAGCTCGGTGGACCTGATGGACACGAGCGGCCTGTTCGTGATCGACGCGCTGACCACGCCCGAGCATCTCGACGAGTTCTTCGCCGAGGTGACGCAGCTGCTGCTGGAGCAGGCCGAGCGCATCGACGCCACCGACCTGGAGCGCGCACGCAACCAGCTCAAGGTCTCGATGCTGCTGTCGCAGGAGAGCCCGATGCAGCGCCTGGAGGCGGCCGCCGAGGACCTGTTCGTGCACGGCGAGGTGCAGTCGCCCGAGTCCTTCCTCGACCGGGTCGACGCCGTCTCGGCGGCCCAGGTGCGCGAGGCCTTCGCCCGCATGCTGGCCGCGCCGCCCTCGATCGCGCTGGCCGGCAAGGGCGCCGACGAGCGCTTCCTCGAAAGCGTCGGCGCGCGGATACTCGCTCATCGCGCGCACCGCTAGGGCGGGGCCGCGCCTGCGGCGCCCCGAGGCGACCTATTCCGATGCTCTACGGCCTGATCGACGGTGAACTGC
Source organism: Caldimonas tepidiphila (assembly GCF_003569765.1). GTDB lineage: Bacteria > Pseudomonadota > Gammaproteobacteria > Burkholderiales > Burkholderiaceae_C > Caldimonas > Caldimonas tepidiphila. The sequence continues at coordinate 22,902 of NZ_QXMG01000030.1, read as the reverse complement.
GGCAGCCGCGCGCCCCCGGCGAGCGCGCGGCGTGCCGCGCCTGCGCGGGCCCGCTGCTCGCGCTGCTGCCGGGTGACGGGCCGCCGCAGTGGCGGCATGTCGCGGGCGACTGCGATGCCTGGGACGAGCCCGAGCTCGCCTGGCACGCGGCGTGGAAGGAGCGCTTCCCGGCCGCCCTGCGCGAGATCCCGCTCGAGGACCCGGCGACGAGCGAGCGCCATCGCGCCGATCTCTGCGCGCCCGGGACCGGCGGGCGGCGCACAGTGGTGGAGCTGCAGCACGCCCCGCTGCCGGAGGCCGAGATCTGGCGGCGCGAGGACTTCTACCTGCGCCAGGGCCGGCTGTACTGGCTGCTGCACGTGCACGACGAGGGGCAGGGCGCGCTGCGCACCTGCATGCAGGTCTCGATCGCCGCCGGGGGGCGCAGCGCCCGCAGCCAGGGCGCGGACTTCACCGTGCTGCGCCTGCCCGGGCGCAGCGTGCAGTTCATCGAGCAGTGGAAGCGGTCCTCGGCCTACGTGCTGCTGGACATCGGCGGGCAGCTGCACCACTTCGCCACGCGCCGCCGCTCCGAGGACCTGCTGCGGGAGCTGCAGCGCGGCGAGTTCGCGCTGCGCCCGCTCAAGACCGAGAGCTTCCTGGCGGTCGTCGCGCCGCCGGCGCCGGCTCCGCCCTGAGCGGCAGCGGGCCGGCGATCCCGCGCTCCGCCCGCGCCGCATGCCGCGCGTGCCGCGTGCGGCATCCCGACAGCAGGCAATCGCGTCTCAGCCCACCGCCTGCCCCGGCAGGTCCTGCGCGGGCGAGCGCTGCTGCAGGTAGCGCGACAGCGCGTCGTCGAGCCTCGGCAGCAGCACGGCGTTCGCGCTGCGCAGGGCGCTGTAGCTCGGGCGGGGCGCGCCGCGGCCGAGACCGGCGAATGCCCTTGCCTCCAGCCGGCTGGCATCGAGGCCCGCCAGCTGGCTTGCCTTCAGCGCCAGATCGGCCCACGTGACCGGTTCGGCGTGGGTCAGGTGCCAGATGCCCTTTTCCTTGTCGATCAGCAGGTCGAGGCAGACGTTCACCAGGTCGGGCACGTAGGTGGGCGACACGGTCACGTCGTTGGCCGCGACGAAGCGCGAGCCCGAGGCGAGCGTGCGCAGCGCGCGGGTGAGGAAGTTGTGTTCGTCCCAGGGACCGAAGAACGCGCTGGTGCGCACCACGAGCGACTCGGGGTGCGTGTCCAGCACCCGGCGCTCGGCCTCGGCCTTGCTCATGCCGTAGACGTTGATCGGCGAGACGTCGTCCGTCTCCACGTAGGGCGCGCCCTGCCGCCCGTCGAACACCAGGTCGCTCGAGAAGGTCATCAGCTGGATGCCGTGCCGCACGCAGGCGATCGCGAGCAGCGACGGGCCCTGCGTGTTCTCGCGGAAGCACCGTTCCCGCTCGAGCTCCGCCTCGTCGATCCTGACGTAGCCGCTGGCGTTGATGATGGCCCAGGGCCGGTATTTCTCGATCGCGCGCTCCACCGACGCGGGGTTGGCGATGTCCATCTCCTGCCGGCCGATGAGCCGGTAGGTGAGGTTGCGGGATTCGCAGATGCGGGCGAACGCCCGTCCCAGCGTGCCCGAGGCGCCGGTGATCAGGATCGGCTGGACCCCGGTTTCCCCCCCGACCCGATGCGTTGCCGCATGGGCGGACGCGGTGACGAGGGTGTCCACCGGAGGGCAGAAGAACCTGCCGGGCCGCCGCCACCAGCCCTGTCCCTGCAGCACGGGGTGCGACAGCGGGCGTCCCGCCGACAGCTCCCGCATCAGGCTCGCCACCGCGGTGGGGCGCGGCCGTTCCGAGCGCGCGTCGAACGGGCCCGGCTCGTAGTAGCCCTTGCAGGCGGTGACGAGGCAGTTCCAGTCGTAGGAGCCGAGCAGGGCCCAGACGGTGACGGCGCGCACGTCGGCGCCCTGCTGCCGCACCGCCTTCGCCGCCTCCCAGATCTCCAGCAGCCAGCGCAGCTGGTCCTCGCGGTTGGCGTCGATGTGCGCCTCGGTCACCGCGATCGGCAGCCGGTAGCGCTCCCAGGCCTCCTGCAGCAGCGGGCCGATGCCGGGCATCGGGCTCGCGAGCGCGCGGGGCGCCTCGATGTCGGCATGGTGGTGGCCGCGGTAGGTGCCGACGTAGCGCTCGGGATAGCGCTCGACGCGGTGGTCGATCCAGCGCTCGCTGGTGATGTAGTAGTTGACGCCGATGACGTCGGGCGGGCAGGGGTTGTCGCGGAACCACAGGAACTCGGCGGCGTCGATGCCGGTGGCGCACAGGTACTCCCACAGCGGGTGTTCCGGGTCCACCTTGCCGCACAGCAGGTCCCAGGACAGCCAGCGGCGCTCGTTGTAGAAGTCGCTCAGCTCGGCGAGCTCGGGCGTGCCGTAGGTCTTGCCCAGGTCGTCGGTCTGCACGAGCTTCGCCTGCGGGTTGACCTCCCGGATCGCGCGCATCGACAGCACCACGGCGCGGCACTGGTTCAGCAGGGCCTGGATGAAGGAGCGCTCGTCGCGGCCGTGCGGGTACCACACGCCGTACAGACCGCTGAAGCGGGCGGTGGTGAGCGGCTCGTTCACCGGCGTGTAGAGCTCGACCCAGGGGTAGCGCCGCGCGACCGCGCCGGCGAATTCCGCGAGCTGCTCCGCGAAGCCGGGGTCGACGAGGCTGGTGTGGCGCGGCCCGCTGCCGTGGTGCACGAGGCCGACGATCGGGGCGACGCCGAGATCGCGCAGCGCGGGCAGCCGCTCGTCCGGCCAGGACCAGTCGGCGCGGTCGAGTCCCTCGGGCGCGGTGCGCTCCCACAGCACGGGGTAGCGGATGGCGCGGATGCCGAGCGACGCGAAACGCTCCAGGTCGTCCCGCCGGGTGGCGTGGCCGTTCCTCTCCATCTGGCTGAAGTATTCGTCCAGCACGCGGTTGACAGTGCATTCGAGTCCGCCCCACAACTCGATCTGTCCATGAGGTGCCGGTTGGCTTGCTTCGTTCATCGGATTCCTGTGTTGGATGGGGCTGGGTGCCGTGGTTCAGGTGCTGCCGGCGCGCGGACGTGTCCGCGCGGTCCGTCGCCTGCGGTGCGCCCTGCGGACAGACGCGTCCGGTGCCGGGCGCGAGGGGTGCGCCGCAAGGGCCTTCTGCCGGGCGGCAGGGGGCCTCAGTGGGGCTGGCGCTGCAGCGGTATCACCTGGGCGGTCGAGCCGTAGCGGGGCCATCTGAATTGCCTCGAGTGCGGGTAGACGAAGATCGTCCCTGCCAGGGTGTCCTGGACGATGGCCGAGTAGGCGGCCAGGCAGGCGACCGCCCGTGCCCGCTCCCGCGCCAGCGACTCGTCCGCCTCCATGCCCAGCAGCTCCCGGCGTCTCAGCCGGCCGCGTCCGCAAATTCCGTAGATGAGGTACATGCCGCTCCCCGTTCGATGGTGACAAGCCATCGGCAAGGGGCGTGCCTCGTCGAACCGGACTTCCTGCCGGGGGGCGAGCCCGGGCCTGCCAGGGCCCGGTGGGACCGCCGGCTTTCCAGAGGCGCCATCACGCGCTCCACGGCGGGTGGCAGGGTCCGCGTCACCGGCCGGTGGCAGCCGACCTCATGGGGGGCGGGCCATTCCCGACCAGGCCCGATGCGCCTTCTCCGCCGGATACGCAGGGAGTGTCCCCCGCGGTCAGGTCACCTCGCCGCTACGGCATTCGCTCGGCGTGCAGCCGTATTTCTCCTTGAAGACACGGCTGAAATGCGCGACGTTTGCAAAACCGAAAGTCAGCGCGATCTCGGTGATCGTCCGCTCGGAGGCGTCTCCGCTGAGCAGTTCCTTGCGGCAGGCAGCGAGCCTCTGGGCCATGATGTACCCGACCACCCCGTCGGACTCCTCCGCCAGGGCGTTGTAGAGATGGCGGCGGCTGCATCCCAGTGCCTGCGCGATCTGCTCCACGTTGAGCGACGGATCGTGCAGGTGCCGCGCCACATAGGACTTGAAGCGGTCGCGCAGCGCCTCGCGTTGGGTCAGTGCGGTGCCGCGACCGGCGCGCTCGAGCAGCGTCATGTGAACGAGCTGGACGATGACGTCGGCAACGCCATCCGCAGTGGCCGAGGGCATCCCGGGCATCTCGTGGTGCGTGGAGAGCATCGTCTCCCATGCGAGACGGCTCACGCCCGAGCTGCCCGAGAAGCGCTGCACCATCAGGTCCTGCAGCGGCAGGTGGCCCCGTGGCATCTGCTCCTTCGGCACGACGATGACCAGCTGCTCCACCGGCTCGGGATTGATCACCGTGTAGGCGCGCGTCGTGTCGTAGAGGCTCCATTCGCCCGGCGACAGCCAGACCTGCCGCCCCTCCTGCTCGAACGACGCGCGGCCCTGCAACTGCGCGACGATCTTGAAGAAGCTGCGGTCGCTGCGGCGGATCTGCGGCGGCGTGCGCACCACGCGATGCCGGGAAGCCTGCAGGCGGCACAGCCTGAGCGCGCCGGCCTCGCCGGACTCGATGCGGCCCTGGAAGTTGTCGTCGCCGAAAGCGTCGGAGTCCAGGCCGCCGATCAGCTGCCAGACCGCGCCGCCCCACTGCCTCAGGCGGTCGTTCGGTGCGAGGCCGTCGGTCGAGAACAAGCTCATTTCGCTCACGGGAACTCCTCTGGCGGACGGCGCCGCCTCCATGCGCTGCGGGTTTGCCCTAGACGGCGTGCACGGACGTGCAAACCGAACTGCACGCGCAGGCAAGACCGGGCTGCGGTCCCTGCCTAGCATTCATTCATCCCAATCGACAAGGTCCGGCGCGGTGCGCCGGCACAAGGAGACAGAGATGAACGGTTCCCGTCGCGGCCTCACACGCCGCCAATTCTCGCAGGGTCTCGCAGCCGGAGCCCTCGGCGCGGGCATCGGCCTGCCCTCGCTCGCGCAGGCGCAGGGCGGCCCGGTGCGCATCGGCTACGCCATTTCCCGCACCGGCGCCTTCGCCGCCGGCGCGCAGGTGAGCCAGGAGCCGAACTACCTGCTGTGGGCCGAGCAGGTCAACGCTGCGGGGGGCCTGGACGTGCGAGGCACGAAGCGCCCGATCGAGCTGATCGGCTACGACGATCGCAGCGAGGTCGAGACCGCGGTGCGCACCTACCAGAAGCTCATGGGCAGCGACAAGGTCGACCTGATCCTGCCGCCCTGGGGCTCGGCGATGAACTTCGCGGTAGCACCCTTGGCCAACCGCATGGGCTATCCGATGCTCGCGCCGACGGCCCTGTCGCGCAAGCTCATCGACATGAACCTGCCCTACTTCTTCTCGCTGCTGCAGCAGCCCGACAAGATGATGGGCGCGCTCGTGGACATGCTGGTCGCGCAGGGCGTGAAGACGGTCGCGATCGTCTACATGGACGACCTCTTCGGTCTGGAGAACTTCGCCGCGCTCAACCTCGCGCTGAAGAAGACGAACATCGAGGTGGTCGAGCGCAAGAGCTACCCGCTCGGCATCAAGGACCTGTCGCCGGTGCTGCGCGCGATCCAGGACCGCCAGCCCGAGGCCTTCATCGGCATCACCTACCCGCCCGACACCATCCTCGCCAGCCGCCAGGCGCGCGAGATCGGCTTCAACCCGCGCTTCTTCTACGCCTCGGTCGGCACCGCCTTCCAGCTCTACCGCAACGTGCTCGGCCCCGGCACCGAGGGCGTGATCGGCATGGGCTCGTGGAACCCGAAGACCAGTCCCGGCGCGAAGGCCTACTTCGACGCGCACACGAAGAAGTTCGGCAAGGAGCCGGACCGCTGGGCCAGCGGCCATTCCTGGGCAGCACTGGAGATCCTGCAGCAGGCCGTCGCGAAGGCCGGCCTGGAGCGCAAGGCGCTGCGCGAGCACATCGCGAAGACCGAGTTCGCCACGATCCTCGGCCCGGTCAGGTTCGCCGGCAGCGAGAACGCCTCGGTCCCGGGCACCGTGAGCCAGTGGCAGAACGGCGAGTTCGAGGTGGTGTGGCCGCAGAACCGCGCGACCTCGAAGCTCGTGGCCCCGAAGCCGGCATGGAAGGCGGCATGAGCATGATGAAGCTGTCGCATCGCGCAGCGGGAGGTGCGAGATGAGCCCGACCGCCTGGGCCGAACTCGTGGCCTCGGGCCTGATCGCCGGGGGCATCTACGCCCTCGTCGCAATCGGGCTCAACCTGCAGTACGGGCTGATGCGCATCATGAACATCGCCCATGGCGAGTTCCTGATGCTCGGCGCCTTCCTCACCTGGTGGGCGCACACGGCGCTCGGCTGGTCGCCGCTCGTGTTCCTGCCCCTCGCCTTCGGCGCGCTGCTGCTGCTGGGCATGGCGGTGCACACGCTGTGCTTCCGGCCGCTCGCCGCGCGCGCTCCGAACGTGGACGTGTTCGAGGCGCGCAGCCTGATGGCGGCCTTCGGGCTGATGTTCCTGGTGCAGAACGCCGCCCTCGTGATCTGGGGCGGCGACCTGCGCGGCTACGACTTCCTGTCGCAGCCGGTGCAGGCCGCGGGCATGCGCTTCACCGCGAACAAGCTGATGGTCTTCGGCGTGGCTCTCGCGCTGAGCCTGGCGCTGATCGCGCTGTTGAAATACACGCTGCTGGGCAAGGCGGTGCGCGCGCTGATGCAGTCGCCCACCGGTGCGCAGCTCGTCGGCATCGACACCAAGCGGCTGCACCCGCTGATGTTCGGCATCGGCCTGGGCCTGTCGGGCGTGGCGGGGGCGCTGCTGAGCATGGTCTACGAGATCACGCCGTCGATGGGCGAGCCCTACACCGTCACCGCACTGATCGTCATTACGCTCGGCGGCTTCGGCAGCGTCGCGGGCAGTCTGGCCGGTGGCCTGATGCTCGGCGTGGTCGAGGCGCTCGGCATGCATTTCACCAGCCCCTCGCTCAAGATGCTGCTGTCCTACGCGGTGTTCATCGCCGTGCTGATGTGGCGTCCCAACGGACTGTTCTCCAAATGAACGCATTCAACCTCAAGACGCCCTGGCCGCTGCTGGCCGCGGCCGGCGCGGCAGCGGCCGCGCTGCCCTGGCTCGCGTCGGACTTCCTGCTCTCGGTGGCGCTGAGCTGCCTGATGTACGTGACGCTGGCGGTGAGCTGGTCGCTCTTCTGCGGCAGCACGCGCTACCTGTCGCTCGCGACCTCGGCCTTCTTCGGCATCGGCGCCTACACCAGCGCCATGCTGCTCGAAAGCCTGCCTTGGCCGCTCGTGATCGCGCTCGGCGCGGCGATCGCCGCGCTGGTGGCCGCGATCATGGGGGCGGCGGTGCTGCACCTGCGCGGCACCTACTTCGCGGTGCTGACCTTCGGCATGACGGAGCTGATCCGCCACGCGGTCACGCACTTCGAGAAGGAGTTCTCCGGCACCGTGGGCCGGGTGCTCGCGATCGTGCCCGAGGACCGCACCGTCTACCTCACCGTGCTCGTGCTCGCGCTCGGCGCGGTGGCCTGCTTGATCGTGGTGCGCCGCAGCCGCTTCGGCCTGGCGCTGGCCGGCATCGGCGCCGACGAGCAGCGCGCGCAGACGCTCGGCGTGGACACGCGCCTCGTGAAGGTCGCCGGCTTCGCGCTGACCGCGGCATTTGCCGGCGCGGTGGGCGCGGCGATGGCGGTGCGCTGGACCTACATCGACCCGCACGCAGTCTTCAACCCCTTCATCGGCTTCCAGACCGTGCTGATCGCGCTGATCGGCGGCGCGGCGAGCCTCGGGGGCCCGATCGTCGCGGCCATCGTGTTCAGCGTGCTGGCCGAGACGCTGCGGCTGCAGCTGCCCTACGCCTACATGATGGTGCTCGGCATGCTGCTGATCCTGTGTGTGCTCTACCTGCCCGACGGCCTCGCGTCGCTGTGGCGCAAGCGCCCGAAGAAGAACGAAGTCCCGGCGATGGAGGTGCAGCATGGCTGAGATCCTGCTCGAAGCCCGGGACGTGACGGTGCGCTTCGGCGGCCTGACCGCGGTGGACGCGGTGAGCGCCCGGTTCGGCGCCGGGGAACTCGTCGGCATCATCGGCCCGAACGGCGCCGGCAAGACCACCTTCTTCAACGCGATCTCGGGCGTCATTTCCCCGACCTCGGGCGAGCTGATCGCCGGCGGCACGGTTCTCACCGGCCGTGCGCCGCAGCACTACGCGGCGCAGGGTGTGGCGCGCACCTTCCAGACGCCGCGCGTCTTCGCCGGCATGACCGTGCGCGAGAACGTGCGCTTCGGCATGGAGTTCGCGGGCCGCCACCGGCGCGGCGCGGCGGGGCTCTCCACCGAGGCGGAGATCCTCGCGATGCTGGGTCTCGCGCAACTGGCGGACCGTCCTGCCAGCGAGATCACGCCCTCGCAGCAGCGGCTGCTGGAGATCGGCATGGCGCTCGGCACGCGCCCGCGCCTGCTGCTGCTCGACGAGGTGGCCGCAGGACTCACCGAGAGCGAGGTGCAGGCGATGGCGCAGCGAATCCGGCGCCTGCGCGACGAATGGGGCCTGACGGTGGTGTGGATCGAGCACGCGGTGACGACGCTATTGAAATACGTGGAGCGCGTGCTGGTGCTGCACCAGGGCCGCAAGATCGCGGACGCGACACCCGCCGAGGTGGTGCGCGATGCGCAGGTGATCGAGGCCTATCTCGGCGACGAGATGGCCGACGAGGCGATGCTGGAGGCGCAGGCATGAGGACCGCAACGAAGGCTCAGCCGACGAGCCTGGGCTGCACGATGACCGTGCGCTCGCTCTCCGCCGGCTACGCCGGCTTCCAGGTGCTGCGCGCGCTGGAGCTCGACGTGTTTCCCGGCCTGACGGTGATCGTCGGGCCGAACGGTGCGGGCAAGACGACGCTGCTGCGCGCGCTCGCCGGGCTGCTGCCGCGCGGCGGCGAGCTGCTGCTCGACGGCGAGCCGCTGGCGGGTGCGAACCCGACCGCGGCGGTCAAGCGCGGCCTCGCGCTCGTGGCCGAGGGCCGCGCGCTCTTTCCGCAGATGACGGTGACGGAAAACCTGGAACTCGGCGGCTGGCTCGTCGCCCCTGCGGAACGAAAGCGCCGCATCGCGCAGGCCTTCGAGGACTTCCCGCGATTGAAGGAGCGTGCCCAGCAGCTCGCCGGCACCATGAGCGGCGGCGAGCAGCAGATGGTGGCGGTGGCGCGCGCCATGATGAGCGCGCCGCGCCTGCTGATGCTCGACGAACCGTCGCTCGGCCTGGCGCCCCGCATGGTCGACGAGCTGCTCGCCATCGTGCGCCGCATCGCCGACCAGGGAACCACCGTGCTGATGGTCGAGCAGAACGTGCGCAAGGCGCTCGCCGTCGCCGACCACGGCCATGTGCTCGAGCGCGGCCGGCTGGTCGCCTCCGGCCCCGCGGCCGAGCTGCTGCGCTCCGACGTGATCCGCAATGCCTACCTGGGCGACGGCGCCGCGACGCCGGCCGCCCGCTCATGACGAAAGACCTGAAATGCAAGAAACCACCCTCCTGATCCGCGGCGAGCGCTGCGCGGCCACCGGCAACGCCAGCTTCGAGCGCCGCAACCCGATCAGCGGCGAAGCCGCCTCGCGCGCACCGGCGGCAACCCTCGACGACGCCCGGGCCGCCTGCGATGCCGCCGCAGCGGCCTTCCCGGCCTGGGCCGAGACGGGGCCGACCGAGCGCCGGGCGCTGCTGCTGAAGGCCGCTCACGCGCTGGAGGCGCGCGCGGACCGCTTCATCGCCGCGATGGCTGCCGAAACCGGCGCCTCTCCCGCATGGGCCGGCTTCAACGTGCATCTGGCCGCCGGCATGCTGCAGGAGGCGGCGGCGCTGACCACGCAGATCAGCGGCCAGGTGATCCCGTCCGACGTCCCGGGCAGCCTCGCGATGGGGATCCGCCAGCCGGCCGGCGTCGTGCTGGGGATCGCGCCCTGGAACGCACCGGTGATCCTCGGGGTGCGGGCCATCGCGACCCCGCTCGCCTGCGGCAACACGGTGGTCCTGAAGGGCTCGGAGCTCTGCCCGGTCACCCACGGCCTGATCGTCGAGGCCCTGATCGAGGGGGGATTCCCGGCGGGCGTGGTCAACTTCCTCACCAATGCGCCGGAAGACGCGCCGGCCATCGTCGAGGCGCTGATCGCGCACGAGGCCGTGCGGCGCGTGAACTTCACCGGCTCGACCCGGGTGGGGCGCATCATCGCCGGCACCTGCGCGAAGTACCTGAAACCCGCGGTGCTCGAGCTCGGCGGCAAGGCGCCCGTGCTCGTGCTCGACGACGCCGATCTCGACGCCGCGGTGAACGGCACGGCCTTCGGCGCCTTCGCCAACTCGGGCCAGATCTGCATGTCCACCGAGAGGATCATCGTCGACGAGGCCATCGCGGACGAGTTCGTCGCACGGCTCGCGGCCAAGGCCCGGGCCCTGCCTCTCGGCGACCCCCGCCACGGCCCGGTCGTTCTCGGCTCGGTCGTGGACATGGCCGCGGTCGAGCGCTGCAACGCGATGATCGAGGATGCGCTGGCCAAGGGCGCGACGCTGGTCTGCGGCGGCAAGGCCGACAGCACGCTGATGCCTGCCACGCTGCTCGACCGCGTCACGCCGGAGATGGCCATCTACCACGAGGAGACCTTCGGTCCCGTCAAGGGCATCGTGCGGGTGGCCGGCGTCGATGCGGCGGTCGCCTGCGCCAACGACAACCCCTTCGGCCTGTCGTCGGCGGTGTTCAGCCGGGACGTCGCGAAGGCCTGGGAGGTCGCGAGGCGCGTCCGGGCGGGCATCTGCCACATCAACGGCCCCACGGTGCACGACGAGGCGCAGATGCCCTTCGGCGGCGTGAACGACAGCGGCTACGGACGCTTCGGCGGCCAGGCCGGTGTGGCCGAGTTCACGGAGCTGCGCTGGATCACCGTCCAGACCCGTCCGCGCCACTACCCGTTCTGAGGCGGGACGCAGGCAGAAGCTCCTCGCGCCCGCGACGCCCGGCACGGGCCGGACGGCACGGGCCGGACGGCACGGGCCGCTCCCGCCGCTCAGCCCCGGCGTGCCGCGAGGAGTGCCCCGATCCGTGCCGCGAATGTCCCGGGGCTGCCGTAGCAGTCCTGGTGCGGCACGACCTGCTCGCGCCCGTCGTGCTCCAGGACGAAGGACGGGAACCCCTGCAGGCCCCAGCCCGCCATGCGCCGGCGCGTCTGCGCGATGTGCGCATCCACCGCGCCCTGCAGCGCCTTCGCCCGCGCCGCCTCGAAGTCCGTCCGGTCCAGTCCCAGCGAGGCGGCGAGCCCGGCCTGCACGTCCATGTCCGCGATGTGCAGGCCGCGGCGGTAATGGGCGTGCTGGAGGGCCTGCAGCATCGGCAGCGCCGCGGCGGGATCGATCGCCTCGGCCGCCAGCACCGCCGCGATCGCGGGGCGCGAGCCGAAGTTGGCCTGCGGGTCGGCCAGCAGGCCGTCGAGGTAGGCGGCGTCGAACACCTGCCCGCTGAGCGCGGCGATGCGCGCGTCGGCGACCCGGATGTGCTCGCGCATCGCCTGTGGCAGCGGACCGGGCGGGAACAGGCCGCCGCCGTGCAGGCGCAGCGACAGGGGCAGCGCGGCGGCGGTGCTGGCCAGCGCCTCGGCGGCATAGCACCAGCCGCAGCGCGGGTCGTGGAGGTAGTGCAGCACGGCCGCCGTCATCTCAGTACCCCAGCGTGAAGCGGCGGCGGCTGTGCGCGGGGCGCTCCAGCTCGTCGAGCATCGCGACCGCGTAGTCCTGCACCGAGATGCGGCTCACGCCGGCGGCATCCACGACGAGCTGGTCGCCGCCGAGGCGGAAGCTCCCGGTGCGCGCACCCGGCTCGATCAGCGCCGCGGGGCTGAGCATGGTCCAGTCGAGCCCGGTCTCGGTGCGCAGCAGGTTCAGCGCGTCGCGGGCGCCCTCGGCGGAGGCGCGCCATTGCGCCGGGAAGTCCGGCGAGTCCAGCACCTGCACGCCCGGCGCGACCTCGAGGCTGCCCGCGCCGCCGACCATCAGCAGGCGCGGCACGCGGCTCGTGCGCACGGCAGCGAGGATGCTGCGCACGCCCTGCAGGTAGTAGCCGCGCACGTCGCCCTGGGCGTGGCCGCTGAAGGCGCTGAGGACCGCGTCGTGGCCGTGCAGCGCATCCGCGAGCGCCGCGGTTTCCGTCACGTCGGCCTTCACGGCGCGCAGCCGCGGCTGTGCCGGCAGGCGCTCAGGGCGCGTGACCAGTGCGGTGACATGGTGGCCGCGTGCGAGGGCTTCCTGCAGCAGGGCGCTGCCGATGAAGCCGGTGGCGCCGATCAGGGCGATGTTCTGGGGAGCGGACATGGTGAAAACCTCGTGAGGGAGTGAATCGATGGCGTGATCTTGCGTCCTCCAGTCGTTCGGAAAAACAGCCCAGTCCGGAATTCACTGTCATCGGAATCCATACAATCTCTCGCATGGACCCCGCGCGCCTCGACCTCAACCAGCTGCCGATCTTCCTTGCCGTGGCGCAGGCCGGCGGCTTCACCGCGGCGGCCGCGCGGCTGGGCCTGAGCAAGGCCAAGGTCAGCTTCGCGGTCGCGCGGCTGGAGCAGCAGGTCGGCGCCAGCCTCTTCACCCGCACCACCCGGCGCGTGTCGCTCACGGAGACCGGCCGCGCCCTGTACGAGCGCTGCGCCGCGCCGCTGGCGGCCATCCTGGACAGCGTCTCGGAGGTGCAGGAGGGCCGGCAGGCCCTGGCCGGGGCGCTGCGCATCGCCTGCACCTCGGACTTCCTGGCGCAGGGCCTGGCCGGCGCCATCGTCGAGTTCATGCGGCTGCACCCGCTGGTGCAGGTCGATCTGCGCGCGAGCGACCAGGTGGTCCACCCGGTGGAGACCGGCATCGACCTGGCCTTTCGCGTCGGCTGGCTGCGGGACTCGTCGCAGCGCGCGGTCCGGCTGGGTGACTTCGGACAGGTGGTCGCGGCCTCGCCTGCCTACCTGCAGCGCCTCGGCGCGGAGCTGACGCACCCCGAGCAACTGGTCGCGCTGGAGTGGGTCGCGCTGAGCCTGCTGGACGCACCGCTGACCTGGACCTTCACCGCGCCGGACGGCAGCACCTGCACGGTGCGCATGCGCAGCCGCCTGCGGGTCGACTCGGCCCGGGGCCTGCGCACCCTGATCGAGGGGGGCGCAGGCGTGGCCGTGCTGGATTCGCTGAGCGCCGAGGCGGGCCTGCGCGAGGGCCGGCTGCTGCGGCTGCTGCCGCAGTGGCAGCTGCCGGCCGGCGGGATCCATGCGGTCTATCCGCCGGGACGCGGCATCTCGCCGCTCGCACGGGCCTTCGTGGAGTTCTACCGCAGCCGCGTCACCCCCGCTCCTGCACGGAGCACGCGGCCGAAGGCACCTCGGGGCTGAGTCCCGGCGGGGTTCCGGGCGAGCCGCAGGGCCGTCATCGGGCGGCACCGGCGGATCTCCGCGCCGCCCGGGCGCGAGGTCCTACCGCCCCTCCGGCTCCGCGATGCAGCGCCGGATCACCGGCGGCTCGGCGCCGATGTGGAACTGCAGCCGCCGCTCGCGCAGCGCGGCGTCGGCGGCGGTGGTGCGGTCGAAGCGGCGCAGGTGCTCGGTCCACGACTCGTCGATCAGGTGCTCGATGTAGCGGCTGCTGTCGGCGGTGTCGCGGAACAGCTCGCACGACAGCGCGCCCTGCTTGAGCCGCGCGCGCCGCGTCTCGGCCATCACGGCACGGAATTCCGCCGCGCGCGCCGGGTCGATCCGGTACTCGATCGTGATCAGCACCGGGCCTGCGTCGGGGTCCACGGGCTCGGCGGTCACCGGCAGCGACGCGAGCCGCGCCGGGCGCAGGTCCTCCTCTTCCGCCACGTTCTCGCCGTAGCCGCGGGCGAACCACAGCGCCGCGACCCCGGTCGCCGCCGCGGCGATCAGGCTGGCCTGCACGTCGATCACGTTCGCGACCTGGCCCCACACCGCGGCGCCGAGGGCGGAGCTGCCCATCAGCGCCATCTGGTAGACCGACATGCCGCGCGCGCGCACCCAGTCGGGCAGCGCCATCTGCGCCGTCACGGTCAGCGAATTGGCCACCGAGATCCAGGCCGCGCCGCTGATCACCATCACCGGCGCGGCGACGAAGACGTTCGGCGCGAACGCCAGTCCCACGGTCGCCGCCGCCTGCACGAGGCTGCCGCCGAGCAGCAGCTGGTCGCGGCCGAAGCGGCGGCGCAGCTGCTGCATGCCGAGCGCCGCGGCGATCGCCCCGGCGCCGAGCGAGGACAGCAGCAGCGTGAACGTGCCGGCGTCGCCGCCGGGCAGCCCCTTGGCCACCAGCGGCAGCAGCGACATCGTCGCCGCGGCCTGGAAGAAGAACAGCGACACGCGCATCAGCACGAAGTGCATGCGCGGCGACTGCCGCACGTGCTGCAGGCCGACGCGCATCGCGCCGACGAAGCGCTCGCCGGGCAGGCCGCTCGGCCTGGCCTCGCGCCGCCAGCGCATGATGACGAAGCCGGTGGCGACCGACAGCACCGCGTTGAGCACGAAGACCCAGGTGCTGCCGGCACTCGCGATCAGCGCGCCGGCCAGCAGCGGCCCGAAGATGCGCGAGGCGTTCATCGCCACGCCGTTGAGCGCGAGCGCCGCCGGCAGCTGCGGCCGCGGCACGATCTCCGGCACGATCGCGGCGAACACCGGCCAGCGCATCGCGAGCCCGATGCCGTTGGCGAAGGTCAGCACCAGCAGCAGCGACGGCGTCATCGAGCCGGTGGCGAGCGCCGCGCAGGCCAGCAGCGAGACGCCGGCGACCCAGAACTGCGTGGCCATGAAGTAGCGGCGGCGGTCGAGGATGTCGGCGAGCGCGCCGCTCGGCAGCCCGAGCAGGAACACCGGCAGCGTCGAGGCGGTCTGGACCAGCGCGACCATGCCGGGGGAGCCGCTCAGCGTGGTCATCAGCCACGCCGCCGCGACGTCGTTCATCCACATGCACATGTTCGCGGTCAGCCACGCGAGCCACAGCATGCGGAACACCGGTCCGCTCAGCGGCTCGAGCGCGGTGCCCTCGCGGCGGGCCGGGGCGGGGGGCGGGGTGGGTTCGGCGGAGGGCGGGATGCTCAAGGCGGTCGGATCGGGAGACGGCGCAGAGGGCATTGTCGCGGCGCGCGCTTGTCCGCGCACCGGGCGGGCACGCCCCCGGCCCGGCCGGATCAGAACACGCCCAGCGCGAGGCCGAGCGCGAGCGCGGCGCCGAGTTCCGCGCAGCGGGCCAGCTCCTGGGCAGCGATGCGCTTGGGCGCGAGGATCGCCTCGGGCGTCTGCGCGTGCGTGAGGACGATCAGCGGCTCGGCGACGGCACGCAGCCGCCAGCCGGTGACGATGCGCTCGATCTGTCGCGCCGCGCCGCGGCCGTCGCTGCCGGCGCACACCAGCGTCGCGTAGGGGCGGCCCTCGATGCGGCCGAGCGCCGGGTAGTAGCTGCGGCTTAGCCACCCGCGAGTTGCCAACCATGGACATTTGAGATTTCCTTGTCCTGACAGGAGTTTGGCACAACTCTCGATGTCCATGCGATTTTTCAAAAAAAGGTGGTTTTTTAACCTTCTGTGTCCATGGAGAATACTGCCTCTGTTTCGTATCGATGTAGCAACAAAAGAATTCATGCCTTTCCGCAATCTCGTTCCGTTATGCGTGCAGAAACCGCTAGGTTCTGTTTGACAGGGTGGTCTGGAGGGGCTCTGTTGCACAAATGGCGGTGCCGGCAGGCCGGGGAGCGGCGCTTGACAGCCTCGGTAGGCTGAAGGCGTGACGAAGCAAGAAGACAAGACGAAGCGCCGCTACAAGACCACGAACTGGGCGCAGTACAACGCGGCGCTCAAAGCGCGGGGCTCGCTGCTGGTGTGGCTCGACCGGGACATGCAGTGGCTGGCCGCGCCGCAGGCCAGGCGAGGGCGCAACCGGACCTTCTCGGACGCGGCGATGCAG
This sequence comes from Caldimonas tepidiphila, assembly GCF_003569765.1. Taxonomy (GTDB): domain Bacteria; phylum Pseudomonadota; class Gammaproteobacteria; order Burkholderiales; family Burkholderiaceae_C; genus Caldimonas; species Caldimonas tepidiphila. The sequence continues at coordinate 7,027 of NZ_QXMG01000030.1, read as the reverse complement.
TTCTGCCTGAGTGTGAAGTGCCTGTTTGGCCTGGCCCTGCGCCAGAGCATCGGGATGGTGGAGAGCTTGCTCAAGCTCGCAGGGCTGGACTGGCCGGTGCCGGACTTCAGCACGCTGAGCCGCCGCCAGAAGGACTTGCAGGTCCATATCGACTATCGGGCCAGCCCGGCGTTGCACCTGCTGGTGGACAGCACCGGCGTGAAGATGCTGGGCGAAGGCGAGTGGAAGCGTAAGAAGCACGGGGCCGACTACGCCCGGCGCTGGCTCAAGGTGCATCTGGGCATCGATGCGCAGAGCCTGGAGATCCGAGCCATCGAGGTCACCGACAGCTCGGTGGGCGACGCGCCGATGCTGCCAGCGCTGCTGCAGCAAGTGGGCGGGACCATCGCCAGCGTCAGTGCCGACGGCGCCTACGACACACGAAGCTGCCATGAGGCCATTGCGCAACGCCAGGCCGCGGCCGTGATTCCCACGCGCAGCAACGCGCGGCAGTGGAAGAAGAAGCTGACGGCGGGTGCACTGGCCCGTAACGAGACGATGCGCGTGATCCAGCGCCTGGGACGCAGCATCTGGAAGACCTGGAGCGGCTACCACCGCCGCAGCCTTGTCGAGACCAAGATGCGCTGCTTCAAGCTGCTGGGCGAGCGCGTCATGGCCCGCACCTTCGATCGTCAGGTCGCGGAGTTGCAGGTGCGCGCCGCACTGCTCAACCGCTTTACCGCCCTCGGCCGGCCACAAACGATGGCCGTGGCGTAACTCCGTCCGGGGTCAGGGGAAGCTCGTTCTCAATTCATTTGTGCAACAGAGCCGTCCGGCACCACCAAGCACCACCTGCCTCAAGCTTGAAAGGTGCGGTTTATTGAAGCAATTTTTAATGCAAGTATAGGCATCACGACCTTGCCAAATAAAAGACAAGGCCGGTCGGCGAAAATCAACTACCAGCAAATGAAGTTGCAGCTTTTATCGGCACCATATTGGTCGGCTTTGGCTTCAATCTTTCTGTTCGATTTTTTCATGGCGCGACTTTTTATCTGCAGGGGATATTTACGGGGCTGTTGCAGAAAACATCAATTTGGGAATCTTTATTTTTGATCGAATTAACAGAGCTTTTTTTCATTGCCAAAGTATTTAGATAATAAGAAAAAACACGAAACACGACCAAGAAGCCGCGCCCGTTTAAAAATGACGCCAATTGGGCGTCATGGATTATAACGCAAACAGGCGCCGACGTCAATGCAGGAATATTAAGGGCACCCCCATTTGGCAAGGCCGGCAAGACTAACTGACCCGCAACTTCAAGTTGTTAGCTTTAATGGAAATCTTTTTTGAATGGTTCGCCCCCCCTAGGACGCCTTCTATTTTAGAAGAGTTGGCTTTGACTTCAAACACACCATCAAACCCATCGTTTCTCATAACATTAATCTTTGCGTTGTTGGATTTTATTTTCGCTCCCGCAAGCTCTTGAGTAGCAGAGAATTCAAGCCGAAGATTGTTCGACTCCAAATTAATGCTCTTAATGGAAACATCTGGAGCGCAGCGTGCCTTGAGGTTGTTGCCCCTCAAGTCCAATTCCCCAACAGCCATTCCTTCAAACAAAAAATCGGCATTCTCCGTAATTGCTAGAATATTTTTGAAAGAAGGCGGGAGTGCTACCTCTACAAAAATAGCGCCATCATCGCTCGACTCCTCGCCGGATAAAAATGTCGCTTTGCTTATGACGCCTTTTATTGCGCCCCAAAACCCCTCTCTTCCATTGATGGAATCAAAAAAAGCTTTTGCTCGCTCCCTCTGACGCTCGGAGTTCTCCTGGTCATTAATATTTAAATCAACCTCGGCTTCCTTGAATGACAATGACGCCACAACTGCGCTCGATTGACTGACAACCGAAATCTCCCCATTACCATCACTCACTCCGACAAGCTTAACAAAGACCTTTCCGTTGGCGCGCAATGTAAATTTCTGTCTAGAGTCAATCGTAAATTTGTTATTCATTTCCAGGCTCCATCATTTCATTATAAAATATAATTTTTTCTACTTTGTCTTGAGGGTTGAGTTTGTCAGGCGGGCATATCTGTTTTTTTTCTTGAATATTAATTAATGGGCAGGCCGAACTGTTGCACTGCATTGAAAAATGGCAGGTGTTGCATTCATTTTTTCCAAAAATTGAGGGCCTTGTCCACAAATCCCAGTTGCCGTTAAGCTCCAAAGTGCCGTCAACTTTTAGTTCGCCAACTGTATTCAGTGGATTGTCAATTGCAACCGTGCATTTTTGCAACTTCATATCTGGGAATACAACTAAACTATTGGGCCTCCCCGCATAACATGCGGAGCCACCCACGCCAACCCAAGTGCTAATGTCACCCAGTCGAAGTCCCGAATTTATAATGTCGCGCTCGTAATCCTCTTTTAGAGCGCCCCCTTTCTTTGGTGAGCAAAGGTAATCTGATTCAGGTTTGGGGGATCCATTCAGGCCACTGTAATCCCCAATCTGCCTAGGGAGAACAGAGAAGCGCCCGTCCTTGCCAATCAAGGACTTGATTTTCTCGATAAAGGCATATCTCTTCGATTCCTGGGCAGATTTTTCATTGAAATTAATTCGAATAAGTACATTCAAATTATCAAGCCCCTCCATTTTTGCCATTAACGCAAGCGCGCGCCAAACAAGTTCAAAGGTGGGCTTCCCATTGTTGGCAATTCTAAGCTTGTTATGGTCTTCCGGGAGGCCATCTATCGTAATTTGATAGGATCTCAATCCATTATCATAGAGGCCTCTTATCAGATCCTCGCTAAGCAGAGATCCATTTGTGGTGGCACTAGACTTGAAGCTTATCTCAATCTCCCTGCATAAATCCATAACCCTTTTGTTTAGCTCCAGAATAAATTTGCTGTTTAACAGCGGCTCGCCCCCAAAATATTCTATATGGAGCATTTTGGGGTGTTTTCTTCGCACCAATGCAAGAATTGCATTTATATGCATTTCCCCCATTCTTGATTTTTGCGCATGATCCTCATAGCAATAAACGCATGAGAAGTTGCAGGCCTGATCGACCGGCAAAACTATTAGGTGCAAAATATCATCGGAGCGAATTTTGTTATAAGAAAGCAACACCTCATTTATTGTTTCCTCCCTATTTTTCACAAGAAATTTATTTTCCAGCAGCCAGTTGAAATCATCATGGCTTCCCTGATATAAAAAGGGCTCAACCACAGATTCGGAGCGTTCTTTTATTTTATATATCGGGTGTTCCTTATCATAGATTGACGCGTACTCGCCATTGGTCCAGTTGTATAGAACCCAATCACCATCAATGTTTTTGTGGGCGGTTACGGAGTGAGAAATATGATAGGCCATGGGATGATTGTATTGGGGTTGGAAATAAACCAGAGAGTTGGATTGTTGGGTTTTGTTAATTAACAAACTGATTGCTGCCCCTATCGAGGCACTTAATTAGTGCATTGACATTGACGGCAGCACAAAAGCTGTTCTTGAAGAAGGAGTGAACTTGCACAGGTTCCGGGCCACATACCTTAGAACTCAGAAGGTCCCACATATGCGAGACGAGGCATTGCATGTCATCCGTGTCAGCAATCTGTATACGCGACCACCCCTGACGTCTTGCAGCATGTTGAAATCCTGCGGGGCTTGAAGATGGTGAAGATGAACAGCGAGGCCAACTTTATTGAGCTCTCAGGTACATATGCGGGAGAACTGTCCACAGATTTTGCGTAAGGCTTTCTTGGCACTACCGACATTGCGTTTGATGATCCCCTCAAGTCTGCCATCAATCGGTCTGGCCTTGAACTTCAGCAAGAGTGTCTCGCCTGCCTAGTAAAGTACACTAATGTCAACTTTGTCGCGACGCCTTCCCGGTGTCCTGGCAACAGAGTGGGGCACGCAAGCGTCCGACAGGACGCGCTCTAGCCTCGACGACAACTCCAACTCCAGGCGGTCTCTGACGCTGAGGGCCGACTTTGACGAGGATGCGGGGGAAATGCGGACCATGAAGATCGGGATACTGAAAGTGCTAGAATGTAACACGACTATCAAGCCAGTGAAGTGCTGACACCACACCTCTACTGTGCATTTTTAAGGAATCCAGAGAAATTTTCCTTATTTCAATTGTTTGGCGTGAATCGTAATGGCTTTATTTTACATATCACCCTCCTGTCACGAGCGCCTGCTTCAGGCGGTGTGGCGCCGACCGAGGGCACTAGGTGTGCAGTCCTGGGAAGTCATGGTGCATCATTGACTGCTCAGCAGGAGGATGCGCTAAGGCAGCAAGCCTTCATGGCTCAGCCCGCACGACGCCGCGAATTCGAGCCGAACTCTAAGCGTCGCAAGAGACGACCCGCTCCCTGGCCGCCCGATACGGGCTGAACGAGAAGACGGTGGCGAAGTGGCGACGGCGGACCACGACTGCCGATGCACCGATCGGAACGACGAAGCCCCATTGCGCCAGTCTCAGCGAAGCCGAGGAAGCGGCGGTAGTGGAGCTGCGGCGCAGGACGCTCTTGCCCCTGGACGCTGTCCTGGGGTGCCTACGCGAGACGTTCCCGCAGCTCAGCCGCAGTGCACTGCACCGCAGCCTGGTACGCCATGGCATCAGCCGGCTACCGCGCAGCGAGAAGGACTCCAAGCGAGGGCGTTTTTCCGAGACGCCGATCGGCTACGTGCACATCGATAGCAGCGAACTCGCCTGGCTCAGGGCAAGCTGCACATGTTCCTGGCGATCGACCGTGTCTCGAAGTTCACCCACGTTGCCTTCTTTTACACGACCACGAAGCTCAACGGCGCGGCCTTCCTGCAGGAGGTTGTGGAGGCCTTCCCGTACAAGATCCTCACGGTGCTGACCGGCAATGGCATGGCCTTCGCCGAGCACCTCAGGTACAGGCGCACTGGGCAGTCCTCAACAGGTCGCCGGTTAAGTTAGCTGCACGGGGCGATGCAGAACAGCACTGCATAAGGAGGATCTGCCGGTTCAACGGCCGGGCAGCCTTATCGGCGGAGGGCGAAGCCCATCCAACTCCTGCTGCAGAATCTCAACCTGCTCAGTCAGATCGACGATGTGCGCGATGGCACTTGCAAGCACCGACTGAATCTGATCGCGCTGTCGAACTGCATCATCGAGCCGCTCCTGCAGGGACCTGTTGGCGTTTCGCTGCTTCTTGGCCTTCTTGGCAGTGGACTGCTCGGCGCCATTGTGGTTCTCGACGTAGTCTTGGATCTGGGCAATGAGCACAGGGAATCGTGCCTTCTTGAGGGCCGACGGGTCACAGCCGGCCTCCCTGGCCACATTGTTCTGGGTGACGGGCGTCCCAGGTGGCAGCACCTTCGGATCGCCTGCCTTCAAGCGCTCGAAGGCTTGGCGGAAGCGCTCTTCCGCGCTCTTTGGTTCATCGGGCAGAAATGGCATTGAAGTAGTTCTCCATTGCGACACGCTCGGCAGCGAGCGCCTTGTAGCGCGGGCTGTTCTTGGGCAGCCGTTCCATCTCCCCAATTACTCGGCGATGGTCGGCGCGTACCTGCGGTTCCTTCTCGCGGTCATAGATGGCTTCCGCGCATGGCTTGCGGCCGTCTCCGCCCGCGCAGTGCGCGACCGACTCGATGCCGCCGTACTCACAGGCCCCACCCAACATGCATCCACCCAAGCGAGTCTGACGGTAGGGGGTCGTCCCTCTCTTTGCCATTGCGATCAGTTCTTTCTCGGTCTTCACGCTGATCACTCTCGTGACGAGCGCATCCTTGCGCTCCTGGGAGTGCGGCGAGATGAACCGTTCTTCGCTGGAGACCTTCTTGATTGTCTTGGCCTGCGCCTCGTACATCGCATTCACTAAGGTTTTCTCAACCTCCTGGTTCAAGTGCAGGCGGGTGTGGTTGCTGCCGTAGTAGAGGGGCATCAGGCGCGAGCAGTGCTTCATCAGCTGCTGCATCGTGCTGTCCGAGATGATCCCCGAGGCGAACATGTTCACGGCGCCGGTGCGCCGGTACTGGTGCCACCTCAGCGGCCAAACCTCGCCGACGGCATAGATGTCGGGAGACAGACGGAGGGAGGGCGTGATTTGCAGCGCTATATTCAAGTCCTCGGCCGTTATCCTCATCCGCTCCTGATCGAGCAGCAGCGGGTACGACTTGAGGATGAGTGAAAAGTCTCCGAGCGTCGACCGAATGCCATACGGCTTCGCCTTCCCTGATCCGGAACTCCAAGGCTCGGTCGCGTTGTTCCACAGGTAGGGATCCTCCTGGTCCGAGGCGCTGGGGCGGATCACTGGATGCGCAACGTCGCTCGACATCCTCAAGCGTGCAATGGCCGAGACGGCCTCAACGGCGATCTCGACGCTCGGGCTGGTCACCCACCTCGCGTCCGAATCTGGGTCGGTCTTGGTGGTCTCGCCGCAGATGATAGGCACCCGGCCGAGCTTCTCGTCTTCCTCCCAGAGCAGGCAGGATGCTCTGAGCGCCGCGACCTCCTCCTTGCGCTGCAGCGTGAAGTTGGCGATGTACGCCAGCCCGGCGGCAGTAACGAGTGACAGGTAGGACGAGAAATACGAGACCCAATCGATCTCCTGGCCCCCTGTAATCCACTTCTTCAGCAGGCCAGCGATGCCGAAGCGGCTGGCCGTCTCAGGGAACTTGCCCTGGTAGGTGCAGCTTTTCCATTGGAGGCAAGTCAACGAGAAGGGATTCTTTTGACTATTCTTTCCCAAGGTGAGCGCCACCTCCAGCGACCCGTAGTTCGCGATATAGGCGTCAAGACAAAACCGGAAGCACGCCTCGACTTGTGACCTGTGCTCTAGGAAATCCGCCAAGCACTCGCGCAGGCGCTCCACCTGGTACACCCAGATACGCGGCGGAATGTACGGAGTCTGCTTACCGTCGTGATCGGGCGAGGCCGCAGCCAGCCTCTTCAGCCCCTCTGGGTCCACGAGGGTGAAGCCAAGCGCTTCACGGGCGTCATAGAGCCGGTGGAGGGGCTCTGTTGCACAAATGGCGGTGCTGTCGGTTAGGGCGCGGCGCTTGACAGCCTCG
>NZ_QXMG01000029.1 GCF_003569765.1 Caldimonas tepidiphila | reverse complement strand
GAGGCTGTCAAGCGCCGCGCCCTAACCGACAGCACCGCCATTTGTGCAACAGAGCCGCTCCGCCGTCAACTCGAACCGCGCCGTCATGGATGCAAGCTCCCGCTCCGCAGCAATGCGGGCCTCGTGCTCTGTTCTCGATTCCGCCTGCGCCTGCTGGAGTTGCCTCTCCAACTCTGTGCTTCGTTGCAGATGCAGTTCTTTCTCCCGGAGCGCCTGTGCCTGCCCAATGCGAGCGGCCTCCAACTCTGTGCTTCGTTGCAGATGCAGTTCTTTCTCCTGGAGCGCCTGTGCCTGCCCAATGCGGGCGGCCTCCAACTCGCTCTGGAGCTGAGACAGCACTTTTGCCTGCCCAGCCTTCTCGTTGGCTTGCTCCTGATACTGGCGTGCTTGGAATTCATGCTCCCTCTCCAGCCGCTCAAGGGCTTGCCGCAAGCGCTCGCATTCGGCCTCCAGTTCGCAGCCCTCTGTCGCGAGGTCCATGCGCTCTTGATCCGCCGTGCGCAGCCGGGCCTGCAGCTCGGCGCAGCGCTCGCTCGTAATGCGCTCGATCTCCGCCTGGATCGCCTTCGCAATGGTTGGCGGTAGCTCGGCGGGCGCGGTGACCGAGATCCGTTCCGCACGCCATGTGGCGAGATGACGCGCAATGGTGCTGAGGCTGCCTGTGCCGCCCAATTCCGTGCGGACGCTGCGGTTGCTCGGTACCTGTCCGCGGGCCGCCAGGGCCTCCGCGGCGGCCGCGACTGCCTCGGGGGTGACTCCTTTTCTTGTCATCGTGCTCTCCGGAGCGGTGTTTCATATCAGTGATATGAAACGGGGCGATATGAAACAGTGCGATGTGAAACGACTTACGCCGCTGGGCCAAGCGCAAGCCGCTGGAGCTGAGCGCGGGTGTAGCGCTCTTTCTGCGGGGCCCATCCCGTGCGGAACTCCGAGCCGATCTTGCGGGTGTGCTCGAGCACGATGCGGGCGGCGATCGCGAGGCGCCGGTGGTCAATGTGCGGCCGCACGCGCTGTGCAAATCGTAGTTCAACCAATGCAGGCGCTACCTCGTGCACCGATAAATCTGAAGCGGCCATACAACCGGGGAGTGCTGGCCGATCGTCCAGATATGCAAATGTATGGTTTCGATGCGGTTGCTAGCGTCTCGCGGCGCTATCTATCGGCAGCGATGGACGGTGCGCGCGCGCTGTTGCAGTTCTTCCTGCGCGAGCCACTCAATCAGCTCATCCCGAGGATGCAAGGCTTGGCGCCCGTCTCCAAGCCGGATTGGCACCGGGTAGCGGCTGTGGCCGGCGGCACGCCGGTTGGCTAATGTTTTCCGAGCAATGCCGATCATCGACGCGAATTCGGTATCGGTGATGTAGGGCCTGGAGGGAAGGTCACGCTGCAACCGAGCCCGGATTCGAGCCAGTGCGTCTTCTCGCGCGATGGAAGAAAGTTCTTCCGTGCGGTACACCGACCGCACAGTGAGGTCCTTGTCTGCGGGCTGCATCAAATTTCCTGTTCAAGAGTGCATCTGCAGGCAGTGTCGCGTGCTCTGCTACTCAATCAGGCTTAAGCGAGGCAAAAGCGGGCAGTTCAGATGACCGAATGTAACAAAAACGTAACTTGGTGGTGCGGCGCGCTCTTCACATGAGCAAGACCGACTCCGTAGGAGTGAACGTTCCGATTTCCTGCTCCACATGACAAGCAAGCTCTTGACGAAGCAGTACGCCCCTGTATCCTTCAAAGCGTCTTCAGCGCTCCCGCGCTCCGCGGCGCAGCACGTCGCTGATGGGTTCGATCAGGTATTGCAGGGGGGGCGTTCCTCTCCGCGCAAGTAAACCTCAGCAGGCATCCCCGCCTGTAGCCGCAACTGGCCGTCATCCTTGAGCGCATCCGCATCCACCTCGATCTGGGCCACATAGTAGGCTTGGTTGCTTGCTCGGTCCGTCATCCGGTCGGCAGAGACGTACTTCACCTTGCCGGGTACGAGCGGTGTGGTGCGCATGTTGAAAGCAGTGAAGCGAATGTCGGCCTCCTGGTCCCGGCGGACGCGATCGATGTCTTCCGGGGGGACATGGGCTTCGACCACCAGCTTGGGGGCATCAGGGACGATATCGGCAATTGTCTCGCGCGGCGGAATTACTGCACCCGGGGCCGTCACTTGGCAATCACCCCCCGGTTTGCAGAGTGCGAGACATCTTCCCCAGAGATGTGGGGGAGAGACGCTGCGAACGGCCCCACCCGCGGGGCAGAGCATCCCTTTCACCGTGGCCCGGATCCGCGAGAAGTGGTAGTCCCATGTCGGGCGGCAGGTCTCTCTCCTCAGGCCGCGCCGCCAGGCTTGATGCTCGATGGGGGAGCCTCTCAGGGTTGACGGTTCATGGATCTCTTCAGTTCGGAGAAGCAGAAGCGTTGTGCTGACCCCCTCCGCTGATGCGCCAAATTTGCGCCACTGCCGAGCGGGAAGAGCCGGGAAAACGCGGGAAATTGCGCGACAGGTAACGCTGCCGCACTGGTGTTGACGGAGCACCAAGTTGTTGATTCAATTGAGGAATAGGGAGTCCCGGGCGTGTTCGGGAACCTCCGGGAAATGGGGCGAAAGTGCGAACCCTTGGGTTCACACGGCAGGGGTCACAGGTTCAATCCCTGTACCACCCACCAATCAAAAAGCCCCGCAGGTCAGCGACTTGCGGGGCTTTTTCCTTTTCCGTGCTCGGCTCGCCAATGAGCTCGCGAGCGCAGAGGTACGGAAAGAGCGCGAGCGCATTTGGTCTCGTCCCGGCTGATAGCATCTCGTCCCGCCCGGCTTTCCGCGCCGCGAGCTTTTCCCTCCTTCGACATGCCGAGGGCCGTCCCGCCGAGGAGCGAAGGGCGCCCGACAGGACACCTGCCATGACCCGCATCGACGATCCCCTGCACGACCACGAGGTCGGCAATGCCGACAGCACCCAGGACCTCACCCGCATCGACGACGTGCGCATCCGCGCGGTGCGGCCGCTGATCTCGCCGGCGCTGCTGCTCGACGAGGTGCCGATTCCCGAGGCCGTGCAGACGCTCGTCGAGGATGCGCGCGCGCGCATCGCCGAGGTGCTGCTCGGCCGCGACGACCGGCTGCTGGTGGTGGTGGGGCCGTGCTCGATCCACGACCACGACCAGGCCATCGAGTACGCGCAGCGCCTCAAGCGCCTCGAGGCCGGGCTGCGCGGCGAGCTGCTGATCGTGATGCGCGTGTACTTCGAGAAGCCGCGCACCACCGTGGGCTGGAAGGGCTACATCAACGACCCGCGCCTGGACGGCAGCTTCCGCATCAACGAGGGGCTGCGCCGTGCGCGCGAACTGCTGCTGGAGATCAGCGCGCTGGGCCTGCCCTGCGGCACCGAGTTCCTGGACCTGCTGAGCCCGCAGTACATCGCGGACCTGGTGAGCTGGGGCGCGATCGGCGCGCGCACCACCGAGAGCCAGAGCCACCGCCAGCTCGCCTCGGGCCTGAGCTGCCCGGTGGGGTTCAAGAACGGCACCGACGGCGGCGTGCAGGTGGCGGTGGACGCGCTGCAGGCCGCGCGCGCCAGCCACGCCTTCATGGGCATGACCAAGATGGGCCAGGCCGCGATCTTCGAGACGCGCGGCAACGACGACTGCCACGTCATCCTGCGCGGCGGCTCCAAGGGCACGAACTACGACGAGGCCAGCATCGACGCCGCTTGCGCCGCGCTCGCCAAGGCCGGGCTGCGCGAGACGCTGATGGTGGACTGCTCGCACGCGAACTCGGCCAAGCAGCACCGGCGCCAGATCGACGTGGCGGACGACATCGCGCGCCGCATCGGCGCGGGCGAGCGCCGCATCGCCGGACTGATGATCGAGAGCCACCTCGAGGAAGGGCGGCAGGACCTCAAGCCCGGCGAGCCGCCGCAGCGCGGCGTCTCGATCACCGACGCGTGCATCGGCTGGGGCCAGACCGAGGCGGTGCTGCAACGGCTGGCGCAGGCGGTGAGGACCCGTCGCGGATGAGGGCGGCCTTGCCGGCGGCCGCGACCCGGGGCTTTCGCATCGACCGGCTGCCGCGCATCCTTCCCGGGGCAGTGCGGGAGCGCTGGCTCACGCCGCGACACCGGCCCTGACCGGAAGGCGGCAGGCAGGCAGGCAGGCGGCCGAGGCCTGCCGAAGGCGAGCCCCGGGCGATCCGTGTGCCGGGGATCACGGCGTCCGGCCGCCGTGCCGGCGGGGCGTGCCGGCCATCCCGGACAATCCCGCGCATGTCCGAGACACAGAACAACACTTCCCGGCCCCCCGTGCTGATCGCCGGCGGCGGCATCGGCGGCATGAGCCTTGCGCTCACGCTGCACCAGATCGGCGTGCCCTGCGTCGTTCACGAGGCGGTGGCGGAGCTCCGGCCGCTGGGCGTGGGCATCAACCTGCAGCCCAACGCCGTGCGCGAGCTGTACGAGCTGGGCTTCGACGACGCGGTGCTCGACACCATCGGCATCCAGGCCTGCGAGTGGGCGCTGGTGGGCCGCAACGGCCGCGACGTGTATTGCGAGCCGCGCGGCCTCGTCGCCGGCTACCGCTGGCCGCAGTACTCGGTGCATCGCGGCCAGCTGCAGATGCTGCTGTACCGCGCGGTGCTGGAGCGCCTCGGCCCCGACGCGGTGCGTCTGGGGCAGCGCGTGGTCGGCTACCGCAACCACGAGGACGGCGTCACCGCGCTCATCGAGACCCGCGACGGCCGCCGGCTGGAAACCCCGGGCGCGCTGCTGGTGGGGGCCGACGGCCTGCACTCGGCCGTGCGCGCGCAGATGCATCCCGCGCAGCCGCCCATCCACTGGGGCGGCGCCATCATGTGGCGCGGCACCACGCGCGGCGTGCCGATCCGCAGCGGCGCGTCCTTCGTCGGGCTGGGCAGCCTCGGGCAGCGCGTGGTGTTCTACCCGATCTCTCCGCCCGATGCGGCCACGGGCCTCGCCACCATCAACTGGATCGCCGAGATCACGGTGGACAACTCACGGGGCTGGTCCCAGGGCGACTGGAACCGGCGCGTCGACGTGGGAGAGTTCATCCACCACTTCGAAGGCTGGAACTACGGCTGGCTGGACGTGCCCGCGATGCTGCGCGGTGCCGGCGAGGTGTTCGAGTACCCGATGATCGACCGCGATCCGGTGCCCACCTGGGTGGACCACCGGGTGGCCCTGCTCGGCGACGCCGCGCACGTGATGTACCCGGTGGGCTCCAACGGCGCCAGCCAGGCCATCGTGGATGCGCGGGTGCTCGGCGCGGCGCTGCTGGAGCATGGCGTGGGCCCCGCCGCGCTGCGCGGCTACGACGACAGGCTGTGCGCCGACATCTCGGCGCTGGTGCTGCGCAACCGCGGCGCCGGCCCCTTCGGCCTGCTGGGCCTGGTGGACGAGCGCTGCGGCGGCGTGTTCGACGACATCGAGCGCGTGATCCCCGCGGCCGAGCGCGATGCCTTCATGGCGCGCTACAAGGCTGCCGCGGGCTTCGCGATGGAGGCGCTGAACGCGGCGCCGCCGACGATCGCACCCGGCGCAAGGGTGCGCGTGCCCTGAGCGCAGGCCCCGGCGGCGGTCGCGGCCTCGCGGCCGCTCAGGGGCGGGGGCCCGAGCGGGCCGCTTCCCGGGCTCGGGCCGGGTCAGCGCCTTCCGAGCGCCTCGGCCGGGGCCGATCCCGCGCTCGCCTCCTGCCCGGCGGTGCAAACTTGAGGCATGCGGCTTCCTTCATCTTGCCGCCGGGAACTCCACCATGTCCGCAGTCGATCGCTCCGAACCTGCCGCCGAACCGGGCGCCGTGCGCGAGTACAAGAGCCGGGGCGGCGCCTCCCGCCTCGGGCGGGCGCTGCGCTATTCGCTGGCCGGCTTGCGCGCCGCCTGGCGGCACGAGGCGGCGTTCCGGCAGGAGGTCTGTGTCGGGATCCCGCTGGTGATCTTCGCGCTCTGGGCGGCACCCGGCCGCTGGCAGACCCTGGCGCTGGTGGCCTCGGTGGTTTTCGTCTGGGTGGTCGAGTTGCTGAACTCGGCACTCGAGGCGGTGGCCGATGCGGTCTCGCCGCACCCGCATCCGTTGATCGGCCGCGCGAAGGACCTGGGCAGTGCAGCGGTGATGACCAGCCTGCTGCTTGCCATCGCGGTGTGGGCGACGGTCTTCTGGCCCTGAGGCGGAGCCGGGCCTCGTCCGCTGGCGCTGGCCGCCACGGTGCGCGCCGAGGACCAGGGGTCCGGCCCGACAGGACCGGCCCACCATCAGGGATTCAGGCCCACAGCTTCGCGTCGCTTCGCACGAAGGGGCGCGCTGCGTCGTCCGCCAGCTCCGCGACCGCAGCTCCCGGCAGCGAAGGCTGTCGTGCCGGGCCTGCGAGAGCCTCTTCCTCCGGGCGCGAGGACGCCAGGTCGCTGCCCTCGCGCAGCGGAGGCTGGCCGGGGGCGGGTCCGGAAGCCTCTCCCCGGAGTCCCGACGCCTCGATCGCGGTATCGATCTGCTGCTTCAGGACCGGGTCAACGAGCGGAGCCCCGTCCTCCCTCCAGTATTCGCTGGGCTTCGCATCCTGCCGGTCGTAGCGCTCGTAGCGCTGCTTGTCGGGCCCGGTGAGGCACCAGGAGGTGCCGAAAGGCCATTCGATGAGGGTGACGGTCCAGGATGGGCTGACCATGTTGCTATATGCGCATCAATGTAAACGAGTGTAGCCTCAATTCTCGCCTCAGTTGCACATGCCTACATCTTTGTGTGTATCAACCCCACGGAGATGCGGGCAGCCGAACCGGGGCGGCACCTGCCGGGACAGAGCGCGGGTTTTCCGCGTGTCGGACTGGCGGGCACTGCTCTACAAGGAAGGCATGCCGATCACAAGGAGCCCGTCATGCTGCTCTCGCTGGCAATCCTCTCTCTCGCGGCCACCGTTCTCGCCACAGGAACGGTGCGGGGCGGCGCCTGTTTGGACGAGGAGGACGAGGACGAGTGCGCGTCGCACGAGCGCTTGTTTCCCGTGCTGCCACTGATGTGAAGACCTGGGAGGGGCCTGCGCGAGCGTTGCTCCGGCGGCGGCCGGAGTCGCCGGCATCAGGGGCCGACCGCGCGATCGATCGCGCGGGCGCTTCGCGGGCCACCAGACCCGGAACGCGGCCTTCCGGCCTGTTCTGCCGTGAGGCCACGCGGGCAGGGGAGGCGGGCACGCCCTTTGCCTATTGCGCTCCATGCTGTTCACTCTTTCGATCCTGCTCCTCGTATTCACCAACTGCGACCTCGACGACCTGAACGATCCGGAGAGGGGCGAAGAGGCCTGAGGACGAGGGCATTTTCCCGGGGCCGCAGACGAGGCCGATCCTCCGGGGCCTGATTTCTCGGGCCGGAGGGGGGCGGAAGGCGCCGAAGCGGGGCCGCGAGGAGGCAGCGCCGCGTCTCGAGGCACGCAGAGCTTCCGGCCTTCCCGGATGCAGGACAGAGTGATGCCTCGGCCACCGTTTTCGGCCTGCCGCGCCGAGTGGGGCGATCGAGCCCCCCGGTGCGGACCTGCAACACGGCAAGCTGGCCCGCGCTCGCCCGGCTGCCCGAAGCAGCGCCTCCTGTCTCCACGAGACTGCGGCGGTGACGGCCGCTCCAGGTCTTCCAGATGCCACGTCCCCGCCCGGCGGGCTCACCCAGTGAGCCTGCGAGGCGATATCGTGCCTGCCGGGTCCCGTTACCGTCTCGGCGGCCTGCGATCGTGTCAAGGATCGGCACGACCCGCGGGGCCTCTCCCGAGCGGCATGACAAGAAGGAAGAATATCGATGAGCACCTCACCCGCGGCCGATTTCCACCCCAAGCGCGACGCGAACCGGCTCGTCCGGATTCTCGAGCCTCACCGTAACGGTCCGCTGCAACACTGGAGCCGTGCGGACGAGGTGGCCACGGTCATCCCGGGCGGGCCGGTGCCGGCAGAGTTGCACGGCCTCGCGTTCGCACCCTGGCAGGCCGTCCCGCACACGGCGGCCGGGTGGCAGCAACTCGCCGACGCCCGGCGTCTGCCGGACGAGCCGCCCTGTCCCGGCGAGGAAGGACTGAAGCCGGCCGCCGGCGCGGCGGTGCAGGAGCCCGACGGGCGCTTCTGGCTGGTGTCCCCGACCAACCGCTTCGCAGGCTACGTCAACACCTTCCCGAAGGGGCGGCAGGACGAGGGGCTGGACCTGCAGGCCACCGCGATCAAGGAGGTCTGGGAGGAGTCGGGGCTGCTCGTCGAGCTCACCGGCTTCCTGATGGATGTGCGCCGCACCGAGACGCTCACGCGCTATTACCTGGCAAGGCGGGTCGGTGGCTCGCCGGCCGACATGGGCTGGGAGTCCCAGGCGGTGCACCTGGTGCCGCGCCGGCGACTGCACGAGTTCCTGCTGCACGAGAAGGACCGGCCGCTGCTGAAGCGGCTGCGCGAATCGGACTGAAGCCTTCCCGGGGTAGGCCCCGAGGCCCGACGAGATGCCGAGAGGACGGCAGGTCGGGGCGACAACAACAAGAAGGACACCATGAACTCGCAGATCACGCTGTCGCTGCGACAGATCCAGGATTTCCTGCTGCATGTGGCGGTGTGCCGCCCGGTCTTCATCTGGGGCCCGCCCGGCGTGGGCAAGAGTTCGCTGGTCGAGCAGTTCGCGCAGCAGCTCGGCCTCGAATGCGTCTCGCTGCTCGGCTCGCAGCTCGCGCCCGAGGACCTGATCGGCATCCCGAAGATCGACGGCGACGTCAGCCGCTTCTACCCGCCGGCGATGATCGTGCGCGAGCGCGGCATCGTGCTCTTCATCGACGAGCTCAATGTCGCGAGCCCCGAGATCCAGAAGGCCTTCTACAGCCTGATCCTGGAGCAGCGCATCGGCGAGTACCGGCTGCCGCGCGGCTCGATCATCATCGGCGCGGGCAACCGGGCGCACGACGGAGCGATGGCGCGCCAGATGCCCACCGCGCTCGTCAACCGCATGGTGCATGTGCATCTGAAAGCCTCGCCGCGCGAGTGGCTGGACTGGGCGCAGCACAGCGGCATCCACCCTTGGGTGCTCGACTACATCCGCACCCGCCCGAGCCAGCTCGTGACCGACATCCCGCCCGCGAAGGAGGAGCCCTTCTCGACGCCGAGAAGCTGGCACTGCGTCAGCGACGCGCTGCACTCCTTCGGTGAGGACATCGCCCCCGAGCAGCTCGACGCGCTGCTGTTCGGCTGCCTCTCGCGCGACCATGCGCTCGGCTTCAAGGCCTTCCTCAAGCAGGTGCGCAAGCGCTTCAGCGTGCACCGCATTCTGAAAGGGGAGGAGCGCTGGCCCGACGCGCCCGAGGACCGGGACCTGACCTACTTCCTCACCCACAGCCTGCGCGACCTGCTGGTCAAGGAGCTGCCGGCCCGGGAGGGCCAGCTCGGGCGCGAGACCCGCGAGCTCGCGCACTCCGCCCGCGACGCGCTCAAGGCGCTCGCGCGCATCGACGGCGAGCTCGCACAGCTCGTGCTCACCGAGAACGACGCCGGCGAGCGCGTGCCGGACTGGTTCGTGCTCGACATCGCGCGCGAACTGCCGCGGCTGATGCAGCAGAAGGCCAAGGCATGAGCCGGCGGGACGACAAGCCGTACAAGCTACCCCCGTTCGTCGTGGCCCGGAAGATGCTCAGGGCGCATCCGCTGCTCGGCCCGGTCTCCGAAGGCACCGAGGTCTTCGAGGCCTCCAGCCTGCGCGGCCGCAACCTTCCGCAGCCGGGCGGCCGGGCCTACTGCTGCATCGACGGCCGCTACGCCATCTTCATCCAGGACACGCTGTCCCTGGACGTGCCGACCTGGCTCGGCGTGCTCTCGCTCGCGACACTGGTGCTGGCGCTCGGCGCGCCCGCGCGACTGCCCACGCCTTCGCATCGTTCCGACCTCGCCGCCCAGCTTGCCGCGCTGCACTGGTGGCGCAGCCTGAAGATCGGGCGGCTGCCCGAGCACTTCGAGCTGGAGCCGGAGTTCCTCGCCTGGGGCCGGCTGCCGCTGGAGGAGATTGCGGCCCGGCTGGAACACGACCCGCTCGCGGAGCAACTCGGCAGCGACTGGACGCTCACTCGTTCGGCCGACGCGCTCCTGATGCACCCGAGCGAGCGCGTGAGTATCCGTCGCCTGGCCGGCATCCAGACCCGGACGCCCGATCAGCTCTTCGCCGAGGCGCTGGTGGACAACGCGCGCCAGGTCCTGCGCGCGCAGCGTGACGAGCCGAAGGCCACGCGCGGCGCCGACCCGAACGGCCCGGTGGCGCAGGCCTGGCGCTGGCTGATCGCGCACTATCCGCTGCTCGGCTCGCTGCTCGCGCGCTTCGAGCTGGTGGAGGACGTGCAGGTCTGCCAGGGCCAGCAGATCTCGATCGCCGCGATCCACCTCGGGCTCGGCGAGATCTACGTCAACCCGCTCGCGCGGCTGAACCTGGAGCAGGCCAAGTTCGTGCTCGCGCACGAGGTGCTGCACGCGGGCCTGTGCCACGGCAGCCGTCGCCAGGGGCGCGACCCCTTCCTGTGGAACGTGGCCTGCGACTTCGTCATCAACCACTGGCTCATCGAGATGCGCCTGGGCGCACCGCCCCCGGGCCTGCTGCACGACGAGCACTTCCGCGGCTGGGCGGCCGAGGACATCTACCGGAGCCTCGCCGCCGACTTGCGCGCGCGGCGCCGGCTGCGCACGCTGCGCGGCGCCGCGGTGGACGTGCTCGACGACGGGCCCCGCGGGGCGCTGGCCGACCGCGAAGCCTTCTGCCGCCGCGCGCTCGCCCAGGGGCTGGACTGGCACCAGGCCGAGGGCCGCGGGCTGCTGCCGGCCGGTCTGGTCGAGGAGATCCGCACGCTGAACCAGCCGCCTATCCCCTGGCAGGCGCAGCTGGCCGAGTGGATCCGCGAGCACTTCCCGCTACCCGAGAAGCGGCGCAGCTACGCCCGGCCCTCGCGGCGCCAGTCGGCCACTCCGGACATCCCGCGCCCGCGCTTCGTCGCGCCCGAGGAGGAGCGCCTGGCGCGCACCTTCGGCGTCGTGATCGACAGCAGCGGCTCGATGGACCGCGAGGACCTGGGCAAGGCGCTCGGCGCGGTCGCGAGCTACGCGCAGGCCCAGGAAGTGAAGCAGGTGCGACTGGTGTACTGCGACGCGCAGCCCTACGACGAGGGCTACGTGGAGGTCGAGTCGCTCGCGCGGCGCGTGAAGGTGCGCGGGCGCGGCGGCACGGTGCTGCAGCCCGCGGTGACGCTGCTCGAGACGCGCGAGGACTTCCCGAAGGATGCGCCGGTGCTCGTCATCACCGACGGGGGCTGCGAGGAGGACCTGACGGTCAAGCGCAACCATGCCTTCCTGCTCACGCCGGGGGCGCGGCTGCCGTTCGCAACGCGCAAGCCGGTGTTCGGGATGGCGTGAGGATTTCCGGGTGCGGCTTGCGGGTCGTGGCCCGCGCGCAGGGGATCTGATGCAGTGCCAGCCGTCAGGCAGAACGACGCTGAGGATGCGTAAGTTCTTGAGCCTTAGAAAGAATTCTGGCCTGCCCGGAGGGACTCGAACCCCCGACCTACTGCTTAGAAGGCGCCCCGCATGGGGTGCGAGAGTATCCGTCGAAATCAAAAAAGTCCTTGTTGTTCGATAGCTTACAGCTTTACGCCGTCCGCTGAAATCCGCCACTATCCGCTTGACGTGGTACCCAAGGTGGTTCCCACATTTTTGGAGGCGACTATGGCGACAGCAGGTAGGTGGACGGACGCGAAGGTCAGCGCGCGCAAGCTGGAGGACGGCAAGACGGACCAGCGTGTCACCGTGGACGCAGGGCTGTACCTGCGGCTGAGGGCGGGAGCCGGAGGCGTAACGAAGTCGTGGGAGTACCGGGCCCAAGTGGGAGGCATGCGGAAGTGGCTCAGCCTGGGCAGCTACCCCTCTATGACACTGGCGCAGGCGCGCGCCGAGTTGCTCAAGCATCGCGCAGTCGCGGAAGGCGCAAAGAGGAGCGGTGCGGATCATCCAGCCACAGTCGCACGCATGGCTCGTGCTGCCAGTCGGGCGCAGCCGACGGTTGCTGAAGTATTCAACGAGTGGCTCGCCGATAAGCGCATGGGCAGCCCGCGCAAGGGAGGCTTACCCGTCAGGCCCCGCACCATCGAGACCCTGGAGCACAGCTATCACGGGGACATTCACGAGCGTATCGGCGAGACGAAGATTGCAAGGCTGACGCCGGCAGCCGCACGCGATTGCATTGATGCACCCCGCAGACGCGGCAAGCCGGGGGCGGCTGCTCATGTGTACCGGACCCTGCGAGGACTTGTCACGTTTGCCATCAAGCGGGGGTACATCGAGGGTGTTGACCCGATGCGTGGGATCGAGAACCCTAAGCCCTACCGCCCCGCCCCGCCGAATGTGGCGAACGACAACGAGATTCTTTCGCTGCTGCGAGCCGTGGAGGGCTCGCGCTTGTGGCCGGCGACGAAGCTTGCCATCGAGTTTCAACTGCTGACCGGCGCCCGTCCGACGGAGGTGCGGCTAGCGGTGTGGAGCGAAATCAACGAGGGCCGGAGCGAATGGCGTCTCCCCAGCGAACGGGTGAAGTCTGGACGGGCCTTCAAGGTGCATCTGTCCCGGCAGGCGCTGGACGTTCTGAAGCGTGCGCGTTCAGTAAGTGGCAAGAGTCCCTTCGTGTTCCCCGGGGCCAACGAGGAAGCGATGGAGAAGATGGCCGTAGCTCGGGCGCTGAGCCGGATGTACGCGCGCACCAAGGAGGAGGGCGGCAAGAAGCTGGCGCCCCACGACCTGCGCAGGACTTTTAGAACTCTTCTTTCCCGACTCGGGGTGCCGCCGCACATCGCTGAGCTGTGCATGAATCATCAGGAAACCGAGACCATGCGGCGCGTCTACGACGGTCACGACTACTCCGCCGAGATGTCCGAGGCATGGAGCAGGGCGGGTGCGCATATCGCGACCCTGCGCGAGAGGGGCCGGCAAGCATCGAGTGAGGCGTCTGTAGTTGAGGGTGAGGTGGCAGCATGAGGGCGAGGAGGGGAAGACCACACGTGCCGTTCTCGCGTACCGAAGACGCAGCCTGCTTGTTCCGTGAGCTGAAGCGGCGAGGTCTTCAATGGCGCGCGGCGGTTGATGCCGTGACGGAGTTGCTCGGCACACCCAAGTCGGCAATCGAGCGGTACAACAAGCACCACCCCGTGACCCCTGCGTCCGAGGATTCTGACCGGAACAACGCTCAGTGCGTCTTAAGCAAGCACTGGCGAGCGTTCGTGCTGCCGCGATGGACCACTCTACCCCCTGAGGTTCGTGAGATTGTTCGCGACATGGCGCCTCGCTGTTTCGAGTGCAGGTACGAGGGCAAAGCCATAACTCTTCTAGAACTGCCAGCGGACCTGTCGCCGAAGGAGCGCCAAGCCCTGATAAAGCATGCCTACCCTGTGGCAGGCGAGCCACAGCTTGCGGAGGAGCCTCAGCACGACGACGTGCGACCGGAGAAGCTCGACCACGACACGCGGACCCAACGGAATTAATAGGGGGCGCTTTTCGAGAAGCTCGTCCCTACAGTACGACCCATGCCACCGGACTGCTTCGGTGGCCCTAAGAAGGAGTCGTACATGATCGGGAACCAAGGACAGTCCGAGCCTCGTGAAGGCGTCATGCGCCTTGCAGAGGTCAAGGCCCTGACAGGGAGGAGCCGGTCCTCAATTTACGAGGATATGGCTGCTCGCCGCTTCCCCCACAGCATTAAGCTGGGCCCTCGTTCGGTGGGCTGGCTTCGTCAGGAAGTCATGCGGTGGGTAGCAGAGCGCGTTGCGGCGCGAGACAGCGCCAGCAAAGACCGCGACGCCACGTAATCCAGCTAAGCCGCGTCGGTTGTGCCCAAGGCGCCTGCTATAGGACGCACCCGCCTGCATAGGTCGAAAAAATACCCGGCGCAAGGCCGGGTCGAGGTGGATATGAAAACTGTAAAGCCGAATTACAGCCCCGGCAAGCTAGGGGTTAAGGGCAGCGCCGTTCCTAAATCAGCGACGGAAAAGCAAGCCATGCTGCTCGCCGTATTTCCGCGCGTAATTGCTACCGGGGGCGATGTAGAGCAGCTCGCGGCGCACTGCGGGATTTCCGTGTCGGAGGTGGAGGCGTTGATCGATACGCCAGAATTCGCCGGCGAGTTGGTGGCTGCGCAAGCCAAGGCCGAACTTGGCGGGGATTTGCTCGCACCCCTTGCAGCCAAAGTAACGCTAGCGATGCTGCAGCGTTTGCACAAGGCGGTGCAGGCGGGGGAGTTGGATGTGGACGACGTGGGAGCTTTCTTGCCGAAGGTGCACCGCGTGGTCGAGCACTCGGAGCGTATGGCCGCCGCAAAGGGTACGAATGAAAATCTACCCACGATTGTCATCAACATCGGCACGGGCGCGGACGCAGGCATCCAAGCCGTACCTCACGTGGGCGCCGTGATTTGCGATATGGGAGATTAATGATGGGGGCGAAACCGCTATGGGATCGAGTGAAGGCAGGGGCACGACAGCAGGCCGAGGAAACGGAAGCAACAGTCATCTTGAAGGAGAAAAATCAAGGCGCCGATGAAATTGAGGAGTTGCTGGCGGGGTTGAATTTCTGTTTTGATTCTGATGGGGTGGTGGGAAACGCGGAGAAGGCTGATGAGGCAGAAATGGGTCCGGCCGCAGGGCAACAGGCGAAGGTTGCTGAGGAGCGGTTGCCTGTAGTACAGGCAAGTGCCGACGCACCTGACGATATCGACTTGATCAACAAGGAGTTTTTCATTGCGCCTGATGGATCAGGGAAGCCGACGATTTGGCAGGAGCAGAGCGACCCTGAGACTGGGCATGCACGCCTTACAGCTATCAGCGTTGGGGAGTTCAAGCTGTTGCTCTCGAACCGCTTTGCGGAGTATCACGCACCGACTGGAATGCGGCGGGTTCCCCTTGCGGAGGCCTGGCTTCGCTCGGAGCGGCGGCGACAGTTCCTAGGAGGAATTGCGCTTGTGCCAGACGGTACGCCGAAGCCCGACGTCTTCTATTTGTTCAAGGGCTTCGCGGTAGCCCCAAGCGAGGGAGATGCCACGCTGGCGCTTGAACATGTGCGAATGCTTTGCTCGGGAAACGCCGAGCTTGCCGAGTATTTCCTGAACGCGATGGCATTGATCGTGCAGCGGCCCGGAACCCGTTTGGAGGTGGCGCTTGTTCTGCGCGGAGCGCAGGGCACGGGGAAGGGCACGCTGTTCCGGATGCTAGGAAAGATCTTCGGGCGGCACTTCCTGCACATCACCAACTCGCGGCACTTGGTAGGCAACTTCAACAGCCACCTCCGGCACGCACTCGTGGTGTTTGTGGACGAGGGGTACTGGGCGGGCGACAAGAGCGCCGAGGGCGTCTTGAAGGGGTTGATTACAGAGCCGAGCGTCGCCATCGAGATGAAGGGCCGAGATGTGTTCATGGCGCCGAACCGCATCACGGTGTTCATGGCATCGAACAATGCGTTCGTGGTGCCGGCCGGCGCAGACGAGCGACGGTATTTCGTTGTTGACGTGCCTCCCTCCCGCGCACAGGACCACGCCTACTTCGGCAAGCTAAACGAGTGGATTGACAGCGGCGGAGCGGGAATCTTCCTCCGCCACCTCTTGGATCGAGAACTTAAGGGGTTCAACCCTCGGGCAGTGCCGCATACGTCTGCACTCGACTCACAGAAGATCGAGAACATGCCGGCGCTGGACCGATGGATTCTTGATGCGCTTGACACGGCTACTTCTCTCGGCGGCGGCAACGAGTGGGGGGAGGAGCGGGTTGCAATCGAGTGCGGGATGGCAGCAGAGGGCTACGAGGCGTACTGCCGGAGGGCAGGTATCCGAGCGGGGCGAATCGATACGCGTGCAATCGGGCGCCGCTTGCATGAGGCTTTCGGGTGCGGGCCAGCGAGCGCTACTGTTGGTAGTCGAGTTTCCCGCCGCCGGGCTTGGTCCCTTCCTGGCTTGAGCGAGGCGCGGCAGATGGCGGCATCCGCCTTTGGCCTGCGGAATTACGGCTGGGGCCAAGCCTAGACCCCGATATCGTCGCGCCGTGCTATTTCTTATTTCTACTGGAGGTGCGACGTTGGCGACGGTGGCGACGATATTTTTATTTTAGTGAGAAAAATGGCAGCCGGGGCGATCCAGCTTTACACCTGCCGTGTCCAAATTTCTGTGTAAACCGGAAATTCATCGTCGCCATCGACGCACACCAAGGAGTTTTCATGAGCAAGAAACCCCATGCTCCTGTTTCTCTGCCTGCCGGCATTCCACCTATTCAGGTTGAGATTCAGGTAGATATTCCAATGAGGGAGCGCCGCAAGGCTGAGCGCCTGCGTCGAAAAGTGCTGCGCTGGTGGAACGAAATTCCCGTGGCCAAGCGCCTGCCGTATTACGTTGGCGATGCCATCGCTAGCGCCGCTGGTGAAGCTATCACGACCCTCGGGCCTGCCTTGCGGGAACTAGGCTGGCACAGTGAGCAGGTACGTCTTGCAGGGGGGCGGGTGTCTGTCTGGGTGCCGCCCGAATCAAACTTCGTTAAGCGCTCAGTCGGGCGCCCGTCTCATAAGGTTTTTTAGGAGCAAAGCCATGTCCAATCCAAAGGATTTCAAATACACCGAGATTTTTGATCTGCGCCGCGACTATGCCGAGGAGCGCGTGAAGCGCGCAATGACGGCGGTATGCGATGAATTTTATTCTATTCCTATAAAGGGGGAGTTGGTCGGCAAGGCTCAGGATTGTTTCTCTTATTGGATTAAGGAAGATCCAAAACGTTATCTCGGTGGGAGAGACCCCGATCAGTGGCGGCATGTGGACAGCTTGCTCAGTCCCCTTTTGTCGGCAATGGATTTTGTTAATGAGCCTCGGGAGAGGGTTGTTTATTATTCTGGGCTAGAAATCGATGCGCGCATGGATTTGGAGGCCAAGGGAGTCGCGATGATTATGGCGGAGGGGTGTGTTAAAAGATTTGCTCCGGCGGTTCGTGCAATTGCGGTGGAAATCCCAGTAGAGCGGCACGCGCAATTGGAGAAGGATCTGAACATGTGCGTCAATTTTTTCATTGGTGCGTGTGATAAAGGGGCGGCGCTAATGGGAAAGATCGGCGTGGAAAATGATCGGTTGCGTGCTGGATTTTGTGTGATTGACATGCTCGTTGTTTTTTACGCTGCAATCTTGGATTGGGCTTTCGCGCTGCGCGCTGAATTGCCTCCCAAGCATGGTTTGCGGTGGCGTATTGAGAATGTGCGTGAGGATGTTCGCAAGAAAATTTATGAGTGGCGGGAGCTTTTGATTGAGGCCTCCAGTCTATTTGCTTGGCGGCGTGAGCGCGCAAAGCTTCTAGAGTTTGGGCGAACGCATGGTGGTATCCGCGGCGATATTGCATACCATTTTTACACGCGCTCGTCAAAATGGTAAGAACGGCCAAAAAATGGCAAGAGGGGCGTTCTCGTGTGCGCTCCTGTCAAGATGTGCAGAGGTGCCGGGGACAGGGGGGCTGAACGATGGGGCCCACCCGGCGGGGTGGCCATTCAAATGGTGGGGTTGGGGGGGCTAAGGATGGCGTTTGTCTTGAGCGGCACCCGGCGCTCTCTCTTGCAGGGCTTGGCTCTCTCTAGAAAGCGGTCGAAAACGTTTAATCGCTATGCTCTTGGCTGGCTGTTTTAGCTTGTTCGACCATGCCAGCAGTCAATCCTGACCGATGCTTTTGGAAAACTCAGAGTTGCTCAGTGTCTTGTCTCCCCTTATCGGTTCACCTCGTAGATCGATTAAGAATAAACAATCAGAGGAAGGCTAAAAGGGGGGCGAAGACTTGGTGCGGGAGTTGAGATTGCGCAGGTGAATTTTTCAACTGCATCGCAAAGCTAAAATCGGCGTTCAATAAAAAACTTACGACAACCTGTGATCGACTGCGGCCCAGTTGCTGAAGTTGATTGGCAGGGGCGCTGTGAAGAAATAATACATTGCACAGGCGCCTTCCATATTTAATTTCTAAGGGGGCTCGTACCCAGAGATTCAGAAAAACTTCTCAGTGTGATTCCGTATGCATCTCTGGTTTAAATCTTCGGGATCCATAACGAGTACACAAGCGAACCCACCACAAGCAGCCAAATCACTGCAAAAAACCACACCTCGGAAAGGCCCCAAGCGAGGCGATTCCAGAGCGCGCGAGACGTACTCATCGCTGGCTTACCGTTTCTCTTAAACTCGTCGTCCGACCGGCGATGAGCGCGGAACAGTTCGTCATCTCGTGGCAAGTGATTGGTACTGCACCGTTCCTTAATTTCATCGTACTCGATTCGAAGTTTGTCGACCGCTTCCACTGAGATCGGAGTTCCGGAATCTAACAGAGCAATAGCCATCCCCACCTTAGTATGAAAAGCGGTGAGTAGCTCCGCATTGCGATGGAGTGCTTCGGCACGGGCGCCGTATCCCGCCCCCCATTCCAGTAGACTGACGACTAAGAGAAGCACCCCCACCCCGACGGCAAGCGAAGATAAATAATTGTCTAAAGGGGTGCCCGGTGTAGAGGAGTAGACTTTCTGGATGAAGGCTACCGCAATGCTTAGTGCAGAAAGCAGCGCCAAGCTGCATGTCGACAGCGACTCTCGCATCTTTAGTCGACGAGAGGCGTTATAACGTGCGCCAGCAGTGCGCCAAGCCCTTGTGCGTAGCTCAGCAAGAAATTCTTTCATTGTCTATTTTTGGAGTGGTGGGGCGGAAGAAGCTTGAGAAATCAGGTCATATCCACTTTCCGAGCAGCGCCGACGAACGTCGCCCTCGAAAAGGTTCTGCAGCCAACCAAGGCTGCATCCCGTGCTTGTGCAGAGTAGGGAGCACTTCCGCTCACAGAGCCAAAGCCCGATGAGGTATCGCTTGCGCGATAAGCATCTCCCGCCCGCCGACATCTTAAACGATCTAGAGGGCGTTGGACAAGGCTGGAAGATCGACCGACAGCCGTTGCACGCCGTGGCGGCCCTAGAGAGGAGCCGGAGGGGAGACAGACTTCTTTGAGAGCTAACCGAGAGTTTCCTCAATCGGGGGCTTAGCCATAAACGGTTCCCTCATCGGCGTGCATTGCTACAAGTACGTGGTTCACATACTTGTTGTATTTTTCCTTGATTTCGGTGTCGGTTAGGGTCACGTCGGGAGCGACTCGACCACGCTCTACTAGAAACGTAAGCATTTCTGGAATGGTTGAGATGCGGTCATAGTCTCGAACGTAGCCGCCTTGCGGGTTAAGCTTCATCTCGTAATAAGCGCGGCGTACCTTCTTAAGCCCGGATGGGGGGGAGTTTCCGAACTCCTTCATCCGTTTAAACATATTTTCTATAGATGCATCAAGCCGGTGTAGAAGCGATAGGTCGCTGATCTGGTTGAAGTAGGCGATCCAACCGTATCGCCGCTTTTGAGCGATTGCACCTGTAATGCGTTCATTCAACTCAAGGAGGAAGATTTCCTTGAGGCGCTCTTCATTGAGATACTTGAACTTTTCGAGCCTTCGCGTCTTGTTGTGGGAAAAGTCGCTGAACTTCGCTGCAATGGATTGCAAAAAACGCTCGGTGGTCGAGGGCCTCACGGAAATGAGGGGCATTTGAAAGGTGTAGCCCAGGTATCCAAAAGGCTTATCCAGCGGTTCAATTTGCGTCTTCCCTGAGCCAAGTGGGTGAAGTGCAAGGCCTCTATACTTTAAGCGAGCCCGAAGCGACTTGTGCGCCATATGAACCGCATCATGCTCTCCATACATTAAAACGTCATCTACATAACGGTAGTAGACAACACCCAAGCCTTTCATTGCCTCGTCAACGTCCTGCATGTAGATTGATGCAAGGATGTTCGAGATCGCTAAGCCCTGCGGTACACCTGCCGAAGGGTAGTCCTTGTGTCGATTACGTCGCGTGTTTCGCGGCACCGTTGGGGTGGCGATGGCGTGCCTAATCAGCCGGATTGCAGCATCAAATTTGACCCGCTTCGCGAGAACTGACAGTAGTCGTTCCTGCTTAATCGAGTCATAGAACTTTTGGATGTCTGTGCTGCAGACCCAGGTTTTGTCCAAGGGGCGTGCTTGGAGGTCGGCCGCCAACTCTCGGACGTATGTGCTCGCCACATTCTTAGGAACGCGCTCCGGGTAAAGCGTGGCAAGGTATTTGTTGAGCTGACGGAGAACGACGCGATCGCGCACTGTTGGAATGCCAATCAAGCGGGGATGCTTATCTCTTGCCTTTGGTCGTAGCACCTCAAGGTACGGCGAGAAACGAAAATGGCCTGCCAAAATCTTGGATGAGGTAATCTCCAACTCGCTTGCTGACCTAGGCGCAAACTGGAACCCGTTGAGCCGGTCGACACCCTTGCCAGTTGTAGTGGCGAACTTTTCTTTGAAGGCTTGCTCAAGTGCCGTCGGTGAGAAGTGCGTTTTGAAGAGTGCCTCGTGATCGACAGTCTCCGGCGGGATGCTTGCCGAAAGATTGGCTTGGATGGGCGCCATTATTTTCTCTCCCTCATTTCGACTTCTTTTAACGGCAGTACCCGGCAGGGCAGCGCGCCGTTTCATATTTTTATAGCGTTCCCGACGATTGGCCTTGTCTCGCCTGCCCGTGCTTTAGAGGGACAACAATCGGAGCTGTCTCGGGTGGTAAGAGGCGTGCCTCCACTGCAGCGAGTGCGCCCCAGTCGAGCCTGTCTCCGAAGGCTTGTCAGTGTCCATCTTAAGCCTTCGGCGTCCTTGGGCTCTTGCTGGGGGGCACCCGTTCTGGTAGAGGGGACTCTTTCTTCACTGCGCCCAACACTGTGAGGTAGGAAAAACGGGTGGCTGCGGTAGCTGGCTCTAACCGGGAGGTGGGCCGCCATGGTGAAGTACGCGCACATAGAGCGGTTCCCAAAGTGGTTCCCGCGCGGGTAGAGGCAAAGGCGGATCTTTGCTGTGGCCGTGCTAAGTCATTGATGTTGTTGGCCTGCCCGGAGGGACTCGAACCCCCGACCTACTGCTTAGAAGGCAGTTGCTCTATCCAGTTGAGCTACGGGCAGAAACCGGGCTGCAGAGAGCCCGGGTAGCAGGTCGCCGCGGACCCGGGGCCCGCTCGACCTTCTCTGCGAAGGCGAGGCAGGCGGGACCGGGGTCCGGCACGAAGGCCGGATTGTGGCACGGTTCGGTGCGGCTTTGCGTGCCGCGCCGGGCCAGGAGGCGGCAGCTGGCAAGGCGCAGCGCGCGGGCCTTGCCGCCTGCGGGTCGCGATCTCGATGGGGCCGGGCCGCGGCCCGGCGCCCATTCGTGAAGCCGCGCGCGGCCTTCAGGCGGCGGGGAGCTGCCGTGTCCGTTCCGCCTCGGCACGGAACAGCGCCTCCCGTCGCAGGCGCACGACCGCCTCGGCCAGCAGGCGCGGGTGGTAGTTGCAGAAGGCCGTTCCTGCCGGGAAGTCGAAGCCCTCGGTGCTGCCGTCGGCGTAGATGACCTTCGTCTTGCCGTCCGGCTCGACGATCTTGAACAGCATCTCGCGGTTGCCGGCCGGTGCGTGCGGCGCGGGGAATGCAGGCGGATTCGCTGCCTCCACGGCAGCCGCTCGAGCGGGTGAGGTTCCTTCCATGAAAACTGTGCGCTTGCCCATGCGGATTCCTTTGACTGCGGTGCTTCGGGGCGTCCCGAGCGCCAAAGACTATCCGAAGGCTCCTGCCGCGCCGAGGGGCTCCGCCCGGGGCGAGGGGGGAGGGCACGGCGGGCCGCTCCCGCGGCCCATGCGAGGACCGCGGCCGTGGCGTTCCTGGTCCAGGCGGAAGGCGTTTCCGGACCTTCCCCCCTTGCCCGGGAAGACGGGTTCTTCTGCCTTCGTGCGGGGCAGCAGGCGCTTCGGGGGAGCAAAGCAGCTTTCTCAGGAGGCGCGGTTTTCGCGGACCCAGCGCTCTTCCGTCACCGAGGGCGTGGAAGCCCGGGGAGCGACTCGCGGGAAAACCCCGGGGGACTTCGCGCGGCAAGGGCGCGAACAATCGCTGCGGGGGTGCCGCAGCCCGAGGTCGGGTGGCGGAAACCCCACGCTAAGCGGCGCACGCCTTTCCCGGGGATACTTTCCCATCGGAGGCATGCAGCTTGCTGCAGTCCGGAACATCGGAAAAAACCGCTGCCGATGGCGAGGCCCGGCGCTTCGCGGAGCGGGGCTGCGCCACCTGCGCACCTCGCGAGGGCGGGATGGATAGAGGCACAGCTGGAGAACTTAGCTTATGAAAAAAATGCTTGCTGTCGTGGCAGCCGCCACCTTTCTTGCCGGTTGCGCCGGCATGGCGGGCGGTGATCGGGGCGCCTCCCAGGGCACGAGTCAGAGAACGGCCGGCGAGGTGGTGGACGACGCGACGATCACCGCGCAGCTGAAGGCGAAACTGGCCGCCGATCCGGACCTGAGCGCACTGAAGATCAACGTCGACACGATGCAAGGCGCGGTCCGGCTGAAGGGCGAGGTCAAGACCCTCGTGCTGCGAAGGAAGGCCGAGTCGCTGGCCAAGGAGATCAAGGGCGTGAAGTCGGTGGACAACCAGCTGGTGATCACCGGCTGATTCCCGGGGCGGCCCGGCTCGGCAGGGCCGCCGCGATTCTCACCTTGCCGGAGGCGGCCGGCTCGCAGCCGCCTCCGATCCGGTCTGAAGGCAGTTCGCCTTCAGGCCTTGTGGTGCTTCCGGTGCCACTGTTTTCCATTTCCCGCTCCCGATATTTCAGCACCCCCTTCCCTGGAACGGGGGATGAGGGCCGACGCCGGTGCGGATACCCTTGCCCGCACGCTGTTGATGAACAGGGAGGCGGTCTTGAATGTGATGACGGGGCGGCAGCAGGAGATCGATCGAACACGAGCCTTCGCTCTGGCGATCGAGTGCGTGACGGAAGCCTTGTGGCAGGTGCCGCCGCATACCTCGCGCGAGCAGTTCGAGGCCACGGTCTGGCGCGGCGTCGAGGGGGTCGACACGTCGGGCGAGACCTTGCGCGAGGAGCTGAGGCAGGCGCGCAACGGAGAGATCCGCAGGCTGCTGCGTGAATTGAGCGCCGTGAAGTGGTAGGAGCCCCGGCAATGCCGGCACGCTCCCTGCGATAGGCGCGACTTTCTCAGGCGCCGTTCCTAAGGCGCAATGCCAGTCCGCCAACTTCGCCGCCGCGCAGCTGCGGCGGGGCGCTCTCGTCGAGCCGGGCCTGCAGCAGGCGCAGCAGCGTCGCGGCATGCGGCAGCAGCGGACCGAAGAAGGCGACCTCGCTGCCGCGCGCGACCAGCAGCGTCGGGAAGTCCTCGACATCGACCGGGCCGACCAGGTCGGCCTCGTCCTCGATGTCGATCCAGCGGAAGCGGGCCTGCGGGAACTCGCGCTCGGCCTGCGCGAAGACCGCGCGGTAGTCGCGGCAGGTGCCGCACCACTGGGCGCACAGGCAGGCGACCAGCCAGGAGGGCGCGTCGGGGAGCGGGGCGGGATTCGGGGACGACATGCCGGGAGTTTGCATGAAACGGCGCGGCCGCGCCCCCCGCCCCCAGCCCGTGCGGCAGGGGTCGGCCGCACCGGAGCCTTCAGGCAGCGGCCAGCGCCTGGTCGAGGTCCGCGAGCAGGTCGTCCACGTGCTCGATGCCGATCGACAGCCGTACCGTGTCCTCGGTGACGCCGGCCTGGGCCAGTTCCTCGGGCGAGAGCTGGCGGTGCGTGGTCGAGGCCGGGTGCGTGGCGAGCGACTTCGCGTCGCCGATGTTGACGAGCCGCGTGAAGAGCCGCAGCGCGTCGAGGAAGCGCTCGCCCGCGGCGCGCCCACCCTTGACGCCGAAGGTGAACAGGCCCGAGGCCCGGCCGCCCAGGTACTTCCGGGCCAGCCCGTGGTCCGGGTGGTCCTCGAGGCCGGCGTAGTTGACCCAGCTGACCTTCTCGTGCTTTTGCAGGTACTGCGCGATCTTGAGCGCGTTGTCGCAGATGCGGTCCATGCGCAGCGCCAGCGTCTCGATGCCCTGCAGGATCTGGAAGGCGTTGAAGGGCGAGAGCGCGGCACCCGTGTTGCGCAGCGGCACGACCCGTGCGCGCCCGATGTAGGCCGCAGCACCTAGCGCCTCGGTATAGACCACGCCGTGGTAGCTGACGTCGGGCTCGTTGAGGCGCTTGAAGCGCTCCTTGTGCTGCGCCCAGGGGAACTTGCCGGAATCGACGATCGCGCCGCCGAGGCTCGTGCCGTGGCCGCCGAGGTACTTGGTCAGCGAGTGCACGACGATGTCGGCGCCGTGCTCGAAGGGGCGGCACAGGTAGGGGCTCGGCACCGTGTTGTCGACGATCAGCGGCACGCCGTGGCGGTGCGCGATCTCGGCGATGCGCTCGAAGTCGGTGATGTTGCCCTGCGGGTTGCCGAGCGACTCGACGAAGACGGCCTTGGTGCGCGCGTCGATCAGCGGCTCGAAGCTGGCCGGGTCGCGCCAGTCGGCGAAGCGCGTCGTCACGCCGAACTGCGGCAGCGTGTGCGCGAGCAGGTTGTAGGTGCCGCCGTAGAGCGCGCTCGACGCGACGATGTTGTCGCCGGCCTCGGTGATGGTCTGGATCGCGTAGGTGACGGCGGCCTGCCCGGAAGCCAGCGCGAGCGCGGCGATGCCGCCCTCGAGCGCCGCGATGCGCTTTTCCAGCACGTCGCAGGTCGGGTTCATGATGCGGCTGTAGATGTTGCCCGCCACCTTCAGGTCGAAGAGGTCGGCGCCGTGCTGCGCGCTGTCGAAGGAGAAGGCCACCGTCTGGTAGATCGGCACCGCGACGGCGCGGGTGGTCGGGTCGGGGCTGTAGCCCGCATGCACCGACAGGGTCTCGAAGCGCCAGTTGTCCTGTGTCATCGTTCTTGCTCGCTGGGTTGAGAGGAATCGGGGGCCGCATCCTTGCATGCCGCAGGCTGGAGGGGAAATGCGCAAAGCGCATGTTCCTGAGCGCCGTCAATTCCTCGGCGCGCGGAGGAAGCCGTGCGGGACGCCTTGCGTCAGGGCCACAATCACCGTCATGCGAAAGATCGATACCTCGAAGCGGCGCTGCGGGCGCCGGACGCGCTGATGGACCGCGTCGATGCGGTGGTGGTGGGCGCCGGCGTGGTGGGGCTGGCGACGGCGCGCGCGCTCGCGCTGCGCGGGCTGGAGACCGTGGTGCTGGAGGCGGAGACCGCGATCGGCACCGGCACCAGCTCGCGCAACAGCGAGGTGATCCACGCCGGCATCTACTACGCGCCGGGGTCGTGGAAGGCGCGGCTGTGCGTGGCCGGCCGCGAGCGGCTCTACGCCTACTGCGAGGAGCGCGGCATCGCGCACCGACGCTGCGGCAAGCTGATCGTCGCGGGCTCGCACGCGCAGCAGCCGCGGCTCGAGGCGATCCGCGCGCAGGCAGCGGCCTGTGGCGTGCACGACCTGCGCCTGCTCGGGCGCGAGGAGGCCCGCGCGATGGAGCCGGCGCTCGAATGCGCCGCGGCGCTGTGGTCGCCGTCCACTGGCATCATCGACAGCCACGGGCTGATGCTCGCGCTGCAGGGCGACCTCGAGCGCGCCGGCGGCGCGGTCGCGCTCGCGTCGCCGCTGCGGCGCGCGCAATGCCGCGGCGATGACTTCGTGCTGGAGGTGGGCGGCGAGGCGCCGATGACGCTGCACGCGGGACTGCTCGTCAACGCGGCGGGGCTGTGGGCGCCGGCGCTGGCGCGGCGCTTCGAGGGGCTCGAAGCGCAGCAGGTGCCGACGCCGCACTTCGCCAAGGGCAACTACTACGCGCTCGCCGGCCGCGCGCCGTTCTCGCGCCTGATCTACCCGGTCCCGGAGGCGGCGGGACTCGGCGTGCACCTGACGCTGGACCTCGGCGGCCAGGCGCGCTTCGGCCCGGACGTCGAATGGATCGTGCCGGGGCCGGACGGCGCGATCGACTACCGGGTCGACCCGGCGCGCGCCGAGGCCTTCTACGAGGAGATCCGCCGCTACTGGCCGGCGCTGCCCGACGGCGCGCTGCAGCCGGCCTACAGCGGCGTGCGGCCGAAGATCCAGGCGCCGGGCGAGCCGGCGCGCGATTTCCTGCTGCAGGGCCCGGACGCGCACGGCATCCCGGGCCTCGTGAACCTGTTCGGCATCGAGTCGCCGGGGCTCACCGCCTCGCTCGCGCTCGGCGACGCGGCGGCCGCGCTGGTCTGCGGCGACGCCGCCTGAGGACGCAGCCGCGCCGGCTCAGCGCCGCGCGTGGCGGATCGCCTGTGCCGCCTCGCGCACCAGCGCCGGGCCGCGGTAGATCAGCCCGGTGTAGATCTGCACGAGGTCGGCGCCCGCGTCGAGCTTGGCCTTCGCGTGCGCGCCGCTCATCACGCCGCCGACACCGATGATCGGGTAGCCGGCGCCCAGCGCCTCGCGCAGCTTGCGGATCACGCGGTTGCTGGCCTCGAACACCGGCCGGCCCGACAGCCCCCCGGTCTCCTCGCCGTGCGGCAGGTGCTTGACGACGTCGCGCGCGATCGTGGTGTTGGTGGCGATGACGCCATCGATGCCGTTCTTCCGCAGCGTCGCCGCGATCACGCCGACCTGTGCCTCGTCGAGGTCGGGTGCGATCTTCACGAACACCGGCACGCGCCGGCCGCTGCGCTGCGCGAGCTCCTCGCGCCGCGACTGGATCGCGCCGAGCAGCGCGTCGAGCGCCTCGTCGCTCTGCAGCTCGCGCAGGTTCTTCGTGTTCGGGCTCGAGATGTTGACGGTGACGTAGTCGGCGTGCGGATACACCCCGTCGAGGCAGATCAGGTAGTCGTCGACCGCGCGCTCGATCGGCGTCGCGGCGTTCTTGCCGATGTTGAGACCCAGGATGCCGCCGCCCTGGCGGAAGCGCCGCGCGCGCTGCACGTTGGCGACGAAGGCGTCGAGGCCCTCGTTGTTGAAGCCGAGCCGGTTGATCAGCGCATCGGCCTCGGGCAGGCGGAACATGCGCGGCTTCGGGTTGCCGGGCTGCGCCTTCGGCGTGACGGTCCCGACCTCGATGAAGCCGAAGCCCATCGCGCCGAGACCGTCGATGCAGCGGCCGTTCTTGTCCAGGCCGGCAGCGAGGCCGACGCGGTTCGGGAAGCGCAGGCCGGCGACCGTCACCGGGTCGTCGACGCGCGCCTCGCTCCACAGGCAGGCCAGCGGCGAGTCCTGCGTGCGCGCGATCGCGTCGAGCGTCAGTTCGTGGGCCTGCTCGGCGTCGAGCCGGAACAGGAAGGGGCGGGCGAGCGAATAAGGGAGCAGGGCCATGGAGGGTCCTCGGATAATCGCGGGATTGTCTCAAACAGAGGGCCGTGCGCCCCATCCCTTCCCATGACCCAGGACCAACTCAAGGCCCTCGTCGGCCGCGCCGCCATCGATCACGTCGTGCCCGGCTCGGTGGTCGGCGTCGGCACCGGCTCCACCGTCAACTGCTTCATCGACGAGCTCGCGAAGATCACGGACCGCATCGCCGGCGCCGTGTCGAGCTCGGTCAAGAGCACCGAGCGGCTGCAGGCTCTCGGCATCAAGGTGCTCGAGGCGTCCGAGGTCGAGTCGCTGCCCGTCTACGTCGACGGCGCCGACGAGATCGACCACCACGGCAACATGATCAAGGGCGGCGGCGCCGCGCTCACGCGCGAGAAGATCGTCGCGGACCTCGCCGAGCGCTTCGTCTGCATCGCCGACGAGAGCAAGTACGTGCGCACGCTCGGGCGCTTCCCGCTGCCGGTCGAGGTGATCCCGATGGCGGCGGCGCAGATCGCGCGCAAGTTCGCGGTGCTCGGCGGAACGCCCAAGCTGCGCGAGGGCGTCACGACCGACAACGGCAACCTGATCCTCGACGTGGCGGGCCTGTCCATCGCCGACCCGGCCGCGCTCGAGAGCGAGATCAACCAGTGGCCGGGCGTCGTGACGGTGGGCATCTTCGCGCGCCACCGCGCCGGCATCTGCCTGCTCGGTACGCCGCAGGGCGTGCGCAGCATCGAGTTCTGAACGTCCCTCCCGGATGCAGCAAGGCCGCCCGAGGGCGGCCTTGTCGTTTGCGAGGTGCTGCGGCCGCCCGGGGCCGCTTCAGAAACGGAAGCCGGGCGGCGCGTTGCCGCCGCCGGCCGGCGCCTGCTGGGGGGCGGCGGCCGGCGCCGGGGACGGCGCCGGGCCGGCCGAGGTGGCCGGGGCGGGCGTGCCGCCGGCTGCGGCCAGCGGGGTGGCCTTGCCGAAGGCGTGACTGGACGGCAGGCGCGATTGCGCCGGGTAGGCGGCCGCGTCCAGGTAGCTGTTCCACTCGTCCTCGGTGAAGCCTTCCAGGCGCTTCGTGCCGACCTGCAGCAGCGGCAGGGACTGGCCGCCGAGCCGCCGGAAGGCCTCCGCGTCGGCGGAGGTGGCGACCGACTTCTCGACATGGGGCACGCCGCGGCGGCGCAGCAGCGCGCGGCCGCTGTCGCAGGGCGCGCAGTCGGCGCGGGTGTAGAGCGTGACCGGGTGGCGCTGCACCGCCTGGCGCAGCTCGAAGGGCAGCGCCGCGTCGGGCGCCGCTGCGCCGCCGGCCGGGGACAGCGGCTGGACCTTCGCGCTCTCCTGCGGCGGCCGGTCGGTGTAGCTCACGCGGCCGTCCGGCCCGACCACCTTGTAGAGGGCGAAGCCTGGCATTGCCGTCATCAGGCCCAGCAGCGCCAGGCCGATCCTCAGCGGTCGCAGCGGTCGTTGCATCATCCCTCCGGTTCTCCTCGACTTCACGCCGCCATTATTAGGCCATGCCCTCGTGGCGCAGCAGTGCGTCGATGCTCGGCTCGCGGCCGCGGAAGGCCTTGAAGCTCTCCATCGCCGGGCGGCTGCCGCCGGCCTCGAGGATCTCGCGGCGGTAGCGGCGGCCGGTCTCGACGTCGAGCACGCCGGCCTCCTCGAAGGCGCCGTAGGCGTCGGCGCTCAGCACCTCGGCCCACTTGTAGCTGTAGTAGCCCGCCGCATAGCCGCCCGCGAAGATGTGCGAGAAGCTGTGCTGCATGCGGTTGAAGGCCGGCGGCCTGAGCACCGCGGTCTCCTGCCGCACCTCGTCGATCAGGCTCTGGATGTCCGCCTCGCGGCCCGGCTCGCCGTGCAGCCGCATGTCGAACAGGCCGAACTCGATCTGGCGCAGCGTCTGCAGGCCGGCCTGGAAGTTCTTCGCGGCGCGCATCTTGTTGAACAGCTCGCGCGGCAGCGGCTCGCCGGTGTCGACGTGGGCGGTCATGTGCCGCAGCACGTCCCACTCCCAGCAGAAGTTCTCCATGAACTGGCTCGGCAGCTCCACGGCGTCCCACTCGACGCCTGAGATGCCCGCCACGCCGATGTCGT
Organism: Caldimonas tepidiphila; assembly: GCF_003569765.1. GTDB lineage: Bacteria > Pseudomonadota > Gammaproteobacteria > Burkholderiales > Burkholderiaceae_C > Caldimonas > Caldimonas tepidiphila. The sequence goes on along the minus strand of NZ_QXMG01000029.1, from coordinate 47,902 downwards.
CCACCTGCGTCAGCATGTGGTGCAGGCCATGGCCGAACTCGTGGAAGAGGGTGGTGACGCTGTCGTGCGTCAGCAGCGCCGGCTTGCCGTTGACGCCCTCGGCGAAGTTGCACACCAGCTGCGCCACCGGCGTCTGCAGCGCGCCGTCCGGGCGTGCCCAGCGGCCGCGCACGTCGTCCATCCACGCGCCGGAGCGCTTGCCCGCGCGCGCGTGCAGGTCGAGGTAGAACTGGCCCACCAGCTGCGAGCCGCGCTCGATGCGGAAGAAGCGCACGCTGGGGTGCCAGACCGGCGCGGTGTCGGGGCGGATCGCCACCTCGAACAGCGTCTCGATGATGCGGAACAGGCCCTCGAGCACCTTCGGCTCGGTGAAGTACTGCTTCACCTCCTGGTCGCTGAAGGAGTAGCGCCGCTCCTTGAGCTTCTCGGACACGAAGGCGAGGTCCCAGGCGGCGAGCTCGTCCATGCCGAGCTCGGTGCGCGCGAACTCGCGCAGCTCGGCCATGTCGCGCTCGGCGTGCGGGCGGGCGCGGCGCGCGAGGTCGTGCAGGAACTCGACCACCTGCGCCGGGCTCTCGGCCATCTTCGGCACGAGCGAGACCTCGGCGAAGCTGCGGTAGCCGAGCAGCTTCGCCTCCTCCTGCCGCAGCGCGATCAGCTCGCGCATGATCGCGCTGTTGTCGCGCGCCGGCTCGCCCAGGTCGGACGCGCGCGTCACGTAGGCGGTGTAGAGCCGCTCGCGCAGCGCCCGGTTGGTGCCGTACTGCAGCACCGGGAAGTAGCTCGGGAACTGCAGCGTGAGCTTGTAGCCCTCCTTGCCCTCGCGCTCCGCCGCCTCGCGGGCGGCGTGCCTCGCGTCCTGCGGCACGCCGTCGAGCTCGTCCTCGCTGGCGTAGTAGGCGAAGGCGTCGGTGGCGTCGAGCACGTTCTCGGAGAACTTCTGCGCCAGCTCGGCCTGCCGCGCCTGGAGCTCGGCGAAGCGGGTCCTGGCCTCGCCCTGCAGCTCGGCGCCCGACAGCACGAAGTCGCGCATCGCGTTGGACAGCGCCTTGCGCCGCGGCGCGGACAGCGACTCGGCCTCGGGGCCCTGCGCGACCGCCTTGTACTTGGCGTAGAGCCGCTCGTCGGCGCCGAGCGCGGTGTAGAACTCGGTGACCTTGGGCAGGTTCTCGTTGTAGGCGGCGCGCAGCTCGGGCGTGTCGACGACCGACTTCAGGTGGCCGACCGCCCCCCATGCGCGGCCGAGCCGCTCGGTGGCGACGTCGAGCACCGCCGACAGCGCGTCGTACTGCGCCGGCACCGCGTCCGACACGACCTGCTCCAGCGCCGTTTCGGCGGCAGCCAGCAGCTCGTCGATCGCGGGGGAGACATGTTCCGGGCGGATCTCGCTGAACCGGGGCAGGTCGGTGAAGTCGAGCAGGGGATTGTTCGCAGTCGTCATGGGGCCTCGTGAACGGAGGCGCGCTGCCTCGGGGTGCGGCGGCGCGCCGGGTGCGTTGCAGATGGAACCAGTTTGCGCGATTTCAACCGCCGGGGTGGCGGAAGGCGGCGGGTGCCCGGTTGCAGCGTGGGGCTGCCGCCTCAGCCGGCGGCGCGCTCGGCCGCCTCGATCGTGTTGACCAGCAGCATCGTGATCGTCATCGGCCCGACGCCGCCCGGCACCGGCGTGATCGCGCCGGCGACCTCGGCGACGCCCGCGAAGTCCACGTCGCCGCAGAGCTTGCCCTCGTCGTTGCGGTTCATGCCGACGTCGATCACCACCGCGCCGGGCTTGACCATGTCGGCCGTCAGCACGTTGCGGCGGCCGACGGCCGCGACGATGATGTCGGCCTGGCGGGTGTGGTGCGCGAGGTCGGGCGTGGCGCTGTGGCAGATTGTCACGGTCGCGTTGGCGGCGAGCAGCAGCATCGCCATCGGCTTGCCGACGATGTTGCTGCGCCCGATCACGACGGCGTGCTTGCCCCTGGGGTCGCAGCCGATGGATTCCAGCATCTTCATGCAGCCGTAGGGGGTGCAGGGGCGAAAAGCCTCCTGGCCGACCATCAGCGCGCCGGCGCTCGCGACGTGGAAGCCGTCCACGTCCTTCAGCGGCGAGATGGTCTCGATGACCTTGTGCGCGTCGATGTGCGGCGGCAGCGGCAGCTGCACGAGGATGCCGTGGATCGTCGGGTCGACGTTCAGCGCCTCGACGCGCGCGAGCAGTTCGGCCTCGCTCATCGTCGCCGGGTAGGCTTCCATCACCGAGTGCAGGCCGTTGTCCTGGCAGGCCTTGACCTTGTTGCGCACGTAGACGGCCGAGGCCGGGTTGTCGCCGACCACGATGACGGCCAGGCCCGGGGTGGTGCCGCGGGCGGTGAGGGCGGCGGCGCGTTCGGCCACTTCGGCGCGGATCTGGCGGGACAGGGCGTTTCCGTCGATGAGTCGGGCGGTCATGAAGTCGGTCTTTCGAATGCAAAAGGCCGCTTTCGAAGAAGCGGCCTCGGGGGAGGGGGGGAGGCTCAGGCCTTGGCCTGGGCGTTCGCGCCGAGGGCGATCTTCAGCAGGTCGGCCACGGTGTTGGCGTTGAGCTTCTCCATGATGTTGGCGCGGTGCGCCTCCACCGTCTTGATGCTGATGCCGAGGTCGTCGGCGATCTGCTTGTTCAGGCGCCCCGCGACGATGCGGTCGAGCACCTGCGCCTCGCGGGTGGTCAGGCGCGACAGCAACGCGTCGCGGCTGGCGGCCTCCTGCTGCTGGCTGAACAGCGTGCGCGCCTGGTCGAGCATGCGCTCCACCAGGTTCACCAGCTCGTCCTCCTTGAAGGGCTTCTCGATGAAGTCCACCGCACCCTTCTTCATCGTCGTCACCGCCATCGGCACGTCGCCGTGCCCGGTGATGAAGACGATCGGCAGCGGCGACTTGCGCTCGATCAGCCGGTCCTGCAGCTCCAGCCCGCTCATGCCGTCCATGCGGATGTCGGCGATCAGGCAGGCCACCTCCCGGGGGTCGAAGCGGGAGAGGAAGGATTCGGCCGAGTCGAAGCACTTGACGCGGTAGTCCTTGCCTTCGAGCAACCACTGCAGGGAATCACGAACCGCCTCGTCGTCATCGACGACGTAGACGGTGCCCTTCTTCGGAATCAGGCTCATGAGGGAACTTCGTCAATGGTGGACCACGTCCACCGGGAGGGTGAAGGTGAAGCGGCAGCCCACCACCTGCGGACCATTGTATAAGTTCTCCACCCGGATGCGGCCGTGATGCGACTCGATGATCGAGCGGCACAGGCTCAGGCCGATCCCCAGGCCCTCGGCCTTGGTCGAGAAGAAGGCCTCGTACAGGCGCGCGAGCACCTCCTCCTTGACGCCCGGGCCGGTGTCGGTGACGGTGAACTCGATCACGTCGCCTTCCTCGTCGAGGTGGCGCGGCACGACCTGCAGCTCGATGTTGCGCCGCGACGAGGGCATCTTCGCCATGTCGATCGCCTCGGCGGCGTTCTTCAGCAGGTTCAGCAGCACCTGCTCGATCAGGATCGGGTCGACCATCAGCGTCGGCAGGCGCTGCGCGAGGTAGGTGTGGATCGAGACGTTGCGGCGGCGCAGCTCGAACATCGCGAGCTCGACCGCGTCCTCGACGATCTCGCGCGCGTCGGAGGGCTGGCGCTGCGGCTCGCTGCGCTTCACGAAGGAGCGGATGCGATGGATGATCTGGCCGGCGCGCTGCGCCTGCTTGGCCGTCTTCTCCAGTGCGGTGATCAAGGCCTCCTTCTCGATCGCGTCGTTCTTCACGCGCGAGATCATGCCGTTGCAGTAGTTGCTGATCGCGGCGAGCGGCTGGTTGAGCTCGTGCGCGACCGAGGAGGCCATCTCGCCCATCGTCACGAGGCGGCTCGTCACCTGCGCCTTCTCGGCCTGCGCCGCCGCCTGCTCCTCGGCGCGGCGGCGCCCCGTCACGTCGGTGGCGATCAGCATCTGCGCGAGCCGCCCGTCGGTCCACTGCAGGTAGCGCGCGCGCACGTCGAACCACTTGTCGAGCGAGTCGACGTAGATCTCGCGCAGTTCCGAGCCCGCCTCCATCAATTCCTGCGTCGGCAGCCCGCCCAGGTCGTCCACCGAGTCCTCGGCGCCAGGGGGCAGCTCCCCCTCGCTCGGCACGCCGCCGGCCAGCAGCTCGTGCCCCTGCGCGTCGGCGCCGAACCACAGCCGGTAGGAGCGGTTGGCGAACAGCAGCTCGCCCTGGTGCACCGACAGCACCGACACCGCGGCGTCGAGCCCCTCCAGCACGGTGGTGAAGCGCTCGTGCGAGGCCGAGAGCTGGTCGCGGATGCGCTTGGCCTCGGTGATGTTGGTCATCGAGGTCATCCAGCCGGTCTGGCGGCCGTGCGCGTCGATCAGCGGCGAGACGTACATGCGCGCGTCGAACTCGGTGCCGTCCTTGCGCCGCACCCGCACCTCGATGCCGCCCGGCGGGCTGCGGCCCTGCAGCTCCATCTGCAGGATGCGCTGCGTCTCCTCCATGCGGTCGGGCGACCAGTGCGGGAAGGGCGGCAGCCGGCCGATCAGCTCGGCCTCGGAATAGCCGGTCATCGAGCAGTAGGCAGCGTTGACGTAGGTGATGCGGCCTTCCAGGTCCATCGCGCGCATGCCGGTGAGGACCGAGTTCTCCATCGCGCGGCGGAAGTTGGTCTCCGCCACCAGCGCGTTCTGCGCCTGCAGCCGCCGGCGCATGTGGCGCCAGGTGCCCCACAGCATCCACAGCGTCAGCGCCGACAGCGAGACGACCATCCAGAACAGCGTGTTCGAGATCAGGCCGATCGAGGTGCGCCAGCCCTGGCCGCGCAGCATCAGCCCGTTGCCGACCGGCGCGATCGGGACATCGTGGAACAGCGAGGGGCCGCGCCCGTTCTCCGCGGCCGACGAGGTGGTGCTCGCGAGCACCTTGCCGTTGCCGTCGATCAGGCTCATCGCGTGGCGCTTGACCACCTCCTTGGGCACGAAGTGGCGCAGCAGCCCCTCCACCGAGTACTCGGCCGCGACGGTGCCGGCGAAGCCGTTGCGGTCGAGCAGCGGCACCTGCACCTGGATCACGTCCACGCCCTCCGCGGTGGCGTAGGGGCGCGAGTAGACCGGCTGGCGCAGTTCTCGCGCGGCGCCGAAGGCCCGCGCCGGCTCGCCGCGCAGCGGCGTCGCCGGCGTTCCCGGGCTCTCGGCAGGGGCGACCTCGCGGTCGAACTGGAAGGCATGCGTGGGCGAGGCGTAGGCGACGCGGCGCGTGCCGCGCGCGTCGAACCAGCTCAGGCTCACCACCTCGGCGCGCTCGAGCACGAAGCGCTCGGCCTGGTCGGTGAAGGCGTTCTGGTCGATCGCGCGCGTGGTGATCTCGCGCGCGATGCGCACGAGCTGCTCCTGGTTCTCGATCAGGCGCAGGCGGATCTCGCGCTGCGCGACCTCGGTGTCGCGTCGCACGGACTCTTGCTCGCGCTCGACCTCCTCGGTGCGCAGGTACCAGAAGGCCGTGATGATCGCCGCGAGGAACAGCAGCACCGAGACGAGCGGCCCGAGCGTGGCGTAGCGGTCCTGCCGCGCCGGCGACTGCTTGCGCCACCAGTGCCCGAACAGCGGACGGGGGCGCGGTGCCGCGGAAGGCGCAGCGGGGGGAGGGTTGGAAGGTAGGGCCGACATGGTGCGAATTATCGATCCCGGGCATGCCGGGGTCGTTTTTTGCACCGGATGAAAGCGGGGCGTCGATGTGCAGGTGCAGCAATTTTCCACATTACAAAAAGCACTCGCATAATTTGAAAAAGCTTCGAGGCTGTGCCAAACTCCCGCCCGCCCCCGAAACACCCCCCAACGAGGAGACACGCATGTCTGCATTGCCTGATTCCTTCCTGGGCGCAGCGGCCAACGACGCCGACGCACAGGAAACCCGCGAGTGGCTGGATGCCCTGTCCGCCGTCATCGAAGCAGAAGGTCCCGAGCGCGCCCACTTCCTGCTCGAGCAGCTGATCGACCAGGCGCGCCAGGCCGGCATCGACATGCCGTTCTCCGCCAACACCGCCTACGTCAACACCATTCCGCCCGACCAGGAGGAGCGCTGCCCGGGCAACCTCGACATCGAGGAGCGGCTGCGCGCCTACATGCGCTGGAACGCGATGGCGATGGTCGTGAAGGCCAACCGCCACAACCCCGCGGACGGCGGCGACCTCGGCGGCCACATCTCCTCGTTCGCGTCGGTCGCGACGATGTTCGGCGCCGGCTTCAACCACTTCTGGCACGCCGACACGCCCGACCACGGCGGCGACCTGCTCTACATCCAGGGCCACTCCTCGCCCGGCATCTACGCGCGCGCCTACATGGAAGGCCGCATCACCGAGGAGCAGCTGCTGAACTTCCGCCAGGAAGTGGACGGCAAGGGCCTCTCCAGCTACCCGCACCCGAAGCTGATGCCCGAGTTCTGGCAGTTCCCGACGGTGTCGATGGGCCTGGGCCCGCTGATGGCGATCTACCAGGCGCGCTTCCTGAAGTACCTGCACGCGCGCGGCATCGCCGACACCTCCAAGCGCAAGGTCTGGGTGTTCTGCGGCGACGGCGAGATGGACGAGCCCGAGAGCCTGGGCGCGATCGGCCTGGCCGCGCGCGAGAAGCTCGACAACCTGATCTTCGTCGTCAACTGCAACCTGCAGCGCCTGGACGGTCCGGTGCGCGGCAACGGCAAGATCGTGCAGGAGCTCGAGGGCGAGTTCCGCGGCGCGGGCTGGAACGTCATCAAGCTGCTGTGGGGCGGCTACTGGGATCCGCTGCTGGCGCGCGACAAGGAAGGCCTGCTGCGCAAGGTCATGATGGAGACGCTCGACGGCGACTACCAGGCGATGAAGGCCAACGACGGCGCCTTCGTGCGCAAGCACTTCTTCGGCAAGCACCCGAAGCTGCTGGAGATGGTCGCCAAGATGAGCGACGACGACATCTGGCGCCTGAACCGTGGCGGCCACGACCCTCAGAAGGTCTACGCGGCCTACCACCGCGCGGTCAACCACAAGGGCCAGCCGACCGTGCTGCTCGTGAAGACCGTCAAGGGCTACGGCATGGGCAAGAGCGGCGAGGGCAAGAACACCGCGCACCAGACCAAGAAGCTGACGGAAGACGACATCCGCGGCATGCGCGACCGCTTCAACATCCCCATCCCCGACGACAAGCTCGCCGAGGTGCCGTTCTACAAGCCGGCCGACGACACGCCCGAGATGCGCTACCTGCAGGAGCGCCGTGCCGCGCTCGGCGGCTACCTGCCGAAGCGCCGCCCGAAGGCCGACGAGCAGTTCACCGTGCCGCCGCTGGAGACCTTCAAGGCTGTGCTCGAGCCGACCGCCGAGGGCCGCGAGATCTCGACGACGCAGGCCTACGTGCGCTTCCTGACGCAGCTGCTGCGCGACAAGGAGCTGGGCCCGCGCACGGTGCCGATCCTCGTCGACGAGGCGCGCACCTTCGGCATGGAGGGCCTGTTCCGCCAGATCGGCATCTACAACCCCGCGGGCCAGCAGTACACCCCGGTCGACAAGGACCAGGTGATGTACTACAAGGAGGACAAGGCCGGCCAGATCCTGCAGGAAGGCATCAACGAGGCGGGCGGCATGAGCTCGTGGATCGCTGCGGCGACGTCGTACTCGACGAACAACCGCGTGATGATCCCGTTCTACGTCTACTACTCGATGTTCGGCTTCCAGCGCATCGGCGACCTGGCCTGGGCCGCCGGCGACATGCAGGCGCGCGGCTTCCTGCTCGGCGGCACCTCGGGGCGCACCACGCTCAACGGCGAGGGCCTGCAGCACGAGGACGGCCACAGCCACATCCTCGCCGGCACGATCCCGAACTGCATCAGCTACGACCCGACCTTCGCGCATGAAGTCGGCGTGATCCTGCACCATGGCCTCAAGCGCATGGTGGAGAAGCAGGACAACGTCTTCTTCTACCTGACGCTGCTCAACGAGAACTATGCGCAGCCGGGACTCAAGCCGGGCACGGAAGAGCAGATCATCAAGGGCATGTACCTGCTGCAGGAAGGCGCGAAGAACGGCGGCCCGAGCGTGAACCTGCTCGGCTCCGGCACCATCCTGCGCGAGTCGATCGCCGCCGCCGAGCTGCTGGCCAAGGACTGGGGCGTGTCGGCCAACGTCTTCAGCTGCCCGAGCTTCAACGAGCTGGGCCGCGAAGGCCAGGACTGCGACCGCTGGAACCTGCTGCACCCGACCGAGACGCCGCGCGTGCCCTACGTGACGCAGCAGCTGCTGCCGCACGACGGCCCGGTGATCGCCTCGACCGACTACATGAAGAGCTTCGCGGAGCAGATCCGTGCCTTCATCCCGGCGGGCCGCGTCTACCGCGTGCTGGGCACCGACGGCTTCGGCCGCAGCGACTTCCGCGGCAAGCTGCGCGAGCACTTCGAGGTCAACCGCCACTACGTCGTCGTCGCGTCGCTGAAGACGCTGGCCGACGAGGGCAAGGTGCCGGTCGCCAAGGTCGCCGAGGCGATCGCGAAGTACGGCCTCAACGCCGACAAGATCAACCCGCTGTACGCCTGAGAGCCGAGCCGAAGGAAGAAGAACATGGCACTGGTTGAAGTCAAGGTCCCCGACATCGGGGACTTCAAGGACGTCGAGGTCATCGAGGTCCTGGTCAAGCCCGGCGACAAGATCCAGGTCGAGCAGAGCCTGGTGACGGTCGAGTCCGACAAGGCCTCGATGGAGATCCCGGCGACGCACGCCGGCGTGATCAAGGAGATGAAGGTCAAGCTCGGCGACAAGGTCAGCGAGGGCAGCCTGCTGCTGCTGGTCGAGAGCGACGCGGCGGCCGCGCCGGCGCCTGCGGTGCCCGTGCCGTCCCTGACGGTCGCGCCCGCGCCCGGCGCAGCGGCCGAGGCCGCCGCCTCCGCGGCACCGGCGCCCGCGCCCGCCGCCTCCGGTGGTCGGGTCGAGGCCGTGGTGCCCGACATCGGCGACTTCGACGAGGTCGCGGTGATCGAGCTGCTGGTCAAGGTCGGCGACACCGTCAAGGTCGAGCAGAGCCTGATCACGGTCGAGAGCGACAAGGCCTCGATGGAGATCCCGTCCTCGCACGCCGGCGTGGTCAAGGAGCTGAAGGTCAAGCTCGGCGACAAGGTGTCCAAGGGCACGCCGGTCGCGGTCATCGAGCAGGCAGGCGGCGGCGCCGCCGCACCTGTGCCCGCGCCGGCCGCCGCAGCCCCGGCGCCTGCCGCGGCCCCGTCCGCGGCGGCAGCCGCCCCGGCGGACCTCGCGAGCCAGCCGGTCGAGCGCACCGTGCCGACCGCCAAGCTGCCGGCCCACGAGCCGACCGCTCCCAGCGGCAAGCTGCCGCACGCCTCGCCCGCGATCCGCGCGCTCGCCCGCGAGCTCGGCGTGCCGCTGGCCGAGGTGCCGGGCACCGGCCCGAAGGGCCGCATCACCCAGCAGGACGTGCACGGCTTCGTCAAGGGCGTGATGGCCGGCCAGGTGCAGACGCAGGCGCAGAAGGCCAAGGCCCCGGCGGCCGCGGCCGCCGGCGCGGTCGAGGGCGGCGGCCTGGGCCTGCTGCCCTGGCCGAAGGTCGACTTCGCGAAGTTCGGCCCGGTCGAGCGCAAGGAGATGTCGCGCATCAAGAAGATCTCCGGCGCCAACCTGCACCGCAACTGGGTGATCATCCCGCACGTCACGAACCACGACGACGCGGACATCACCGAGCTGGAAGCCTTCCGCGTGCAGCTCAACAAGGAGAACGAGAAGAGCGGCGTCAAGGTCACGATGCTCGCCTTCCTGATCAAGGCCTCGGTCGCGGCGCTGAAGAAGTTCCCCGAGTTCAACGCCTCGCTCGACGGCGACCAGATCGTCCAGAAGCAGTACTACCACATCGGCTTCGCGGCGGACACGCCCAACGGTCTGGTGGTGCCGGTGATCCGGGACGCCGACAAGAAAGGCATCCTGCAGATCAGCCAGGAGATGAACGAGCTCGCCAAGAAGGCGCGCGACGGCAAGCTCGGCCCCGCCGACATGACCGGCGGCTGCTTCTCGATCTCCTCGCTCGGCGGCATCGGCGGGCGCTACTTCACGCCGATCATCAACGCTCCCGAGGTCGCGATCCTGGGTGTGTGCAAGTCGAGCATGGAGCCGAAGTGGGACGGCAAGCAGTTCGTGCCGCGCCTGATGCTGCCGCTGTCCCTGAGCTGGGACCATCGCGTCATCGACGGCGCGGCCGCGGCCCGCTTCAACGCCTACCTCGGCCAGGTGCTCGCGGACTTCCGTCGCGTGATGCTGTGACGGCAACGGGACGCGCGCGCCCCGGCGGGCGCGTCCCGTGCTCCGGCTGCGGCAGAAGTCCCGAAGCGAAGGAGAGGTTGCGAGCATGACGACCGTGGTGGTGGTGAAGAAGGGCGATCAGGTGGCGATCGCCGCGGACACGCTGGTGACCTTCGGCGACACGCGGCTGGCGCACGGCTACGAGGTCAACGAGAAGCTGTTCAAGGTCGGCGACAACTGGATCGGCATGGCCGGCACCACCGCGCACTTCGCGGTGCTGCGCAAGGCGCTCGGCGCGCTGCCCGCCGACCAGCTCCGCTTGAGCTCGCGCGACGAGGTGTTCGAGACCTTCCTGCGGCTGCACCCGCAGCTCAAGGAGAAGTTCTTCCTCAACACCCGCGAGGAGGACGCCGACCCCTACGAGTCCTCGCAGTTCACCGCCGTCATCGCCAACGCCAGCGGCATCTACGGCATCTACTCCTACCGCGAGGTCTTCGAGTTCGACCGCTTCTGGGGCATCGGCTCGGGGCGCAGCTTCGCGCTCGGCGCGATGTACGCCGCATACGACAAGGCACGCACTGCCCGCGAGGTGGCCGAGATCGGCTGCCGGGCCGGCTGCGAATTCGACAAGAACTCGGCGGGACCGGTGAAGGTCCACGCCATGAAACTGAAAGGCTGATCCCATGGCCCTCATCGACGTCAGCGTCCCCGACATCGGCGACTTCAAGGACGTAGCGATCATCGAAGTGCTGGTCAAACCCGGCGACACCGTGAAGGCCGAGCAGAGCCTGATCACGGTGGAAAGTGACAAGGCCTCGATGGAGATTCCCTCCTCGCACGCCGGCGTGGTGAAGGAGCTCAAGGTCAAGCTCGGCGACACCGTGAACCAGGGCTCGGTGATCCTGACGCTGGAGGCCGAGGGCGCCGCAGCCGGTGCGCCGGCCGCCGCCGCGCCGGCCCCGGCGCAGCCCACCGCGCCCGAGTCCTACTCGACGGGGCAGGAGGCCTCCTTCCCGAAGGCGGCGCCCGTGGCGCCGACGCCTGCCGCAGCGAGCTTCTCCGGCACGGCCGACCTCGAGTGCGACGTGCTCGTGCTCGGCGCCGGCCCCGGCGGCTACTCGGCCGCCTTCCGCGCCGCCGACCTCGGCATGAAGGTGGTGCTGGTCGAGCGCTACGCGACGCTCGGCGGCGTGTGCCTGAACGTCGGCTGCATCCCGTCGAAGGCGCTGCTGCACGTCGCGGCGGTGATGGACGAGGTGAAGCACTTCGCCGACCTCGGCGTCTCGTTCGGCGAACCGAGCGTGGACATCGACAAGCTGCGCGGCCACAAGGCCAAGGTGGTGGGCAAGCTCACCGGCGGCCTCGCCGCGATGGCGAAGATGCGCAAGGTGACGATCGTGCGCGGCTACGGCAACTTCGTCGATCCGCACCACGTCAAGGTCGAGGAGACCTCGGGCGACGCCCAGGAACGCACCGGCGCCAGCAAGACCATCCGCTTCAAGAACGCGATCATCGCCGCGGGCTCGCAGGCAGTGCGCCTGCCCTTCCTGCCGCAGGACCCGCGCATCGTCGACTCGACCGGCGCGCTGGAGCTGCGCGAGACGCCGAAGAAGATGCTGATCATCGGTGGCGGCATCATCGGCCTGGAGATGGGCACCGTCTACTCGACGCTCGGCGCGCGCCTGGACGTGGTCGAGATGATGGACGGCCTGATGCAGGGCGCGGACCGCGACCTCGTCAAGGTCTGGCAGAAGATGAACGCGCCGCGCTTCGACAACATCATGTTGAAGACGAAGACCGTCGGCGCCGAGGCGACGCCCGAGGGCATCCGCGTGCAGTTCGAGGCGCAGGACGGCACCAGGAGCGAGGGCCTCTACGACCTCGTGCTGCAGGCCGTCGGCCGCACGCCGAATGGAAAGAAGATCGGCGCCGAGAACGCCGGCGTCGTGGTGAGCGACCGCGGCTTCATCCCGGTCGACATCCAGATGCGCACCAACGTGCCGCACATCTTCGCCATCGGCGACGTCGTCGGCCAGCCGATGCTCGCGCACAAGGCGGTGCACGAGGCGCACGTGGCGGCCGAGGTCGCCGCAGGCCACAAGGCGGCGTTCGACGCGCGCGTGATCCCGAGCGTGGCCTACACCGATCCCGAGGTGGCGTGGGTGGGCCTGACCGAGGACCAGGCCAAGGCCGAGGGCAGGAAAGTGAAGAAGGGCCTGTTCCCGTGGACCGCTTCCGGCCGCGCCATTGCCAACGGCCGCGACGAGGGCTTCACGAAGCTGCTGTTCGACGCCGAGACCGGCCGCATCGTCGGCGGCGGCATCGTCGGCACGCACGCGGGCGACATGATCGGCGAGATCGCGCTTGCGATCGAGATGGGCGCGGACGAGGTGGACATCGGCAAGACCATCCACCCGCACCCGACGCTGGGCGAGTCGATCGGCATGGCCGCCGAGGTCGCGCACGGCTCGTGCACGGACCTGCCGCCGCAGCGCAAGTAAGCAGCGTTCCCGGGTCGCGGCTTCGGCCGCTCCGACATCCTCTCGCGGCCGCCCCGGCATTCGCTGCCCGGGCGGCCGCGGTCCGCCGGGGGCAGGGCGACGGGACGAGAGCTATTTCTTTCCCGGCGTCCCGGACGGCAGTTGCCGGTCGCTCAGCACCCGCGCGTTGCGCGGCATCTCCTGCTGCAGGGTGAAGCGCATCAGCAACTCCTGGCGCTCGATCCCGAGCGGCCGCAGCCGCTCGTCGAGCGCCTTCGCGCTCGCCGACACGCTCTCCAGCGGCGGGATGCCGTCCCGGGTGGCGAGGATGATGCGGTTGCCGCCCTTGAGGTTGTAGAAGGCCCCGAAGGCACCGAAGTAGGTGGCGGTCTCCTGCTGCTGCAGTCGGCTGGTCGAGAAGGTGTTGGCCGCGACCACCCCGTCCTCGGCGAGCAGGTCCTTCAACTCCAGCAGGAACTCCAGCGTCATCAGGTGCGCGGGTATGTAGTCGGGGTCGAAGGCGTCGAGCATCACGAGGTCGTACTGCCGCCCCGCCTTGCGCGCCCGCTGCACGAAGGCGCGGCCGTCCTCCTCGTGGATGTGCGTTCCGGCCGCCGGGTGGAAGCCGAAGAACTTCCGCGCGACGCGCACCACGGCCGGGTCGATCTCCACGATGTCCATCTCCAGCGCCGGGAAGAGCCGCTGCAGCGCCGCCGGCAGCGCACCGCCGCCGAGGCCGATCACCAGCACGCGCCGCGGCGCGGAGTTCAGGTAGAGCGCCGCCATCATCCCCTTGTAGTACTCGAACACCAGGCGCTGCGGCTCGTCCAGGTCGATGCAGGTCTGGCGCTGGTCGCGCCGGGGGTTGAAGCTCAGGCAGCGCTCGCCGGCCTCATCGTGGACGTAGAGGGTGCCGAAGGCGGAGGTCTCCCGGTGCACCAGCGCGGCGTCGGCCGGCAGCACGAGGGCGAGCATCAGGGCGGCGGCGAGGCTGCCGGGCAGGCGGTTCGAGGGCACGTCGGCCAGTGTCGCGGAGGAAGGGCGGCTGCGGCCCGATGTCCCTGTCGGCACCGTTGGCGCCGGCCGCGTCGCCCCGGCGCCCGTGCCCGGGGCCGCGCCGGGGTTCGGAGGCCGGAGGGAATCTCGGAAGCAGTCTCAGCCGGCGCGGGCGGGCAGGACGGGGCGGGCGGCCGCCGGCAGGGCCGGGCCGGCACGCGACTGCGAGGGGGGCGGCGGCGCGACCTCGGGCCGGGCCAGCTCGGGCGGCAGTCCGCCGGGCAGCAGCGGCACGATCAGCAGCGCGACGATGTTGATGATCTTGATGAGCGGGTTCACGGCCGGGCCGGCGGTGTCCTTGTAGGGGTCGCCCACCGTGTCGCCGGTGACGGCGGCCTTGTGCGCCTCGCTGCCCTTGCCGCCGTGGTGGCCGTCCTCGATGTACTTCTTCGCGTTGTCCCATGCGCCGCCGCCGGTGCACATCGAGATCGCGACGAAGATGCCGGTGACGATGGTGCCCATCAGCAGCCCGCCGAGCGCCGCCGGCCCGAGCAGCAGGCCCACCGCGACCGGCACCGCCACCGGCAGCAGGCTCGGCACGATCATCTCCCGGATCGCCGCGCCGGTCAGCATGTCCACCGCGCGGCCGTACTCGGGCTTCGCCGTCCCCTCCATGATCCCGGGGATCTCGCGGAACTGGCGCCGCACCTCCTCGACCACCGCGCCCGCGGCGCGCCCGACCGCCTCCATCGCCATCGCGCCGAACAGGTAGGGGATCAGCCCGCCGATGAAGAGACCGACGATCACCAGGTGGTTCGACAGGTCGAAGCTCAGGCTGCGCCCGCTCGCCTCGAGCGCGTGCGTGTAGTCGGCGAACAGCACCAGCGCCGCCAGCCCCGCCGAGCCGATTGCGTAGCCCTTGGTGACCGCCTTGGTGGTGTTGCCGACCGCGTCGAGCGGGTCGGTGACGTCGCGCACCTCCTGCGGCAGCCCGGCCATCTCGGCGATGCCGCCGGCGTTGTCGGTGATCGGGCCGTAGGCGTCGAGCGCGACGATGATGCCGGCCATGCTGAGCATCGAGGTCGCGGCGACGGCGATGCCGTAGAGCCCCGCCAGCCAGAAGGCCGAGAGGATGGCCGCGCAGACGAACAGCACCGGCCAGGCGGTCGAGCGCATCGACAGGCCCAGCCCCGCGATGATGTTGGTGCCGTGCCCGGTGGTCGAGGCCTGCGCGACGTGGCGCACCGGCCGGTACTGCGTGCCGGTGTAGTACTCGGTCACCCACACCAGCAGCGCGGTGAGCACGAGGCCGACCACGCTCGCCGCGAACAGCCGCAGCCGGCTGCCGGCGAGGCCCAGCGCGTCGTCGGGCATCACGGCGTTCGTCGCGAACCAGAAGCCCACCAGCGACAGCAGGCCCGACACGGCCAGCCCGCGGTAGAGCGCCGGCATCACGTTCCTCATGCCGGGCGAGGCCTTCACGACGCTGCAGCCGACGATCGACGCGAGGATCGACACGCCGCCGAGCGCGAGCGGGTAGGCGGTGGCCTCGAGCGCGGCGTCGCCGAGCATCAGCGCGCCGAGCACCATCGTCGCGATCAGCGTCACCGCGTAGGTCTCGAACAGGTCGGCGGCCATGCCGGCGCAGTCGCCGACGTTGTCGCCGACGTTGTCGGCGATCACCGCCGGGTTGCGCGGGTCGTCCTCGGGGATGCCGGCCTCGACCTTGCCGACGAGGTCGGCGCCGACGTCGGCGCCCTTGGTGAAGATGCCGCCACCGAGCCGCGCGAAGATCGAGATCAGCGAGGCGCCGAAGGCCAGGCCCATCAGCGGCGCGAGCCGGTGCGCGAGATCGCGCGGCGGCACGTCGCCGGCGACGAGGTAGGCGTACAGGCCGCCGACGCCCAGCAGCCCGAGCCCGACCACCAGCATGCCGGTGATCGCGCCACCGCGGAAGGCGACCTTCAGCGCCTCGCCGAGGCCGAGCGTCGCGGCCTGCGCGGTGCGCACGTTGGCGCGCACCGAGATGTTCATGCCGATGAAGCCGCAGGCGCCCGACAGCAGCGCGCCGAGCACGAAGGCGAAGGCGGTGGCGAGGCCGATGAAGAGGCCGAGCAGCAGCGCGAGCACGAGGCCGACGACGGCGATCGTGCGGTACTGCCGCGCCAGGTAGGCCGCCGCCCCCTGCTGCACGGCGTCGGCGATCTCCCGCATGCGGGCGTCGCCCGCGGGCTGCCTCAGGATCCAGCCGCGCATCGCGAAGCCGTAGACCACCGCGGCGAGGCCGCAGAACAGCGCGAAGTACAGCGCCATCGAGGAGTCGGACATGGGCTTCTCCTGTGCCGCCGGGAGGAGGTCGGGCCGGGCGCGGCCGGCCGGTCGCAGGGTCTCGCTCCCTGGGGCCGGGGTGCTGCGTGCCGGATCGCCGGCCCACTCTATGCCAAGGCCGCGGCGGCGGCAATCGCGTGTTCCGCGGGGTCGCCCCGGGAAGGGGCAGGTACCGGCGTCAGGCGATCGCAAGCCGGCCCGGTAAACTCGCGGGCTCGTTTGCCCACTTTTGCACGAAGAGAACCCTCGCCATGAGCCTGCACAACGTGACCCCTGGCGCCAAGGCGCCCGAGCAGTTCAACGTGATCATCGAGATCCCGATGAACGCCGACCCGATCAAGTACGAAGTCGATGAGGAGACCGGCGCGCTGTTCGTCGACCGCTTCATGGGCACCGCGATGCACTACCCGTGCAACTACGGCTACGTGCCGCAGACCCTGGCCGCCGACGGCGACCCGGTCGACGTGCTGGTGATCACGCCCTATCCGCTGATCCCGGGCGTCGTGGTCCCCTGCCGCCCGATCGGCATCCTGAAGATGGAGGACGAGGCCGGCGGCGACTCCAAGCTGCTCGCGGTGCCGACCGACAAGATCCTGCCGATCTACAAGAAGCTGCAGAAGCCCGAGGACGTGGAGGAGCTGATCCTCAAGCGCATCCAGCACTTCTTCGAGCACTACAAGGACCTCGAGCCCGGCAAGTGGGTCAAGGTGCAGGGCTGGGAAGGCCCCGAGGCCGCCCGCCAGGAAGTCACCGACGGCATCGCCAACTTCGCCAAGTCGCACCAGAAGTAAGAAGCCGCCCACCGCGGCCGCTTCCGCGGCAGCGGCGCGCAACACGAAGGACCGGCCCGAGGGCCGGTTTTTTCATGCCCGCACAGGCGCGGGCCCGGGGAGCCCGGCGGTCGGCCCGGGGCTTAGGATGCCGTCGGGACGCCCCGTCCCGGGAAGGCAGGCACCGATGATCGATCTCTACACGGCGGCGACGCCCAACGGCCACAAGATCTCCATCGCGCTGGAGGAACTCGCGCTGCCCTACCGGCCGCAGGTGCTCGACCTCGGGAAGAAGGACCAGAAGGAGCCCTGGTTCCTCGCCATCAATCCGAACGGGCGCATCCCGGCCATCGTCGATCGGGACGAGGGCGACTTCGCGGTGTTCGAGTCCGGCGCCATCCTGCTGTACCTGGCGGAGAAGACCGGGCGGCTGCTGCCCGCCGATGCCAAGGGCCGCTCGCAGGTCGTGCAGTGGCTGATGTTCCAGATGGGCGGGGTCGGCCCGATGATGGGGCAGGCCAACGTGTTCCACCGCTACCTGCCCGAGCGCATCCAGACGGCGATCGACCGCTACCAGGGCGAGACCCGGCGGCTCCTGCGCGTGCTCGACACGCGGCTGCAGCAGCACGAGTACCTGGCCGGCGAGTATTCGATCGCCGACATCGCCAACTGGGCCTGGGTGCGCACGCACCGCTGGTCGGGGGTCGAGATCGACGACCTGCCGCACCTGCAGCGCTGGCTGGCGGCGATCCGTGCCCGGCCCGCGGTGCAGAAGGGCATCACGGTGCCGCCGTCCTCGATCGACCTCGACGCCGACCAGGACGAGCAGGCCCGCAAGTTCGCGCAGGACGCGCTGAAGATGGTGGAGACCGGCCGGCCGGCCGAGCCCGGGGCCTAAAGCCCGCCCTGCAACTCGTTCTCGCCGAGGCGCCGGGAGGCGGGCCGGCGCAGGGCCGCGCCTGCCCCGGAGCGCAGCCCGGCGCGCCATCGGGAGCTTGCGCGCGATGACTGCCGGTGCGCTCCTGTCGGCTTCGCGCGACAGCCCGGCACCCCGGCCCCGCATGGGGGCTGGCAGGCGGAAAAAGTCCACATATACTGTATGAAAACACAGTATTTGTGCCTTGCCTCCGACTCTCCGCTGCCCCCTGACGTCCGATGTCCGCCCTGTCCCGCGCGCCCGATTCGCTGCCCCGTCCCGGTGGGGAACAGGCCCTGGCAGCGCTGCCGCAGCGCTGGCCCGGCGAGCTGCCTGCGGGGCTCTGGCGCGCTGGCGAGCTCGGCCGCGAAGCGCTGCCGGTGGTGCCGAGCGGGCATGCCGCGCTCGATGCGCAGTTGCCCGGCGGCGGCTGGCCGGTGCAATCGATCACCGAACTGCTGCAGCCGCGCCCCGGCTGCGGCGAGTGGCAGCTGCTCGGCCCGGCCCTGCGGCGGCTGGCGGCCGGCGGCGCCCCGCTGGTGCTGGTGGGCCCGCCCTACCTGCCGCACTGGCCGGGCTGGGGCGCGACGGCGCTGCCGCGGCTGCTCTGGGTGCGCGCCGACAGCGCCGCCGAGCGGCTGTGGGCGGCCGAGCAGGTGCTGCGCAGCGGCGACTTCGGCGCCGCGCTGATCTGGCTGCCGCAGGCCCGCGCCGCCGAGTTGCGGCGGCTGCAGGCGGCGGCGCGGCTGCTCGCGGCGCCGGTGTTCGTGTTCCGGCCCGAGGCGGCGCAGGACGAGGCCTCGCCGGCCCCGCTGCGGCTGTGGCTCGCGCCGAAGGCGCCGGGGCGGCTGGAGCTGCGCCTGATCAAGCGCCGCGGCCCGGCGCTCGACGCGCCGATCGAGCTGGCGGCGCTGCCGCCGGGGCTCGCCGGCATCGTGCCGCGGCCCGCGTTGCGGGCGCCGCGCCTGCCCCGGCACGGGACGGCGCCGGGCGCGCAGATGCAGGACGGCGCGCCGACGCCCGGGGAGCGGGTCGATGCACTGGCTGGCGCTGATCCCGCACGATGGCGCGTCGCCTGAGACCGGCGGGGGCGACGACGCCGCCGATGCGCGCCTGCCGCTCGGCTGGTGGGCGCTGCAGTTCACGCCGCGGGTCTGCCTGCTCGAGGAGGCGGTGCTGATGGAGCTGGCCGCGAGCCTGCGCCTGTTCGGCGGCGAGGCCGCGCTGCACGCGCGGCTGAGCCGGGAGGCCGCGGCGCTCGGCGTCGCCGCGCTGGCAGGGGCGCCGACCGGCCTGGGCGCGCTGGCGCTGGCGCGCTGCGGCGGGCCGGACGGCTTCGCGCGGCCGCTGCCCGAACTGCTCGACGCGCTGCCGCTCGCGGCCCTCGGCGCCGCGGCGGCGCACGCACCGCTGCTCGAGCGGCTCGGCTGCCGCACACTCGGCGCGCTGCGCCGGCTGCCGCGCGGCGGCCTGGCACGGCGCACCGGTGCGCTGCTGCTGGAGGCACTCGACCAGGCCTACGGCCTGCGCCCCGAGGCCTATCCCTGGCTCGTGCTGCCCGAGGTCTTCGACGTGCGGCTGGAGCTGCCCGGCCGCGTCGAGAGCGCCCCGGCGCTGATGTTCGGCGCGCGCCGCCTGCTGCTGCAGCTCGCCGGCTGGCTGGCCGCGCGGCAGGCCGGCGTGCGCGCGCTGCGGCTCGCCTGGCGCGGCGAGGGCCGGCGCGCCGGGGCGGGCGCCGGCGAGCTGCCGCTGCGCACCGCCGAGGCGACGCGCGACGTCGAGCATCTCGGGCGGCTGCTCGCCGAGCACCTGGCGCGCACGCGGCTCGTGGCGCCTGTGGACGAGCTGCGCCTGCGCGCCGAGGAGGTCGAGCCGCTGGCGCCGGCGAGCGCCTCGCTGCTGCCCGACGCGCGCCGCGACGGCGGCGAGCCGCTGCAGCAGCTCATCGAGCGGCTGGCGGCGCGGCTCGGCGCGGCGCGCGTGCTGTGGCCGCAGGCGCGCGAGGACCACCGGCCGGAAGGCCGCGTGCGCTGGCGCGCGGCGGACAGCGCCGGCCCTCGCCCCGTGGCGGCGGGAGCGCGGCGCCGCGGCACCGCGGCGGAGCCGCCGCCCGGCCCGCCGCAGCCGGCCTGGCTGCTCGAGGTCCCGCTGCCGCTCCTCGTGATCGACGGCCGGCCTCACTACCACGGCGCGCTGCAGCTGCTGGCCGGCCCGCACCGCCTGGAGGCCGGCTGGTGGGACGGCGAGGGAGGGTCGCCGGGCGCGCCGGCACGCGCCGAGCGCGACTACTTCGTCGCCCACAGCCCCGGCGCCGGCCTGCTGTGGATCTACCGCGAGCGCCGCCGCGCCGAAGGGGAGGGCGCCGGCTGGTTCCTGCAGGGCCTCTATGGCTGAGGCCGGCGGCGCGGACGGGGCCGTGCCGCAGCCGGAGGGGAGCGGGCCGGGCTACGCCGAGCTGCACTGCGCGTCGAACTTCAGCTTCCTGCGCGGCGCCTCGCACCCCGAGGAGCTGGTCGCGCGCGCGCATGCGCTCGGCTACGCGGCGCTCGCGATCACCGACGAGTGCTCGCTCGCGGGGGTGGTGCGCGCGCATGTCGAGGCGCGCCGGCTCGGGCTGAAGCTGCTGGTCGGCGCCGAGTTCCGCATCGACGCGCCGCAGCCGGCGCGGCTGGTGGCGCTAGCCTGCACGCGCGGCGGCTACGGGGAGCTGAGCCGCTTCGTCAGCCGGCTGCGGCTGGCCGCGCCGAAGGGCCGGCGCTACCGGCTCGGCTGGGACGAACTGCGCGACGGCCGCGTCGAGGCCGCGCTGCCCGGCTGCGTGCTGCTGTGGGTGCCGGCGCGCGACGCGCCCTTCGAGACGCTGCGCGCCCAGGCGCAGTGGGCCGCGCGCCAGTGGCCCGGGCGCTGCTGGCTCGCGGCCGAGCTGCTGCTCGCGCTCGACGACGCGCGCTGGCTGGAGGTGCTGGCGCGGCTGTCGGCGCTCACCGGGCTGCCGCAGGTGGCGGCCGGCGACGTGCTGATGCACCTGCGCTCGCGCAAGCCGCTGCAGGACGTGCTGACCGCGATCCGGCTCGGGCGGCCGCTGGCCGAGTGCGGCTTCGCGCTCGCGCCGAACGCCGAGCAGCACCTGAGATCGCGCCCGCGGCTCGCGCGCATCTACCCGCCCGCGCTGCTCGCCGCGACGCTCGAGGTCGCCGCGCGCTGCGAGTTCAGCCTCGCCGAGCTGCGCTACGAGTATCCCGAGGAGGTCGTGCCGCCGGGCGAGACGGCCGCGGGCTGGCTGCGCCGGCTCACCGAGGAGGGCGCGCAGCGGCGCTTTCCCGCCGGCGTGCCGCCACAGGTGCGGGCGCAGCTCGAGCACGAGCTCGCGCTGATCGCCGAGCTGGCCTACGAGCGTTACTTCCTGACCGTGCACGGGGTCGTCGCCTTCGCGCGCGGCCGCGGCATCCTCTGCCAGGGCCGAGGCTCGGCGGCGAACTCGGCGGTGTGCTTCTGCCTCGGCATCACCGAGGTCGACCCGGCGCGCATGAGCGTGCTGTTCGAGCGCTTCGTCAGCCGCGAGCGCGACGAGCCGCCCGACATCGACGTCGACTTCGAGCACGAGCGCCGCGAGGAGGTGATCCAGCACCTCTACGCGAAGTACGGCCGCGACCGCGCCGCGCTCGCCGCCACCGTCATCAGCTACCGGCCGCGCAGCGCGATCCGCGACGTCGGCCGCGCGATCGGCCTCGACGCCGCGCGCATCGAGGCGCTGGCACGCAGCCACCAGTGGTGGGACGGCCGCGACGCGCTCGCGCAGCGCCTCGCCGAGGCCGGGCTCGACCCGCAGGAGCACCGCGCGCGGTTGCTGCTGGAACTCGTGCCGGCGCTGCTCGGCTTCCCGCGCCACCTGAGCCAGCATGTCGGCGGCTTCGTGCTGACGCAGCAGCCGCTGCCGCTGACGGTGCCGGTGGTGCCGGCCGCGATGGCGGGGCGCACGACGATCGAGTGGGACAAGGACGACATCGAGGCGCTCGGCCTGATGAAGGTCGACGTGCTCGCGCTCGGCATGCTGAGCGCCATCCGCCGCGCGCTCGACCTGCTCGGCACGCGCCACGGGCGCACCGTGCGCATGCAGGACATCCCGGCCGAGGACGCGGCGACCTACGAGATGTGCTGCCGTGCCGACACCACCGGCGTGTTCCAGATCGAGAGCCGCGCGCAGCAGAGCATGCTGCCGCGGCTGCAGCCGCGCCGCTTCTACGACCTGGTGGTCGAGGTCGCGATCGTGCGCCCCGGCCCGATCCAGGGCGGCATGGTGCATCCCTACCTGCGCTGCCGCGAGGCGCAGCGCCGCGACCCGGCGTGGCGGCCGCCGCTGCCGGACGCGGCGCTGGCGCCGGCGCTCGCGCGCACGCTCGGCGTGCCGATCTTCCAGGAGCAGGTGATGCAGGTGGCGATGATCGCCGCCGGCTTCTCGGCGGGCGAGGCCGACGCGCTGCGCCGCGCGATGGCGGCGTGGCGGCGCAAGGGCGGGCTGCACCGCTTCCACGAGCGCATCGTCGAGGGCATGCTCGCGCGCGGCTACGAGCGCGGCTTCGCCGAGGCGATCTTCCGCCAGATCGAGGGCTTCGGCGAGTACGGCTTCCCGGAGAGCCACGCGGCGAGCTTCGCGCTGCTGGTCTACGTCAGCGCCTGGATCCGGCGCCACGAGCCGGCGGCCTTTCTCGCCGCGCTGATCAATTCGCAGCCCATGGGCTTCTACAGCCCCTCGCAGCTGGTGCAGGACGCGCGCCGCCACGGCATCGAGGTGCGGCCGGCCGACGTGTCCTGCAGCGGCTGGGACTGCACGCTCGAGGACGAGCGGCCGTGGCGCGGCGGCAGCGGCGCGCCCGCCGCGCCCTGGGCGCTGCCGCCGCTCGCGGACCGCCAGCCCGCGGTGCGCCTCGGGCTGCGGCTGGTGCAGGGGCTGGGCGAGGCAGCCGCGCGGCGCATCGAGGCGGCGCGCGGCGCAGGGGCCTTCTCCGGCGTGGACGATCTCGCGCGCCGCGCCGGGCTGGACGCGGGCGAGCTGAAGGCGCTGGCGGCGGCCGACGCGCTCGCGAGCCTCGCCGGCCACCGCCGCCGCCAGCTCTGGGACGCGAGCGCGCGCCACGCCGCGCCCGCGCTGCTGCATGAGGCCTTGCTGCGTGAGGCGCCGGTGGACGAGGCGCCGCTCGATCTGCCCGCCGCGCCCGAGGGCGAGGAGATCGTGTTCGACTACGCCGCGCTCGGGCTGACGCTGCGCCGCCATCCGCTCGCGCTGCTGCGTCCGCTGCTGGCGCAGCGCCGGCTGTCGAGCGCGGCGGAGCTGGCCGGCGCGCCCGACGGCCGCCTCGTGCGCGCCTGCGGCATCGTCACGATGCGCCAGCAGCCGGGCACCGCGAACGGCACCGTGTTCGTGTCGCTCGAGGACGAGACCGGCTGCGTCAACGTGATCGTCTGGAAGTCGCTGCGCGAGCGCCAGCGCCGCGCGCTGCTGCAGGCGCGGCTGCTCGCGGTGCATGGCCGCTGGCAGCGGCAGGGCGCGGTGTGCCACCTGATCGCCGGGCACCTGGAGGACCTGACGCCGCTGCTCGGGCGGCTGGCGACGGCGAGCCGCGACTTCCACTGAGGGCGTCGGGGCCGGGAACCGGAATTGCCGCTCGCGCCTCCATGCCCCTGTGCGCTCCCCAGCGGGCGCGCAACTGCCTACACTGCGTCGACCATAAGAGAAACCAAGGAGAGTCCATGCTCAAACGGCTGCCGGCCACGCTGGCCCTGCTGTGCACCGTCACCGTCACCGTCCTCGTCCCGGCGCAAGCCCAGACGCAGACCCCGTCCCCGCAGGCGGCGCCCTCGCCGGCCAGGCCCCAGGCCGGGCCCGCGCTGCCGCGCGGCGTGCAGCGCGTCACCTCGGTCGAGGGCATCACCGAGTACCGCCTCGCCAACGGCCTGCAGGTGCTGCTCGCGCCCGACAGCTCCAAGCCCACCACCACGGTGAACCTGACCTACCGCGTCGGCTCGCGCCACGAGAACTACGGCGAGACCGGCATGGCGCACCTGCTCGAGCACCTGATCTTCAAGGGCACGCCGACCACGCGCAACGCCCTGGCCGAGTTCACGCGCCGCGGCATGCGCGCCAACGGCACCACCTGGTTCGACCGCACCAACTACTTCGCCAGCTTCTCGGCCAACGAGGAGAACCTGCGCTGGTACCTGTCGTGGCAGGCCGACGCGATGGTCAACAGCTTCATCGCGAAGAAGGATCTCGAGACCGAGATGACGGTGGTGCGCAACGAGATGGAGCGCGGCGAGAACAACCCCGGCTCCATCCTGTTCCAGCGCGCGCTGGCCTCGATGTACCAGTGGCACAACTACGGCAACTCGACGATCGGGGCGCGCGCGGACGTCGAGAACGTCGACATCGGCCGGCTGCAGGCCTTCTACCGCACCTACTACCAGCCCGACAACGCGACGCTGATCGTCGCCGGCGCCTTCGAGCCGGCGCAGGTGCTGCAGTGGGTGCAGCAGTACTTCGGCCGCATCCCGGCGCCCAAGCGCGAGCTGCCCGAGCTCTACACCATCGACCCGGTACAGGACGGCGAGAGGACGGTGACGCTGCGCCGCGTCGGCGGCACGCCGCTGGTGATGGCCGGCTACCACGTGATGCCCGGCGCGCACCCGGACTACGCCGCGATCGAGGCGCTGGAACCGATCCTGACCGATGCGCCTGCTGGGCGGCTGCATCAGCGCCTGGTCGAGGCCGGCCTCGCCTCATCGGTGTTCGCCTTCTCGCGGCCGCTGGCGGACCCCGGCTTCCTGATGGCCGGGGTCGAGCTCGGCCCCGGGCAGGACCTCGCGCGTGCCCGCGAGGTGCTGCTCGGCACGCTCGAATCCTTCGAGAAGGAGCCGGTGACGCCCGCCGAGCTGCAACGCGCCCGCGTGCGCTGGATCAATGCCTGGGAGCAGCTCTATGCCGACCCCGAGTCGCTCGGCGTGGCGCTGTCGGAGTCGGTCGCGCAGGGCGACTGGCGGCTCTTCTTCCTGCTGCGCGACCGCATGCGGGCGCTGAAGGCCGAGGACGTGCAGCGCGTCGCGACGCAGCGCTTCGTGCCGTCCAACCGCACGCTCGCCACCTACCTGCCCACCGAGGCGCCGCAGCGCGCGCCGGCGCCGCAGCGGGTGGACGTGGCCGAGCAGCTGCGCGACTTCAAGCCGCAGGAGGGGGCAGGGCAGGTCGCGGCCTTCGTCGCGACGCCGGCCAACATCGACCGGCTGACGCAGCGCTTCGTGATCGAGCACCAGAACCGCGGCGGGCTGGAGGTGGCGCTGCTGCCCAAGCCGACGCGCGGCAGCCTGGTGCAGGCGACGCTGGTGCTGCGCTTCGGCGACGAGAAGAGCCTGTTCGGCAGCGGCGATGCGGCGTCGATGCTCGCGCAGATGCTCGACAAGGGCACGCGCCGGCTGTCGCGCCAGCAGATCCGGGACCGCCTCGACGAGCTGCAGACCGAGATGGGCATCGGCGGCTCGCCCGGCGCGCTGCAGGTGTCGCTGACCACGCGGCGCCAGCACCTGCCGGCGGTGATCGAGCTCCTCGGCGAGCTGCTGCGCGAGCCGGCGCTGCCGCCCGATGCGCTCGAGGAGGTGCGCCGGCAGATGCTGACCGCGGTCGAGCAGCAGCGCAAGGAGCCCGAGGCCCAGGTCGCCAACGGCCTGGCGCGCCACGGCAATCCCTACCCGCGCGGCGACGTGCGGCATGCGCGCACCTTCGACGAGATCGAGGCCGACCTGAAGGCGGTGACGGTGCAGGGGCTGAGCCAGTACCACCAGCGCTTCCTCGGCGCCTCGCACGCGCAGTTCGGCGCGGTCGGCGACCTTGACGTGTCGGCCACGCGCGAGGCGCTGCAGAAGGCCTTCGGCAACTGGGCGAGCCCGCTGCCCTTCACGCGCGTGCCGGCGCCCTTCGTCGAGGTGCCGCCGACGCGCATGGTGTTCGAGACGCCCGACAAGCAGAACGCGACGCTCGGCGTGCGCCTGAGCGTGCCGCTCAACGACCTGCATCCCGACTACCCGGCGCTGATGATGGCCAACTGGCTGCTTGGCGCGGGCGGCGACTCGCGGCTGTGGAAGCGCATCCGCGAGCAGGGCGGGCTGTCCTACGACGTGCGCAGCTCGATGCAGTGGAACAGCTTCGAGCCCAACTCGCAGTGGAGCGGCTCGGCGATCTTCGCGCCGTCCAACCGCGCCAAGGTCGAGGCCGCCTTCCGCGAGGTGGTCGAGGGCGCGCTCAAGGGGGGCTTCACCGCCGAGGAGCTCGCCGCCGGCAAGCGCGGGCTGCTGAGCCGCCGCGCGCTGTCGCGTGCGCAGGACGACACGCTCGCCGGCGCGCTGGCGAGCAACCTGTTCCTGAACCGCGACTTCTCGGTCTCGCAGCGCGTCGACGAGGCGCTGCAGGCCCTGACGGTGGAGCAGGTGAATGCGGCGCTGCGCAAGTACGTGAACCCCTCGCAGTTCGTCACCGCGGTGGGCGGGGACTTCAAGCCCTGAGCCTCCTTGCGGGCGGGCTTCCGGCGGGCCGGTTGCCGCGGCGGCCGGCCCCGCCCTCAGCGCTTGCGGCGCCGCGAGGCCCAGGCGCCGGCGGCCAGGCCCGCGAGCAGCAGCGCGTAGACGTTCGGCTCCGGGATGGCGCGCAAGGGCACCGCGGTGCCGGCGGCGCTGCCGTCGAGCGCGGTGCCGGTCGGCGGCAGGTCGGCGTCCGTCCAGCCCGTCTCGTCGAAGGCCGGCGCGGACAGCGCCTGCGCGCCGTCGAGGCCGTCGAAGGGCAGGTAGCGGGGGTGCTTCGCGAGCGCCGAGAAGGAGGTCGCGTGCAGCGCCGGCGCGCTGCCGGCCTGCGGGAGGGCGAACAGGCTGGCACCGGCGAAGGGCGACGGCGGGGCGGGATCCGCCTGCGGCATGCCGCCCGCGAGAGCGGGGACGGGATCGGCGCTGCCGTGCTTGAGCCCTTGGGCCGGGGTGGCGCTCGCGGCGAACGACAGCGCCGCCGCCAGTCCCAGGGTCCGGAGTTTCGACATGGAGGTCCTTTCCTGCCGTGAAGGGGACCGGGCGAGGGCGCGTCGAGGCCCTCGGCGCCGCCACCGGCGCGCGGTCCGGCGGCGCCGGGCCTGCCCGGTCGGGTCCGGCCGGAAGATGCTAGGGGGCGGGCGGGCCATGCAGGCACCCCCTGCCTCGGTGCGATCCCGGAAGCCGGGGGCTGACGCCCCGCGCTTGCTCGTGGCAGGCGGCGGGCGGTGGCTCAGGCCGGGTCGTCGGCCTTGAACGGGTTGCGCTCGCGCAGCTCGTCCACGTAGGCCTCGACGCCGGCGCCCTCGCGCTCGAGGAAGCGCGCCACCGCGTCGGCGAAGGCCGGGTGGCTCAGCCAGTGCGCCGACCAGGTCCGCACCGGCAGCAGCCCGCGCGCCATCTTGTGCTCGCCCTGCGCGCCACCCTCGAAGCGCCGGAATCCCTGCGCGATGCACCACTCGAGCGGCCGGTAGTAGCAGGCCTCGAAGTGCAGGCAGGACACGGACTCGGTCGCGCCCCAGTAGCGCCCGTAGGCGGTGCCGCGCGCGGCGTCGATCGCCAGCAGCGACGCGGCGATGCGCTCGCCGCCGCGCTCGGCGACGAACAGCAGCCAGTGTTCCGGCATGTCGCGCTGCATGCGCGCGAAGAACTCGCGCGTCAGGTAGGGGGTGGAGAAGTGCGCGCGGTAGGTGGCCTCGTAGCAGCGGTGGAAGAAGTCCCAGTCCTCGCGCCCGATCTCGGCGCCGCGCAGCGTGCGGAAGGTGACGCTGGCCTCGGCGACGCGGCGCCTCTCCTGCTGGATCTTCTTGCGCTTGTCGCGCTGCAGTCCGGCGAGGAAGTCGGCGAAGTCGGCGTAGGGCTCGGGCTCGCGGTTGCACCAGTGGAACTGCACCGTGCTGCGCAGCATCCAGCCCTCGGCCTCGGCGGCCTGCACCGCGGCGAGGTCGGCGTCGTCGAGGAAGAGCACGTGCGCCGACGACAGCCCGCCGCGCTCGGCCAGCGCCTGCAGGCCCTGCAGCAGCGCGCGCCGCGCCGCGTCGTCGCGCGCGAGCAGGCGGGGGCCCGGCACCGGCGTGAAGGGGACCGCCGCGAGCAGCTTCGGGTAGTAGTCGAGGCCGTGGCGCTGGTAGGCCTCGGCCCAGGCCCAGTCGAACACGTACTCGCCGTAGGAGTGGCTCTTCAGGTAGAGCGGGCAGGCGGCGACGAGCGCGTCGCGCAGCCAGACGGTGAGGAACTGCGGCGTCCAGCCGGTCTTCGCCACGGCGCTGCGCGACTCGTGCAGCGCCTGCAGGTAGGCGTGGCGCACGAAGGGCCCCGCCAGCGGCGACGCGTCCGCGAGCGCGTCCCACGCAGCCGCGTCCACCTCGGCGGGCTTGCCCGCCACCCGGATGACATAATCGTTCGAGCGATCCATTCCCGTCCTGTTTCTTCCCGCCCCGTGCCGCCGGGGCGTGTCGCGCGGCCCGGCGGCGCACGAGACCCGCCGCCCTGCCGGCCCCCCCGAGCGTACTGAAACGGCACGGCGCCTGCTGGTGTGGCGTGACGTACACCCGCCGTGCCCGGGCCTTCCCCGAGACCGTCAGGAGCCTGCACCTTGACCCCGAGCGATCCCTTCTTCAGCCTCTACTCCCACGGCTTCGCCCGTGTCGCGGTGGCGGTGCCGCGCTGCCGCGTCGCCGACCCCGAGTTCAACGCCGCGCAGACCATCGCGCTGCTGCACGAGGCGGCGCGCTCCGGCGCCGCACTGGTGGCCTTCCCGGAGCTCGGCCTGTCGGCCTACACCTGCGAGGACCTGTTCCACCAGCGCGCGCTGCTCGACGCCAGCGAGGCGGCGCTCGCGCGCGTCGTCGAGGCCTCCGCCGACTGCCCGGCGGTGGCGATCGTCGGCCTGCCGCTGCGCGTCGACCACCTGCTGTTCAACTGCGCGGCGGTGGTGCACCGCGGCCGCATCCTCGGCGTGGCGCCCAAGAGCTATCTGCCGAACTACGGCGAGTTCTACGAGGGCCGCCAGTTCAACCCGGCCGACCACGCCGTCTCGACCGCGATCGAGCTGTGCGGCCAGCAGGGCGTGCCTTTCGGCGCCGAGACGATCTTCGAGGCCGAGGACCTGCCGAACTTCCGCTTCCACGTCGAGATCTGCGAGGACGTCTGGGTGCCGATCCCGCCCTCGTCCTACGCGGCGCTCGCCGGCGCGACGGTGCTGGTGAACCTGTCGGCCTCGAACATCACGGTCGGCAAGTCGGCCTACCGCCACCAGCTCGTCGCCCAGCAGTCCGCGCGCTGCCTCGCGGCCTACCTGTACTCGTCGGCGGGCCTGGGCGAATCGACCACCGACCTCGGCTGGGACGGCCAGGCGCTGATCTGCGAGAAGGGCGAGATGCTCGCCGAGTCCGAGCGCTTCTCCTTCGACTCGCACTGGATCCGCGCCGACGTGGACCTGGACCGGCTGTCGCGCGAGCGCATGAGCATGACCACCTTCGGCGCGTCGGCGCGCCGCCACAGGGAGCAGCTCGCGCGCTTCCGCACCGTGCGCTTCGCGCTCGGCCTGCCGCGCGCCGAGGTGCTGCCGCTGGAGCGGCACGTCGAGCGCTTCCCCTACGTGCCGTCGAACGCGGCGCTGCGCGACGAGCGCTGCCTGGAGGTCTACAACATCCAGGTCGAGGCGTTGGTGCAGCGCATGACCGCGGCGAACATCAGGAAGCTCGTGATCGGCGTCTCGGGCGGCCTCGACTCGACCCACGCGCTGCTGGTGTGCGCCAAGGCGATGGACCGGCTCGGCCGCCCCCGCAGCGACATCCTCGGCTACACGATGCCCGGCTTCGCGACGAGCTCGCGCACGCTCGACCAGGCGCTGCGGCTGATGCAGGCGATCGGCTGCAGCGCGCAGCAGATCGACATCCGCCCGAGCTGCCTGCAGATGCTCAAGGACATCGGCCATCCCTTCGTCGACGGGCAACCGCAGTACGACGTCACCTTCGAGAACGTGCAGGCCGGCGAGCGCACCAGCCACCTGTTCCGCCTCGCCAACCACCACGACGGCATCGTCGTCGGCACCGGCGACCTCAGCGAGCTGGCGCTCGGCTGGTGCACCTACGGCGTGGGCGACCACATGTCGCACTACAACGTCAACGCGAGCGTCCCGAAGACGCTGATCAAGCACCTGGTGCGCTGGGTCGCCGAGACGAAGCAGGTGGGCGGGCAGGGCAGTCAGGTGCTGCTCGACATCCTCGACACCGAGATCAGCCCGGAGCTCGTCCCCGGCGACGCCGCCGGCCAGCCGGGGCAGAGCACCGAGAGCGCGATCGGCCCCTACGAGCTGCAGGACTTCAACCTCTACTACGTCCTGCGCTACGGCTTCGCGCCGTCCAAGGTCGCCTTCCTCGCGTGGCACGCCTGGCGCGACGCGCAGGCCGGCCGCTGGCCCGAGGGCGGGCATGTCGCGCGCAACGCCTACGAGCTCGCGACGATCAAGCGCCACCTGCGCACCTTCGTGTGGCGCTTCTTCAAGACCAGCCAGTTCAAGCGCAGCGCGGTGCCGAACGCCCCCAAGGTGGGCTCCGGCGGCTCGCTGTCGCCACGCGGCGACTGGCGCGCGCCGAGCGACTCGGAGGCGGTGGTGTGGATGGCGGAGCTCGAGCGGGTGCCGGACGCCGCGCCCGCGCCCTCGTCGCCCTGAGGGCGCGCGGGAGGCGTCGCGAGTCCGATACCGCGCAGGTGCCGATGCGGCGCCCGCCGCTTGCCGGCAGTCAAGCCCGCTTAAACTAGCCGCAGTTCACATCTTTCCCGGAGCCCGTGCCATGAAGCTGATCACCGCCATCATCAAACCGTTCAAGCTCGAGGAAGTGCGCGAGGCGCTGGCGGAAGTCGGCGTGACCGGCCTGACGGTCACCGAGGTCAAGGGCTTCGGTCGCCAGAAGGGCCATACCGAGCTCTACCGCGGCGCCGAGTACGTGGTGGACTTCCTGCCCAAGGTGCGCATCGAGGTGGTGGTGCGCTCGAGCGAGGTGGAGCGCTGCATCGAGGCGATCGTCAACGCCGCCAAGACCGGCAAGATCGGCGACGGCAAGATCTTCGTCACGCCGGTGGAGCAGGCGGTGCGCATCCGCACCGGCGAGCAGAACGAGGACGCGGTCTGAGGGCAGCCGACTGACTCCCTCTCCCGCACGAGAGAAGGCCCGCCGAGCGCGGGCCTTTTTCATGGCCGGGGCGGGGCGGGGCTCAGATGCGCCGGTAGTCGTCGGGCGCGTCGGCGCGCGCGGCCTGCGCGGCGAGGCGCTCGAGCAGTTCCGCCGGCTCCGTGCCGCTCAGCAGCACCTCCTGCTGCGCCTGCGACAGGAAGCCCTGGCGCACCGTGTGCGCGATGAAGTCGACGAAGCCGTCGTAGTAGCCGGCGGCGTTGAGCAGCCCGATTGGCTTGTCGTGGTAGCCGAGCTGGCGCCAGGTCCAGACCTCGAACAGCTCCTCGAAGGTGCCGATGCCGCCGGGCAGCGCGAGGAAGGCGTCGCTGCGCTCGGCCATCATCTGCT
This sequence comes from Caldimonas tepidiphila, assembly GCF_003569765.1. Classification (GTDB taxonomy): domain Bacteria; phylum Pseudomonadota; class Gammaproteobacteria; order Burkholderiales; family Burkholderiaceae_C; genus Caldimonas; species Caldimonas tepidiphila. The sequence goes on along the minus strand of NZ_QXMG01000029.1, from coordinate 16,571 downwards.
TGCGCTGGTGCATCGTGTCCACCACGTGCAGCTCGTGCAGGCCGGCGTGGCCGACCTCGCGGTCCATCAGCGAGCGCGGGATCACGCCCACCGCGCGGCCGCCGGCGTCGAGCACCGCGTCGGCCACCGCGCCCATCAGGCCGACCTTGCCGCCGCCGTAGACGAGCTGCCAGCCGCGGCGGCCGATCTCGCGGCCGACCGCGCGGGCCGCCGCCTCGTAGTCGGGCAAGGCGCCGTTGCGGGAGCCGCAGTACACGCAGAGGGAAAAAGGCTGGGTTGTCATGCCGCGATTGTGGGGCAGTGCGCCGTGACAAAGTGCGAGGCCGCCGCGGCGGAGGGCGGCAGGGTGCGCGGCTATAATTGAGGGCTTTGCGACTGCGCCGCAAAAAGCCTCTGCAACCCTCGAAGCGCGCAACACCACTCTCCATGGCACTGATCGTTCACAAATACGGCGGCACGTCGATGGGCTCGACCGAGCGCATCAAGAACGTCGCCAAGCGCGTCGCCAAATGGCACCGGGCCGGCCACCAGATGGTCGTCGTCCCCTCGGCCATGAGCGGCGAAACCAACCGCCTGCTCGGCCTGGCCAAGGACGTGGCGCCGAGCGTGCACAGCGCGCAGTACCAGCGTGAGCTCGACATGATCGCCTCCACCGGGGAGCAGGTGTCGGTGGGCCTGCTGGCGCTGGCGCTGCAGGCCGAAGGGCTCGAAGCCGTCAGCTACGCCGGCTGGCAGGTGCCGGTGCGCACCGATTCGGCCTTCACGAAGGCGCGCATCGAGAGCATCGACGACGTCCGCGTGCGCGCCGACCTCGCCGCCGGCAAGGTGGTGGTGATCACGGGCTTCCAGGGCATCGACCCGGAAGGCCACATCACCACGCTCGGCCGCGGTGGCTCGGACACCTCGGCCGTGGCGGTCGCCGCCGCGATGAAGGCCGACGAGTGCCTGATCTACACCGATGTCGACGGCGTCTACACGACCGATCCGCGCATCGTGCCCGACGCGCGCCGCCTGCACACGATCAGCTTCGAGGAAATGCTGGAGATGGCCAGCCTCGGCTCCAAGGTGCTGCAGATCCGCTCGGTCGAGTTCGCGGGCAAGTACAAGGTGCCGCTGCGCGTGCTGTCGAGCTTCACGCCCTGGGACATCGACCTCGAGGAAGAGGCGAAGTCCGGAACGCTGATCACCTTTGAGGAAGACGAGAAAATGGAACAAGCCGTTGTGTCCGGCATCGCGTTCAACCGCGACGAGGCCAAGATCACCGTGATGGGCGTGCCCGACAAGCCCGGCATCGCCTACCAGATCCTCGGCGGCGTCGCCGAGGCCAATATCGACGTGGACGTGATCATCCAGAACGTCTCGCACGAGGGCAAGACCGACTTCTCGTTCACCGTGCACCGCAACGACTACGCGCGCACGGTCGACCTGCTCAACAGCCAGATCGTGCCGCAGCTCGGCGCCGAGAAGGTCACCGGCGACACCAAGATCTGCAAGGTCTCGATCGTCGGCATCGGCATGCGCTCGCACGCCGGCGTCGCGGCCAAGATGTTCCGCGCGCTGAGCGAGGAGGGCATCAACATCCAGATGATCACCACCTCCGAGATCAAGACCAGCGTCGTGATCGACGAGAAGTACATGGAGCTCGCCGTGCGCGCGCTGCACAAGGCCTTCGATCTCGACCAGGCCGCTTGATCTTTTCGTGAAGTCTCGGCTAGAATAGCCCTTCTTCGGAGACGTGACCGAGAGGCCGAAGGTGCTCCCCTGCTAAGGGAGTATGGGGTCAAAAACTCCATCGAGGGTTCGAATCCCTCCGTCTCCGCCAGACCAGGAATGCCCGCACAGCCCGCTGTGCGGGCATTTTCCTTTGCGGGTGCCGCTTGCGCGTTCGCGGCGCCCCTGCTTCGCGCGCCCGGGCAAGAAAAAACCCGCCGGGGCGGGTTCGGGGTGCTGGGGCGGGAGGGTCAGCCTTCGAGCGGCTGGCCGCCGCTGCCGCCGCCCATCACCTGGCTGAAGCCGGCGTCCACGTAGGTGATCTCGGCCGTGATGCCGGACGCGAGGTCCGACATCAGGAAGGCTGCGACGTTGCCGACGTCGTCGATCGTCACGTTGCGGCGCAGCGGCGCGTTGGTCTCGACCACGTCGAGGATCTTGCCGAAGCCCTTGATGCCCGAGGCCGCCAGCGTCTTGATCGGCCCGGCGGAGATGCCGTTGACGCGCACGCCCTTCAGGCCGAGGTTCACGGCCAGATAACGCACGCTCGACTCGAGCGCCGCCTTCGCCAGGCCCATCGTGTTGTAGCTCGGCACGTGGCGCACCGCGCCGAGGTAGCTCAGCGTCAGCAGCGCGGCGCGCTCGTTGAGCATCGGCGCCGCGGCCTTGGCCATCGCGGGGAAGCTGTACGCGGAGATGTCCATCGCGGTGCGGAAGGCCTCGCGCGAGAAGCCGTCCAGGAACTCGCCCGAGATCGCCTCGCGCGGCGCGAAGCCGATCGAGTGCACGAAGCCGTCGAAGGTCGGCCAGTGCTGGCCGAGGTCGGCAAAGAGTCGGGTGATCTGCTCGTCGCTGCCGACGTCGCAGTCGAAGACCAGTTCCGAGTCGAACTCCCGTGCAAATTCCGTGATGCGGTCCTTGAAGCGCTCGCCGACGTAGCTGAAGGCCAGTTCGGCGCCCTCGCGGCGGCAGGCGCGCGCGATGCCGTAGGCGATCGAGCGGTTGGACAGCAAGCCGGTGATCAACAGGCGTTTGCCCGCCAGAAATCCCATGTTCTCTCCAGATCTGAAAATTCGGCGCGAATTCTCGCATGCCGCCGCGATGCGGCAGGGCGGATCATGAGGCATCATCCGCTCCGCCGGCCACCGAACGCGGTGCGCAGCCCGTGCGGAAGTCCAGGGCTTGACAAGCGTGCCCTGCCTTGCTTGAGGGGCGCTTGCTTGGTACAATCCGTCTTTCGCTAGAAAACGGCTTGGGCGGAGCAATCCAGCCCATTTTTTTTGCTTGATCGCTTCGGGTGGGTTTTCCGGGCGAGGCAGGCAATGGCAAGGCAGCAGATGGGGTGGGCTTTTGCCGGGAGTGCCCGGCATGCCGCCTGCATGGCATTACACAATTGAGCGGGCAGGATTGAAAGAGCGCAGGAACGTCGGTTCGGAGAGTGGAATGCCGGGAGGGGACGAGCAATCGTCGTCGCCGGCTGATCAGGGGATGGGGCAGCGCATGGGTTGGCAAACCTTGGTGGAGAACACCGTGACCGGGTTGGGCTACGACCTGGTGGATTGCGTGCGCAGCGGCCGCGGGCTGCTGCAGGTCTTCATCGACCGCCTGCCCGACGACCCGAACGGTGAGTTCATCACCGTCGACGACTGCGAGAAGGTCACCCGCCAGCTGCAGTACCTGCTGGAAGTCGAGGGCGTGCCCTACGAGCGGCTCGAGGTGTCCTCGCCCGGGCTCGACCGGCCGCTGCGCCGGCCGGAGCACTACCAGCGCTTCGTCGGCCAGGAGGTCGAGGTGACGCTCAAGCAGTCGTTCCAGAATCGCAAGAAGTACCGCGGCGTGCTGGAAGCGGCCGACGAGGGCTGGCGCCTGGTCTGGACCGATGGCAAGGTCGAGCAGGCGCTCGGCTTCACGCTCGACGAGGTGCGCGAGGCACGCCTCGTGCCGGTGGTGGATTTCAAGGGCCGCCGCTTCCAGACACCGCCGACCGCAGCGCCTGCGGCGGACGACGCTGCCGCGCCGGATGCAGAAAAAGACGGAGGTCAAGAGCAATGAACCGCGAACTGTTGATGCTGGTCGACGCCATCTCGCGTGAGAAGAGCGTGGACCGCGAGGTGGTGTTCGGGGCCGTGGAGGCGGCGCTCGCCTCCGCGACCAAGAAGCTGTACGAGGGCGAGGTGGACATTCGCGTCGCCATCGACCGCGACACCGGCGAGTACGAGACCTTCCGCCGCTGGCACGTGGTGCCGGACGAGGCCGGCCTGCAACTGCCCGAGTCGGAAATCCTGCTGTTCGAGGCCGCCGAGCAGATCCCGGACATCGAGGTGGACGACTACATCGAGGAATCGGTGGAGTCGGTGCCGATCGGGCGCATCGGCGCGCAGGCCGCCAAGCAGGTGATCCTGCAGAAGATCCGCGACGCCGAGCGCGAGCAGCTGCTCAACGACTTCCTGGCCCGCGGCGACAAGATCTTCGTCGGCACCGTCAAGCGCCTGGACAAGGGCGACCTGATCGTCGAGTCGGGCCGCGTCGAGGGGCGCCTGAAGCGCACCGAGATGATCCCGAAGGAGAACCTGCGCACCGGCGACCGCGTGCGAGCGGTCATCCTCGAGGTCGACCCGACGCTGCGCGGCCCGCAGATCGTGCTGTCGAGAAGCGCCCCGGCCTTCATGATCGAGCTGTTCCGCCAGGAGGTTCCCGAGATCGAGCAGGGCCTGCTGGAGATCAAGAACTGCGCACGCGATCCCGGCTCGCGCGCCAAGATCGCGGTGCTGTCGCACGACAAGCGGGTCGACCCGATCGGCACCTGCGTCGGCGTGCGCGGCTCGCGCGTCAACGGCGTCACGAACGAGTTGGCCGGCGAACGCGTCGACATCGTCTTGTGGTCCGAGGATCCGGCCCAATTTGTGATCGGTGCCCTCGCGCCGGCGAACGTGCAGTCGATCGTCGTCGACGAGGAGCGCCACGCGATGGACGTGGTGGTGGACGAGGAGAACCTCGCCATCGCCATCGGTCGAGGCGGCCAGAACGTTCGGCTCGCGTCCGAGCTGACCGGCTGGCGCATCAACATCATGACCGCCGAGGAATCCCAGGCCAAGCAGGCCGAGGAGAGCGGGGCCATCCGCCAGCTCTTCATGGAGAAGCTGGACGTGGACCAGGAGGTCGCCGACATCCTGATCGAGGAAGGCTTCACCAGCCTCGAGGAAGTGGCCTACGTGCCGCTGCAGGAAATGCTCGAGATCGAAGCCTTCGACGAGGACACCGTCAACGAACTGCGCAACCGTGCCAAGGATGTGCTGTTGACGATGGAAATCGCAAAAGAGGAGCGGTTCGACGAGGTGTCGCAGGATCTGCGCGATCTCGACGGGCTCGACGGGGAGCTGATCGCCAAGCTGGCGGGCGCGGGCATCCATACCCGCGACGACCTCGCCGATCTGGCCGTGGACGAGCTCACCGAGATCACCGGGGTGCCCGACGCCCAGGCGAAGGCGCTGATCATGAAGGCGCGTGAACACTGGTTCACCGCCTGAACGGCACGACGTCGCCCCCGGAACCACGCAACAGGCACACAGCACCGCTCGCCAAGGACTACACAATGGCCGTCACCACCGTCGCTCAGTTCGCTGCCGAGCTGAACCGCCCCGCGACGACGCTGCTCGAGCAGCTCAAGTCCGCCGGGGTGGCGAAGGCTTCCCCGCAGGATTCGCTGACAGATGCAGACAAGGAACGTCTGCTCGAATACCTACGCAACGCCCACGGCACCAGCGGTGCCGATCGCAAGAAGATCACCCTGACCAAGAGATCGACCACAGAAATCCGGCAGGCCGATGCCACCGGTCGCGCACGCACCATCCCCGTGGAGGTGCGCAAGAAGCGCGTGTTCGTGAAGCGTGACGAGCCGGCCGTGGCCGGCGGCGTCGGCGCGCCCGACCTCGCGGCGGAAGAAGCGGCCGCGGCGGAAGCCGAGGAGCGGCTGCGTCGCCAGGAAGAGGAGGCCCGCATGGAAGCCGAACGCCTGCGTGCGCAGGAGGAGGCGCTCGCCGAGCAGCGCCGCCAGCGCGAGGAGCAGGAGCGCCGCGAGCGCGAGGAGCAGGCGCGCCGTGAGCGCGAGGCTGCCGAGCGCGCCGCCGCTGAGGCCGCCGCGCGTGCCGCCGCCGAGGCCGCTGCCGCGCGCGCCAAGCAGAACGCCACCGCCACCGTGGGCGGCGACAACGGCCGTCCCGCCGCGCCCCCGCCGCCCGCACCCGCCCCGGTCGCGAAGCCGGCCGAGCCGCCCAAGCCCGCCGTGCGCGTGGTGAAGGCCGCCGAGGTCGAGGCCGCCGAGGCGCAGCGCCTGGCCGACCTGGAGCGCCGCCGCAAGGCCGCCGAGGCCGAGGCCGCGGCGATCCGCGCGATGATGGCCACGCCCCGCAAGGGCGTGATGGTCGCGAAGAAGCCGGAAGAGGAGAAGAAGCCCGAGGCGCCCAAGGAAGGCATCAAGGGCACGATCCACAAGCCGGCCGCCGCTCCCGGTGCCGCGCCGAAGCCGGGCGCAGCCGCGCCCGCGCCGGCCGGTGCCGCCAAGCCCGGCGACAAGAAGTCGGTCAAGTCCGAGAAGCTGTCGTCGAGCTGGGCCGACGACGCCGCCAAGAAGCGCGGCGCGCTCAAGACCCGTGGCGACACGGGCGGGGCGCGTCCGGGTGGCTGGCGCGCACCGGCCGGTCGCGCTGGCGGCCGCCGTGGCGACCGCAACGACTCGGCGTCGAACTTCGTCGCCCCGTCCGAGGCGCAGGTCTACGAGGTGCATGTCCCCGAGACCATCAGCGTCGCGGACCTCGCGCACAAGATGTCGGTCAAGGCCTCCGAGGTCATCAAGAAGCTGATGAAGCTGGGCCAGATGGTCACCATCAACCAGCAGCTCGACCAGGAAACGGCCATGATCCTCGTCGAGGAAATGGGCCACAAGGCCTTCGCGGCCAAGCTGGACGACCCGGAGACCTTCCTCGAGGAAGACGAGAAGGCGCAGGACTACGAGCAGCTGCCGCGCGCACCGGTCGTGACCGTGATGGGCCACGTCGACCACGGCAAGACCTCGCTGCTGGACTACATCCGCCGCTCCCGCGTCGCAGCGGGCGAGGCGGGCGGCATCACGCAGCACATCGGCGCCTACCACGTCGACACGCCGCGCGGCACGATCACCTTCCTCGACACCCCGGGCCACGCCGCCTTCACGGCGATGCGCGCCCGCGGTGCCAAGGCCACCGACATCGTGATCCTGGTGGTCGCGGCCGACGACGGCGTGATGCCGCAGACGCGCGAGGCGATCCACCACGCGAAGGCGGCCGGCGTGCCGATCGTCGTCGCGATGAACAAGATCGACAAGCCCGACGCCAACGTCGAGCGCGTCAAGAGCGAGCTGGTGGCCGAGCAGGTCGTGCCCGAGGACTTCGGCGGCGACTCGCCCTTCGTGCCGGTGTCGGCGCGGACCGGCCAGGGCATCGACGACCTGCTCGAGCAGGTGCTGCTGCAGGCCGAGGTGCTGGAGCTGACCGCGGCGAAGGACGCGCCGGCCAAGGGTCTCGTGATCGAGGCCAAGCTCGACAAGGGCCGCGGCCCGGTCGCGACGGTCCTCGTGCAGTCCGGCACGCTCAAGCGCGGCGACATCGTGCTGGCGGGCTCGAGCTACGGCCGGGTGCGGGCGATGCTCGACGAGAACGGCAAGCCGACTCAGGAAGCCGGCCCGTCGATCCCCGTCGAGATCCAGGGCCTCACCGAGGTGCCGCAGGCCGGCGACGAGTTCATGGTGCTGGCCGACGAGCGCAAGGCACGCGAGATCGCGCTGTTCCGCCAGGGCAAGTTCCGCGACGTGAAGCTGGCCAAGCAGCAGGCCGCCAAGCTCGAGAACATGTTCGAGCAGATGGGCCAGGGCGACGTGCAGACGCTGCCGCTGATCATCAAGGCCGACGTGCAGGGCTCGCAGGAGGCGCTGGCCTCGTCGCTGCTCAAGCTCTCCACCGACGAGGTGCGGGTGCAGGTGGTGCACGCCGCGGTCGGCGGCATCAGCGAATCGGACGTCAACCTCGCGATCGCGTCGAAGGCGGTCATCGTCGGCTTCAACGTGCGCGCCGATGCGGGTGCACGCAAGCTCGCGGAGAACAACGGCGTCGACCTGCGCTACTACAACATCATCTACGACGCCGTGGATGACGTGAAGGCAGCGATGTCCGGCATGCTGGCGCCCGAGCAGCGCGAGGAGGTCATCGGCACCGCGGAGATCCGCCAGGTCTTCCGCTCGTCGAAGGTCGGCGCGATCGCGGGTTGCATGGTCACCTCCGGCATCGTCCGCCGCACGGCGCGCCTGCGCCTGCTGCGCGACAACGTGGTGGTCTTCACGGGCGAGCTCGATTCGCTCAAGCGCTTCAAGGACGACGTCAAGGAAGTGCGCGAGAACTTCGAGTGCGGCCTGAACATCCGCAACTACAACGACATCGCCGAAGGCGACCAGCTCGAGTTCTTCGAGATCAAGGAAGTGGCACGCACGCTGTAAGGCGGCGCCCAGTCCTGCGAAGCGACCGGACCCCGCCCCATGAAAAGGGCGGGGTCCGGTCGCTTTCAGGGCTCCCTTCTCCAGCGAGAGGTGTGAGATGCGACACAAGAAATCGACTCCCAACCGCAGCTTCCGCGTCGCGGACCAGATCCAGCGCGACGTGGCCGAGCTGATCCGCGACCTCAAGGACCCCCGCGTCGGCATGGTCACGATCAACGCGGTCGAGGTCACGCCCGACTACGCGCATGCCAAGATCTTCTTCTCGCTGCTCGTCGGCGATGCCGAGGAGACCGAGACGGCGCTGAACGAGGCGGCCGGCTTCCTGCGTAACAGCCTGTTCAAGCGGCTGCAGATCCATACCGTGCCGACGCTGCACTTCGTGTTCGACCGCACCACCGAGCGCGCGGCGGACCTCAATGCGCTGATCAACCGCGCCAACGCCACGCGCGCCCGCGACGCCGACGAGCAGTGAGGCAGTGAGCATGGACGACGCACGCCCGATGCAGGATTCGCCCGCGACCGGAGCCGAGGCTTCCGCCGCGGCGCAGCCGCGTGCGCGTGCGCCGAAGGGCTCGCAGCCGCAGCGCCCGCGCGTGCCGCGCCGCGCGCTGCACGGCGTGCTGCTGCTCGACAAGCCGCTGGGCCTGTCGAGCAACGACGCGCTGCAGAAGGCCAAGCGCCTGCTGCGCGCCGAGAAGGCCGGGCACACCGGCACGCTCGACCCGATGGCCACCGGCCTGCTGCCGCTCTGTTTCGGTGCGGCGACCAAGTTCTCGCAGGTCAGCCTCGACGCCGACAAGGCCTACCGGGCCACGCTGAAGCTCGGCGAGACGACGACCACCGGCGACGCCGAGGGCGAGGTGCTGAGGACGCGCCCGGTCGCGGCGACGCGGGAGGCGATCGACGCCGCCTGCGCGCGCTTCACCGGCCCGATCGAGCAGCTGCCGCCGATGTACTCGGCGCTCAAGCGCGACGGCAAGCCCCTCTACGAGTACGCGCGCGCCGGCATCGAGCTCGAGCGCGAGACGCGGCGCGTCACGATTCATCGCATCGACATCGTCGAGTGGCAGGATGAACGCCTCGTGATCGACGTCCTGTGCAGCAAGGGGACTTACATCCGTACGCTCGCCGAGGACATCGGGGAAGCCTTAGGCTGCGGGGCGCATCTGAGCGCGCTGCGCCGCACCGGCAGCGGCGCGCTGACGCTGGCCGGCGCAGTGACGCTGGAGGCCCTCGAGGCGATGAGCGAAGCCGGGCGCGAGGCGCTGCTGCTGCCGCCGGACGCACTGCTGGCCGACTGGCCGCAGCTGCGGCTGTCGGCCGAGGAGGCGGGGCGCTTCCTGTCCGGCATGCGCCGGCGCGTGGCGTTGCCGGATGCGGCGCAGGTGCGCGTCTACGGCCCCGAGCCCCGGGCCTTCCTCGGCAGCGCGAGCGTGCGGGCCGGAGAACTGATTTCAACGCGGCTGTTGAGTCCGCTGGAGGTCCAGGGCCTCCTTACTCGACCCGATTCACCCCCTGGATTCGACACCGCGCCCGACGCCTGAAACGGCCCGGGCCACAGAGCCATCCCATGAGCAAACAGATTCGCAACATCGCCATCATCGCCCACGTCGACCATGGCAAGACCACCATGGTCGACCAGCTGCTGCGGCAGTCGGGCACCTTCGCCGACCACGAGAAGGTGGTCGACACCGTGATGGACAACAACGCCATCGAGCGCGAGCGCGGCATCACGATCCTGGCCAAGAACTGCGCCGTGAGCTGGGAAGGCACCCACATCAACATCGTCGACACCCCGGGGCACGCGGACTTCGGCGGCGAGGTCGAGCGCGCGCTCTCCATGGTCGACGGCGTGGTGCTGCTGATCGACGCGCAGGAAGGCCCGATGCCGCAGACGCGCTTCGTGACCAAGAAGGCGCTCGCGCTGGGCTTGAAGCCCATCGTCGTGGTCAACAAGGTGGACAAGCCGGGTGCCAAGCCCGACGCCGTGATCAACGCCGCGTTCGACCTGTTCGACAAGCTCGGCGCCACCGACGAGCAGCTCGACTTCCCCGTGGTCTACGCCTCGGGCATCAACGGCTGGACCTCGCTGGAAGAGGGCGCGCCGGGCGAGCAGTGGGGCCCCGACATGTCGGCGCTGTTCAACACCATCCTGAAGCACGTGCCGGCCCACCAGGGCGACCCGGCGGCGCCGCTGCAGCTGCAGATCTCCGCGCTCGACTTCTCGACCTTCGTCGGCCGCATCGGCGTGGGCCGCATCAGCGCGGGCACCGTCAAGCCCGGCATGGACGTGCTGGTCATGGAGGGCCCGGAGGGCAAGTCCGTCAAGGGTCGCGTCAACCAGGTGCTGACCTTCCAGGGCCTGGACCGCGTGCAGGTCACCGAGGCCGGCCCCGGCGACATCGTGCTGATCAACGGCATCAACGAGATCGGCATCGGCGTGACCGTGACCGATCCGGCCAACCCGACGCCGCTGCCGATGCTGAAGGTCGACGAGCCGACGCTGACGATGAACTTCTGCGTCAACACCTCGCCGCTCGCCGGCCGCGAGGGCAAGTTCGTCACCAGCCGCCAGATCTGGGACCGCCTGCAGAAGGAGCTGCAGCACAACGTCGCGCTGCGCGTGAAGGAGACCGACGAGGACGGCGTCTTCGAGGTCTCGGGCCGGGGCGAACTGCACCTGACCATCCTGCTGGAGAACATGCGCCGCGAGGGCTACGAACTGGCCGTCTCCAAGCCGCGCGTGGTGTTCCAGGAAATCGACGGCGTCAAGTGCGAGCCGATCGAGATGGTCACCGCCGACATCGAGGAAGGCCACCAGGGTGGCGTGATGCAGGCGCTCGGCGAGCGCAAGGGCGAGCTCGTGAACATGGAGCCGGACGGCCGCGGCCGCGTGCGCCTGGAGTACCGCATCCCGGCGCGGGGCCTGATCGGCTTCAGCAACGAGTTCCTGAACCTGACGCGCGGCTCGGGCCTGATCTCCAACATCTTCGACGGCTACGAGCCGCACAAGGGCGAGATCGCCAGCCGCAAGAACGGCGTGCTGATCTCGATGGACGCGGGCGAGATCTTCACCTACGCGCTGGGCAAGCTGGATGATCGCGGCCGCATGTTCGTCAAGGCGGGCGACCCGGTGTACGAAGGCATGATCGTCGGCATCCACAGCCGCGACAACGACCTCGTCGTCAACGCCACGCGCACCAAGCAGCTGACCAACTTCCGCGTCAGCGGCAAGGAAGACGCGATCAAGATCACGCCGCCGATCGACCTGACGCTGGAGTACGGCGTCGAGTTCATCGAGGACGACGAGCTGGTCGAGATCACGCCGAAGTCGATCCGCCTGCGCAAGCGCTTCCTGGCGGAGCACGAGCGCAAGCGCGCACAGCGCGAAGCCGCGTAAGCGCGTTTCCCGTCGAGTCGGGGCAGGGGTGCGCAGCGCCTCTCCCCCTTCCCGTGGCGGCCCGCCGGCTTTGCAGTCGGCGGGCCGTTTCGTTTTCCGGGGGTCGGATGTGGACAGGGTTTCTTCGCCGTCGCTTTCCCATCGGCATGCCGTCTGGGCCATGGTCGGGGTCACGCTGCTGTGGAGCATCGCGGGGCTGGTGACGCGCCAGCTCGAGGCGGCGCGTAGCTTCGAGATCACCTTCTGGCGCAGCTTCTTCAACGCCGCCTTCCTCGTCGTCGCGCTCGGCGCGATGCAGGGTCGGGGGCTGTGGCGCAGCCTGTTCCGCAGCGGCTGGCCGGTGTGGGCGGCAGGCGCCTGCTGGGGCGTGATGTTCACGTGCTTCATGCTGGCGCTGTCGTTGACGACGGTCGCCAACGTGCTCGTGACGATGGCGCTCGCGCCGCTGGCGACCTCGCTGCTGGCGCGCGCCGCGCTCGGCCACCGGCTGCCGGCGCGGACCTGGGGCGCTATCGCGGTGGCGGGGCTCGGCATCGCATGGATGTACGGCCGCGAGGCGGGCGGCGGCGACGCCCGGCACCTGCTCGGCACGCTGGTCGCGCTCGGCGTGCCGCTGGCTGCCGCGGTGAACTGGACCATTACGCAGCACATCAGCCACCACGCGTCCTCCGCCCGGGCCGGTGGCGCCCGGCCGCCGGACCTGCTGCCGGCGGTGCTGATCGGCGCCGTGCTGTCCTCGCTTGCGAGCCTGCCGCTCGCCTGGCCGCTGCAGGCCTCCGCGCACGACCTCGGCCTGCTCGCCGGCCTGGGCGTGTTCCAGCTCGCGATCCCCTGCCTGATCGCGGTACGCCTCGCGCGCGTGCTGCCCGCGCCGGAGATCGCGCTGCTGTCGCTGCTGGAGGTGGTGTTCGGCGTGGCCTGGGCCTGGCTCGGCGCCGGCGAGGAGCCCTCGCTCGCGGTGCTCGGCGGCGGCACGCTGGTGCTCGCGGCGCTGGTGGGCAACGAATGGCTCGGCCTGCGGGAACGCGCCGCCCGCGCGCGGCTGCAGGAATCCTCGTCCGACACCGCGGTGCCGCTGAGCTGAGCGCCTCCCACGCAGGCGGCGCCCGTGGCGCGATCCCGGCGGGGCCCGGGATGGCGAAAAAAAAGCCCCGGCGGGTGCCGGGGCTCAACGCTTCTCACTGACTGGAGCACACCCAGGAGAGGTGGCGAACGAAGGATCGCCCGTCTTCGGGGGTACCGGCACCCTGTGAGTGAGGGGGGGCGAAGCGGCTTCGCACCGCCGCGGCCGGGGCGTCCTGTGGCCGGGCTCTCAAGCCCCCGGGGCGGGCGCCCGCAGCACGATGAGCAGGTCCTTGGCCTGGACACGGTCGCCGGGCGCGACGAGCACCGCCTCGACCTCCGCGTCGCGCTCGGCCGTCACGTGCGTCTCCATCTTCATCGCCTCCAGCGCCAGAAGCGTCGCGCCCGCACTGATGCGCTGCCCGGGCTGCACCGCCACGCTGACAATGGCGCCGGGCATCGGTGCCGCGACATGCCAGGGATTGGTCGCATCGGCGGTGGGCCGCCCTTTCGCGGCCCCCGCAGCCTCGGGCCGCGCCACGCGCACCGTGCGCGACTGCCCGTTGAGCTCGAACTGCACCTTGTGCGCCGCGTCGCCGTCGGGCGCCACCGTCTGCAGCGCCACCAGCAGCGTCTTGCCCGGGTCGATCTCCAGCGCCATCTCCTGCTGCGGCTGCGGCCCGTAGAAGAACACCGGCGTGGGCAGGATCGAGGTGTCGCCGTACTGGCGCTGGTGGGCGAGGAAGTCGCGCGTGACCTTGGGGTACATCAGGTACGAGGCGAGCTCGGTGTCGCCGATCGGCTGCCCGCACTCGCGCTCGGCCTGGGCGCGCACCGCCTCCAGGTCCGCGGGCTCCAGCCAGTCGCCCGGGCGGTAGGGCCGGGGCGGCATGTCGTTGGGGCCGAGCCTGAGCACCTTGCGGCCGAGCGAGGGCGGGAAGCCGTCGGGCGGGAAGCCCAGCTCGCCCTTGAAGAGCGACACCACCGACTCCGGGAAGGCCACCTCGCGCGAGGGGCTCAACACGTCGGCGGGCGTGAGGTCGTTGGCCACCATCATCAGCGCCATGTCCCCGACCACCTTGGAGGTGGGCGTGACCTTGACGATGTCGCCGAACATCTGGTTCACGTCCGCGTAGGCCTGCGAGATCTCGCTCCAGCGGTGCGCCAGGCCGAGCGCGCGGGCCTGCTCGCGCAGGTTGGTGTACTGGCCGCCCGGCATCTCATGGCGGTAGACGTCGGCGGTGCCGGAGCGGATCTCGGACTCGAAGGGTGCGTAGAAGCGCCGCACGCCCTCCCAGTAGGTCGAGGCCTCGTGCAGCGCGTGCTGGCTCAGGCCCGGGTCGCGCTCGGTGCCGGCGAGCGCTGCGGCAATCGACGAGAGGTTGGGCTGCGAGGTCAGCCCGCTCATCGCGTCGAGCGCGCCGTCCACCGCGTCACAGCCCGCGTCGATGGCGGCCAGCACCGAGGCTGCCGCAATGCCGCTGGTGTCGTGGGTGTGGAAGTGCAGCGGCAGCCCGGTCTCCTCCTTGAGCGCCTTCACGAGCGCGGCCACGGCCTTCGGGCGGCAGATGCCGGCCATGTCCTTGATGGCGAGGATGTGCACGCCCGCCCTCTGCAGCTCGCGCGCGATGCCGACGTAGTACTTCAGGTCGTACTTCGGCCGCGTGGCGTCGAACAGGTCGCCGCTGTAGCAGATCGTGCCCTCGGCCAAGGCGCCGGCCTCGCGCACCGCGTCGATCGCCACGCGCATGTTCTCGACCCAGTTGAGCGAGTCGAAGACGCGGAACAGGTCGATGCCCTGGCTGGCGGCCTGCTGCACGAAGTGGCGCACCACGTTGTCGGGGTAGCTGGCGTAGCCCACCGCGTTGGAGCCGCGCAGCAGCATCTGGAACAGCACGTTCGGGATGCGCTCGCGCAGCTGCGCCAGGCGCTGCCAGGGGTCCTCCTTCAGGAAGCGCATCGCCACGTCGAAGGTCGCGCCGCCCCAGCACTCCAGCGAGAACAGCTGCGACAGCTCCCGGGCGTAGTGCGGCGCGATCGGCAGCATGTCGGCGGTGCGCATGCGCGTGGCCAGCAGCGACTGGTGCGCGTCGCGCATCGTCGTGTCCGTCACCAGCACGCGGCGCTCCTCGAGCATCCACTGCACGAACTTCTCGGGGCCGAGTGCCTTGAGCCGGTCGCGCGTGCCGGGGGGCACCGGCGCGTTGAGGTCCGGCTTCGGCAACACGGGCTTCGGCAAGGGCAGGGCAGGCAGCACGCGGCCCTTGACCTCCGGGTTGCCGTTGACCGCCACCTCGCCGAGGAAGCTCAGCAGCTTCGTGGCGCGGTCGCGCCGTGCGGTGAACTCCAGCAGCTCGGGCGTGTTCTCGATGAAGCGCGTGGTGATGTCCCCGGCGGCGAAGGCCGGGTGGTTGATCACGTTCTCGAGGAACTGCAGGTTGGTCGCGACGCCGCGGATGCGGAACTCGCGAAGGGCCCGGTCCATGCGCGAGACGGTCTCGCCCGCGGTCGGCGCCCAGGCCGTGACCTTGACCAGCAGCGAGTCGTAGTAGGGCGTGATGACCGCACCGCCGTAGGCCGTGCCCGCGTCGAGCCGGATGCCGAAGCCCGAAGCGCTGCGGTAGGCGGCGAGCCGCCCATAGTCGGGCAGGAAGCCGTTCTCCGGGTCCTCGGTGGTGACGCGGCACTGCAGCGCGTGGCCGTTGAGCGGGATCGCCTCCTGCACCGGCACGCCGGTGGGGTGCAGCTCGCCGTTGGCGCCCTCGGCCACGCCGATGTGCCCGCCCTCGGTGATGCGGATCTGCGCCTTGACGATGTCCACGCCCGTGATCATCTCGGTGACGGTGTGCTCGACCTGGATGCGCGGGTTGACCTCGATGAAGTAGCTCTTGCCCGTGTCGGCGTCCATCAGGAATTCGACCGTGCCGGCATGGGTGTAGCCGACCCGGCGCATCAGGCGCAGCGCGTGGTCGCACAGCTGGGCGCGGGCTGGCGCATCGAGATACGGCGCGGGCGCGCGCTCGACCACCTTCTGGTTGCGCCGCTGCACGGTGCAGTCGCGCTCGTGCAGGTGCACGACGTTGCCGTGCAGGTCGCCGAGGATCTGCACCTCGACGTGGCGTGCGCGGCGGATCAGCTTCTCGAAGTAGACCTCGTCGTTGCCGAAGGCGGCCAGCGCCTCGCGGCGCGCGGCCTCCAGCGCCACGGGCAGCTCGGCTGCCGACTCGATCACGCGCATCCCGCGCCCGCCGCCGCCCCAGCTCGCCTTGAGCATCACGGGAAAGCCGATCAGCTCGGCCATCGCGATGCACGCATCCAGCTCGCGCGGCAGCGGGGGCGTCGCGGGCATCACCGGCACGCCGGCCTCCACCGCCGCATGGCGCGCGGCGACCTTGTTGCCGAGCGTCCTCATCACCTCGGGCGAGGGGCCGACCCAGCGGATGCCGGCGGCGATGACGGCCTCGGCGAAGTCCGGGTTCTCGGAGAGAAAGCCGTAGCCCGGGTGGATCGCGTCCACGCCTGCCTGGCGCGCGATGCGCAGCACGTCCTCGCCGTCGAGGTAGGCCGCCAGCGGCTTCCTGCCCTCGCCGACGAGGTAGCTCTCGTCGGCCTTGAAGCGGTGCAGCGCGTGGCGGTCCTGCTGCGAGTAGATCGCCACGGTGCGGATGCGCATCTCGGAGGCGGCGCGCATCACGCGGATCGCGATCTCGGAGCGGTTGGCGATCAGCAGCGAGCGGATGGGGTTGTGGTTCATGGAGGCGGAGGAAGAGATGGGAAAACGGATCTGCCGGCCCGCTCAGGGGCGGACCGGGGGCCGGGCCTCGAGCGCCTCGTCGAGCACCTCGACCCAGTGCCTGACCGGGGTGGAGGTGCCGG